>JAUHVK010000005.1 GCA_030425145.1 Alphaproteobacteria bacterium | reverse complement strand
GTCGCCGCTCAGGACCCAAGCTACCCCCGCGCCTTCGAGAACACCCTGCTGACCTTCCTCGTCTTCTCCGGCATCTATCTCCTCATCTCCCTCACCGCCTCTATCCTCAGAGAACAGGTCGCAAACTAAGCGCAGGCGGAGCGTCGACGCTCCGCCAAACCGCGTCGTCGCGGTTTCCCGCGCTCATGCCGCAGGTGCAAACTGCCACAGGTGACAACCCGGATTGCGCGCCCTATAAGGCGCGCGACCCGATTTTGGCAGAGCAGAGGCCCGACATGACAACCCTCGTTTTCGGACACAAATCCCCCGACACCGACAGCACCGGCAGCCCGATCATCTGGGCGTGGTATCTCAACCAGATCAAGGGTGAGGCTGCCAAGCCCGTCCTGCTGGGCGAGCCCAACACCGAAGCCGCCTTCGTGCTCGACCATTGGAACCTCGACAAGCCCGAGATCATCTCGACCGTCGACGCAGACCAGCCGGTCGTCATCGTTGACACCAACAACCCGGCCGAACTCCCCAACGTGATCAACAGCGCCGACATCCGCGCGATCATCGACCACCACAAGCTGGTCGGGGGTCTGGAAACCAAAGGCCCGATCGACATCCGCATCGAACCCGTCGCCTGCACCGCCACCATCATGTACAAGATGATCGGCGACGACCTTGCCCAAGCCCCGCGCGGCATCAAGGGCGCGATGCTGTCCTGCATCCTCAGCGACACGCTGGAATTCCGTTCGCCGACGACCACGCAGGAAGACAAGGCCATCGCTCACGCCCTGGCGGACGACCTTGGCGTGTCGATCCCTGACTTCGCCGCCGAGATGTTCGCCGCGAAATCCGACGTGTCGGCGTTCTCCGACGCCGAACTCCTGCGCATGGACAGCAAGGAGTACCCGGTCGAGGGCACCAAGTTCCGCGTCTCGGTTCTGGAAACCACCTCGCCGGCCATCGTGCTTGACCGCAAGGACAGCCTGATGGCGTCGATGGTCGATGTCGCCAAGGAAGACGGCGTCGATCAGGTGATCCTCTTCGTCGTCGACATCCTGAAAGAAGAATCGACCCTTCTGGTGCCGAACGATCTGGTGAAAACCCTGGCCGAGAAGAGCTTTGGCGCAACCGTGTCGGGTGACACCGTGGTCCTGCCCGGCGTGGTCAGCCGCAAAAAGCAGATCATCCCGAACCTCAAGCTCTGAACCGAAACGCCCTAAGGTGCGTTTACGAAGGGGGTGCTGGACGGCACCCCCTTTTTCATGTGACCAGAGACCATCCTCGACAGAAAGACGGACCCCATGACCCAGATCATCTCTTCCCTCGCCGACATCGCAAACCGCTACGACGTGCTCTTGGTCGATCTGTGGGGCTGCGTGCATAACGGCGTCACGGCGCATGAAGAGGCGGTCGCCGCATTGCGCGGCTTCAAACAGGGCGGCGGCACGGTGGTTCTTCTGACCAACGCCCCCCGGTCGCGGCATGAGGTGGCCAAGCAGCTTGTGCGCCTGAACGTGCCAGAGGATTGCTATGACAGCATCGCCACCAGCGGCGACAGCGCGCGCGCGGCAATGTTCCGCGGCGCGGTCGGTGAAAAGGTCTGGTTCATGGGCCTGGCCTTTGACGAGACCTTCTTTGCCCCGATGGAACTGATCGACGATCCGGTGAACATTCAACGCGTCGAACTGGAAGAGGCAGACGGCATCGTCTGTTGCGGCCCGTTCGACCCGCATGCCGACCCGGCGGTGAATCATCCGCAGTTTCTCTATGCCAAGCAGAAAGGTCTGAAACTGCTCTGCGCCAACCCGGATATCGTGGTGGATCGCGGTGAAAAGCGGGAATGGTGCGCCGGGGCACTGGCGGCGCTCTATACGGAAATGGGTGGCGAGAGCCTCTACTTCGGCAAGCCCCATCCCCCGATCTATGACCTCGCCCGCCGCCGCATCGCGGCCCTTGGCGTGGACGTGGAGCCAAGCCGCATTCTGGCAATTGGCGATGGCATCCACACCGACATTGACGGCGCGATGGGTGAGGACATCGATTCCCTCTTCATTTCCGGCGGACTTGCCGCAGCCGAGACAAAAACGTCGCACCAGCCCGACCCGGAGGCCCTAAGCGCTTATCTCGCAAAGGAAAACGCGTCTCCAACCTATACGATTGGTCAACTCCGCTGACGCAGATTTTGCTTGCTTTTCTGCGGTTGCAAAGTAATAAAGTTGCCAAACCGGGCGCATGACTTAGTTTTTTATTACTTTGTCGCCTTCGAGTGGAGTGCGAAATGTTGGACAACTTGCCACGCGGAACAATCTGCATCGAAGACATCGAAATGGGGATGTCTCGCCACCTGCGCAAAGAGGTGACGGATCAGGACATCGAGATGTTCGCGCAAGTCTCGACCGACCGGAATCCGGTGCATCTCGACGATGAATACGCGCAGGACACGATCTTCGAAGGCCGCATCGCGCATGGGATGCTGACCGCTGGCCTGATCTCGGCCGTGATCGGAGAGCAACTGCCGGGCCATGGCGCGGTCTATATGGGCCAGACCCTCAAGTTCCTCGCCCCCGTGCGCCCCGGCGACGTGGTCTATGCCGAGGTCAAGGTGGTCGATATCGACATCGCCAAGCGGCGCGTGACGCTGGATTGCCATTGCTCGGTTGATGGCAAGAAGGTGCTGATCGGCGAGGCCAAGGTGCTCGCCCCGTCCCGCAAATTCGACTGATCCCGCCAAGGGCGCGGATGCGTCGACGCATCCGCGATTTTCCGTCGACGGAAAATCCCCGCCAGCCCGCAGCGGGGATTGCAACCCCCCAACGCCACCGCTAGTCCTCTGCGCATGAAGATCGTGCGGGATTATCAATTCGTAGCAGGCGCCGACAAGGGCGCGACCGTGGCCATCGGTAATTTCGACGGCGTGCATTTCGGCCATCAGGCCGTAATCAAACTTGCTCGCGATGCTATGCCCGACGCGCCTTTGGGCGTTGTCACGTTCGAGCCGCATCCCCGCGAATACTTCGCCCCGGACGCCCCACCGTTTCGCCTGATGAACGCCACCGCGCGGGCGACCCGGTTGCGCAAGCTTGGGGTCAATGTGCTTTACGAACTGAACTTCAACAGCCAGTTGGCCGCGCTGACGCCCGAAGGTTTCGCAGCGAACGTGATCTCCAAAGGGCTCGGGCTGCGCCATGTCGTGGTCGGTGCGGATTTCTGTTTCGGCAAGGGCCGCGCGGGTGACGTGAACGATCTGCGCCGATTTGGCACAGAGATGGGGTTCGGTGTCACCGTGGCCGATCTGGTGACGGCAGACTCGGGCGCCGTGTCCTCGACCGCAATCCGCACAGCGCTGTCCGATGGGAACCCACGACAAGCTGCCGACATGCTGGGCCACTGGCACCGCATCGAAGGTGAAGTGATCGGCGGCGAACAGCGCGGGCGCGAACTCGGGTACCCTACCGCCAACATGTCCATCGACGGGCTGCATCCGCCCAAATTCGGAGTCTATGCCGTGCTGGTCGATGTGCTGGACGGCCCACATGCCGGGTCGTATCACGGCGCGTCGTCGATTGGGGTGCGCCCGATGTTCGGGGAAAACCGCGCCAATCTGGAGACCTTCCTGTTTGATTTCACCGGCGATTTGTACGGGGCCACTGTCTCGGTCGCGCTGGTCGAATACCTGCGACCCGAGTTGAAATTCGACAGCCTTGAGGCGTTGATCACGCAGATGAATGACGACTGCGCCAAGGCGCGCACGATCCTGTCCGCGCTATGAGCAAAGACCCGATTGATCGCACTGGTCTCACGCCTCGGTTCTGGGAACGCAAGGCTCTGACCGACCTCAACCCGCAGGAATGGGAAGCGTTGTGTGACGGCTGTGGCAAGTGCTGCCTGAACAAGCTCGAGGACGAAGACACCGGCCATGTGGAGCTGACCCGCGTCGCCTGCCGGCTGTTTGACGACAGCACCTGCCGCTGTGCGCAATACGAGATCCGGCATCAGTTCGTGCCGGAATGTATTGTTCTGAAGCCATCGAATATCGACGACCACGCCTACTGGATGCCCCGCACCTGCGCCTACCGTCTCTTGTGGGAAGGCAAGCCGCTGTTTGACTGGCACCCTTTGATCTCCGGCACGCCGGAAACCGTGCATGCGGCCGGGATTTCGATGCGAAACCGCACCGTGGCCGAATTTGAAGTCGATGAAGACGACTGGGAAGACCACATTATCGAGGAGCCGATCTGATGTTCTTTGCCTCTGACAACAGCGGGCCCGTGCCGCAGGCCGTTCTGGACGTTCTGGCCGAGGTCAACGAGGGCCACATGATGGGTTATGGCGCCGACCCCATGATGGACGAGGTACGGCAGCGTATCCGCGATCTGTTCGAAGTACCCGAAGCCGCGGTTTATCTTACCGCCACCGGTACGGCGGCCAACGCGCTCGCACTGGCGACGCTGGTCGAGCCGTTCGATACGGTGTTCTGCACCCCGATGGCTCATATCGAAGAGGACGAGTGCAACGCGCCCGAATTCTACACTGGTGGCGCAAAGCTGACTCTGGTGCAGGGATCGGACCGGATGACACCCGAAGCGCTCACACGCGCGATCGAAAGCCAGGGCAATCGCGGTGTGCATGGTCCGCGCCGCGGGGCGGTGTCGATCACGCAGGTGACCGAGGTGGGCAATGTCTACAGCCTTGCGGAGTTGCAGGCGCTCTGTGATGTGGCCAAGTCTTACGATCTCCCTGTCCATCTCGACGGCGCACGTTTCGCCAATGCCGCGGTCGCGCTGGGCTGTACCCCGGCTGAAATGTCATGGAAGCTGGGCGTTGATGTGGTGGTTTTCGGCGGCACCAAGAACGGGCTGATGGGGGTTGAAGCGGTGGTGTTTTTCGACCCGGCCAAAGCGTGGGAGTTCGAACTGCGCCGCAAGCGTGGTGGGCATCTTTTCTCCAAGCACCGCTACCTGTCGGCGCAGATGGCCGCGTATCTGCGGGACGACCTCTGGAAAGACCTCGCGCAGAAATCCAACGCCAAGACGGCGCATCTGCTGGACGGTCTGCGCAAGTGCAATGAGGTGGAGATCGTCAACGATGTCACCGCCAACATGATCTTTTTCCGTGCCCCCCGTGCCTTGCACCAGAAGCTACAGGCAGGCGGTGCGCGCTATCACGTGTCGGGTGATGACGTGGGCGAAGGGCCCGCCGACGCGGTACTGAAGGGGCGACTGGTCTGCGATTGGTCCCTGCCCGACAGCGAGATCGACCGATTTGTTTCGCTGCTGAACGGCGCATGAGAAAAGGGCTCCCGGTTGGGAGCCCTTACTCGATAGTCGTGGCAAACGAAGAGAGAGAAGAGAGATCGTTCAGTTGTACTGGAATTGCAGCTCGTAGCTGCCATCCTCAAACGCGCCGAAAAGATCGGGCACATCCGGGTGTTCGACGGGTTCGCCGGAATAGTCTGCGATCAGGTTCTGTTCAGAAACATAGGCGACGTAGAAGCTTTGTTCGTTCTCGGCCAGCAGATGGTAGAACGGCTGCTTCTTGGCCGGACGAATGTCCTCGGGGATCGCCTCATACCATTCTTCGGTATTGTTGAACTCCGGGTCCACGTCAAAGACCACCCCCCGGAAGGGGTGACGGCGATGGCGAACGACCTGGCCAATGTTGTATTTTGCGCGTTGTCTGATCATGAGTCCTGTCCGTTGCCATATACCTGCCTGATTTTCGCCAAATTGTCCAATTCTTGAGGTCAATTTCGTGGAAACAATCTGTGATGAAATGCGAGACAAGGGTTTTTCGTGTGATGGCAAGGGCTTGCCGCCCCGAGCAATTGTGATTTCCCCTGCGTCCCCTTTGCGCTAAACTGGCAATAATCCGAAAGGCAGAGCAACTGCCTTCGACTGAAGAGCGAGAGGCCCATGAGCAGAATCTTTCGCGCCCTTGTGATCGTTTTGCTGGCCGCCTCATGTGGGGGCGGCGGCGGCACATCGGCGCCCCGCAATCTCGACAATGCCTGTTCGATCCTGCAACAGCGCCCCGGCTACCTGCGCGCCTTTCGCATGGCGGAGCGGCGCTGGGGGGTTCCGGTACATGTGCAGATGGCGTCGATGTACCAAGAGAGCAAGTTCAAGTCGGACGCCCGAACGCCGTTCCGGTATACGCTGGGCGTGATCCCGATGGGGCGGCAAAGCTCGGCCTTTGGGTACAGCCAGGCGCTGAACGGGACTTGGGAAGAGTACCAGAAGGATCAGCGCAAGTTCCGCGCACGCCGTAACAATATCGGAGATGCGGCGGATTTCATGGGCTGGTACATGGCCGAGTCGAACCGCCGACTGGGCATTTCGCTGGCCGACGCGCGCAACCAATACCTTGCCTATCACGAGGGTCGGACCGGGTTTGCACGCGGCACGTATAATGGCAAGGCGTGGCTGCTGCGCGTAGCGGATGAGGTCGCGGCGCGGTCGTCCATGTACCAGGGTCAGCTGGCAACCTGCCCTGTGCGCAGATAGGTCCGAAGCGGCCCCAATGTTTCGCGCGCGAAACATTGGGACAGTTGCACTGCCCCTTTAACCCTTTGTTAAAACATCAGTCTGTGAGCTTGGGTGTGTCCAGCGGCGCCAAGAGTTTGGCGATCTGATCGCGCATCCAGATATGCGCCGGATTGGCGCTGTTCCGACGATGCCACACCATACAGAGCTGCGCGTTGGGCACCGGCATGGGCGGCCTGTAAATTTCCACTCCAACGAACGGCGCAACTTCACGGGCCATTTGAACCGGCAACAATGCCACCAGATCGGACCCTGCGACCGCGCGATAGACGCCGGAGAAGACGGGCATCGTCATGACGACACGACGCGAGCGGCCGACCCGTTCCAAAGCCGCATCGCCAAGGGATCGAGAATTGCCTTCGGGCGAAAACACCACATGCCCAAGATCGCAGTAGAGGTCGATCGGAATCACCCCGCCCGGCGTTATGCCCGCACGTCGGAGGCGCGCATTGCCTTTGCGCGCGATGACGGCAAAGGCAGACTGAAACACCTTCTGGCATTCGACCCAGTCTGGCAGGTCAATCTGTGGGATCAACGCAATATCCACTTGGTGCCGGTCGAGCGTGTCGACGTAGGAGTCCGCGACAAGATCAACGAGATGCACCCGCATCCCCGGTGCCGCAACCTGCAGGTGCTCTGCCAGTTTGGGCATCAGCATCTCGGCAAAGAAATCGCTGCCGGAGAGGCGAATGCCGTCGGTGCAGTTCATGGGATCAAAGCCGTCCGGTCCGGCCAGCAATCTGCCAATATGATCAAGGGCATTCTGCACCGGCACTTCTAGTGACAGGGCGAAATGTGTGGGCACAAGACCCTGCCCCTTACGGAAGAACAACTCATCCCCGAACGCGTCGCGCAAGCGTTGAAGCGCGGCCGAGACTGCAGGTTGTGACAGTCCAAGCCTCTGGCCCGCACGGACCGTTGAATGATCCTGCAGCAAGGCGTCGAGCACGCGGAGGAGATTGAGATCGAAGGTTCGTAAATTCGCCATACAAATAGCTTAAATACAAACAATCAATTTTTCACATGAATTCTTCTGCATTACTCTGCTGATACGAAAGCGCTTTCGTTTCCCGGAGACCTTTGGAGGAAACGATGTCTCATCCCATATTGGACCCTGACACCATCTCTTGGCAGGGCGTTCACTACCTGACGCTCTTGTCTTCCGCCGAGAGCAAAGGAGCCTTGTCGATCACCGACTCGGTGTCGCCGCCGAAATCGGGGCCGCCCCGGCACATCCATCATGATGCAGATGAAACCTTCGTTTTGCTGAGCGGCGATTGCACTTTTTGGATGGCTGGTGAAACCTTCGACTGCGGCCCCGGGCGGACCGTCTTTGTTCCGAAAGGCGTGGAACACACGTTTCAGGTCTCAAGCGATCTGCCCAGCCGTCACCTGATCATCCTGACACCAGGTGGGTTTGAGGGATTTTTCGCCGAAATGGCGCGTCATGACTACCGGATTCCCGAGGACATGGCCGCCATCGAGGCCTGTGCCAAAGCGTATGACCTGACATTCACCGGACCGCCGCTAGACGCGTGATCCGACACCACCAGAGAGGACTAACCATGAAATCCATCGCTACTCCCTTTTTCGCCACCGGCGCGCTGTTTGCCCTGATCGGCATGGCCTGGGGTATCCAGATGTCGGCCACACATGATCACAGCTTGTCGCCAGCGCACGGACACCTGAACTTGATCGGTTTTGTCGCCATGTCTGTTTTTGGGGCGTATTACGCCTTGTCACCCAAGGCTGCAGCCTCTGGTCTGGCAAAGGTCCATTACGCGCTGACACTGGCATCTGTTGTGGTACTGATCCCCGGGATTGCTTTGGCCATCACGGAGCAAGGAGAGACGCTTGCCAAGGCCGGGTCGGTTCTGGCCTTGCTCTCGATGGCGCTTTTCTGTTTCGTCGTTCTGCGCAACGGCGTCGGACCTGCGCAGGCCGAGGCCTGAGCTTGTGGCAATCGCCCCGACGATCGGGGCGTTTGCAGCGCCGCACGCGGGCGGTGCGTGATGTATCGGTGTTCTACCGGTTTGCGCGGCGCTCTTCTTCGATGTTGAAAAGACTGTTTGGCAATTGCTTGCGATCCAGCGCCCCCAGCACCACCGTTGTCTGACCGCCGCCATCATCGGTAATCACCCATTGGCGCAGTTCGACCGGGTTGTCGGTGAACTTGAGCTGGATGCTGCCATATTCGGGGTTGTCGGGGTCTTGCGCCGTTACTGTCGTCGCCGTGCCGTCATAGCCATGTGCGACCACCATATTGGCGCGGCCGAGATCGACATTGCGTGCAAGGATCAGCCCCAACGGTGTACGGTTGAGCGGATAGCTTTCCGGGTCTCCCCCCAGTTTGCGGTCAAACACCACCACAGCGCCGTTATTCGCCATCACCAAGGCCTGTTCGGGCGGGTTGTATTCGAACCGCACCTTGCCGGGGCGGCGGATATAGAGCGTCCCCGTGGAGATAGTCCCATCGGCGTTGATCTGGGTGAAGGTCGCCTCGGCGCTGGTGAGCTGGTTGAGATAGTTGGACAGCGCATTCAGAGACAATTGCTGCGCCGCTGCGGGCATGGCCCAGAACCAGGTGAGGGCTGCCACAAGGGCAAGGAAACGGTGTCGCATCGGGTCGTGTGTCCTGTCTGCTCGGTACTCTTGATCCCTATATGGCGAAACGGGCGCTGCTATACGATAGCAACGCCCGTTTTTGTGATCTGATCGGCAGGTCTTTACTGTTCCGGCACGAGGATTTCGCGTTTGCCAACGTGGTTCGCCGCGCTGACCACACCCTCTTCTTCCATCTGTTCCACAAGCCGCGCGGCCTTATTGTAGCCGATGGCGAGCTTGCGCTGGATATAGGAGGTGGAGCACTTGCGGTCGCGGATGACGATGGCAACGGCCTGATCGTAAAGCGCGTCTTCGCCGTCGGTGTTGCCGCCAGTGTTGAGCCCCAGCACGGCGTCGATATTGTCGGCTTTTTCGTCGTCCGGGCCTTGGACCACGCCGCTGACATATTCGGGCGGGCCAAACGCCTTGAGATGGTTGACGATCTCTTCAACCTCTTCATCCGAGACGAACGGGCCGTGGCAGCGGATGATCTTGGAGCCACCGGCCATGTAGAGCATGTCACCCTGACCCAGAAGCTGCTCGGCCCCCATTTCGCCTAGGATGGTGCGGCTGTCGATCTTGGAGGTGACCTGGAAGGAAATCCGGGTCGGGAAGTTCGCCTTGATCGTGCCGGTGATGACGTCCACGGACGGGCGCTGCGTGGCCATGATAAGGTGGATACCCGAGGCGCGGGCCATCTGCGCGAGGCGCTGGATGCAGGCTTCGATTTCTTTGCCCGCAACCATCATCAGGTCGGCCATCTCGTCAACGATGACGACGATATAGGGCATCTTGACCGGCTGGATTTCCTCGGTCTCGAAAATCGGTTCGCCGGTTTCTTCGTCAAAGCCGGTCTGTACCGTGCGTTCGAACATCTCGTTCTTCGCCAGGGCATCGGCGACACGGCCATTGTAGCCGTCGATGTTGCGGACGCCCATCTTGGACATCTTGCGGTACCGGTCTTCCATTTCTCCCACGACCCATTTCAGGGCGACAACCGCCTTTTTCGGGTCGGTCACAACGGGCGACAGCAGGTGCGGGATGCCGTCATAGACGCTGAGTTCGAGCATCTTGGGGTCGATCATCACGAGGCGCAGGTCCTGCGGGCTCAGCTTGTAGAGCAGCGACAGGATCATGGTGTTGATCGCAACCGACTTACCCGAACCCGTGGTCCCGGCGATCAGCAGGTGGGGCATCTTGGCGAGGTTGGCGACAACCGGATCGCCGCCGATGTCCTTGCCCAGCGCCAGCGGCAGCTTCTGGTTGCCGTCGCCATAGTCGCGGGTCGAGAGGATTTCGCGGAAGGAAACCATCTCGCGCTTTTCGTTCGGAAGTTCGATGCCGATCACGCTTCGGCCCGGAACGGTCGAGACACGCGCGGAGAGCGCCGACATGGAGCGCGCGATGTCGTCTGCAAGGCCGATCACGCGGGACGCCTTTAGGCCCGGCGCGGGTTCCAGTTCGTACATCGTGACCACGGGACCGGGGCGAACGCTGACGATCTCGCCCTTCACGCCGTAATCATCCAGCACCGCTTCGAGCATCCGAGCATTTTCTTCCAGTGCTTCGTCGCTCAGGTGGTGGCGTTCGATATTGGCCGGATCCATGAGCAGTCCGAGCGGCGGCAGGTCGTAATCGGCCTGCTTGTCCTCGAATTGCAGACGCGGCTGGGCCTCTTCCTGCGCGCGCTTGGACGGCTGAAGCGGCTTGCGCTGCGGTTGCTGCACAACCTTGCGCGCCTCGGGTTGCGGCACCGGTGTCGGCGCGTAGGCCTGCGGTGCATCGCCGTAATCGTCCCAGTCCGTCATGTCGTCAAAGATGTTTTCCGGCTCGTCGTCATAGGCCGGGCTTTGCGCCTGTGGCTGATGGGCGGCGGGTTTGGGCGCGGTCACGGGCGGCTCTGCACGCAGTGGGGCTGCGGCGCGAGCGGTGACAGGGGGTTCCGGCGGCAGGCCCTCATTGGGCTTGAAGATAAGCGGATCAGGGCCACGGCCACGGCCTTTGGTCAACGGCGCTGCGATGGCCGAGGTCACTGAGGGGTTCTGGCGGACGCGGGATTTGATTGCGTCGGCGATCTTGGCGCGCACTCGATCATCGCCCGGCAGCGTTTCGGGCAGATCGCCATGCGGATAAGTCTCGACCAATTCAGGTTCGGGATCGGCGCGGCGGATGAGCGACGGCATCTTGGACAGGAAACCGGTTTTCTGAGGTGCGGCCTGCGGATAGGGATCGTCGATCAGCTCTTCTTCATCGGCCTGCAAAGGCGGCGGAGCTTTGGGGGCGATGCGGGTGACGCGCGGTTCGGATTTAACGGCGTCCTGCGCGGCAGCCCATTCGGCGGCTTCGGCCTGTTCCTGTCCGCGGATGGCGCGACGTTCGGCGTTCTTGGCCTGCATCTGACGTGCCGCGCCCAGCGCGCCGGTCGCGCCTTTGCCCAGAAGCGACAGCAGCGTGGCGTAGACCATAATCACGCCGACCAGCAGGAACCGCGCCAGACGCGCCAGTTCGGCTTTGGTGAAACCCAGAACAAAAGTGCCCATCACCATCACGATGGCACCCATCACCAGCATCATCAGTTTGAGCGCGAAGGTGGTGCCAAGCGGCAGGAACGTCAGGATCGACCCCATCATCATGTCGCCAAAGAGCCCGCCCAGCCCGAAGCTGTGGGTCCAGGCGGTGGTTTCAGGAACACCAGCGGCGTAGACGGCGGCAAGCGCGATCCAGATCGGTGCGAAGATCAGGCAGGACAGCGCACGTTCCTCGCCCCGGTGCATCGCAAAGCGCGCGCCCCAGACCAGCAGCACCAGCGCCAAACCCCAGCTGGCCCAGCCGACAATCATGAAAAGCGGTGCGGCGACCGAGGCCCCTGCCCGGCCCAACCAGTTCTGAACAGGTGCATCTGTGGCGGACAGCCAGCTTGGGTCTTGCGGCGAGTACGAATAGATCATCGCGGCGGCCATCGCCCCCAGCGCCATCAGTACGAAGCCACCCAACTCCTTGCCGCGCTTTTCCAGCGCAGCCTGCATGTTGCTGTCAAAGAGGGGGTCACGCCCCCGCGCCTGATATGCCATCGTTCGCCTCTTTATTGGTCTTCACTGCCGTAAAGGCAGTCCCTGATCTGCGTCAGGCCACGTTCTGTTTCTTCTTTTGGGGCCACCAAGGCGACCCGGATATAATGCGTGCCGGGGTTTCCGGCTTCGGTGTCGCGCGACAGATACGCGCCGGGCAGCACCCGGACACCGGTTTCTTTCCAAAGCTTGAGAGCAGCGGCTTCGCCATCCTCGACCGGCAGCCAGAGGAAGAACCCTGCCTGCGGAGATTTGTAGCCCGGCACATTGCCGAAGATGCGGTCGGCCAGAGCAAATTTCTCGGCGTAGAGCGCGCGGTTTTCCTCGACATGCGCTTCGTCTTTCCAAACCGCCTCGGCCACCGCCTGAAGCGGAAGCGGGAGCGGCGCGCCGGAGTAGTTGCGCAATTGCTGGATGCGTCTGATCGTTTCAGGACCGCCAGCCACAAAGCCCGAGCGCAGACCCGGCAGGTTGGAGCGTTTGGAGAGCGAGTGGAAGATCACCACGCGTTCGGGATCAGCACGCATCTCCTGCGCGACCTGAAGCGCGCCCACGGGGGGCGTGTCACGGTAGATTTCGGAATAGCATTCATCGGCGAGGATCTGGAAATCGTGCTTTTCCGCCAATGTAATAAGCCGTTCCCAGTAGTCGTGATCGGCAACTGCGCCCTGCGGGTTGGCAGGGGAGCAGATATAGGCCAGCGCAGTCCGGTCGAGCACGTCTTCGGGCAGGCTTTCAAAATCGGGCAGATGTCCGCTGTCGTCGGTCGCGTTGACGAAGACGGGCTCTGCGGCAACCGAGATCGCCGAGATCAGGTAGACTTGATAAAACGGGTTCGGCATCAGGACGACAGGTTTCGCGCCGTTCTTGTCCTCGGGGCAGAGCGCCATGCCGACGTTGTACAGCCCTTCGCGCGTCCCGTTGAGCGCCATGATCTGGGTGTCGGCATCAAGGCTCACGCCATAGCGGAACTGCACCCAATCGCGGATCGCGGCACGCAGTTCGGGTGTGCCTTCGTTCGGCGGGTACCTGTTAAACCCGGCGATGTTCTGGCTCAGAATGTCGGAAATCCATGCGGGAAACGCGTGTTTCGGCTCTCCGATGGTCATGTGAATGACCGGCCCACCAGGTTCGTGCACGTCCAACAGGGCGCGCAGACGCGGGAACGCATAAGCCGGAAGGTTCGAAAACCGCTCGGGAAACATGCCAATACTGCCTCAGAATGAGGGTCGTTCGCGCCCTCTTTGCAGCCAAATTACATAGCATGGGCCGGTGCGTCCAGAAAAAGAGCGCACGGATCAGACGGTTGTGGCTTTCAGGCCAAGGTTCAGGTGAGCGCCGCTTCGGCCGCCAAACCCAGCCGCAAGAGCCGCCGTTCGTCGCGCGGAGCCGCCATGAGCATCACTCCGCAGGCCGGGACGCCCGTGGGCAGCGTCAAAGCGCACAATCCCATCAGGTTTCCAATGCGGGTGTTGCGCAAGGTGAGGAGGTTTTCCGTGACATAATAGGCACTGTCGGTCATCAAACGCTCGACATTCGGCGGCGTGATCGGGCTGGTCGGACAAAGCACTGCGTCGAACCCGGCAGTTGCCGACAGATAAGCCTCGCGGCACCGTTCGAGCGTATGCCATGCCGCGACGTAATCGGCTCCTGTGAAGTCCTTGCCACCCCGGAAGCGGGCGAGGATTTCCGCGAACATCACGTCCGGATTGGCCTCGATCACATCTTTCCAGGTGCCATAGGCCTCGCAGCCGAACAGGATCGGTGCCAACGCCATTGCTGTGTCGATCTCTGGCACGGCCAGTTCAACGATCTCGGCCCCCGCGTCGCGGAAGCGTTGCACGGCGTGGTCAAAGCCTTTGCGCGGGTCGTCGCGCACATCGTCCAGCGCAGTGGTTGTCAAAACGGCGAGGCGTTTCCCTTTCAGTGACGTCGGTGCCAGGTCGATGGGCGCTTCGCCCTTCATGACTGCAAAGAGGAGTGCGGCATCCTCAACCGATTTGCAAAGCGGACCGACGGTGTCGAACTTGGACGCCAGCGGTACCGCCCCCTTAAGGCTGAGCACGCCGGAGGTCGTCTTGAGTCCGACAAGGTCGTTCCAAGCTGACGGGACGCGCACCGAACCGCCGGTATCCGACCCGATGGCGGCGGGGGCGAGGCCAAAGGCAACTGATGTCGCCGCACCGGAGGACGACCCCCCCGGCGCGTTGTCGGGGTTGTGGATGTTGGGCGATGTGGCGGTCTTTGGGTTCAGACCAAGGCCCGAAAAGGCCAGTTCGCTGAGATGCGTCTTGCCGAGACAGACCAACCCCTGATGGGTGGCCGCTTGCAGAACCTCTGCATCAGTGTCGGGTGTGCGCCCTTCGAGCAGCTTGGACCCGGATTCGGTTACCACTCCCGCGGTGTCGAACAGGTCTTTCCAACTGATCGGAACGCCATCGAGCGGCGAGCGGCGCAGCTTGAGGTGCGCGCGGTCCTGTGCAGAAACAGCCTCGGCCAAGGCGCGGTCGGGGGTCAGGCGGGCATAGATCCGGTCGCGGTATTCATGTTTGTCGATGGCATCCAGAAAGAACTGGGTCAGTTCGACGGGATCAATCTCCCCCCTGCCGATTCCGCGCCCGAGTTCGGCGGCTGTCATTGTCTGCCATTCGGTCATGTGATGTCTCCCCTGCCCCGTCTTGGCGCGACGGTAGCGGCAGAGAAGCGCATGGACAATCCCGGCAGCACTTCCATATTTCCCCGCATGAACAACACCTCTGATATCCTGATTGTGGGCGGCGGGCTGAACGGTCCGATGCTGGCACTTGCGGCCGCGCAAGCGGGCCTTTCCAGCACCGTGATCGACGCCCGTCCCGAAGGCACGCGGCGCAGCGATAATTTCGACGGTCGGTCCTATGCGCTGGCGCTGGCCTCGGTGCGGATGCTGAACGCATTGGGTCTGTGGGACGGGCTGAAGGCGAACGCGCAGCCGATGACCGAGATCAAGGTCAGTGACGGGCGCGCGGGCGATGCAGAGGTGTTTCTTGGCCTGCATTTCGACAGCGCCGAGATCGAGGAAGGGCCGATGGGCCACATGCTCGAAGACCGGTATCTGCGGCGGGCGTTGCTTGAAGCGATGGAGGCGGAACCGCTGGTCACGCATCTGTCGGGCGAAACGGTTGTCGATCAGAACGTGACCGCGACGGGGGCGAATATCACTTTGGCGTCGGGCGACATGCTGACCGGACAGATGATCGTCGGTGCGGATGGACGCCAAACCGGGACCGGGCAGCGCGCGGGCATTCGGCGCACCGCGTGGGATTACAACCAGACGGCGCTGGTCTGTGCGATTGCGCATGAAAAACCACATGGCGGCGTGGCGCATCAGCTTTTCATGCCGGCGGGGCCGCTGGCGATCCTGCCGCTGACGGGTAACCGGTCGTCCATTGTCTGGAGTGAAAAGCGTGGGCTCGCAGAAGAGATCAACGCGCTGCCGGAAGAGGATTACCTGACTGTTCTGCGCCCTCGGTTCAGTGATTTTCTTGGCGAGATTTCCCTCGCCGGAGAGCGGTTCACCTACCCTCTGGGTCTGACCCTCGCCAATCGGTTCATCGCGGACCGTCTGGCATTGGTGGGCGATGCGGCACATGGGATGCACCCGATTGCCGGGCAAGGGCTGAACGCCGGGCTGCGGGACGTGGCGGTCCTGGCGCATGTGATCGGCCACGCGGTGCGGCGTGGTGAGGATTTCGCCAGCCCAATGGTTTTGGAACGCTATGAACAGTGGCGGCGCTTCGACACTGCCACGCTTCTGAGCGCGACGGATTTGTTCAACCGATTGTTTTCGAACGACAATCCGATCCTGCGTGCCGGGCGTGATCTGGGTATGGCGGCGTTGAACGCGATCCCGTCGGCGCGCCGGACCTTCATCCGCGAAGCGGCCGGTTTGAACGGAGATCTGCCCGATCTGATGGCGGGTTGATCTGGGGTCTTCCCGCGTGACAGTGCCCTCTCCCCGTGCCAGAACCTAGGCAAACGGGGAGGACGGAATGGACCAGAAATGCGCAATCGTGACCGGAGCCGCGCGCGGCATCGGATTGGCCACGGCAAAGCTGTTCCTTGAACAGGGCTGGCGGGTCGCGCTCTTGGACCGCGACGCCGAGGAACTGACGAAACAGGACGGTGTGCCGAACACTCTGCTTCTGCCGCTGGATGTGTCTAAACCCGAGGACGTCGAGGCGATGGTCACACGGACGCTGGATTGGGCAGGACGTATCGATGCACTGGTCAACAATGCGGGTGTGGCGGAATTCGGTCCGGTGGAAGAAACCGATTTCGAGGGCTGGCGCCGCGTAATGGCAATCAATCTGGACGGCGTGTTCCTGTGCACGCAGGCGGCAACGCGCGCGCTCAAGGACAGTCGCGGCAGCATCGTGAACATCGGCTCGATCAGCGGGCTGCGCGCATCGACCCTTCGGGTGGCCTATGGAACGTCCAAGGCGGCGGTGATCCATCTGACCAAACAGCACGCGGCGGAACTGGGCGAGTACGGCATCCGCGTGAACTGTGTCTGCCCCGGCCCAGTGCGCACCAAGCTGGCGATGGCGGTGCACACGCAAGAGATCATTGATGCCTATCACGACGCGATCCCGCTGAACCGCTACGGGTCGGAACTGGAGATCGCAGAGGTGATCACCTTCCTCTGCTCGGACAGGGCGTCTTATGTCACGGGGCAGGTGATCGCCGCGGATGGCGGGTTCGAGTCGACCGGCGTGGGATTGCCAGCGTTGCGGCAGTAAAAGGGGCGATGCGTCAACGCATCGCCGCGTTCGCGTTGACGCAAACGGGCCCTTGGTCCGGGTTACTGAATCCGCATTCCGTTAGCGAGCACATGCCCCTGTTCGTTGATCGTCAGCGTCGACTTCAGGCTGTCCGGCCCATCCCCCGGCACCGCAAACATGCTCATCATCATCCGTGCGCCCATCGCGTCTTCGTTGGTCAGTAAACCCATCGCGATCAGCTTGTCGATCAGGGTGTTGGCACCGTCCAACGTGACATTGATCTCGCCATTCGGGCGCGGGAAACCGCCAAAGGTTTGCAGATCGTCATTTTCAAAGGTGAAAGCGCCGGACCCGCCGAGTTTGGCCCCAGCCGCCTCGACCGTGAGTTCGTTCAGCGTCAACGCGTTCAGTTCGCCCGGCGTTCCGCCCGTGGCTTCGAGCTGAGACATCTGTTCGGGGTCGAACAGATTGAAGAAGGGAGTGGCCTGCCCGGTGAGGTCGAGTGCAATGGTCGCCGGATCGCGAGGCAAAGCCGCGCCGGGATCAATGACATTCCAAAGCAGGTCCGACATCTCAAACCCGCGCAGCGTCAGGCCGAACGCCATGTCCTGCGGTTCATCGGCCTCGGCAATAGGTAAGGTGATGCGGAAGGCGCTTTCGGCCATCTTCACATCGACAGGAAGAGGCATTTCGGGTCCAGACAGGCTGAACGCCTGCTCGGTCGCTTTCACGTCATAGCGCAGGGACGCGTCGTCCATCTCGAATTCGATCCCCACGCTGCCCGTGCGCGAGGTTCCGGAAGTTGTGCCTACGGATTCGGTTGCGGCGAACTGCATTTCGCCATCCGCGTAGCCCATCGTGCCCTGTGCCGAGAAGCCTCCGGCGGCCAGTGACTGTGGATCGTTCGGGTCGAACCCTTCGGGCAGCACGGTGGCGCTGGACACATAAACCCCGGCCATTGACCCCGACACCAGCGCCGCATCGTCGCTTTCAGGATCGTTGAAGGCAAAGTCGTAGCTGGCAGCGGTGGCTTCGACGGACTGGGTGATGTCGGTGCCGTCGGTAGTCACGACGACCGTCGAACCGGCGACATCGTCGAGCACGAAATCAAAGCGTGCCTCTTCGCGCAGAACAGGTTCGCCTTCGATCTCCATTTCCGCCAGCGAGATCGACAATTGGTCGGCGCTGTAGCTGTAGGTCAAATTGCCCGGCTCGCCTGAGACCAGAAGTTCCAGACCGCTGTTCGCATAGTCCAGCACCATAATGACGTTTTCTTCGCCCTCGGGGGCGGCATCGATGGTGATTGGCATGGATGCCGGGAATGTCATCGACACCGACCCGTCGCCGTTTTCGACAAGATCGATGGACTCGATGCCGATCTCGACGGAAGCATCATCTTCCGACGACTCGAACCGCATGACGATATCAGTCACATCCAACCCGTCGCCAGTCTGCTTTTCTGTCGCGGTGACGGTGTAGCCGAACCCCCGCAAGGCGGTCTCCATCCCGTCCCACACTTGCGGCGCGGTCAGTTCAGCGAACGCCGGGCCACCTGCCAGAATAATGGCAATGGCGGAGCATGACGAAAGGCGATGAATCCGTCCCATGATGATATCCCGTTATCTCAAATTCCCACGTCCAGCTTCAACCTCCTGACCGACCGGGTCAAGTGGGTGGACCCCGCGACCTGTCCGAAGTAGCACTGCTGTGAACCATATGGGGAGGCCACAGCATGATTGATTTGACAGGGCGCACCGTGATGATCACTGGGGCCAGCAGGGGTATCGGAGCCGAGGCCGCTCGGATTTTCGCCAAGGCGGGCGCGAATGTCGCTCTGGTGGCACGATCGGCAGACAGCATCGCCAATCTGGCTGGAGAGATCGGCACGTCAGCGGTCGCCATTCCGTGCGACATCAGCCGCTATTGGGAAGTGGCGCAGGCTGTCGAGAATTGCGTCACTGCGTTTGGCGGGCTGGACATCCTGATAAACAACGCAGGAGTGATTGAACCGATCGCCCGCATGGACGAAGCTGATCCCGAAGGCTGGGGCCAGGTGATCGACATCAACCTCAAAGGCGTGTTCCACGGGATGCGCGCCGCCTTGCCGGTGATGGAAAACGCAGGTGGAGGGACGATCCTGACCGTCAGCTCGGGCGCGGCGCATGGTCCGGTCGAGGCGTGGTCCCATTACTGTGCGTCCAAGGCCGGGGCAGCGATGCTGACGATGTGTCTGCACAAAGAAATGGGCGACAAGGGTATCCGCGCGATGGGCCTTTCGCCGGGCACCGTGGCCACGCAGATGCAGCGCGAGATCAAGGCGAGCGGGATCAACCCGGTGAGCCAGTTGGAATGGTCTGACCACATCCCGGCCGATTGGCCGGCCAAGGCGCTTTTGTGGATGTGCGGGGCGGAGGCGGATGCCTTTCTGGGCGAGGAAATCTCGCTCCGTGACGAGGGCATTCGCAAGAAGGTGGGACTGGTATGATCGAAGTTCAGAATGATGGCACGATCTGTGTCCTGACGATCAACCGTCCGGACAAGGCCAATTCACTGACCGCCGAGATGCTTGAGGCACTCTGTGTTGGCGTCGAAGAGGCGCGCAGTGCGCGGGCGGTCATTCTGACCGGGGTCGGC
Organism: Alphaproteobacteria bacterium; assembly: GCA_030425145.1. GTDB lineage: Bacteria > Pseudomonadota > Alphaproteobacteria > Rhodobacterales > Rhodobacteraceae > Marivita. The sequence continues at coordinate 157,361 of JAUHVK010000005.1, read as the reverse complement.
AACGTGTATTCGGCCGGGGCCGATCTGGACGCGGCAAGGGCCGGTCTCGCGTTGAGCCCATTGTGGGAACGGCTGTCTGGTGCCATCGCGCGCCATCCCGGTCTGACCATCGCGGCACTGAACGGAACGGTCGCGGGTGGTGCGATGGGGATGGTATTGGCCTGTGATTTGCGGATCGCCGTGCCGGGCACCAAGGCATTCTACCCGGTGATGAAGCTGGGCTTCCTGCCGCAGCCATCGGACTCGGCGCGCCTTTCGGCCCTTGTCGGACCGTCACGCACCAAGATGATCCTGATTGCGGGGCAAAAGATCGCGACCGAGGATGCCCTGACCTGGGGGCTGTTCGACGAAGTTGTCGAGCCGGACGCGTTGATTGACCGTGCCAAGGCGCTGACCGTAGACGTCTGCGGCGCGACTCCCGAACATGTCCGCACGATCAAAGGCCTGATTGCGCAGCACCTGCCCTAATCGCCTTGACCCTGATCTACAGCTTCTTAGTTTGGCCGCACCGCAGCAAGGAAGGATTCCCCCATGGCGCAGCATCTTCACATCGTTTTTGGCGGGGAACTGGTCACGCCTTCGGAAAATGTGTTCAAGGACCCGAAGAACATCCACATCGTCGGCATCTTCCCGGATCGGACCACCGCCTATGATGCGTGGAAAACAGAGGCACAGCGCACTGTCGACAACGCCCATATGCGCTATTTCCTTGGCGATCTGGAAAAGCTGATGGACGCCAGCACGTCGTCGCCTGAAGCACAGGACTGACCATTTGGCGCGCAGGCCGTTCAGTCTGACCGCTTATCTCGCGCTTGCGCGAGGATCGGACCGGCTGAGCGCTGAAGCGACGCAATGGCCTGCGCGCCCGACCGGCCCCGTGCTTTGGCTGCACAGCGACACGCGCGCGCGGCTTGAGACACTTCTGACGCTGATCCAACGACTGCGGCTGCAACGCGACGACTTTTCCCTTTTGCTGACCTGCGATGCGGCCTCGGCCGAGGGCCTAAAGATCGACGGGCAGTCCGTCAGCGCACCCCCTTCAGAAGCACTGAGCGAAGTGCATCGGTTTCTCGACCACTGGCGGCCCGATATTTTGATCTGGGCGGGTAACGGGCTGAGACCTGCGCTGATTCACGAAACGGCCATGTCCGGCGCGCATCTTCTGTTGGCCGATGCGGCGGATGCGCCGTGGCGACAACCGTCGAAGCGGTTTTTGCCGGACGCGTCGGCGGGGGCGTTGAGCCTGTTCCATACCGTTCTGGCACAGGACAAGAAGGCCGCCCTGCGGATGCGGCGACTGGGTGTGCCGGATGACCGGATCGAGGTGGCATCGCCTTTGGAGCCCGAGGTTTTCCCGCTCATGAGCCATGACGGGTTGCACGAAGAGCTGACCACCGCTCTGGCCGGACGCCCAGTCTGGTTGGGGGCACTTATCCAGCGCGATGAGGCGGATGCGGTATTGCGCGCGCATCGCCGTGCCGCGCGTCTTGCACACCGCCTGTTGCTGGTTGTCGTTCCCGCCGATGCCGCCGACGAGCTTGTGATTGCCGAGCAATGTCAGGAGATCGGGCTGCGTCTGGCGCGGTGGGAAAATGGTGATATGCCGGATGAGAACACGCAGGTTCTCTTGGCGGGGGACGACAGCGAACTGGGTCTGTGGTACCGACTTGCCCCATTGTGTTTCCTCGGGGGATCGTTGGCCGGCAAGACGGGGGGGCAGTCGCCGATGATGGCCGCCGCTTTGGGTTCCGCCATTCTCTATGGCCCGAATGTGGGCCGCCACCTGGAATCCTATTCGCGGCTTGTGGCTGCCGGGGCGGCACGGATCGTCAAGGATATGGATTCGCTCAGCGCGGCGGTGTCGCACCTGATCGCCCCTGACCGCGCGGCAGCGATGGCACATGCCGGGTGGAACGTGGTATCTGCTGGGGCCGAGACCGCCGATCTAGTGTTGACACAGATCAGCGAATGGCTCGATGCGATGGAGGGCGCGCGATGAGACCTCCGAAGTTCTGGGATAACACGCCGGACCGGCCCGGGCTGTGGCCGCGACTGCTGGCACCGCTTGGTGCGCTTTACGCAGCGGCGACCGCGCGGCGGGTGCGCCAAGGTGCACCTCTGCGGATCGGTGTTCCGGTCATCTGTGTCGGCAATGTCAACGCAGGTGGGACAGGCAAGACACCAACGGTGATCGCGCTGATTCAGATGCTGGCGGACATGGGCAAGACCGCGCATGTGGTGTCGCGTGGCTATGGTGGATCACTGGAAGGTCCAGTGCAGGTCGATCCGCGCCGCCACAGCGCCGAGGATGTGGGGGATGAGCCTTTGCTGTTGGCTGCGTTTGGTACGGTCTGGGTATCTAAAGACCGCGCGCAGGGCGCAATGGCGGCCAAGGAAGCCGGCGCAGAGGTGATCCTGCTGGATGACGGGTTGCAGAACCCGAGCCTTGCCAAAGACCTGTCGCTGATCGTGGTGGACGCAACGCGGGGGTTCGGCAATGGGCGCTGCATTCCCGCTGGGCCTTTGCGCGAACCGGTCTCTGCCGCGATGGAGCGGGCGGATCTGGTTTTGTCGATCGGACTTGACGAGGCACAGGCCCGGTTTTCCGAAACGTGGAAGGCACAGATCCCCCTGCCCCACCTATCCGGCCACCTGATGCCCTTGCAAACGGGGATGGACTGGGAAGGGCTGCGCTGTCTTGCCTTCGCCGGGATCGGTAACCCCGAGAAATTCTTTCTCACGCTGCGCGATCTTGGGGCCAACTTGGTGGAAACCCGTGCGCTGGACGACCATCAACCACTGACAACCGGCTTGCTGGCACGGCTGGAAAAAGATGCACAGGCCGCCCGCGCGCAATTGGTGACGACAGAGAAAGACGCCGTGCGCCTGCCCCAAAGCTATCGGATGAAGGTGCTGACGGTGCCGGTACGACTGATTATCCCTGACAGCAGCGCGCTGAAAGACGCTCTGAACACGCTTTTCGACTAGAGGTTATTCCGCCGCGAGCGGCATGTCCTCGGCCTGCCCCGTGGCGGCGATTTCCGCGATCACGCTGCGCAGAAGCTTGCGGAAATTGTGGAAATTCGCGTTGGGCCGGATGGTGCGTTCGTCCATGTAGATGGAGCGGTCGATCTCGATCTGGATAGCGTGCTGGTTGCGCGAGGGGCGGCCATACGCCTGTGTGATATATGCCCCTGCAAAAGGCGTGTTGCGCGCAACGATCAACCCCGCATCGGTGAACGCCGCTTCGATCTGGTCCACAACCGTCGGGCTGGCAGACGCGCCAAAGCGGTCGCCCATCACGATCTGTGGCCGCCGCGAAGTGGATCTCGCAACACCATCCAATGCTTCGTGCGGCATCGAATGACAGTCGATCAGAATCGCTTCGCCGAAACGGGCATGCGCCTGCTGCATCAACCGCCGAAGCTGGTTGTGGTAGGGGTGCCAGAACTGCGCAATTCGGCGTTCGGCTTCGAAAAGCGGCAATTTGCCCCGGTAAATCGGACGCCCATTGGCGACCACACGCGGCACGACACCCAGCCCCGATGCGACACGCGGATTGTGGGTCTGACGCCGGACACCTTCGATGAGCGCCGGGTCCAGTTCCTCAGCCGAACGGTTGAGGTCGATGTAGGCGCGCGGGGCGCCTGCCTTGATGAAAGGTGCCCCAAATTGCGGGGCGCAGTCGAAAAGACGGTCCACAAACGCGTCTTCGGACGTCCGGATCGTAACCTCGTCAAGAATGGTGTGACGCAGGAAGTCCCAGCTGTAATCGCGCCCCGAATGCGGCGACGCAAACACCACTCGCGAGGTGTGCGCTTCCGGCTGAACAAGGTGGTATGCGACTTTGGGCATCGGCTCTCCCTATGTCCCATACATAGACCGATTTTTTCTGTGACCAAAGCCCTTGATCCCCGCTACGACTCCTTTTATAGACCGCTCCACCGGCGCGGCTTCACGCGCCCCTTTTATTTGGGGTACGTGAATCGGGTCGGGTCAAAGGGCGATTAGCTCAGTGGTAGAGCACTTCGTTGACATCGAAGGGGTCACAAGTTCGAACCTTGTATCGCCCACCATTGAATTCGCCGTCTCGGGCCAAGGCTCGGGGCACCTGCAACCACCAAGGCGCTCGCGCGCCGCGATAAGAGGAGAGACCAAATGAAGGTCAAGAACTCGCTTCGTTCGCTGAAGAACCGCCATCGCGACTGCCGCGTTGTGCGCCGTAAAGGCCGCGTCTACGTGATCAACAAGACGCAGCGTCGGTACAAGGCCCGTCAGGGCTGAGCGGACACGCAGATTTTGCGAAAAAGCCGTCCTTCGGGACGGCTTTTTTGTTTTTGGGGCAGCGCAACTTTTGAAATGGCAAAGGCTCTCGTCTCGTTGGCACACGGTGCCTATTGTCAGGATAGATTTGAATGTGGGGAATAAGTTCTAAGCGACACAAAATGCACTTGGGTCTAAGCATGAAAGTCGTCGAAAATTTCCCGGCAGAACCGATCCCGTGCTTCAACATCTTCCGAATTGGCGATCCAAATTCGGTCCACTTCCAGCGATCCGACCGGCACGATTTCCGCCGCGATCTCTTTTGGGGTGGTCCCGTCGATGCGACCTTCAGCCCAATCATGAAACGCCGATGAATATCGGACGACCGCACCGCCGGTCGACAGGTCAAGTGTCCCCCCTTCTGCAAAGAATGTCAGATCGTCTCCCATCTCTTCCCCTATCAGCGAAAGCCGTGCTCCGAGACGGTGCTTGAGGATTGCAACGAAGACGATCGCGGCGGAGAAGGTGAATTTGTCGACAAGCACGCTAACCCTGCGATTGTCCGAACCCTCCCGAATCGCGTCGATCAATGGCAAGGCCCTAAGAAAGTTGCCGCCCGTATTCCCTCGGACATCAATAACGAGGGGCGTGTCAGGGCGCGATCTTACGCAATCTGCCGCCTCGCAAACTGCATTCGAAAAATCGGTTTCACCGGGATCGAAGAAGCTCGGAAGCACCAACAGCAACCCGCGCTGGCCGAAATCTCTTGTTTCCAGATAGGTCTTGGGTGACCAAGAGGCGTCGGCTTTGCCATGCTCGTTTCGAGGGTATATCGCCGATCCGGGCACCAGTTCTGCCATATCTGGAACAAGTTCGCTGATCCGACCCGTCGCATCGCGTATCTGATAATTGATTGTGCCGCCGCCCGAAAACACGCCCAACCGAACCAATGCGCCCGGCCACGCGAAGAGGATCGCCCCGATAACGCGTCTTCGTTGCCTTGTACCCGCCAAAAAGGCCTCTGCGGCGGCCTCAATCTTTCTCACTGGAACGCCATTTATGGAGATTAATTCGCTGCCAATTGCCTCTGAATAACCTGATCGGGCATCAAGCAGTCGAATAGCCGTGCCGATACTCACAAACCTGACAGGCAGGACAGAGATGGCGTTATTCGGGATCAGACGTGTATGTCCGTTCCTCGGAAGGGCCAGAAGCCGCATCATTGAAAGGAGAAACGCATCCTTCGAGGCCAAGAGCGCAGACTGCCGGGCTTTGCTGATGTGACGATCCATCTCAGCACGTTCGATTGCTCGGAAGCTGGGGTCAGTCGTCAGGACCGTTCGCTCTATTTCTTCAAGGTCATGGATCATCGACATGCAGCAATGTGTATGCATGTGCGAACCAATGTCTAGGAGGGACTCGTCCCATCTAAGCGGCAAGAGCCCAAGCCGAACCGGGTTGGCGACTCTTTGGGAATGCGGGTACAATCAGGCTAACCGCGACGACACAAAAGGACCGCCAAAGTGCCTGCTTCTGACGATGACAAGGTCTCGGGCCGCCTGCACGGCGAACAGCACGAGCCGGAGAAGACCGACGGCCTGCTGGAGCGGCTGATCTACATGATCCTGATTGCCATCATGATTTCTGTCGCACAAACCGTGCTGGGCGTGATGACGATTGTCCAATTCATCATCATGCTGGCCAACAACAAGCAACCGAACGAGAGGCTGGCCGAATTCGGCACCGACCTTGGCATCTGGATTGCCAAGGCCGCACGCTACCAGACCGCTGCCAGCAACGTGAAGCCTTGGCCGTGGACCGACCTCGACTGACCGATCAGCGCAGGATCGTATCCGCCATCAGGCGGACCACCGTGGCCTGATCCAGATATCCAGAGACCCGCAGATTCCGCGCGTCCTGATAGCGGCGGATGGCGCGCCGTGTGTCTTCGTCGAAGGTGCCGTCGACAGCCCCCGGCTTGAGACCCAGATCAGCCAAGCGGGCCTCGGCCAGACGGCGGGCTGCGGCGTTCAGCCCCAAGGCCGCCTCATCCGCCTGCGCCCGCTCCTGCAGAGCGATCTGTTCCGAGTTGTTCAGGAAATACTCGACCCGCGCCCTCGCCTCTTCGACGAAGGCACCATTCGGACGTTCCGCGAGATAGGCGCGATAGCCCGCTTCGGTGTCGATCTCGCGAGCCTGTAGCCAGCGGCGGCGATCCTCATCTTCGGCCTGCGCCCGACGCTGTTCTTCGATAGCGTCCAGTTGAGCTTGGGCTTGCTCCGCGTAAATCCCGTCGGGAAAGCGTTTTAGATACGCGCGGAAGCCTGCCTCATCGCTCCGTGCGCCGGTTTCGGACCAGAAGGTGCGGTCCTGACGTTCAAGCTCTGCCTGACGCTGCCGTGCTTCCTCTTCAAGCTCAGCGGCACGGCGTTCTGCCTGCGCATCCAAGCGCGAGATCTGGTCGGCATTCAGGTAGCCCGAGGCCGTCAGGTTGTTTTCGTTCTGCCATGCCGTGACGGCTCCGCGCGTGCCACGTCCGAAAATGCCGTCGATGCCGCGTGTATTGTACCCGAGCAGCGACAGATCGCGCTGGATCTCACGGCGCGCGTCGCGCGACAGGTTCAGATCGGTCTCTGTCTGCTTTTCGCGGTAGAACGGTTCTGAGCGGATCGCCGTCAGACGCTGGCGCGCTTCAGATGCGAAACGGCCTGTGGGGAAGGTCGCCAGATAGGTGTCATAGCCCGCCTCACTGTCGGCCGAGACTGCAACCTCCCATGCGGCTGTGTCTTCAGCCGTACGGTCCGATTGCGGGGCCTCTGGAGTGACTTGGGGAAGGGTCGCTTCCTCACCCGCGAACATCGGCAGTTCCTGCGGGACAAAGCCTTGCAAGCTGAGCCCGGCGGACCGCGCAAGCGGCAGCACATCCTCGCCCGTGGCGTCCGACAGGCGGTCTACAAAACGCGCGGCATCGCCTGCTGGGCCAATGGCCAAGGTCACCCCCTGCGGTACGTCGCGCAGCGGCAGCGACACTGACAGACCGGCGGGCAAGTCATCCGCAATCTCGACCTCTCCGAGCACGATCAAAGCGCGTCCGGGATATTCAGCGGCAACGGCATAGATGGCATCGAGCGGAAAGCCATTGGTGACCACATCCGCCAAGGTCGGTTGCGCCATTCCGGCGGGCAAGAGATATGTGCCCGCGATGGTTGACACGAACTGGCCGGTCAACAGGATGCCGACATCGTCCGCGGTGGCGTCGATATTGCTCGCAAAGTCGCGAAACGCGCTGCGCATTGCTTCGGCATCTGCGCCTGTGGTCAGGCTAACCTCTGCGCCACGGTCCTCGAAAGCCGATTGCAGCGCCGTCAGGTCGCCGCTTCCGATCAGCCGCTGCAACATGCCGGGATCGCTGTTCCCGATGATCAACAGATCGCTGTTCTCCGCCATGGCCGGAGCGGCCAGAGCGAGGGCAACAGTCATTGAAGTCGCGAGTCGTATCATACGGTGGTCCTCCGTCATTTCGGAAGACTAACGCACGAAACGCAAAAGTTATCCAATAGCGAACCGTTTTTCATGTGCGGTCCCGCGCCGATGCCGCCTCAGTCGTAGCTGCGCGCGTCCTCGATCACCAAACCGTCGCGCGGCAGAGCCCCCGGCGGCACCAGTTCCACCCGGCCTTTGAGCTTGAGCGTTTCCACGATGCTCGCCTCGAAGCGTGTTGCATCATCGGCTGCGGTTTCAATCCGGACGGTCATCACATCCATCTCGCCATCGCGGCTGGCCACGACGCGTGCACGGTCGATCTCGGCGTGCTTTGCAACCAGTGCGGCGACCTGTTCGGGGCGCACGAACATGCCTTTGATCTTGGTGGTTTGGTCAGCGCGGCCCATCCAGCCCTTGATACGGGCATTGGTGCGGCCGCAGGGGCTTTCCCCGACCATCATCGCACTCAGATCGCCTGTGGCAAAGCGCAGGAGCGGGTAATCCGGGTTCAGCGACGTGACGACGACTTCACCCACCTCGCCCTCAGGCACCGGATCGCCGGTGCCGGGGGTCACGATTTCGACGATCACCCCTTCATCGAGGATCATCCCCTCCATCGCAGATGATTCGTACGCGATATTGCCGAGGTCTGCGGTCGCGTAGCATTGCAGACAGGAAATGCCCCGGTCCTGATAGTACTGGCGCAAGGACGGGAAGAGCGCGCCGCCGCCAACAGCGGCTTTCACGATACCCAGTTCCAGACCCATCTCATCGGCTTTTTCGAGGATCACCTTGAGGTAATCCGGCGTACCGGCATAGGCCGTGACGCCCACATCATGCGCGGCCTGCGCCTGCAATTCGGTCTGGCCGGTGCCCGCTGGCAGCACAACTGCTCCCACGGCCCGAGCGCCATTTTCAAAGATCATGCCCGCCGGGGTCAGGTGGTAGCCAAAGCAGTTCTGCACAATGTCCGTAGTGCCGAACCCTGCCGCATGAAGGAAACGCCCCATGCGCCACCAGTCGCGGCTGACGCCACCGGGTTCGTAGATCGGACCCGGCGATTGGAAGATATGCGCAAGGTTTGACACCGGCAGCCCGCCAAATGGGGGCTTTTCCTTCTGACGCTGGCTCAAGTCGGATTTGCGCAGCACCGGCAGGGCGGCAAGCTCCGACAGGTCACCGAGCGGATCAAACCCGTGTGCCGGCAACAGCGCGTTCAGCGCCTTTAGCTGGTCTGCCGCACGTTGATCCGCGCTGCGGGTTTCCAAATCGTCGAAATGGGTGCTCATGGCAGCAAAGCCTTGTCTGGTCAGTTCGTGGTTCAAGTCGGTTTGCCTTAGGCCAGCCAACGCTTGCGGCGGCGGTAGCTGCGGACATCGCGGAAGGACTTGCGGCCGTCGTCGGACACCCCGAGGTAGAATTCCTTGACGTCCGGGTTCTCGCGCAGTTCGGCGGCGGGGCCATCCATCACGACGCGCCCGTTCTCGAGGATGTAGCCATAATGTGCGTAACGCAGCGCGACGTTGGTGTTCTGTTCGGCCAGGAGGAAGGACACACCTTCGTTCTCGTTCACCGATTTCACGATCTCGAAGATCTGTTCCACCAGCTGCGGCGCAAGGCCCATCGAGGGTTCATCCAGCAGGATCGTCTGCGGACGCGACATCAGTGCGCGACCGATTGCTGTCATCTGTTGTTCACCGCCGGAGGTGTAGCCAGCCTGCGATTTGCGGCGCTCCTTGAGGCGGGGGAAATAGTCGTAGACCATCTGTAGGTCGGCTTCGATGGCACCCTTGCCATCCCTGCGGGTGTAAGCCCCGGTCAGCAGGTTTTCCTCGACGGTCAGGTGCCCAAAGCAATGGCGACCCTCCATCACCTGGATCACGCCACGCTTGACCAGCGCCGCGGGGTCCAGATCCTGCACCCGTTCACCCTGGTAGATGATGGAGCCTTTGGTGACCTCGCCGCGCTCGGAGTGCAGCAGGTTCGAGATCGCCTTGAGTGTGGTTGTCTTGCCTGCGCCGTTGCCGCCCAGAAGCGCGGTGATGCCGCCCTTCTTCACCGACAGGCTCACACCTTTCAGGACGAGGATCACGTGATTGTAGATCACCTCGATGTTGTTGACCTCAAGCAGGGTCTCGTCTGTGCGTGTGGCGTCCAGCATGATTTTACCAAGTGATAAAATTTCAGGGAAATCACCGGCGGCAGCCCGTGCCGCCGGTGACGTTACGTGGCCTTAGTTGGTGGCCGAGCACTCTTCGTTCACCGCCCAAGGCGCGTTTGCGGTCGCGTATTCAGACGCGGCGCTTCCGATCAGGTCGGAATAGCCGGCGGTGTTCGGTGTCAGCAGGTCGGACGCTTTCACGAACTTGGAGCCGTCCCATTCCAGCATCCAGCCACCGGAGTGACCGGTGTGGTTGGCGCAGGAGGTGGAGAACGGCGGCACCATGCCGGCCATGCCCAGCTCTGCCAGACGCTCTTCGGTTATGTTCAGGTTCTCAAGACCCCAGCGCAGCTGCGACGCGTCGATTTCGGCGGTGCCGAAATTCTTCTGAGCGCCCTGGATGGCTTCGGACAGGATCATCGACATGACCACACCGCGGCCATAGAATACGCCCTGCATTTCTTCTGCGTTGGACTGGCTCAGACCCGCGTCGAACACGCGCTCTTTCAGTTCCTTCATCACCGGTGCATCCGGGTTCGGGAAGGACCAAGAGATCGACTTGTAGCCTTTGCCGTCGTCACCAACGAGCTTCAGGTCCGCGTCGTGACCGGCCCACCAGACGCCAATGAAGTTTTCCATCGGGTACTTGGTCTTCACCGCTTCAGTGATGGCACCGGCGTTCATCGCGCCCCAGCCCCACATCACGACATTGTCCGGACGCTCGCGGCGGATTTGCAGCCACTGTGCGGACTGGTTCTGCATTTCCTTCAGACCAACCGGGATCGGCAGAAGCTCGAAGCCTTTTTCGCCGGCCAGCTTTTCAAGCAGCGGTAGCGGCTCTTTGCCATAGGGGTGGTCGAGGTGGAGGAAGGCGATCTTCTTGCCTTCGAGCGAACCGTCCTGCTCGAGATACTGAACGATCATGTCCGCCGCATCCCAGTAACCCGAAGGTACGTTGAACGCCCATTGGAACACCTTGCCATCTGCCATCGGCGAGAAGCCGTAGCCCGGCGCGAGGATCGGAATCTGGTCGACGTTGGTCTTTGGCAGAACCTGAAGCGTGATGCCGGTCGACCACGGCTGTGTCACGATGGCCTTGCCTTTGGTCTTTTCATAGCATTCCACACCTTTTTCGGTGGAGTAGCCTGTTTCGCATTCTTCGAAGTCAATCTTGGCGCCGCCGATACCGCCATCGCGCTCGTTCAGGAGTGTCATGTAGTCGGCCTGACCGTTCATCAGCGGAATACCCGTCGCGGCAAACGGACCGGTCCGGTACGCGAGGTTCGGCGTATAGAGCTCTTGCGCGACAGCCGCCGTGCCCAGCACGGTGCCCAGCGCGGCCGCTGCGGCCAGTTTGGTAAAGTGTTTCATGGTTGTCCTCCCATTGGAACTTTCATGGTGCTTTAGTTTCTTGGTCTTGGGCCCACCCGCGTCAGTGCGGGAACGGCCAGATAATCAGTTTTTCACGGATAAGTCGCCAAAGCTGGTTCAATCCGTGAGGCTCGATAATCAGGAAGAAGATGATCAACGCGCCGACGATCATCACGTTGATATGTTCGATCAAGGCAGAATCGATGCGGAAACCTTGAAGTTGCGCGTAGCCATAGATCAGCGTGACAGCGCCAAAGCCGATGGCTGCGCCGACACCCCACAGACTGCGCGCCACCCAGAAGAGGAAGGTTGCAGCCGCGATCAGTGCGACCAGCAGGATGGCAGACGGCGTCGAGATTTCGAACACCTGCGTGCCCGCGACGACGTTGAGCACAACCGGCAAGCCAACGATCAGGATCGCGCCGAGGTAGTTGCCCATGATCGACCCGAGACCACCGATGATGGCGATGAAGAGCACCTGGAAGGACAGCGGAATGTCGAACACGTTGGGTTCGGCAGCGCCTTTCCACATGAAGACGTAAAGCGCGCCAGCCACCCCGACCACGTAGGACGACACGGCAAAGGCGGTCAGCTTGGACTTCATCAGGTTGATCCCGATAAGTTCCGCCGCGATGTCCATGTCCCGTGTGGCTTTCCACGTCCGGCCAAGGTTGCCGCGCGTTAGGTTGATGCAAAGCAGCGTGAGCAGCGTGACCACGAAGAGGACGATGTAGTACTCGGTCACCGAAGCCGCCTGTGGGCCGGATACGAACACACCGAACATCTCGAGGTTCGGCACCTGGATCGCGCCGGAGGCGTTGTAGTTGTAGAGCCACGCCCATTTCTCGAACAGCCAGACAAGGAAGAACTGCGCGGCCAGCGTGGCGATGGCGAGGTAGAAGCCCTTGATCCGCAGGCTGGGGATGCCGAACACCACACCGATCCCGGCGCTGAACACACCAGAAAGCAGGATTGCCACGATCGGGTTCATCCACGGCATCAGCGTGACCATCTTGTAGCACGCATAGGCCCCAACGCCCATGAAGGCGCCGGTCCCGAGGCTGAGCTGGCCCGCAAATCCGGTGAGGATGTTCAGACCCATCGCCGCCAGCGCGTAGATCAGGATCGGGATCAGCAGGGTCTGGAATGTGAATTCCGACGCGGTGAGCGGGAATACAATCCAGGCAAGCGTCAGAATGATCCCCAGCAGAAACGCGTCCTGCTTCACCGGGAACAGGGCCTGATCGGCAATGTAGCTCGTCTTGAACTGGCCAGCCGTGCGGTAGAGCATCAGGCGGTCTCCTCTTCCTTAATCGTCACGCGGTTGCGTGGTTTGGCATAGCCGATGGCTTCACTGTGCCGGATGAGCCAGAAATAAGCCCAGAGCCCGGCGGCGCCGCCTACTGCGGCCAACAGGATCGCAATCACGGTCTGGTGTCCGGCCTCTGATCCGCTCGACAGCGCGAGGTACCCAAAGGCCCAGAAGCCGGACCAAGCGATGACATTCAGAACAGCGATCAGCTTTGCCATGTGTCTTCTTTCGTTTGGTGCGCAATCTTCACGCACCGATGATTTTCGGTTTCGAACAGCGCGCCCCGCGCTGCGCTAGACCCGTTCGATAATCCGTTCTCCGAAAAGACCCTGCGGACGGAAGAGCAGCACGATCAGCGCCAGCACGAAGGCGAACCAGGTCTCGGTATTGCCCCCAAGCAGAGGCTGGCCCCAATAAATCTCGAACAGCTTTTCCAGAATGCCGATCATCAACCCACCGACAATGGCCCCGGTGATCGACTCGAGCCCGCCGAGCATCAGAACCGGCAGCGCCTTGTAGGCGATCACTTCAAGCGCAAAGCTGACCCCGGCCCGCGCGCCCCAGGCAATGCCTGTGACCAGCGCGATGATGCCAGCGATGAACCAGACCAGAACCCAGATCGTCTGAAGGCTGATACCCACGGACAGCGCCGCCTGGTGGTCATCGCCCAACGCGCGGATTGCGCGGCCCATCTGGGTGTAGTTGAGGAAGGCCAGCAGCCCCAGCACCAGCAGCGTGGCGACAACCACCACGGTGATGTCGAGGTGTTGCAGGATCAGCAGGCCGTCAAATGGCTCCAGCACCGTGTCGCCGGTCGGAATGCCAAGCTCTTCGGTGATCATCACCTTGTTTTCACCGCCGAAAATCGTCTCGCCAAAGCCGATGAGGAAGAGCGTAATCCCGATGGTCGCCATGAAGAGGATGATGTCAGGCTGTCCGACCAAAGGCCGCAGGACGACGCGTTCGATCACCACGGCCAGCACGAACATCACCCCCAGCGTTAAGCCCACACTGATCCAGGCTGGCACGCCCATGGCGAATAGACCGACAAGGCTCAAAGCGGCGAACACCACCATGATGCCCTGCGCAAAGTTGAAAATCCGGCTTGAGCGGAAGATCAGGACGAAGCCCAGCGCGATCAGGGCGTAAAGAATGCCCGATACCAGGCCTTCCCAGAGCACCTGCATCAGGAAATCCGGTGCGGTGAACATGTCCACGAAGGGCGCGATGAAAATGTCGTTCAGCATGTCTGCTCCCTCAATGCGGCACGCCAAGATAGGCGTCGATCACATCCTGATTGTTGCGCACCTCGTCAGGGGTGCCGTCGCCGATCTTCTTGCCGTAGTCCATGACGACCACACGGTCGGAGAGGTCCATCACGACCCCCATGTCATGCTCGATCAGGCAGATCGTGGTGCCGAATTCGTCGTTCACATCGAGGATGAAGCGACTCATGTCCTCTTTCTCTTCGACGTTCATCCCGGCCATCGGTTCGTCCAGCAGCAGGATCGACGGCTCTGCCGCCAGCGCGCGGGCGAGTTCGACCCGTTTCTTGAGACCGTAGGGCAGACGGCCCACCGGCGTCTTGCGGATGTTCTGGATTTCGAGGAAGTCGATGACTCGCTCGACTTTTTCGCGGTTCTCCATTTCCTCGTCGCGGGCCTTGCCCCACCAGAGCGCCTGCGACGCGAGGCCAGCATTCATGTGGGTCAGACGCCCGGTCATGACGTTGTCGAGCACCGTCATGCCTTCAAAGAGAGCGATGTTCTGGAAGGTCCGCGCAACACCCTGGCGGGCGACTTCGAACGGCTTCATCGGCGGGCGCTTGGCTCCCTTGTACCAGACCTCACCTTCGGAGGGCGTGTAGAAGCCCGAGATGACGTTGAGCATCGACGACTTGCCCGCGCCGTTGGGGCCGATGATGGCGCGTACCTCACCTTCGCGGATGTCGAAGCTGATGTCCTGAATGGCCACCACACCGCCGAAACGCAGGGTGATGTTGCGCATCTCCATCAGAGTGCCGCCAATCTGGCGCCCATCTGCGGTGACGTATCCTTCGGTGTCTTTCATCGCGCACCTCCCTTGGCACGTGCCGCTGGGCTCCATGATTTCTTAAGGTTTTCAGAGAATCTTCGTACGAAGATTCTTGGCCCCGCCCATAAAATTCTGGGGCGCTGGACGGGAAGGGAAACGGGGTCCGTCGCAACCATCATTCCGCTGCCATCCGCTGATTTGACGCCGGGACAACCTTCGCATCGCGAATTTCCAGCGTTGCCTTGATCTTGCCTTTGCGCCCATCCTCATAAGTCACTTCCGTTTCGGTATAGACCGAGGTCGAACCGTCATAGAGGGCGTTCACGAGGTCTTCGAACTTCTCGCCGATGATCTTGCGGCGCACCTTGCGTGTCCGGGTCAGTTCGCCGTCATCCGCATCGAGCTCCTTGTGCAGAACAAGGAAGCGGTGCACTTGGCAGCCCGACAGCATCTCGTCCTGAGCGATGCTCGCATTGACCTCTTCGATATGCGCCTGGATCGTGTCGAGCACCTGCTTGTGTCCGGCCAGTTCCTGATAGGACGCATAGGCGATGTTGTTGCGCTCGGCCCAGTTGCCGACCGCCGTCAGGTCGATATTGATGAAGGCGCAGCAGCGGTCACGCCCGGCACCGAACACCACCGCTTCAAGGATGTTGGGGTAGAACTTGAGTTTGTTCTCGACATATTTCGGCGCGAACATCGCACCATCCGCCATCGCGCCCACATCCTTGGCGCGGTCGATGATCCGCAGGTGGCCGGTGGCTTCTTCGATAAACCCGGCATCGCCGGTGGCGACCCAGCCTTCGGAATCCTTGGTATCCGCGGTCGACTCCGCGTTCTTGTAATACTCGACGAACACGCCGGGCGAGCGGTAGAACACTTCGCCATTGTCGGCGATGCGGATCTCCACACCCGGTGAGGGCACACCCACGGTATCCGACCGGACCTCGCCATCCGGCTGCTGGGTGATGAAGACCGACGCTTCGGTCTGGCCGTAAAGCTGCTTGAGGTTGATGCCCAAAGAGCGATAGAAATCAAAGATCTCGGGGCCAATCGCCTCACCGGCCGTATATCCGACCCGCACATCGGAAAAGCCCAGTGCATTTTTCAGCGGACCGTAGACCATCACCTCGCCCAGCTTGTATTTCAGCCGGTCAATGGCGCTGACCGGATGACCATCCAGAATGGCCGGCCCGACCTTGCGCGCATGTTTCATGAAATAGTCAAAGGTCTTTTTCTTGAACGCGCCGCTGTCTTCCATGCGGATCATTATCTGCGTCAGCTGCGTCTCGAACACGCGCGGCGGGGCA
The DNA here is from genome assembly GCA_030425145.1 of Alphaproteobacteria bacterium. Taxonomy (GTDB): domain Bacteria; phylum Pseudomonadota; class Alphaproteobacteria; order Rhodobacterales; family Rhodobacteraceae; genus Marivita. The sequence continues at coordinate 141,427 of JAUHVK010000005.1, read as the reverse complement.
AAGTAATAGGACGGCGCGATCTCGCGCAGGTCCGTCATCATGGTTTCCGGGCTTTCCGGACAGTTGACGCAGAACCCGGTCCAGTAAGCCTGACCGATGGAGAAGATGAAATCGCCCACCCAAGCCATCGGCAGATAGGCCAGCACCTCATCGTTCGCCTTGAGATGGTCGAATTCGGACGACGCCTTGGCCGTTTCGATGATATTGCGGTTCGACAGGACCACGCCCTTGGGCTTGCCCGTCGTGCCGGAGGTGTAAAGCATCACGCAGGTGCTGTCGTAATCGAGCTTGGACGAACGCGCCTGTAATTCGTTGATGAATTCGTCATAGGCCGCGCGACCCTGATCCTGCACATGGCTGAACTGGTGCAGGCGGGTGTGGTCGTATTTCCGCAAACCGCGCGGATCGAGATAGATCATGTGTTCGAACTGATGCAGGCGGTCCTGCACCTCGATCACCTTGTCCACCTGCTCCTGATCGCTGACGATGGCAAACCGCGCGCCGCAATGGTCGAGCACGTATTCCATCTCTTCCGCCACCGCGTCCTGATAGAGCGGAACCGGGATCGCACCCACACATTGCGCGGCGACCATCGACCAGTAGAGATAGGGACGGTTACGCCCGATGATGGCAATGAAATCGCCCTCGTTCACACCTAGGTTCAAAAGGCCCAGCGCAAGCGCCTCGACCTCTTTGGCGGTGTCAGCCCAGGTCCAGCTTTGCCAAATACCATATTCCTTTTCGCGATAGGCGGGCGATGTGCCATATTGCGATGCGTTGCGCGCCAACAGCGCCGGAACCGAGCGCAGACCTTCTGCGCCCATGGTCATGTGTGCCAAAACTTTTCCTCCCGTTGCCCGGGTACGCTCCCCGAACTGATCGCTTTAAGCGACTCTGTCTCAAGATTGGACAAAAGGCACGTTGAGGGTCAACTTTTTCCTGAAGTTTTCTCAATCCTTACGAATTGTAACAGCAAACCAGACGGGCTTTGCGCCGGGCCGATCCGGTGCTAGCCAGACGGTGGCACAGAACTTCGGACCCACGTTTCATGCAGACAGACGCGCTCATTCAAGCCGGGTTGAACCTGATCGGTCAGGCGCTGTCGATCTATGACAGCGACCTCAAACTGGCCGCCTGCAACGCGCGCTTTGCCGAGATGTTCGACTTGCCCCAGAAGTTGACGCGTCCGGGGGCGGATTTCGAGGAAACGATCCGCCATCTTGTGGAGCGCGGCGAATATGGAGAGATCGACGACGTCGAAACCTTCATCGGCACCCGGGTCGAACAAGCCAGCGCCTTCCAGCCGCATTACATGGAGCGCACGCGCGCGAACGGCCACACCATCAGCGTAGAAGGGGCACCGCTTCCGCAAGGCGGTTGGGTCACCGTTTACACCGACATCACCGAGGTCAAAACCCAGGAACAACTGCTCCGCACCCGGTCCGAGCTCTTGTCCGAAGAGGTACTGGCGCGGTCGGAAGAACTCGCTGCCACCAACCGAAAACTGGCAGCCACTGTGTCAGCGCTGGAAGAAGCCCAGCGTGAACTGACCGAGATGGAGGCACGCACGCGCCTCACCACGGAAATGATGCCCGCCCATATCGCCCATGTGGACAGCACGGGGCGATACACGTTTTCAAACCGTCGCCTGTCGAACGTAATGCCGGGGCGGCCTTCAAAGATCGTCGGCCTGCACATCTCGGAAGCTTTGGGCCGCGACGCCTATGCCCGTGTCCTGCCGCATCTGCAAATGGCGCTGGCGGGCGATCCGTCGACCTTTGAGTTCACGGACGGTTACAGTTCCCGCCGGATCCGCGTTGCGTTTACTCCAGACGAATCCGAAAACGGCGTCTACATCCTGTCGATGGACGTGACCGAGGAAACGCAGGCCCGCGCCGCGCTCCAGCAGACCCGCCGCCGCGAGATGGCGGCACAACTGACCTCTGGTCTGGCGCATGATTTCTCGAACCTGCTGACGATCATTCTTGGTATGCAGTCCAAACTGGCGCGGATGGAGCTGCCATCCGATGCCGACCCGCTGATCACCGCAACGCTGCAAGCGGCCCGCCGTGGCGGCGATCTTCTCAACCGGATCGCCGACATCACGGCCCACCGCGCGTGGCGGCCCGAACCGCTCGACGTGGCAAATTTCCTTTCGGATCTGCACACGCTCGCCTCGCCCTCCCTGCCCGACAGCATCAACCTTGTGATGGAAACGGGCATCACGCGGCGCGCCCTTCTCGATTCCGGCCAACTGCAAGACAGTCTGCTCAATCTCATTCTGAACGCCCGCGATGCTTGCGGCAATCATGGCACCATCCAACTGACAGCCACCGAAGTGCGGGACACATGGATCGACTTCACCGTTGATGACACAGGGCAGGGCTTTTCCGGCGATGCGCTGAAACACGCTCTGGACCCGTTCTTCACCACCAAAGGGGATGGTGGGTCGGGGTTGGGTCTGTCGATGGTCTATGACATGGCGAAACTGGCCGGCGGCCAGCTTCAGATCGCCAACACCGACACCGGCGCTCGCGTGACTTTGCGCCTGCCGCTGCGCCATGCCGCCCGGCATCAGGGCAATGAACTGGTACTTCTGGTCGAAGACAGCCCGGATCTGCGCACCACCATCCGGGACATGCTGACCAGCCTTGGTCACAGCGTGATCGAAGCGACCTCGGTGGACGAAGCGCTGGCGCTCGCGCATGGCGTACCTGACATCGCCTTTGTTCTGTCGGACATCTCCCTAGAAGGCCCGTCCCTTGGGACGGAGCTGGTGTCGGCCCTGCCGCGAAAACCGGTCTACCTGATGACCTCCCTTCCGGTCTCGGACCCCCGCCACCAAGAGGCCGCCGCCAAGACCGCCACTCTGCCCAAACCTTTCAACAAATCCGATCTGGCCGCGTTTCTGGGCCATGAGGCCGCTTCGACATGACCAAACCGCTGATCACCATTCTCGACGACGAACCTGCTATCCGCACCATGCTGTCCGAAGCGCTCGAAGACGCAGGCTATGCCACCCAGTGTTTCGGGCGTGCCGCCGAATTCGAACTGGCTTTGCGCCGCACGACGCCGGATGTCTGTTTGGTTGATTTGGGCTTGCCCGATCGCGATGGCTTGACCCTCGTGCACCGATTGGCGCTTGAGCAGGGGGCAACAGTCATCATCATCTCAGGCCGCGCGCAGGTTCAGGACAAGATCACCGGGTTGGAGCTTGGCGCGGATGATTACATCATCAAACCGTTCGATCCTGCAGAAGTGGTCGCCCGTGTCCGCGCCCGGCTGCGCACCCGCGCCGCCGCCGCGCCGACTGGACAGACCGCCCGGTTCAACGGGTGGATCGCCCATTTTGACCGTTATTCCCTCGAAGACGAGACTGGCGCAGAGACCCCGTTTTCCCATGCCGAGGGTGAGGTGTTGCGTCTGTTTCTCGAAAGCCCGAACCGCCTTATCACCCGCGATTACATGCAAGACACGCTGGGCGGAGCAGCGGGAGACAGTTTCGACCGGGCCATGGATGTGCGCATCTCGCGCCTGCGTACAAAGCTACGCGAAGATCCCAAGAACCCGCGCCTCATCAAGACAATCTATGGCGCAGGTTACATCTTTCTTGGAGACGTAGCATGGACTTGACGCCCTATCGCATGGGGCCAGACGACCCAGACTTGCCTGGCATTCTGTCCCTGATCCAAACTGCCTTTGCCTATATGGACGGGCGCATCGACCCACCCTCTTCGATGTATCAGCTCACCTTGGAGAGCCTTTCAAACCAAGCTGAGACCGCGGAAATCTGGGCCATCGGCAGGCCGCCCAAGGCCTGTGCGTTCCTGACGCCGAAGGCAGACAGCCTCTATCTTGGAAAACTGGCCGTGGCCCCTGAAAGCCGGGGGCAAGGGCTGGCGCGCCGGCTTGTCGGGTTAGCAGAAGAGCGCGCGCGGGCACTGCGTCTTCCCCGCATCGAACTTCAGACCCGTATCGAGTTGACCGAAAATCACACAGCCTTTGCCGCCATGAGGTTTCAGGAAATCGGACGTACGACCCATACGGGCTACGACCGCCCGACCTCGATCACCTTCAGCAAAGCCGTCTAGCATCAGATCCCAAGCGCACTGCGCACGGCGGGCAACACCGCCGCCGCGACGATGCCGACACATGCCGCCACTCCGAAGCGTAACCAGAACCGTTCAAGCCGTGGCGCCAAGGCCCCAAGGGCACCGCACACCAGCGCGTAAAACGCCATCGCCGTGACATCCATACCGTATACCTCATGACCCAGAGCACGAGGTTACCACGATCTGACCAAACGCCCAAAAACGCAAATTCGGTCACTTTTGACTAATTCGGTCAACCGCACGTCAAAAGGCCCGACCGTCACCGCACTTGGCATCTGCCTTGCTACATATCCGCAAAATTGGAACCTCCTTTTGTTTGAAAGCGAAATCTCCATGGATTTGACCGCCGAACTCCTCTCCACCCAAACTGCCGCAAAATCCAATGAGAAGGATTTCGAAAGCCCATTTCAAATTGACGAACTCTTTTTCTCGCACACTGATGAACGCGGTGTCATTCAAGCGTACAACAGTGTCTTTGCCCGGATTTCCGAATACCCCGACGACGTCCTGAATGGTGCGCCGCACAAAGTGATCCGCCATCCAGACATGCCCAAAGGCGTGTTCTGGCTAATCTGGGACACGATCAAGGCCGGAAATCCCATCACTGGATACGTAAAAAACCGTTCAAAATCCGGTAAATACTACTGGGTTTATGCCATTATCGCCCCCATCGAAGGTGGCTTTCTGTCAGTGTGGATGAAACCAACCAGCCCGACCTTTGAAGTGGCGACCGAGCTCTACAGCAAACTCCTCCAGCACGAGCGTGAGGATGGGCTTTCACCCGAGGCAAGTGCCGAGCTTTTGATTAAGGAACTTCAAGCCAAGGGATTTGACGATTACGCGGATTTCGAAGCACATGCGCTCATTGCAGAATATCAGTCCCGCGAACGCCAATTGGGCCGCCTTGCTTTTGGACCTCTGACCCAGGCCATTCGGGTGGCCGAAGCCCAGCGCACGATTTGTGAAAAAATCACCTCCATCACGGAGGAACTCGGCCAAGGCAAGATCTACATTCTGAACATGAAGCTTCAGGCCACCAAGCTTGGAAAAGATCGCGCCGCCATCGACGCAATTGCCAACAATTACGATCTGATCCTCGAAGATATCAATACCGGCATCAACCGGCTGAAGCGTATCATGGCCGAGGCAGTTGACTCGAACTTCAAGCAATCCAAGCAGAGCCAAATCCTGCTCTGCGCAGCCAGTATCATGTCAGAGGTCGTCCACACGTTCGGCAAAAGTGAAGAGCCGATTGACGTGGCAGTCCGCACACATGAAGCCGAAATCCTCGACAGGTTGCACGACAGCCAGGTCGGCAAATCGAACGAAGCCGTGTCCGTGATGATGGACCAGTGTCGTCAGGTCCTCTCGCGCATGGACAGCCTGCGCCAGACCCTGCTTGGTCTGTCCGCCGTCCGCGTTTCGCTGCGTGTGGAAACCAACCGCCTCGGCGAAAAAGCCCGTGATCTCGACAGCCTGATTGCGGATATCGACGCAAGCCATCTGAGAGTTCACAACAATCTGGAAACGGTCTTCGAAACCGCCAGCGCGCTTCAATCTGCCATTTTGGCACGCTGAGACCTGCGGGTCAGGCCAACGCCTGCACCGCGCGCGCCAAGACATTCAACCCGGTCACCAGATCGGTTTCGTCCGTGTCTTCGCCAAAGGCATGACTGATCCCGCCTATGGAGGGCACAAAGAGCATCGCCACCGGCATGAGTTTCGACACGTTGGTCGCATCATGGAGCGCGCCCGACGGCATGCTCCGCCACCGCCCCGGCACCTCGGCCTCTGCTGCACTTTCCAACGCACCGCGCAAGCGGACGTCCATATCCACCGGTTCCAACCCCAGCATCGGCCCGAAACTCAGATCGAAGCCGCGCGTTGCGGCCACCTCTTCTGCCGTTTCGCGGATGATGGCCTCCATTCGCTTCAACCGATCCGCATCCCCATCGCGCCATTGAATCGAAAACGTGACCTTCCCCGGTACAATCGACGATGCGTTCGGGTGCAGACTTACATGTCCGATCGTCCATACTGTGGCGGGTGTGACGACATTGGCGAACCGCTCGGCAATCAGCATATTGAAACGCGCCAGTGCCTGAAACGCGTCGCGCCGCCCCTGCATTGGTGTCGTGCCTGCGTGGTTCTGTTCGCCGACAAACGTGATTTTCATGTCGCGGATGCCGACAATGGCATCGACCACTCCAATCGCTTCACCTTCGCGATCCAGCACCGGCCCCTGCTCGATATGCATCTCAAGAAAGCCGCTGAACCGGCCGGGGTCGACAAACCCCTCTGACCGCCCCGGCATTCTGGCCCGCGCCTCGGCGAAAGTGACCCCGTCCCGGTCGGTCAGCCCGTCTGCCTTGTCCAAAGGCAGGTTCCCGGACCAGACCGCCGAGCCGGTGGTCACGCCGAACCGGCCTTCCTCATCCTCGAATGACACGACAGACACCTGCGGCCCACCCGCCTCTACCGAGGCACGTGCCACCTCCAGCGCCGCAATCACACCCAGCGCGCCATCCAGCCAACCACCCTCCGGCTGACTGTCGGAATGCGATCCCATCAAGAGCGACTTGCCCTCGGCCAGACCGAACACGGACCCAACCGGATCGACATGCACCGTAAGGCCAGCCTCCCGCATCCGTTCTGCCAACCATTGGCGCGCGGCAATATCGGCGTCAGAATAGGCAGGTCGCACAACTCCCTTGCCGACACCAGCCGCGCCAAAACTCCGCAAACTGTGCAGGTCCGCCAAAAATCGCTCCGGGTTCACAGGCAACATGACCCTTTCCCTTCTTCTTTTTCCAAATATGCAAATCCAATCGTGACACATGCAACAGCATAGTCAAACGCGTCACACCGCCAGACGCAGATCGGCCACGGGATGCAACCCGTGGCCGAGAAACCCTGCGCGCGTCAGCGCCCAATAAGGCTTATTCGGCCGCCACCGCGCCCGCATCCGCTGCTTCGACCCGCACCGCTGAGAACTTGAATTCAGGGATCTTGCCGTAAGGGTCGAGCGCCGAGTTGGTCAGGATATTCGCAGCCGCCTCGACATAGGCGAAGGGCAGGAACACCATGTCCGGCGCCACCGCACGGTCCGCCCGTGCCATCACAACAACAGATCCACGCTTGGTCGTCAGTCGCACATGCCCACCGGGTTCGACACCCAGTTTGCGCAACGTGCCAGGATGCAACGAACAGTTCGCTTCCGGCTCCACCGCGTCCAAAACCCGGCTGCGGCGTGTCATTGACCCGGTGTGCCAATGCTCCAACTGCCGCCCCGTGGTGAGGATCATCGGGTACTCCGCATCCGGCACATCATCCGGCGCAATGACCGACGCAGGTGTAAACCGTGCGCGCCCCTGCGGCCGGGGGAAGCCATCACCGAACACGATCGGCTGGCCGGGATCCTCGGGCGACAGGGACGGATAGGTCACCGCGTTTTCCCGCGCGAGGCGGTCCCATGTGATGTTCTCCAACGACCGCATGTTCAACTTCATTTCAGCAAATACATCCGCCGGGCTCTCATACCCCCACACCATGCCACAGCGCCGCGCGAGTTCCGTGGTGATCGCCCAATCTTCCCGCGCCTCACCCGGAGGTGTGACGGCCGGACGGCCCATCTGCACTTGGCGGTTGGTGTTGGTCACCGTGCCAGACTTTTCGGCAAAGGCCGATGCCGGCAGGATCACGTCGGCATAGTTGGCCGTCTCGGTGAGGAAAATGTCCTGCACGACAAGATGATCGAGCTTGGCCAAAGCATCGCGGGCGTGTTCCACATCCGGATCGGACATGGCCGGGTTTTCGCCCAGAATATACATCGCCTTGATGTGACCCTCGTGAACCGCATCCATGATTTCGGTCACGGTCAGTCCCTTCTGGTTCGAGAAATCCTCCGATCCCCAAACCTCGGTGAAGGCCGAGCGCACACCATCATCCATCACCGACTGGTAGTCCGGCAGGAACATCGGGATGAGCCCCGCATCCGACGCCCCCTGCACGTTGTTCTGCCCTCGCAGCGGGTGCAGCCCGGCACCGGGACGGCCCACATGCCCGGTCATCAGCGCCAGAGAAATCAAGCAGCGGGAATTGTCCGTGCCGTGGATGTGCTGGCTGACACCCATACCCCAGAAGATCATCCCCGCCTTGCCACCGGCAAAGTCACGGGCCACCGCGCGCAGAGTCTCGGCGTCGATGCCGCAGATATCAGCCATCTTATCTGGCGCGAAATCCGCCAGATGCGCCTTCTCGGCCTCCCAGTTCTCGGTGTAGGCCTCGATATACTGGCGGTCGTAGAGCTCTTCCTCAACGATCACATGCATGATCGCGTTTAGCATCGACACGTCCGCGCCGGGGCGGAATTGCAGCATATGCGTGGCGTGCCGCTTGAGCGCCTGACCACGCGGATCCATAACGATCAGCTTACCACCGCGCTTGGCGAACTGCTTGAAATATGTCGCGGCAACGGGATGGTTCTCGATCGGGTTGGCGCCGATCACGATAGCCACATCCGCATTTTCGATCTCGTTGAACGTCGCTGTCACAGCACCCGACCCAACGTTCTCAAGCAAAGCCGCCACGGATGATGCATGGCAAAGCCGCGTGCAGTGGTCGACGTTATTGTGGCCAAAACCCTGACGAATGAACTTCTGGAACAGATACGCCTCTTCGTTCGAACACTTGGCCGAACCAAAGCCCGCAACTTCGCGCCCCCGGCCCTTCAACCCCTTGGCAGCATAGTCCAGCGCCTCGTCCCACGTCGCCTCGCGAAACACCTCTTGCCAGTTATTCGGATCGACGTTCAGACCCTTCGCTGGTGCATCCTCGCGCCGGATCAGGGGCTTGGTCAGGCGGTGCTTGTGGTGAATATAATCGAACCCAAACCGCCCCTTGACACAGAGGCGCCCCTCGTTCGCAGGCCCATCAATCCCTTCAACATAGACAACCTTGTTGTCCTTGACCTTGAGCGACACCTGACAGCCCACTCCACAGAAAGGGCAGACGCTTTCGACTTCCTTGTCGTAATCCTTACTGTCACCAACCTGCGCCTCATCGAGAACGGTCGCGGGCATCAGCGCCCCGGTCGGGCAAGCCTGCACACATTCGCCGCAAGCCACACAGGTCGACGCCCCCATCGGGTCGTCGAAGTCGAACACCGGGTAGGCTTCATGTCCGCGTCCCGCCATGCCGATCACGTCGTTCACCTGAACCTCGCGGCAGGCGCGCACGCAGAGACCACACTGGATGCAGGCATCGAGGTTCACGCGCATGGCGACATGGCTGTCGTCGAGCAGAGGAATCCGCTCGGCCTCAAGCGTCGGCAGACGGCTCTCCGTCACGCCGTTCAATTCGGCCATGTCCCAGAGATGCGAAGACTTGTCATGCGCGGCATCACGCTCTGGCTGATCGGCGAGCAGCATCTCGACCACCATCTTGCGCGCAGATTTGGCACGGGCGGAATCAGTTGTGACCACCATCCCTTCCATGGGTTCGCGAATGCACGAGGCGACCAGCGTCCGTTCGCCCTCGACCTCAACCATGCAAGCGCGGCAGTTGCCATCCGGGCGATAGCCGGGCGCAGGCTTGTGGCACAAATGTGGGATCACCAGACCCCGGCCATTGGCAACCTCCCAGATGGTTTCTCCCTTGCGGGCCTCAACCTCTTTGCCGTCCAGAGTAAAGCGGATCGTGTCAGTCATCGCGGTCTCCCTTGTCGTGAACAGTCTAACCGCAAACCGGGGCGCGCGTGGATCAACAATCCCGACACCTTGGCGCGGATTTGCGGCTGAGCCGTTTCCGATGCGAACAATTCTCTCACAAGCGCGTTCGAAAACGCATCGCCAAGTGCTTTCGAAAGCCCTTGGCTCAGAGTGCCGCCGCCCGCTCGTAGGCCGGTCGTGTCCGCAACCGGCGCAGGTAGTTGACCAGAGCCTCCGGCGCATCCGGGAACTTCGCATTCCGCGCCCATCCCAGACAATGCGCCAAGACGAAATCCGGCACCGTAGGTTGATCCCCAGCAAGGAAGTCCGACGTCAACTCACCGGCAATCCGGTCAAGGTTCCTCGAAAACTCCGCTTTCAGGCTGTCCTTCACTTCCGGCACGCGCTGGTCCTCGGGTAGAACGAAACTGTGCCGCGCCGCGGTCCAGAGCACGGAATCAACCTCGTCCAGCACGCGAAAGGTCCACGCATCCTGCCGCGCCCGTGCCACGGTGCCCGCCGGGTGCGTAAACGCGCCGTGCTTGTCGGCAAGATAGGTCAGGATCGCCGTCGAATCGGCAATCACGTCGTCCCCATCCACCAGCACCGGCACCTTGCCCAAGGGGCTGACCGCGCGCACTTCGTCAGCCTGAGGCAGCGCCGGGACATGCTGATACGCCGCCCCCAGTTCCTCCAGCAGCCACAAGGGCCGGAACGCCCGCGTCGCGCGATTGCCCACCAGTTTGTACATATCCGTCCTCCCAAAACCGGGCCTCCACCCGGCAAATCTTATCTGCGCCCCAGCATCGCCAGCCGGATGAACGCCCGTTCCACAATCGCCAGAGCTGGCCCGTGCTGCCCTGCCGAGCGCAGTGACAGGTCGGTTTCCAAGAGCATCTGCAACGCCTGCTCCAACCGGTACATGCCCCAGCCCGAGGCCTGACGCGACATGCGATCCCGGCGCGGGCCAAAGACCGGCGGACGCAATCGTCCCATGCCTTGTCCCACCCCGCCCGGGTCTGACGCCGCCGTGTGCAGTGCCCGGAAATGGCGGGTCGCCATGATGAGCAGTGTCACCGCCGCCGTGCCCTGCGCCTCGAGCCGGGCCATCACTGGACCGATCTCACCAGTGCGCCCCTCGGCCACGATGTTGAGCACATCATCCAGATCGGCCTCGATCGACCCCGGTGCGCACAACGTCACCTCGTCCGGCGACAGCGGCGCGTCATCGCCCAGCTTGTAGAGTGCAATCTTTTCAAGTGTCTGGCGGAAATCACCCGGATCCAGTTCCTTCGACAACGAGGTCAGCATTTCCATCGCCGCGCCATCGGGGCGTGCCAAACCTGCGCGTGTCAACTCCGCCTCGATCTCAGCCCGGCTGGGCGGATCGTTATAGAGCGCAGCCGCATAGGCGTTTGGATGCCCCTCGAACAGCTTGCGCAGTGCGGATTTGGCCTGCAACTGCCCCGCCGTCACCACGATCTGCGCATCTCCCGGCTGCCAATCTTCCACCGCGGCCGTGATGGCCTTGATTACAGTGTCGTTTGCATCCTCGACAAAGGCCACGCGGGCGCCGGGAAAGAACCCCACCGCTTTGATCGCATCGCCCAGCAAGGCCGGTTCCTTGCGCAAGTCTGCCGCCGGAATCCGCGTAAGCCGCATCTCGGCTTCACCCTCCGGCCCGATCAGAGCCGCAATCAATTCCTGCCGCTTGAGCGCCACGCGCATCGCGTCTTCGCCATAGATCAGGATGCCGGTCTTGGCCGGATCAGGGCGGGCGAAATAGCCCGACGCCTCGCGCGGGGGAAGCTTCATGCGGGAAGACCGCCTGCCGAAATGACCAGACGGTCAACAATCTGATCCGCCAGAATCACCATCAATCGCGCCGCTGCATCACGTTCGGCGGTCAATGTGGCGACGGTTGAACCGGTGGTGGAAAAGCCGGTGAAATCGGTAACACGCCCTTGCCGGACCACGCTGTCCGTCTCTGTGTCACGCAACTCGAAATCCGCGCGCCCCGTCAGTTGGAAGCGGTTGGTCGTCCCTTCAACCGAGGTCGCAAGACCCTGCCGCTGGATTGTGGGTGTGACGGTCAGCAAATAGCGCCCACCGTCATTACGACCGAACCGGTCTTCCAGCCGCTGCGCAATCAGGAACCCGTCCCGCCGGTCCGGTGCCACAACCCGCAGGTTGTCCTGCAACACCGACGCGCCGCCATCCGGCCCATAAGCGGGAGTGAAACCGCAGGCCGCGCCCGCGACGAGCGCGGACAAAGCAAACAGCGTCTGGCGTCTATGCAACCACATTCACAATCCGACCCGGCACGACGATCACCTTCTTGGGGCTCGCGCCATCGAGCGCGCGCTTCACACCATCGGTCGCCAGCGCCAGCTTTTCAACCTCGGCCTTGTCCATGTCCTTGGGCACGGTGATCTCGTCACGGCGTTTGCCGTTCACCTGAATCGGCAGCGTGACGGTGTCTTCGACCAGCATCGCCTCATCGGCCACGGGCCACGGCGCATTGGCGACAAGACCCTCGCCACCCAGAAGCGCCCAGATTTCTTCAGACAAATGCGGTGTCATGGGCGACATGAGCTGCGCCAGCGTCTTGGCCGCCTGCCGTTTCGCATCGGACCCGGCCTTGGATTTCGACAGCGCGTTGGTGAAGGCGTAAAGCCGCGCAATCGAAGCGTTGAAGCCAAAGCTTTCGACGCCGACGGTCACGTCATGGATCGCCTTATGCATTTCGCGCAGCAACGCATCGTCTTCAGCATTGGCTGCGTCATTCGCCTCAGCCACCTCTGCCGCGATGCGGTAGACCCGGCCTAAGTGACGCGCTGCCGCTTCGGCGCCACTTGCTGTCCATTCCACGTCCCGCTCGGGAGGCGAGTCGGACAGCACGAACCAGCGTGCGGTATCGGCACCGTATTGCTGGATGATCGCAACCGGATCGACCACGTTGTTCTTCGACTTCGACATCTTGGCCGAAGGGATGATCTCGACCTCGGTGCCGTCTTTCAGGAAGCCTTTGCCGTCCCGCAGCTCCACATCTTCCGGGTAGTGATAGACGGGGCGTCCATCCGTGCCGGTGGTCTTGTAGATCGCGTGAGTGACCATACCCTGTGTAAAGAGCGCGTTGAACGGCTCCTTGCAACGTTCTGGCAGATGCCCGGTGATGTGCATCGCGCGAGCAAAGAAGCGCGAATAGAGCAGGTGCAGGATCGCGTGTTCGATGCCGCCGATATACTGATCGACATTCATCCAGTAATCGGCCTCCACTATGTCCGTCGGCGTGTCCGCGCGCGGCGCGGTGAAGCGTGCAAAGTACCAGGACGAATCGACAAACGTGTCCATCGTATCGGTTTCCCGCTTGGCGGGTTGGCCACAGGACGGGCACGGGCAATTGCGCCATGACGGGTGACGATCCAGCGGGTTGCCCGGGATCGAGAAATCAATCGCCTTGCCGTCTTCATCGTACGGCAACGCGATTGGCAGGTTCTCTTTCTTCTCCGGCACGACACCACAGGCGTCACAATGCACCACCGGGATCGGACAGCCCCAATACCGCTGGCGGCTGAGACCCCAGTCGCGCAGGCGGAACTTGGTCACGCCGTGGCCGACCCCGTTCTCTTCGCAGAAACCGATGGCTGCTTCGATGCCCTCGTTTCCGGTCTGGGCTTCGTCCCCGGCAAAGCCGCGGACATAACGCACGGTTTCGGGTTTAGGCGGCACGTATGCCGGGCCACCTTCTTCGGGCAGGACGAACGCATTATCCTCCACGGCGGGCACGTACGTGCTCTGCACCGGAAGCTCATACTTCCGCGCGAAGTCGAGGTCGCGCTGGTCATGCGCGGGGCAGCCGAAGATCGCGCCGGTGCCGTAATCCATCAGGATGAAGTTGGCGACATAGACCGGCAATTCCCACGCGGTATCAAAGGGATGGCGCACCCGCAGCCCAGTATCGAAGCCGCGCTTCTCGGCCTTCTCCAGCGCCTCTTCCGTTGTCCCACCTTTGCGGCACTCTGCATTGAACGCGGCCAGATCGGCGTTGTTTTTTTCCAGATGTTTGGCCAGCGGATGGTCCGGCGAAATGCCGACAAACGATGCACCCATCAGCGTGTCAGGGCGGGTCGTGTACACCTCGATCCGGTCAAAACCATCCGGCGCATCAATGGTCGAGAAGGCAAACTGAAGGCCACGCGATTTGCCGATCCAGTTCGCCTGCATCAACTTTACCTTGGCGGGCCAGTCATCCAGCGTATCCAGCGCCTCGAGCAATTCCTCGGACATATCGCTGATCTTGAAGAACCACTGCGTCAGTTCGCGACGTTCCACCTCAGCACCGGATCGCCAGCCCTTGCCGTCGATCACCTGTTCGTTCGCCAGAACCGTCATATCGACCGGGTCCCAGTTCACGACGGCGTTCTTACGGTAGACCAGCCCGGCCTCCAGCATGTCGAGGAACAGCGCCTGCTGCTGGCCGTAATATTCGGGATCACACGTCGCAAACATGCGGGACCAGTCCAGACCAAAGCCCAAAGGCTTCATCTGGCTGACCATCGTGTCGATGTTGGAATAGGTCCAATCCTTCGGGTGGCCACCCGACGCCATCGCTGCGTTCTCGGCTGGCATACCGAACGCGTCAAACCCCATCGGGTGCAGCACGTTATGCCCGGTGGACAGCTTGTAGCGCGCGATCACGTCGCCCATCGTGTAGTTGCGCACATGGCCGATATGGATGCGGCCCGACGGATACGGGAACATCTCCAGCACATAGTATTTCGGTTTGTCGTCCGACCGCACGGCGCGGAACGTTTCACTCTCTTCCCAGACGGTCTGCCACTTGGGCTCAATGACAGAGGGGTCGTAACGCGACATGGAATGGGTCCTTCGGGTGTGCATCTTCTGTTGGCAGGGTGATAGGCCGATGCCACAGGATCGTCCAGTCCTGCCCCCACCTGCGCCATTGTGATGACCGATTTTTGCGGTCATACCCGAAGAAACCAACGGCAAGACGGCCTGGCAGATGAAGATACTCCTGATCCACCAGAACTTTCCTGCACAATTCAAACATCTTGGCCCCGCACTGGCAGAACGCGGCGATCAGGTTGTTGCGCTGACCCCCAAGGTCAAGGAACCGACCAAGTGGAAGGGCATCACGGTCCTGCCCTACACGGTCAAGGGATCGACGACGCCCGGCATCCACCCCTGGCTGGCGGATTTCGAAACCAAGGTGCTGCGCGGCACGAGTTGTTACGAGGCAGCACTTGCCCTCAAACAGAGGAACTTTGAACCGGACGTGATCCTCGCCCATCACGGATGGGGGGAAAGCCTGTTCCTCAAGGACGTCTGGCCCGACGCCCGCCTTGGCCTCTATTGCGAACTGTATCACCGTTCCGGCAAGTCCGAGACCGGGTTCGACCCGGAATTCCCAAGCCCCAGCCCTGAACGCGATGCGCTGCGTCTGCGCCTGAAGAACATCAACAACCGCCTGCACCAAGAGGTGATGGATGCCGGGATCAGCCCCACGCATTTCCAGGCGGCCACTTTTCCCGACAGTTATCAGTCACGGATCACCGTCAGCCATGACGGTGTCGATACCGATCTGCTAGTCGCGAATCCCGAGGCGTCCCTCGCGCTACCGAATGGCAAGAAGGTCACCAAGCGCGATGAGGTGATTACCTTCATCAACCGAAACCTTGAACCCTATCGCGGCTATCACCGGTTCATGCGTGCCCTGCCGGAACTGCTACGCCGCCGCCCGACCGCCGAGATTGTGCTGCTGGGGGGAGAAGAAACCAGCTATGGCGCAAAGCCGCCCGAAGGCACGACCTGGAAACAGATTTTCATCGACGAAGTGCGCGGCCAAATTCCCGACGCCGATTGGGCGCGGGTACATTTCCTGGGACGCGTACCCTACAACACCTTCTTGTCGATGATCCAAGTTAGCACGGTGCATGTCTATCTGACTTACCCGTTTGTGCTGTCATGGTCTCTTATCGAAGCGATGAGCGTGAAATCCGCCATCGTCGCATCGGATACCGCCCCGGTCCGCGAGGCGATTGTCGATGGTCAGACCGGTGTCCTCGTCGATTTCTTCGACCAGAAGAAACTGATCGACGCCACCTGCACACTGCTCGACGCACCGGAACGCCGTAACTTTCTAGGGGCGAACGCACGGCGATTCGCGCGCGAACGGTATGATCTCAAACGTGTTTGCCTGCCGCGCCAGTTAAAATGGGTGGATGATCTGGCAGCCGCCTACCCGGTTCGGAAACCGCAGGATTGAAGTAACGTCAGCCCAACTTCCTGTTTGCACCGCATGGCGATGCAAACTGTCCAAATGCCAACAATGTCACGTGATCAGAAGCGGCTGTCCTGCTGACGCAACTGGCGGGCGCGGGTCAGGATCGCATCCTCCACAGCACGCACGGTGGCGGCACTGGCAGGCCCTGACCGCGTCATCAGTGCGACGTTCAGAGACCGAGCGTCCAATGCAGGATCATTTACAAGGATTGTTGCGCGGTAAGCGCGTCCACCGCCAGGAGGCGTGCCGTAACCTGTTGTGATGACACCAGTAAACGGATCAACCGATTCAACCGGCAAGAAATCCAACGTTTCGAGCGCTGCATTCCAGATATACTTGTTTACAGCACCGACCTGCCCGGCATCGTCGCGAATACGCAAAAAGTCAAACAGTGAAGACTGCGTGCCTTTCGGACGGCGTTCATCAAGAATCTCATCCATGATGTCATTCGCAGGACGTGTTTCGACCGGTTCGCGATCGGAATTGCCACCGAAGAAACCGCAGCCCGACAAAAACGCAGCTGTGAGAGCGACGCCAAATCCGGTCCTAATACGTACAAGGTCCATGTGAGACTGCCCTCATTTGCCTGTTTGCCTTATGCTTTGCATACAAGCCGATCCCAATTACGACAAGCCGAACTTGAGGCAGGTACTCTAAGGCCGTGATCTTTCAGCGGGAAAGTCTCACCAAATCGCTTGTGGCAAATGAGCATCACCGATGGCGAAGTTGGACCCGCTTGGGCTGCGTCGCTTGCAAACACGCCCTGCCAAAGAGCATAGAGTTTCCAGCTAATCCGGACCATCCGGTTTGGTACGTGCCTTACGAACACATGAGGGAAAAAATGAAAACTCTTCTTCTTGCTTCCACCGCGCTGGTTGCAACTGCTGGCATCGCAGCAGCTGATGTAGCAATCACCGGCTACGCTGAAATCGGTGTTATCGGCGGCGACGCTTACGCAACCGACCAGTGGCACACCGACATCGACGTCACATTCGCAATGACCGGCGAATCCGACGGTGGTCTGGCATTCGGTGCCAAAGTCGACCTCGACGAAAACGGCGCATTCGGCAACACCACCCAGGGTGGCGAAACATACTTCCTGTCCTATGGCGGCCTGCGCCTCGACATGGGCGACACAGATGGTGCGTTCGACGCAGCTCTGCAGGAAGTCGCTCTGGCAGGTGGTTCCATCGCGGATGATGAAACATCGCACGCTGGCTACAACGGCAACTCCGGCCTCGACGGCACCTTCGACGGTCAAATCGCTCGCGTATCCTATTCCGCAGCTGGCTTCACAGCCGGTCTGTCCGCTGAAATCGACGACACAGGCGTTGCTGACCCGGTTTGGGGTCTCGGCCTGCGTTACTCCACCGACCTCGGTGGCGCAGCAATCGGCATCGGCCTCGGTTACCAGACCCAGGAAGACGTTGCTGACCTCGTTGGTGTAAGCCTCGACGCCAAGTTCGGCGGCGGCTTCTCGGCAGCCATCAACTACACCCAGGCAGACATCGTTGGTCAGTCCGACGAAGGTACGCACATGGCGATCGGCGTTGGCTACTCCATGAACGCTCTGTCCGTTGGTGTTAACTACGGTGAGTACCAGGATTGGTCCCTGGGCTGCGGCGACTGTGACGGCTTCGGTCTGGCAGCAACCTACGACCTGGGTGGCGGTCTCGCTGCTCACCTCGGCTACGGTTCCAGCGACTTCGGCGGCGGCGTAGAGTCCGACAGCTATTCGCTCGGTCTGTCGATGAGCTTCTAATAGCTCATAACCAGATTTGGTTAGGGAAAGAGCGGGCATTGCCCGCTCTTTTCTTTTGTGCTGCGTCCATTTAGCTAACGTTAAAAGGCAAAGGCACCGATGCAGAACAAGACGCTCCAGACTATCAAATCGACCTACGACGAGGCACTAACACTGGCCCGCCAAGGGGACGTCGCCAAGGCGGCCGGTTTGCTTGATGGTCTTGCCCTACAAGCCCCGAACCTCCCCGAAATCCACTTTCAACGTTCCCGTTTGGCCGCGCGTCTCGGCGATCAGGAAAAACGACTAAGCTCGATTGACCGTGCGCTTGAACTTCGCGGCACCGAGCCCGTAATCCTCACCGAAGCGATCGCCGCCCACTCCGCAGCCGATCACCATGAGATCGTCTTGTCCCTACTGGATCGAATGATCGCGCTCGATCCGAAAGTCATCAAACCTCAGGCAGAAAAAGCCCTCTATCTGCAAACCGCCGGTCAGTTTGAAGAATCCGAAAAAATGCTGCGCAAACTGCAGAAGAAGCATCCGCACGATGCCGAACTGTACCGCATGTTGGCAACAACGATCCGCATACAGCCCAAAGATCCGATGATCGGTGCCATGCGGCGATTGGCAAATCATCCACGGCTGTCAGCCCAAGGCCGCATGCACATCAATTTTGCCCTTGCGAAAGCGATGGAAGACACCAAGAATTACGACAAGGTCTTTGCCCACCTCCACCGCGCCAACAAGGCACAGGCCGATCTCTGGCCGGACGATGCGAACGCTCGCAGGGCCGAGTACACCGGCGTTCTGGCTGCGCAGGAGGGCCTGCAGCCCGTTGCAGAGGCGCAAGGCACCTCCCCGGCTCTGATCTTTGTCACCGGGCTTCCACGATCTGGCACAACCCTTGTCGAACAGATCATCGCAAGTCACAGCCAAGTTGCTGCGGGTGGTGAAATGGCCGTCGCCCTCCGTACGGCCTATGAACTCTTTGGCAATAGCCGCGAGATGCGCGCCCTGCCCCAAGAACCAGCCGAAAAGCTGAAAGACTTCGCAAACCGACTAACCACCGCGATCCAGCCCTTTGCGAAACCGGACACACCCTATCTCACCGACAAGTCGATCATGGCCTTCCTGATCTACGGCCTCCTGCACGCCTCCCTCCCCAACGCGCGCTTTATCGTCGTCCACCGCGACCCGCGCGACATCGCACTGTCGATCTATAAAAACCATTTCAACGCGGGCACCCATCGCTACGCCAATGATCTGGCGTCGATTGCCGAGGTAATCAAATCCTTCCGCCAAGTCGTCGGCCATTGGCGCGACACCCTACCCGACCGTTTCGTCGAAATCCGGTACGAAGACCTCGTGAACGATCCCGAGGCCCAGTCCAAAAAACTGATCGCCGCAGCCGGACTTGATTGGGAAGACGCGTGCCTCAATTTCCACGAAAAGGGTGGAACCGTGAAAACGCTCAGTCTACATCAGGTCCGGCAGCCGATTTACAAAAGTTCTGCCGCAGCCTGGCGCCGTTACGAGTCCGAGCTGCAACCCTTCATTGAGGCCTGGGGAGACACACCATGGGATTGAACGACATCAAGACACGCATCGCAAAAGCCGCCAAAGAGGCAGGCCGCGATACGTCGGATGTCACGTTAATCGCCGTGTCAAAAGTCCAACCCAACGAACGCGTAGAGGCTGTACTCAAGGAAGGTCACCGCAGCTTTGGCGAAAACCGTGTTCAGGAAGCGGCAGGCAAATGGCCTGGTTTTCGCGAAAACTATGACGGCATCGACCTGCACCTGATCGGCCCCCTGCAAAGCAACAAGGCCCGCCAAGCGTTTGAACTTTTCGACGCGATCCATACGCTCGACCGCCCCAAGCTGGCCCACACCTTTGCCCGGCTGGCGCAGGAGATGGGCCACTGCCCACCTCTCTTCATTCAGGTGAACACGGGCGAAGAACCGCAGAAGGCCGGAATTGCACCGGCCGACACCGATGCCTTTGTCGCGGAGTGCCGCGCGCTTGATCTGCCCATTCAGGGCCTTATGTGCATCCCGCCTGTGGACGAAACCCCATCCCTGCATTTCGCTCTGCTGCGCAAGCTGGCTGACCGCAACGGTCTCGGCAAACTATCCATGGGTATGAGCGACGACTTCGAACAGGCCATCGCCTTCGGCGCCACGCATATCCGTGTCGGCTCTGCCCTGTTTGGTCAACGCGTACCAATTGCAGGCTAACGCAGGTTTTCCGTCGACGGAAAATCCGGATGCGTCAACGCATACGCCCCCCCCGCAAAACAAAAAAGCCCCGGACAACCGGGGCTCTTTTCGTTCAGCGATCAGAAAGCTCAGTGAAGCTTCTGGCCAACCTCAGCAATCGCAGAGTCGATGCTCTTGGCGGCGTCTTTCGCGGTCATCTGCTTCGCAACCACATCGCGGGCTGCTTTGATGGCCACGGCAATCGCACGGTCGCGCACTTCCTTGACTGCGCTTGCCTGAGCCGACGCGATCTGGTCCTCGGCAGCCGCCATACGACGGGCGATGGATTTCTCCAGATCGGCTTTCGCCTGCTCACCGGCCAGAACGGCTTCTTCCTTGGCATGTGCAATGATACGGTCCGCCTGCTCCTGCACTTCGCGCTGACGGCGCTCGTAGGAGGCCAGCAAAGCCTGTGCTTCTTCACGCAGCGCCTTGGCTTCGTCGAGCTCGTTCTTGATGCCGTCGGCGCGCTTGTCCAGCATGCCCATCAGCATCGACGGAACTTTGAAGTACAGCAGAACGCCGAGGAAGACGAGGAAACCAACAGTCACCACGAAGTCGGTGTTCTTCAGAGAGAAGAACGGGCCGCTTGCGGCAAAGGCGGGGCTGGCGAGCAGCGATGTTGCGGCAATGGTCATGATACGTTTCATGTCATTCACCCCTTCATCTGCGCGTCTACGGCAGCGGCTACTGCCGCGTCATCCGCCTGACCACCCACAGCGGCAACGATGCTGCCTGCGGTGTCCTTGGCGACGGCTTCCACGCTCTGCACAGCAGAGGCGCGAATTTCGGAAATGGCCTTTTCAGACTCCGCTGCCTTCGCAGCGATTTCGGCATCCGCCTTGGCGATGGCCTTATCCAGTTCGGCCTGCATTTCGGCCTTATTCTTTGCGATGATCGCGTGCGCTTCGGCACGGGCATCGGCGAGAGCCTTGTTATAGGCCTCTTCGGCCTCGACAGCTTTGTGCTTGAGATCTTCAGCAGCCGCGAGGTCGTTTGTAATTGTGCCTTGTCGTTCCGCCAGAACCGACGCAATGCGCGGCAGCGCGATGCGGGACAGGACAAAGTAAATCGCGATCAGCGCGATCAGAAGCCAGAAGATCTGGTTCGGCATCCAGTCGGCGCAAAGCTGCGGCATGCCGATGGCGCTGCCATCCGGGCCCACACATGCGCTGGCTGTACCAGTGGTTTCGGTTGCCATGTCGTCCTCCGTCGGAACTTTTCGTTACATCGGGCGGGCCGCGTGATTACGGCACCGCCCGCGCGTAAGGATTTAAGTCCGAAGCTTAGACGGCGAACATCAGCAGCAGCGACACGAGGAACGCGAAGATCCCCAGCGCTTCTGCGAACGCGATACCGATGAAGAGGGTTGCTGTCTGCGAAGCAGCAGCGGACGGGTTACGCAGTGCGCCTGCGAGGTAGTTGCCGGCCACGTTGCCCACCCCGATTGCGGCTGCGCCGGAACCGATTGCTGCCAGGCCTGCGCCGATGTGTGCGAGATCGCCTTCCATGTGAATTCTCCTTACGATTGGAAGTTGAAACTTGGGGTGGGTGCAAGCACCCACCGGTATTAGTGAGACGGGTGCAGCGCGTCCTTGAGGTACACGCATGTCAGGATCGTGAACACGTAAGCCTGAATGAAGGCCACGAGCACTTCCAGTGCATAGATTGCCGTGATGCCGAGGATCGACAGCGGCGCGACTGCAGTGATCGCGGCGAAACCGGCGAACACCTTGAGAACCGCGTGGCCAGCCATGATGTTACCCGCAAGACGGATGGAGTGGCTGACGGGGCGCACGAAGTAGGAAATCAATTCGATCACCGCGAGGATCGGACGCAGCGCCAGCGGCGCGCTCGACACCCAGAAGAGACCAAGGAAGCTCGCGCCGTTCTTGATGAAGCCCAGGGCTGTTACCGCGATGAAGACGCCGAAACCGAGGATGGCCGTGATCGCGATATGCGAGGTCGGCGAGAAAGACGTCGGGATCAGGGCGAGGAAGTTCGAGAAGGCTATGAAGATGAACAGCGTGAAGATATACGGGAAATACTTCACCGCATCCTTGCCGGTCACATCCTCGACCATCTTGTAAACGAAACCGTAGGCCAGTTCGGCGATCGACTGCACCCGTGTCGGCACTGTCGCGCGCTTGGACGTGCCAAGCACCATCAGCGCGACCACGCAGGCCACAGCCAGCAGGAGCCAGAGCGCCACGTTGGTAAAGGTGAACATGCCCACTGCACCGTCGCCGAACAGCGGCTTGACGATGAACTGATCCATCGGGTGGAAAACCAGTCCGCCTTCGCTGTGACCGTTAGCTTCCGTCGCCATGTCGATCCC
The DNA here is from genome assembly GCA_030425145.1 of Alphaproteobacteria bacterium. Lineage (GTDB taxonomy): Bacteria > Pseudomonadota > Alphaproteobacteria > Rhodobacterales > Rhodobacteraceae > Marivita. The sequence goes on along the minus strand of JAUHVK010000005.1, from coordinate 118,960 downwards.
TCTCGTTCTCTCCGGCCAGATCGGCCAGTTGCTTGACCTGGAACTCCTTGGCGGTGCGGATCATCACATTCACCCCCGCCGCGAAGCCCAGCAATGTAAACAGCACCATCAACCACGGATCGGTCCCTAGGACCGCATCAAGCCCGTATCCGATGCCAAATCCGATCCCAAGACCGGACACCATCTCGATCACCATGCGCCACGCTTGTTGCGCCTGGCTGTAATGTTCCTCCTGGTGTGGCTTGTCTTCCTTGGCCCCTTTGGCCGCTGCAATCCGCGCCTCCAGCTCTTTCAGCCTTTGCTTTGGATCGTCGTCAGACATGCGCTCCATCCCGGTTGGAACTTTGGGCATGTGCTACGGTGCAGCATGCTCTGAGTCAAGGCGCTGCTTGGCGCAGGCGATACGCACCTATTACTTTGATAAATAAATCTTTTTCATTTTCAGCCAGGATACCAACCAAACGGTCGCAGGGGCAAAACTCCCGTTTTCGGCCCGTTCCGCATATTCAACTTTCCGGTTGAGTTTTCCAGCCATCTCCGTCTACTGCGCGCCATGGCCCCAGCACTCGACACCGTCTTTGCCGCTCTGGCAGACCCGACCCGCCGTCAGATCCTGACGATGTTGCTCGAGGATGACATGGCCGTCACCGACGTGGCCGAACCGTTCGAGATGTCGCTTGCCGCGATCTCGAAACACCTGCTGATCCTCGCCAATGCCGGGTTGATCAGTCAGGAAAAACGCGGTCGTGTGAAATGGTGCAAACTGGAACCCGACGCGCTTCGTGATGCCAGCGTCTGGATGCAGGCCTTCGGTCAGTTCGAAGCCATCAACCTCGATGCCTTCGAACGGTTCCTGGAAACGGAGCTTGGGCCTGACACAACATAGCAACGTCCAACTCCTTAAAGGCTTCATATCCGGGTCACAAAACTGCCGCGAGGATCAACGACATTTCCGGCATGAGTAGCGTTCCAGTCACGTCCCGCCGTAGCCGCCCTACGAAACGACTTTTCCCGACAGGCATTGATGGGCTTATAGCAGTCCTCTGCCTTTTGGGTCTGTTCCCTTTCACCCCAACCGGGGGGATCGCGGTCGCTATCCTGAGCATTCCCTTTGGGACCGGGCTGCTGCTGCTCATCTTCCCGTATCTGGCGATGATCGCCTGCCTTGCGCGGTTGATCTACATCGGCCTCCGGTTCATCCCCTTGTCAGCGCAGATGGCGTTCTTTGCCTCTGTCGCCGCAACCGGGGCAATTGTCGCCCTGATCGTGTGGGACGCCAGATATGATACCAGCAGAAAGATGGCCCCCTCGGAACGGATAGCAACCGGTGAGCTGCCGAAAGGCGCACTCAATTTCTTGCAGAGCACCGGCCCCATCATAGAAATTTCGGAGGTCAGGTCCATCGACCTCATCGAACACAACTTTGCAAGGGATGCCCAGACAGGATGCCGTTCAATATGCAAGGCGCTTCTGCGGCATGGCCTGGCGCAGGAGGTCTTGCGTGTCGGCGAGAGCAGCACTTTCATCTATCGAAGCAAGCCGTCAGAGGGGCCGTGCCCTGCCCCGCAAGACGGCGAAAAGATCAATCCCACGCAGGGACTGTGCGGCTATTTCGGACCCACGCGGCAATCGGACCTGACGATGGAAATCGTCCCGTCGTCGCACCCGGACCTCTTTACGTCACAGCACATGCGTGACCTTGGCCAGTCTGCAGACAAACGGTCGATAACCCGCGTGACCCTGACCGACCATCGCACCGGAGTAACCCAAAACCACTTTCTTGCGCAGTTCTCATTTCGAAGCGGCCATCCCTTGGGCATCAATAGCAGAGGAGATTTGGGGGCCACGTTGAGTATGGGTACAGAACGACGCACCTTTCGTGCCCATGGCCTTGACGCGCAGGATGACCCGCGCCTCACAATCTTTAAGGGCGATGCCGCGGATTTTGCAGCGGCTGTCCTGTCCAAAGCCCGCTCGGTCACGCCATGAGGCCAGGACGGGGAACCGGCAGCTAGGCCGCCAACCCGCGGCCCTTGAGCAGCGCCTCAACCCCCGGCATGCGCCCCCGGAACTTGGTGTAAAGCACATCTGCTTCCTCGGACCCGCCCGCCGAGAGGATGAACTCTTCCAACTTGCCAGCCATCGCCGGATCAAACGCGCCGCCCGCTTCCTCGAACGCTTCGAACGCATCCGCATCCATCACCTCGGACCACATGTAGCTGTAGTACCCCGACGAATACCCGTCCCCGGTGAACACATGCGCAAAATGCGGCGTGGCATGACGCATCACGATGGCCTCAGGCATCCCCAACTTAGCCAGCACCTCGGCCTGCTCCGCCATCGGATCAGCGGGCGGCTCACCCTCGTGGAAGGCCAGATCGACCAGCGCCGAGGCCACGTATTCCACCGTCTGGAACCCCATGTCATAGGTCGCCGCCGCCAGCACCTTGTCCAGCATCTCCTGAGGCATCGCCTCGCCGGTCTCTGCATGGACCGCGAATTCCTGAAGCACCTCCGGCACTTCCAACCAATGCTCATACAACTGGCTCGGCAGCTCCACGAAGTCCCGCGCCACCGATGTGCCAGAGATCATGTCATAGGTCACATCCGACAGCATCTGATGCAGCGCATGGCCAAACTCGTGGAACAGCGTCCGCGCATCGTCGTAGGACAACAACGCCGGATCGCCCTTGGCGAAGTTGCAGATATTCACAACGATCGGCGCCTGCACATCCGGGAACTTGCGCTGAGACCGCATCGCAGAACACCAGGCACCCGACCGTTTCGACGCCCGCGCAAAGTAATCCCCGATGAACACCGCCACATGCTGCCCGTTCCGCGTCACCTCCCACGCCCGCGCGTCCTTATGGTACAGCGCCACGCCCAAAGGCCGGAACTCCAGCCCGAACAGCCGATTGGCACAGGCAAAGGACGCTTGAATCATCTTTTCCAACTGGAAATAGGGCTTCAGCTCCGCCTCGTTCAGCGCAAATTCCTCGCGCCGCCGCGCCTCGGAATAGTACCGCCAATCCCACGCTTGCAGAGGGCCGTTCACACCATCGGCTGCCATCCTGTCTTCCAGCAGCGCAGCATCCGCCAAAGCCCGCGCCTTCGCAGGCTCCCACACATCCATTAACAAACCGCGAACAGCCTCAGGCGTTTTCGCCATCTCGGTCTCAAGCTTGTAGGACGCAAAATCGTCATACCCGAGCAACTTCGCCCGCTCGGCCCGCAACTGCAAAATCTCGGCTGCAACCCCTCGATTGTCCGTCTTTCCGCCATTCTCGCCGCGCGCCACCCAAGCGCGCCATGCCTCTTCCCGCAACGACCGGTTCGGACAGAACTGAAGGAACGGCACGATCACCGACCGTGACAGTGTCAGAACCGGGCCATCCGCCCCCCGCTCCTTGCCTGCCGCACGCACCGCGTTCACCACAAACGCAGGCAATCCCTCCAACTCGTCCTCGGACAAGGCCCGCTGCCAATCCCGCTCATCCGCCAGAAGGTTCTGCCCGAACTGCGTGCCCAAGGTCGCCAGCCGCCCCTTGATCTCTTTCATGCGTGCCGCCTCATCCCCAGTCAGCGCCGCACCCGCGCGAACGAAGCCGCGATGCGTCAGCATCAGCACCCGCGCCTGCTCTGGCGTGAGATCCAGCGCATCCCGCGCCAGCCACACCTGTTCAATCCGCGCAAACAGCGCCTGATTGCCATAGATCGCAGCCGAATGCGCCGCGAGCTTGGGCGAAAACTCCCGCATGATCTCTTCACGCATGTCGGTGCTGTCGGCCCCGGCCAGATTGTAGAACACGCCCAGCACCCGATCCAACGCCGCGCCTGTCTGCATCAGACCTTCGATGGTGTTCACGAATGTCGGCGGCTCGGGATTGTTCGCCACCGCTTCGACCTCTGCCAGACCATCTGCCATCGCGGCCTCGATAGCGGGCGCGAAATGTGCGTCCTCGATCTGCTCAAACGGCGGCAGGCCGAACTCTGTGTCCCAGGTCTCTAGCAACGGGTTGGTCATTGAAGGCTCCTATTCGGTTTCCCAAAACCTAGGGCCGCCCGACGCCAACAACAATGGGCCACGCACAGGGAAAGCGGCGTTCAGCGCGCCGCAGCCGTTTCCACAGACGCCGTACCGCAGATCAGGCAGTCGTCGCGCGGTTTCAGCCCGATTTTCCGGGTCTCGCCCCAAAGTGCGTCGTAGATCAGCATCTCACCCTTCAAAGCCTGCCCCGCCCCCGTGATCAGCTTGATCGCCTCAACCGCCATTATCGACCCGATCACGCCGGGCAAAGGCCCGATCACCCCGGCCTCAGCACAGGACGGGGCCAGCCCCGGCGCGGGCGCTTCGGGAAAAACACACTGGTAGCACGGCGTGCCAGAGGCCGGGTCAAAGACCGAGATCTGCCCCTCCCATTGCGACAACGCTCCAGAAATCAATGGCTTGCCCAAGGCAACCGCCGCGCGGTTCGCCAGATAGCGCGTGTCGAAATTGTCGGTGCCGTCCAGCACCAAATCATATTCCGCCACCAGCGTTTCAGCCACGTCATCCGTCATACGACGGTGATAGGGGCGCACCTCGACATGCGGGTTCTGCGCCACCATTGCGGCCTGAGCGGAAAACACCTTGGGCATGCCGATATCCGCATCCCGGTGAATGACCTGCCGTTGCAGATTGGCATTCTCAACCACGTCGTCGTCGATCACCCCGATAGTGCCGACACCCGCCGCCGCCAAGTATTGCAGCGCGGGCGCGCCCAACCCACCGGCACCGATCACCAGAACCTTGGCATCCCGCAGCGCCTTCTGGCCCGGGCCACCGATCTCACGCAGCACAATATGGCGCGCATAGCGCTCCAGTTCCGATGCCGAGAAACTGGTCGAGCGCTGCACCGGCGCCGCGTCACCCTTTTCCTTGGCCACTGCGCGGTCCTTCAAACTCTTGACGACCTTGCCATAAAGCACCGCAACCGCCGCAAAGACGCCCAGCAGGATCCACAGCGCCGCACTCTCGCCCGTCGCCATGCGCAGCGGATGGCCCTCCGGCAACGCGATTTGGATGAACAGCACCCCGACATAAAGCAGCCCGATCATATAGAGCCGCGCCTTACGCGGCATCTTCATCAACGCACCCAGCCCCCAAAGGGCGGCAGCCATAGTAAAGACAACAATCATTCCGACACTCCGGTCGATCCAAAGCCACCTGCACCGCGCGCCGTGTCGTCGAGGGTCTCCACCAATTCGAATTCCGCGAGCAAAACAGGGGCCACGATCATTTGCGCAATTCGGTCGCCATGCGAAATCTCGAACGCATCCTGCCCGGCATTCATCACGATCACCCCCAAAGGCCCGCGATAATCACTGTCGATAGTCCCCGGCGTATTCGGCAACGTGATCCCGTGCTTCAGTGCCAACCCTGAACGCGGCCTGATCTGCACCTCAAACCCCTCCGGGATCGCCATGCGCAAACCCGTTGGCACCAGCGCCCGCGCGCCCGGTTTCAGCACAACAGACCCGCGATCAGGGAAATTCGCCCGCAAATCCGCCCCGGCCGCCCCGGCACTGGCATAGACCGGCAGCCCCAAGGACCTGTCCGCTCCGTCATCCCAAGTCAGCCTGATCGCGACCACGCCTTGCCCTTCTTCTTTTTCCAAATATGCAAAATGGCCCAACCGCGCCGTCAGACCAGCGCGTCGGCAATCCGCGCTGCCAATTGTCGCGCCACCGCATCCTTACCCATGCGTGGCCAGGCCTCGGCCCCGGTGTCTGAGATCAGCGTCACCGCGTTTTCACTACCGCCCATGATCCCCGTTGCAGGTGACACGTCATTCGCCACGATCCAGTCACAGCCCTTGCGCGCGCGCTTTGCAGTGGCGTTTTCGATCACATCATTGGTCTCGGCGGCAAAGCCCACCACCAGTCCGGGACGGTCCTCCGCCATCTGCGACACCTCGGCCAGAATGTCCGGGTTTTCCTCGAACGTCAGTGTCGGCAGCGCCCCTGCAACTTTCTTGATCTTGCTGTCCGACGCGCCAACCACGCGCCAATCCGCGACCGCCGCGGCAAACACCGCCGCATCGGCGGGCAAGGCCGCCAGCACCGCAGCCCGCATCTCCCGCGCGGTTTCCACAGGCACAACCTCGACACCATCCGGCGGCGCAACATCCGCAGGGCCTGTGACGAACACCACCTCCGCCCCCAAGGCCCGCAGCGCCGCCGCAATCGCCGTGCCTTGCGCCCCCGAGGATCGGTTCGCGATATACCGGACCGGATCAATCGGTTCATGCGTCGGCCCGGATGTCACAACAATTCGCTTGCCCCGCAACGGCCCATCCGCCAGCGCGCCCACCACGGCATCGACGATCTCCAAAGGCTCCGCCATGCGCCCCGGCCCATACTCGCCGCACGCCATGTCGCCGTCATTCGGCCCAACCACCGAAACGCCGTCGCCCTTCAAGACTGACAGATTTCGCTGCGTCGCCGGATGCTCCCACATCCGCACATTCATCGCGGGTGCGATCATCACCGGCGTGTCGGTCGCCAAAAGCAGCGTCGTCGCCAGATCGCTGGCCATCCCCTGCGCCATCCTCGCCATCAGATCCGCCGTCGCCGGGGCCACCAGCACCAGATCGGCCACGCGGGACAGCTGGATATGCCCCATCTCGGCCTCATCCGTCAGGTCGAAGAGATCGGTATAGACCTTCTCCCCCGCCAGCGCAGAAACCGACAAAGGCGTGACAAACTCCGTCGCCGCCCGCGTCATGACCGGCGTCACCGCCGCACCGCGTTCGCGCAATCGGCGGATCAGGTCGAGGCATTTATACGCCGCGATCCCGCCGCCGATGATCAGAAGGATACGTTTGCCGCTCAACATAAGGCACAGTCCTGTCAGGGTCCCGCACCTTGTTACGGGGCCGTCGGGCAAAACTCAATCAGCGGAACGCGGCGCAAGGATCCCCGCGATCCACCTGCGGCGCGGTTTCCACCACGTCGAACAGCCCCTCGGGCGGCACGTCGTCCTCACCCTGTCCCAAAGCGGCAATCCGCAACGCAGGCGCTGCCGCCATGAGAGACACCGGCGCGCCCCAATCCTTGCGCGCATGTCCGTTGCCGGTAATCACCACCACCGGCCCGCCATGCGCTTCGAACGCCTGCACCGCCGAGTAAGCCAGTTCCGCATCCCGCAGCCGTTGAATGTCCACCATCACCGGAAGCATGTCTTCCGGCATCGCGTCACAATGCGCCGCCAGTTGCAATGCCTCGCGCTCTGCCTGCTGGTCCTCCGGCAGGACCTCCGTCAGCCCATAGACCTCCGCATCACCGCGAAACGCCGCCGCCATTCCGGTCTCCATCGCCTGCCGCGCCACATCGCGGGGCACCGCCGCACCGAAATACGCAGCCTCCGGTGCTGCCGCAAAGATCGGATAGTACATCGAGAAATCGGGCCAACCGCTCTCGCCCCAGCCCAGCGCGGCCTCCAACGCGGCCTCATCCGCCACCAATTCAGGCGTCACCAAATCCGCTTGCGCCTGAGTCAGCATCTCGAACACCAACGCGGTCGGCGCCAACTCGGCCACATACTCCGCCTGCCGCAGATGATGTGCCGGGTTGTCATGCAACTCCCCTAGGAACACCACGTCCGCACCATCAAAAAAAACGCCCCCAGCGACCAAGGCCGTGGGGGCGAACATCAGGGAAATCAGAGCATTCTTCATGAAAGGAAGTGATGCACCTCGGGGCTTTGAGCTTCAAGCGACTTCCGGATCTTTGCAAACGCCGCCGCCTCGAGCTGGCGCACACGCTCTTTGGACAGGCCAAGCTCATTGCCCAGACTCTCCAGCGTCCGCGCGTCCTCCCGCAACTTGCGCTCTCGCACGATGAACCGTTCACGCTCGTTCAACTGGTTCATCGCCATCATCAGCCACTGGCGCAACTGAGCCAGGTCTAGGTTCTCTTCGACCCGCTCTTCCGCCTGCGCGCTTTCATCTTCCAGCGCGTCGATCCATTCGCGGCCCTCGTCCTCAGTCGATTGCGTCGCGTTCAGCGAATAATCGGACCCGGACAATCGGCCTTCCATCATCTCCACATCATGCAGTGGCACACCGATTTCCTCGGAGATCATCCGGCGCATCTCATGCCCTTCAAGCACCTTGCCTTCAGCCGCCGCTTCGCGCTCCAGCCGCGCCTGAACCCGGCGCATGTTGAAGAACAGCGATTTCTGCGAAGAGGTGGAGCCGGTCCGCACGATGGACCAATTGCGCATCACGTAGTCCTGGATCGACGCTTTGATCCACCACACCGCGTAGGTCGAGAAACGCACACCGCGATCTGGATCGAACTTGTCGGCGGCCTTCATCAACCCAAGCCCGGCCTCTTGAATGAGATCATTCATCGGCGCGCCATAGCGTCTGAACTTGGAGGCCATCGAAATCGCCAGCCGCATATACGCGGTAATCAGACGGTGCAGCGCCACTTCATCGCGCTGATCGCGCCATGCATAGGCCAGCTTTAGTTCCGTCTCCGCATCCAGCAATTCAGCCTTCATCGCCCGGCGCGACAGGGTTTGGTCGTTAAACGAGTCCAGTGCCATTGGTGCCCCCCTTGTCTTAAGTCTTATTCTGTCTACGAGGCCCCCCTGCCCGTGGATCAAAGATTCATGAAAAAAAGTTTCAACATCAGGCCAACGCCGATGTCTCTTATTCGTTCCGGTGATGGCCTCACGCACAATTCGAAATTGGGAATGCGCGGCGCGCTACGCTAGACATGCGTGAGAAACGTGCAATCGGAGTGACTCCTGCATGACTTACGAGCTTTTCATCGGCGATTACGCCTATTCCAGTTGGTCGCTGCGCGGGTGGCTGTTGTTCCGGCATCTCGGCCTTGATCCGGCAATTCGCTTGGTCGATTTCACCAAAGGAACCGTGGCAGAACAATTGCCCGACGTAGCACCCGCCCGCACCGTTCCCGCGATGCGCACCCCCGAAGGCGCAGTGGTCTGGGATTCCCTCGCCATGGCCGAGGAACTGAATGACCGCCACCCCGAGGGCGGCCTCTGGCCGACCGATCCCGCTGCCCGCGCCCTGGGGCGGTCACTCGCGGCCGAAATGCATTCGGGTTTCGGCGCCTTGCGCAACGAATGCCCGATGAACTTGCGCACAGCCTATGTGAATGTCCCCTTGTCCGATGCAACAAAGACCGACATTGCCCGCATCGAGACCCTCTGGGCCTATGCCCGCGAGCGACATGCCGATCGCGGCCCGTGGCTGCTCGGCGACTATTCCATCGCCGATATCGCCTTCGCACCCGTCGCTGCCCGCTTCGCGGGCTATGATGTGGCGCTCTCGGAGGCATCGCAGGCTTATGTGGATCTGCATCTCGCAGACGAAAAATTCCGCGAATGGCGCGCGATTGCGCAGAAAACCGGTGAAACGCTGCCTTGGTACGCCAAATCCTTTGACACGAAGCCTTGGCCCGGCCCGGCCTGAGCAGCTGCGTTAACCATTTCGCAACCATGATGGCCGCACCCTCGAAAGTACACGAGGACCGGATCACATGGTTGCGCATGCCTACACCGTCGCCTTCGAAGGCGTTGATGCCCGCATGGTCGAGGTGCAATGCGCCGTGACGCCCGGCCTGCCTGCGTTTTCGCTGGTGGGCCTTCCGGACAAGGCGGTTTCGGAATCCCGCGACCGCGTGCGCGGCGCGCTCTCGACCCTGCACATCGCGCTGCCGTCCAAGCGGATCACGGTGAACCTGTCCCCCGCTGATTTACCCAAGGAAGGGTCGCATTTCGATCTGCCCATCGCCTTGGCTCTGCTGGCCGAGCTGGACATCCTACCCAAAGACGCGGTGGCCGATGCGGTGGCTCTGGGCGAATTGTCACTCGACGGCGCGCTGATCCCGGTGATCGGCGCACTTCCCGCCGCGATGGCCGCAGCCGAAGAAAACCGCGCCCTGATCTGTCCCGCCGCCTCCGGGGCCGAGGCCGCATGGGTCGGGGGCTGTCAGGTGATTGGGGCGAAGGGTCTGATGGACGTGATCCAGCACGTCACGGGGCGCACACCGCTCACCCCCTGCAATCCCGGCGAGGTCAGCCACGCCCGCGACAACCGCGACATGCGGGATGTCAAAGGGCAGGAACGTGCCAAGCGGGCGCTCGAAATCGCGGCTGCCGGGCGGCATCACGTTTTGATGGTCGGCACGCCGGGGTCCGGCAAATCCATGCTGGCCGCTCGGCTACCCGGCATCCTGCCCCCGCTGACCCCGGCTGAGGCGCTGGAAACGTCGATGGTGCATTCCCTCTCCGGCCTGATCGAAGCGGGCGGCATTTCCCGCGACAGACCTTTTCGCGAACCGCACCACACCGCCTCTATGGCCGCCATCGTTGGCGGCGGGCGCACCGCCAAACCGGGCGAGATCAGCCTCGCCCATAACGGTGTGCTGTTCATGGACGAATTTCCCGAATTCCCCCGCGCCGTTCTGGAAACCCTGCGCCAGCCGATCGAGACAGGCGAGGTAATGGTCGCCCGCGCCAATGCGCACATCAAGTATCCCTGCCGGTTTCTGCTGGTGGCCGCCGCGAACCCCTGCAAATGCGGGTATCTCAGCGACCCATCCCGCGCCTGCTCCCGCGCGCCCAACTGCGGCGAAGACTATATGGGCCGCATCTCAGGCCCATTGATGGACCGCTTTGACCTGCGTGTAGACGTGCCTCCCGTCGCCTTCCGCGATCTCGACCTGCCCAGCTCCGGCGCCACCAGCGAAGAGCTTGCATCCCGCATCGCGGCAGCACGCACCCGTCAGGCCAACCGCTTCAGTAATCGCCCCGATCTGCGCCAGAACGCCGATTTGCAGGGAGACCTGTTGGAAGAGGTGACAGAGCTTGATCCAGAAAGCCGCACTCTTCTGACCAGCGCCGCTGACCGCTTCGGCCTTTCAGCGCGCGGCTATCACCGTGTCCTGCGCGTCGCGCGCAGCATCGCCGATCTTGACGCTGCCGACAGCCTCACCCGCGATCACGTGGCCGAAGCGCTCAGCTACCGCCTGCCCCAAAGCACGGCCTGACGCGCCTTACAGCTTCGCTTCGATCGCCTGCCAGATTTTCTCGGCCACATTGATCCCGTCGAACCGCTCCAGCTCCTGAATGCCGGTGGGCGAGGTCACGTTGATCTCGGTCAGATGCGTCCCGATCACGTCGATCCCGACAAACACCTGACCCTTTTCCTTGAGCAACGGCCCGATCCGCGCGCAGATCTCCAGATCCCGCTCTGTCAGCCCGATCTTCTCGGGCCGCCCGCCCACATGCATGTTCGACCGCGTCTCGCCCTCTGCCGGCACCCGGTTGATGGCACCCACCGCTTCGCCGTCGACCAGGATCACCCGCTTGTCGCCCGCCGACACATCCGGCAGGAATTTCTGTACGATCAGCGGCTCGCGCGAAAACCCGGTGAAAAGCTCGTGCAGCGAGGTCAGGTTGCGGTCATTGGCATCCAGCCGGAACACCCCGGCCCCGCCATTGCCGTAGAGCGGCTTCAGAATCACATCCCCATGCCGCGCCTTGAACGCTTTGATCGACGCCAGATCCCGCGCAATCATCGTCGGCGGTGTCAGGTCCGGGAAATCCAGCACCAGAAGCTTTTCCGGGTAATTGCGCACCCAGAACGGATCATTGACCACCAGCGTCTTTCCCTTCAGGCGGTCCAGCAGATGCGTCGAGGTGATGTAATGCATGTCGAACGGCGGGTCCTGCCGCAGCCAGACCACATCCACGTCCGCAAGATCGATCTGCTCCACCGGACCAAGCTGCGCATGATCCCCCTGCACCCGCTGCACGGTGAACCAATGTCCGGTCGCCAGAATGCGCCCCTCGTCATAGGCCAGCATGTCGGGGCTGTAGAAGAACAGCTCATGCCCCCGCGCCTGCGCCTCTTCCGCCAGCCGGAACGAGCTGTCGGCATTGATGTTGACCGATTGGATCGGATCCATCTGGAACGCGATTTTCATGTGCTGCCCCCTGCAAACTCTGCCCGTTTAATGGCGCAAGCCTGAAGGGCGCGCAAGGTCGGCGCGTCAGAACCCCATGCTGGCATTGGGCAGGATATCGATCCGGCCTTCGGCATCGACAAGCGCCACATCCAGCCGCGCATCCGTCAATGCCCCGGCCGGACACCGGTCCAGATAATCCTCGGCACTGCGCATGATCCGTCCAAGCTGCCGGGCGGTCACGCGTTGCACCGCCTGAGCATGCGTGCGGCTTTTCTTCACTTCGACGAAAACCACCCTGTCGCCTTCAGACAGGATCAGATCAATCTCACCAGACCGCCCGCGCCAACGCGTTTCCCGCAGCACCGCCCCGCGATCCTGATAATGCCGCGCCACCGCCTGTTCCGCGCTGACACCGGCGTGGTAATTGGTCCGATGCACAGAACCCGTATCGCCCGTCCCCGCATAGCGGTCAGTCTGAAAATCGAATGGCATCAAAATCCCCTTTCCCCTTCAGACTACCACCCGGACATCTAACGTTTCCGTAACGCCATCGCCCTTTGATAAGCCTCGCGCCGAGGCACGCCGAATGTCTTTGCGACTTCGCTGGCCGCGTCCTTGACCGACAGTCGGGTCAGCGCCTCCACCAGCGCGTCGTCCAAAGTCGCCTGGTCCGCGACTACCCCGGCCCCACGGTCGATCAGCACGACGATTTCGCCTTTCGGGGTCTCATCCGTGTATTTCTGGGATAATTCCGCCAGCGTCCCCGCACAACGCTCTTCGAATTTCTTGGTTAATTCCCGGCACACCACCGCCTCGCGCTCCGGCCCCAGCACCTCTGCCGCGTCGCGCAGCATCGCACCCAGCCGCTTCGGGGATTCGTAGAAAATCAACGTTGCCGGCACAGCGACGAACTCCCCCAAGGCTGATTTCCGCTTGCCCGAACTGTTGGGCAGGAAGCCTGCGAACAGAAACCGATCCGATGGCAAGCCCGACAGGGTCAGCGCCGCCACCACCGCCGTCGGCCCAGGCGCCGTGGTGCAAGGCAGCCCTGCCTGCAAGGCTTCGCGCATCAGGTCAAACCCCGGATCGGAAATCAGCGGCGTACCCGCCTCCGACGCATAAACCACCGATTGCCCGGCCTCCAACGCCGCCATCAGCCTAGGCCGCACTCGGTCACCATTGTGGTCGTGATAGGCCACCAGGGGCCGATCCCCCAAGGCCACGCCATGGATCTCCATCAACCGCCTCAGCGACCGTGTGTCCTCGGCCGCCAGAACATCCGCCCCCGCCAACAGGTCCAGCGCGCGCAGCGTGATATCGCGCGCGTTCCCAAGCGGGGTTGCCACAAGGTACAGCCCCGGCGCGATCTCGCGTGTCTGCCAATTCATGTCTAGACCCGCCTTTGTCGTTGTCTATTATCACCCCTGTTTAATACCGCGCGCCGAAACCGGTTCCGCGCGTTAAGGGAGTGCGTTTTATGTTGGCTGTTTTGTCTACCCCCCGCAAGTTGTTGCGCAAGATCGCGGCGATTTCGGCATTTGTCGGTCTGGCCGCCTGTGACCCAGCGATGATGTCCGCGCCCGGGGTGGGCTCTGGACCAAGCGTCAACACCAATGTCCCTGTCCCCGTGGCATTACTGATTCCGCGCAGCGACCCAGGCGCCGGAGCCGTCGCAGCCAGCCTTGAGAACGCCGCCCGCCTCGCCGTGGCTTCATTGGACGGCGTACAGATTGACCTGCGTGTCTACGACACCGCCGGTGATGCCCAGCGTGCCGGGCTTCAGGCCGAAACGGCCGTGGCCGAAGGCGCGCAGATCATCCTCGGACCGCTCTTTGGCGAAGCCGCGAATGCTGCAGGCGTTGCCGTGGCCGACAATGGCGTCAACGTTCTCAGCTTTTCGAACAACCCGTCCATCGCAGGCGGCAACGTGTTCGTTCTTGGCCCGACATTCCGCAACACCGCTGATCGCCTCTTGGGCTACGCAACCCGTCAGGGACGCAGCTCGGTGGTCATCGTTCACCCGCAGAACGTCGAAGGCGAATTCGGCAAAGCCGCGATCCAATCCGCCGCCGTGCAGAATGGCGTGCGCGTCGCAGCAGTTGAATCCTTCCCCTTCTCGCAGGAAGGCGTCGCCGCCGCCGTACCGCGCATCCGCTCCACAATCGGCTCGACGGGCGCGGATTCGGTTTTCCTGACCTCGAACGCCGCAGGCGCCTTGCCGTTGCTTCTGCAACTCCTTCCCGAAGCGGGGGTCAACCCGTCGACAACCCAGTATCTCGGCCTCGCACGATGGGACGTTCCTGCCCAACTGCTGTCGATGCCCGGCGCACAGGGCGGCTTGTTCACTCTGCCCGACACGGCGGCGAAAAACGCCTTCGACAGCCGCTACCGCGCACAGTATGGCGCTGATCCGCACCCGCTTTCCGGCCTTGCATTTGACGGCATCGCCGCAATCGGTGCGCTTGTCCGTCAGGGCCGCTCCGATGCGCTCACTGCGCGGGCCCTGACTCAAAGCTCGGGCTTCCAAGGCGCCAATGGCGTCTTCCGGTTGCGCCCGGACGGAACCAATGAGCGCGGGCTCGCCGTGGCGACCGTGCGCAATAACCAGGTGACTATCCTTGACCCAGCCCCATCCGGCTTCGGCAGCGCAGGCTTCTAAATCCCTGAGCTTGACCAATCCGTCGGAGGCCACAACGGCCTCTGACGAATTCTCCGACATCCTCGATGTGCCAGCCCTGCGCGATGCGATGTGGGCGGCAATTGGCGACAGCTTTGACGACCGCGAGGTTCGCGGCGCGGTGGTTTCGGTGCTCAAGGACGCACAGAAAGCCGGGCGCGCGGCCATTGCAGCGCGTCTGGACGCCCAGCCCCGCAACGCGCTGCCTGTCACCACCGGCTATACCTGGCTCACCGACCAGATGATCTCCCTCACTTTCGAGGCGGTCACCGAACGCATCCACCGCAACCCGAACCCGACCGAAGGCGAACGCATATGCGTTCTCGCCGTAGGCGGCTACGGGCGGGGGGAGATGGCTCCGTTCTCGGATGTCGATCTGCTGTTTCTGACGCCGTACAAGATCACCGCATGGGCCGAGAGCGTGATCGAATCCATGCTCTACATCCTCTGGGATCTGAAGCTGAAAGTCGGCCATTCCTCGCGCACGGTGAAAGACTGCCTGCGCCTTGGTGCCGACGATTTCACCATTCGAACGGCCATGCTCGAACACAGGTATCTTGTAGGTTTCGAACCGTTGGCCGAAGACCTCGACACAAAGCTCTGGAACACGCTTTTCAAGGGCACCGAGGGTGAATTCATCGAAGCCAAGCTTGCCGAGCGCGACGCCCGACACGTGAAGCAGGGTCAGCGCTATATGGTCGAGCCCAATGTGAAAGAGGGCAAAGGCGGTCTGCGCGATCTGCAATCGCTGTTCTGGATTGCGAAATACATTCATCATACGGACGATCTGGGCAAACTCGTCCGCGCCGGCGTCTTTCGCCCCGAAGAGTTCTCAACCTTTGTCAAAGCCGAAAATTTTCTCTGGGCCGTGCGCTGCCATTTGCACCTCGCCTCGGGTCGCGCCACCGAACAGCTCACCTTTGACATGCAGGTCGAGGTGGCCGAGCGCATGGGCTACGCCGACAAAGGCGGCCGCCGCGGGGTTGAGATCTTCATGCAGGAGTTCTTCCGCCACGCCACAGCCGTCGGCGACCTGACCCGCATCTTCCTTACGTCGCTCGAAGCCTCGCAGCAGAAAGAGCCACCGCTGCTCATGCGCCTTCTCAAGCGCGCGCCCAAAATGAAAGACGGCTATGAGGTGGTGAACAATCGTCTCGCCATTACGGACGACGCCGCGTTCCTGGCCGACAAGATGAACCTGTTGCGGGTCTTCGAAGAAGCCCTCCGCACCGGCCTTCTGATCCACGCCGACGCGATGCGCCTGATCAGCGCCAACCTGCATCTCATCGACCGCGACATGCGCAACGACAAGGAGGCGCAGCGCATTTTTCTCGACCTGCTGTTGAAGCACGGCAATCCCGAACGCGCGCTGCGCCGCATGAACGAACTGGGTGTGCTCTCCGCCTTCATCCCCGAGTTCGAACCGATCGTGGCGATGATGCAGTTCAACATGTACCACCACTACACGGTGGACGAACACACGATCCAATGCATCTGGCACCTGAGCGAGATTGAAAACGGCCATCTCGAGGAAGACCTGCCCGTCGCCAGCTCGATCCTCAAAGAGGGCGTCAACCGCAAGGTGCTCTACATCGCCCTCCTGCTGCACGATATCGGTAAGGGTCAGGACGAGGATCATTCGGTCCTCGGCGCCAAGATCGCCCGCAAAGTGGCGCCGCGCCTAGGCCTGAACAAACAGGAATGCGCCACTGTCGAATGGCTGGTGCGCTATCACCTGCTGATGTCCGACATGGCGCAGAAACGCGACATCGCCGACCCGCGCACCGTGCGCGATTTCGCCAAAGCGGTTCAGACCCGCGAAAGGCTCGACTTGCTCTGCGTGCTCACCGTCTGTGACATCCGCGGCGTTGGACCGGGCACCTGGAACAACTGGAAAGCAGTGCTCATCCGCGCGCTCTACCGCCAGACCCGCCGCGCGCTCGAAGACGGAATGGAGGCACTCAATCGCGAAAACCGCGGCGCCGAGGCCAAGAAAGCCCTGCGCGAAGCGCTCGAAGGTTGGGATGCCAAAGATCTGCGCATCGAAACCGGGCGCCATTACCCGCCTTACTGGCAGGGCCTGCACGTCACCGCGCACAAGATCTTTGCCGAGCTTCTGCGCGATATCGGCGACAACGAGATCCGCATCGATATCCACCCCGACGAAGACCGCGACGCAACCCGCGCCTGCTTTGCCCTATCCGATCACCCCGGCATCTTTTCGCGCCTCGCCGGGGCGCTGGCGCTGGTCGGAGCCAACGTGGTTGACGCGCGCACCTTTACCTCGAAGGACGGTTTTGCCACCGCCGCTTTCTGGATTCAGGATGCCGACGGCTCGCCCTACGAAGACGTGCGCATCCCTCGCCTGCGCGAAATGATCGCAAAAACCCTGCGCGGCGATATCGTCCCGCGCGATGCAATCAAACCGCGCGACAAGATCAAAAAGCGTGAACGCGCCTTCAAGGTGCCTACCTCGATCACTTTCGACAATGACGGATCCGAGATCTACACCATCATCGAGGTCGATACCCGCGACCGTCCTGGCCTGCTCTTCGACCTGACCCGCACTCTCGCCAATGCCAACGTCTACATCGCCTCGGCGGTGATCGCGACCTATGGCGAACAGGTCGTGGACACCTTCTATGTCAAAGACATGTTCGGACTGAAATTCCATTCCGAGAACAAACAGAAATCTCTAGAAGCCAAACTGCGCACCGCGATTTCCGAAGGTGCCGCCCGTGCCAAAGAGCAGTAAGCAAAAACCCTTTTCACGACCGAAACTTTCAGGACCAGTAAATGCAGTTTGACTATACCGGCAATAATTCGCTTTTTCTCGAACAATCGTTTTTTGACAACAACGGCGCATTGTCCGTCGCGCTCACCTCGGTATCGCCGACATCGGCAGTATTGACCCATACCCTCTACACTCCGGCCAATGTGCATGTGGTGCTTCGCGGGCTTGGGTTCACCGCCGATGCACAGGGTAATTTTCAATCCGGTGTCATCACCTCGATGGAGTTCAACGGTCTCGATATCGAACAGGCACGGATCACCGGCATCAACTGGTCGGCACAAGCGTTTCAAGACGCGTTGGACGACATTGCCACGCAATCCGATTTCACCGCCATAGCCGCGCTGTTCAACAGCTCCGCGCAGATCAATGTCGATGCCAGCGCGGCGCTTGGCGTCTTCAATCAGGAATTCGCCTGGGCCGGGTTTCTGCCGTTTATCACCCGCCCGATCATCCTGACCGGATCACCGTTTGACGATGACATCGAGGGTGGGTCTGGCAACGATGTGATCAACAGCGGAACCAGCAGTGCCGACGGAGACAGGATCGTTGGCAGCCCCGGTGACGACACCATCATCTTCGATGTATCCGAAGGCAGCAACGGCCCTGGCTTTTTCCTCGACTACGATCAGTTCGACACACCGGTCACCTTCGACATCGACGGTGTGACGAACACCGGCACCGTGCAAAATGTCGGCTTTACCGACACACTGCAGAACGTCACCGCGGCGCTCGGCCAGTATTTCGGACTTGAGGGCACAGGTGGTGCCGACACCTACAGCATCCGCCTGACCGAAGGACAGGTGGCCGCCCTCATCGGCGGGCGCGGTGCGGATGTCTACAATGTCGATCCCGGCGCAGGGCTTCCCATTATGGATTTCCTGTTCAGCGACGTTACCTCCGGCCTCGAATTCGATTTCAGCACTGGGGTGGTTTCGAATGACGGTTTCGGTAACGTGGAAACCGTTGATTTTGCCACCACCCCCGACCTGACGATCCTCTTTGCCACGGGCCTCAACGATGTGGTCGCCGATGGCAACGGGGATCAGCTCGTCCGCCTGTTCGAAGGCGATGATCTCTTTCTCTCGGACATGTCCGGCGATGACAGCATCGACGGCGGTGAGGGCGACGATCTCGTCCACTTCGACACGGTTGCGCAGAGCGACATCACGATGACGTTCAACGGTACGGTCACAACCGTATCTGACCGCACCACGCCTGCCGACAGTACGACGCTGTTCCGCGTCGAAACCATCGAGACCTCGGGCGGCGTTCAGTTCGAACTCGACAAACATGACGGGATCGGGGTGATCTCTGCCGCTGACCTGACCACGCTGACAGAACTTTACATCGCCTATTTCAATCGGGCCGCGGATGCGCTGGGCCTGTCGTTCTGGGCAACGGCGTTTGAGATAAACGGCTTTTCCTTCGAAGAGATTGCGGACCTCTTCTTCACCCAGCCGGAAACGGTGGCGCTCTATTCCGGGGTCAGCGATGCAGACTTCGTGACAGCCGTCTACAACAACGTCCTTGGCCGCAACCCGGATCAGGCTGGCTTCGATTTCTGGACCGGCCAGCTGGGCGCGGGCACCGTGACCGCCAGCAGCTTCATTCTCGATCTTCTGGCGGGCGCACGCGCCGACAGCGGATCGCCCGCCGATGTCGCCTATATCGAGGCCAAGACAGATCTCGGGCTCTACTTTGCGGTCATTCAGGGGCAGAGCAACCTCACCGCTGCGAATGACGTAATGGATGCCTTTGACGGCAGCGCGCAGAGCCTTGCTGATGCCCGCATACTTTCCGACGCAGCGCTTGCGGCAGCGGAAAACGGCAGCACTGAACTTCTGATGCCCGTCGTCGGCGTCATCGACACGCCTTTCGCCGAGGTCGCCTGAGGTCAGCCCGCACCACGCCCATAGCTGACCTGCCATACGGGTCAGCACAACGCCCAGCGCTGCGCACATGAGGTGCGGGATCAGGTGTCGGGCTGCGGTCATGCCCCCTCCGGATAAAGCCGCTGTTCGGCTCGCCCCATCTCGGCCACCGTGTCGCGCAGGCGGTCTTCGTCGCGCCGTTTCAGATCCTGCTGGATGTCGCGGTATCGCCTGTCGGCGCGCGTCGCCTCGAACAAGGCCCGCGCTTCGGTGATCGGGACGAGCCCAGCAACCGGCCGCCCGCGGCGCAGCACTGCATAGCGCGCGCCGTGGTTCACATCGTCCAACACCTGCCGCAAATGGCTGCGCAGCCATTCGGTGTTGATGTCCTCGATCGGCGCGAGGTTGAAAACATACATACCCGAATCCCAGTCTTGACGGTTCGGACCAGCGTGCCGGGGAAGTGTTGACAAAAGGTAAGCCCAGAGCGCGCTGGGCGTCTCATCAACCGAAATCCACAACCTGTACGGTCGATCCGTACGGTTCGGACAGAGTATCTGTACGGTTGTCGTCGACCGATGCCAAATCCGGAGCGAAACCGCTGAAAACAGGCCCATTCCGGCTATGAACCGTACGGTTCACCCACTTGAACCGTACAAGAGACACTTTTCGCCGGACCAATTCTGCTCTAACCCGCTCTTCACGCGCAAGGAGTCCGCATGAAACCGATCCGCCTCATTTCCGGTGTTCTCACCGTGGGCTTCTGGACCTTGATGAGCCGGTTTCTCGGCATTCTGCGCGAGGTGATGATCCTCGCCTTCATCGGCCCCGGCCCGGTCATGGACGCCTTCGTCGCCGCGTTCCGCCTGCCCAACATGTTCCGCCGCTTCTTTGCCGAAGGCGCCTTCAACGCGTCGTTTGTTCCCATGTTTTCCAAGCGGTTACAGACAGACGACTCCCCCGTCGAGTTCGCAACTCAGGCACTTTCGGGCCTGGCCTTCGTGCTCCTGATCCTAAGTGCTGTGGCCATGATCTTCATGCCGGGTCTCGTCTGGCTCACCGCCGGCGGCTTTGCTGGCGACGTGCGGTTCGGCCTGACGGTCGACTATGGCCGCATCGTGTTTCCCTACATCCTGCTGATGTCGTTGACGGCACTCTTTTCGGGTGTGCTGAACGCTACAGGCCGCTTTGCCGCCGCTGCGGCAGCGCCTGTGTTCCTCAACATTTTCGTCTGTATTTCAATGGCCTGGGCGGCCTACACCGGCGGAGAAGTGATCCGCTGGTTGGTCTGGACCGTGCCCGTCGCGGGTGTCGCCCAGCTTGCGTTGGTCTGGGTCGCCACCGACCGCGCCGGGATACGCCTGCGCCCCTCGCGGCCCAGCTGGACACCTGAGATGAAGCGGCTGGTGATCGTCGCCATTCCTGCGGCCCTTGCCGGGGGCGTCATGCAGATCAATCTGCTTGTCGGCCAACAGGTTGCCTCGCATTTCGACAAGGCCGTGGGCTGGCTCTACGCGGCGGACCGCCTCTATCAACTGCCGCTCGGCGTGGTCGGGATCGCGGTGGGTATCGTGCTGCTGCCCGACCTGTCACGACGCCTGTCCGTGCAGGACGATAAAGGCGCAAAACATGCGTTCTCGCGGGCGGGCGAGCTGTCACTGGCGTTGACCATCCCGGCAGCGGTTGCCCTTGTGGTCATCCCCTTGCCTCTGGTCTCGGTCCTGTTTGAACGCGGTGCCACGGGAGCAGACGATTCCGCCGCCATCGCAGTGGCGGTTGCGATCTATGGTCTGGGTCTGCCAGCCTTTGTTCTGCAGAAGGTTTTGCAGCCTTTGTTCTTTGCCCGCGAAGACACCAAGTCGCCGTTCCGCTATGCCGTCTGGGCGATGGTTGTTAACGCGGCGGTTGCCATCGGGCTTGCCCCGCTCATCGGTTGGATCGCACCTGCAATCGCCACCACATTGGCGGGTTGGGTCATGGTCGGGATGCTGGCCCTAGGCGGGCGCAGATTGGGCGACGTGGCGCGGTTTGATGACCGGTTCCGTCGACGCATCTGGCGGGTGTGCCTGGCATCTGCTGCGATGGGGGGCGTGCTCTGGGGAGCCACGCTGCTTCTGGGGCCGTTTCTTGCGATGGCGGGTGTGCGGTTTGCCGCGCTGCTTGTTCTGATCGCCCTCGGCTTGGTCAGCTACGCAGTGGTCGGTCAGCTCATCGGTGCGTTTGCCCTGCGCGAGTTCCGCGACGCGTTCAGACGCCGCCGTTAATTGCGCTGGCGCAGGCGATCGACCAGCTTGCCCCAGCCACCCGGCACCAAAAGAGTCGACAGCGTAAAGCCAATGGCAAAACCGCCAAGGTCTGCCACCCATTCCGAATTCGCCCCGAACAAAAGCCCGAAGATCAACTGGATACCCAAGAGGAAACCGATCAGGGTAAAGGCGCGGATCTGCTTTTCCCCAAGCTGACCCAGCCTGAGCCAGAGCAGATAAGTGAACCCGCCGATCAGCCCGTAGACCGCCGGAAAGGCACCGATCAGAGGCGTCGAACTCCCAATGACAAGCGCATAGATCAACGCACCGCCGGCAGCCGAGACAAAGAAGATCAGCAGCACGGCAAAGCTGCCCATCGCTTCGCCAACCATCTTTCCCAAAGCCAGCAGCATAACCCCGGCAAAGAGCGCATGGGTAAAGCTTGCATGCACGAAAGGATAAGACACAAACCGCATGACATGCTCGGCCGGCCAGCGTCCAGCCTCCCGCATCCAGGCGAAAATCTCGGCGGAAAAGGCGAACCGTTCCAACGTACCCAGACGCCAGCCAACTGCGTTTGGCCCACCCACTAGACCGCGTGCGCCCAGGTTGAACGCGACCTCCAGCCCGACGATGACGAGCAACAGCGCGATCACCACAGGCGGCAACGGATTCAGCGGGGGTTCATTATGCGGATGGGTCACTGCTCGGGCCCTTGCTTGACGGCACTTGGGGTCATGGGTAAGCCACCGGAACCAGTTTTGCCAGATGGAGTTTTGCCATGTCCGAGGGGGTCCAAACCTCTCCCGAGTTCACACCCCGCGTCTTTTCGGGGATCCAGCCCTCCGGGGGGCTGACACTGGGCAATTATCTCGGTGCGATCAAACGCTTTGTCGAAAAGCAGGA
The DNA here is from genome assembly GCA_030425145.1 of Alphaproteobacteria bacterium. Classification (GTDB taxonomy): domain Bacteria; phylum Pseudomonadota; class Alphaproteobacteria; order Rhodobacterales; family Rhodobacteraceae; genus Marivita. The sequence continues at coordinate 96,478 of JAUHVK010000005.1, read as the reverse complement.
TGAAGACTACGAGACGATCTACTGCATCGTCGATCTGCACGCGATCACCGCGACTTTGTTCGAGCCGGACGTGCTGCGCCGCCAGACACGCGAATTGACGGCCGGCTATATCGCGTCGGGCCTCGATCCCGAGAAATCCATACTCTTCAACCAAAGCCAGGTCGCCGAGCACACGCAGCTGGCCTGGATTTTCAACTGCGTCGCCCGGATGGGCTGGATGCAGCGCATGACCCAGTGGAAGGACAAGGCGGGCAAGAACCAGCAGAACGCTTCGCTCGGACTCTTGGCCTATCCTGCCCTGATGGCCGCGGATATCCTGCTCTATCACGCAACGCATGTGCCAGTGGGCGAGGACCAGAAACAGCATCTGGAGCTGACTCGCGATATCGCGATCAAGTTTAACCATGATTACGGCGTGGAGTTCTTCCCGATCACCGAACCGGTGATCGAAGGCGCGGCGACGCGGGTGATGAGCCTGCGGGACGGGTCCAAGAAGATGTCGAAATCCGACCCGTCGGATGCAAGCCGCATCAACCTGACCGACGACGCCGATGCGATCGCTCAGAAAATCCGCAAGGCCAAGACCGACCCGGACGCTTTGCCGTCCGAGGTGGATGGTCTTGAGAATCGGCCCGAAGCGCGCAACCTCGTCAACATTTACGCCGCTCTGGCCGATCAATCGATCGAGGCCGTGCTGCGGGATGTGGGCGGCAAGCCGTTCTCGGAATTCAAGCCGATGCTGTCGGAACTTGCGGTTGCCAAGCTGGCCCCGATCTCGACCGAGATGGCGCGGCTGATGCAGCAGCCCGACGAGATCGACGCGATCCTGAACAAAGGTGCGGAACGCGCCCGGACGATTGCGGCACCGATCCTCAAGCAGACCTACGACATCGTCGGCATGGTGTCCTGATCCGCGCATCCACGCACAAACCATGCGCGTCCTTCGATCTTTTCTGCAAGGGCGCGCAGATATAGCTTGGTCGAAACGGTCGAAAGGACAGAACATGACCAAAGCACACCCCAACATGTCCATCGGGCATGTCCATCTCAAAGTCACCGATCTTCAACGCTCCATCGCGTTTTACCGCGATGTGATGGGGCTGGATGTGATGCAGCATTACGGCGATCAGGCGGCGTTCCTGTCGGCAGGCGGCTATCACCACCATATCGGCCTGAACACATGGTTCAGCGAAAACGGTCCCCGCGCACCAAGACGCAGCCCCGGACTGTTCCATGTGGCATTCCTCTATCCTAACCGGGCAGCGTTGGCGCAAGCTTTCCGTACGGCGCTTGACGCCGGCGTCGAGATTGAAGGCGCGGCAGATCATGGCGTCAGCGAAGCCATCTATTTCAGCGACCCCGACGGAAACGGCATCGAAATCTATCGGGACCGTCCTGAGGCCGAATGGCCCCGAAATGCCCAGGGCGAGTTGGAGATGGTGAACGCACCGTTCGACTTGGAGGCACTTCTCCTCGAAGCTGCCTGACGCGGTTGGAACCATGCGCTGATGCAAGCCTTTTCGAAAAGGCTTGCCCAATGCACTTCGAAGCATCTTTCCGCCTTTCCCTCTCTGGACCTTCCCCATTCGCAGACCTAACCTGCGCGGCAACGAGGGAGGGCCAGATGGCAACCGGAACCAACATCCACACCTATTTCAACGGCACCTGGCACAATGGCGATGTCGCGGTGATGAATGCCGCCGACCACGGCGCGTGGCTGGGCAGCGGCGTCTTTGACGGCGCACGCTATGTAAATGGTGTGGCCCCCGACCTCTTGGCCCATTGCGAACGGGTCAACCGCTCGGCCGAAGCGCTGATGGTCACGCCCACAGTCAGTGCCGAAGAAATGGTGCAGATTGTCTGGGACGGGCTGCGTGCCTATTCAAAAGACACAGCCGTCTACATCCGCCCGATGTACTGGGCCATCGACGGCGACATGACCGCCATCGTGCCGCAGGCAGGCAAGACCGGCTTTGCCATCTGTCTCGAAGAAATCCCCATGGCGCCCGAGACCGCCAGTGTCTCGCTTGGCAAAACGCGGTTCCGGCGTCCGATTCTCGAAAGCTCTGTGGTCAATGCCAAGGCGGGCTGCCTCTACCCCAACAACGCGCGGATGCTGGCCGAGGTGCGCGCGCGCGGATTCCAGAACGCTCTGGTCACCGACGCGATGGGCAATGTTGCCGAAAGCGCCACTGCCAACGTCTTTATGGTCAAGGACGGTGAAGTGTTCACCCCCATCGCCAACGGCACGTTCCTTGCCGGGATCACCCGTTCACGGCACATGGTCAACCTGCGCGCCGACGGCACCAAGGTGCACGAAACGGTGCTGACTTTTGCCGATTTCGAAGCGGCGGACGAGGTGTTCCTGTCGGGTAACATGAACAAGGTGACGCCGGTCGTCGGATTCGAGGATATTTCGTATCAGGTCGGTCCTGTCACCCGCCGCGTGCGCGAAATGTACTGGGACTGGGCGCATTCCACGCAGCCTGCGTAAACGTCGGATCACAACCAAGCTCACTTGCGCGGGTGCGGATCCTGAGCCATGATCCCCCGCGGGAGAACATCTATGCGTAAATTCCTTGTTGTGCTGGATGACAGCCGCGAATGCCTGAACGCCATGCGCTTTGCGGCGATGCGTGCGGCGAATACCGGCGGCGGGGTCGAGATTCTGTCGATCATCCCCGCGGACGAGTTCAATCACTGGATTGGCGTGGGCGAGGTCATGCGCGAAGAGGCGCGTGAGCGTATCCACGCGCATTTCGAGGTCTTCGCCAAATGGATGCGCGACAAGCAGGGTGTCGACCCCGAGCTGGTGATCCGCGAAGGCGAAGCGGTAGCCGAGATCATCGCGCAGGTGCAGGCCGATCCAGATATCGGCGTTTTGGTGTTGGGTGCGAATACCGGCAAGAAAGGCCCCGGCCCGCTGGTCACGCAACTGACCAAAAACGCAGGCAGCCTGCCGATCCCGATCACCATCGTGCCGGGAGAACTGTCCAAGGAGCGGCTTGAAGCGATCACCTGACACGTCCCTTTGCGTCAGGTGACACGACCCAAACCGTGTCCGCGCCATGACGTTGGAGGGTATCGTGACTGCTTATTTGGGGTTCCGCTGGCTGCACGCACTACAAACGTTATGTCTTGGGGCCTTCCTTCTGATTGCGTCAGCGGCATCCGCCTCCGAAGAGGGCAGCATCACGCTCATTCTGGCGGACGAGCGTTTGGAACTCCCCTTAAGCGCCGGTCACAGCGATTGGACAGGCTCGCACGGCTTTGCCAAGGTCAGCATCCTGACGCGCCCCAACGACGTGGAAACCTGGCAGCAGTTCCAATCTCTCCGGCTGGCCTTCGACCTGCTGCGAAACGGCGCGCAGATGGCAGAAATGTCATTGCTGCGCAGGACTGTCGATGCGGGATTTGAGCGCTGGTACGGTCGGACCGACAGTAGCGGGCTGATCGTCACCTTACAGGATCGGGCCTTTGACGACGACCTCTTGCGCGTCAGCGGAAGCTTCACCGGTCTGTTGGGTCAAAGCACCGATTTCGGTCAGACCATCGACCTGTCCGCCCCAATGCCAGTGTCTGGTACGTTTGCGGTCACTCTCCGTCCAATTCGGTGAAACACTTGGAACCGCCGCAGCCTTCTTTAGAATCGTTCTAATCCTTGACGCTGCAAGTTCGGCACCGCATATAAGGTGCACTCATCAGGAGGTGATGCCATGTTCATTCAGACTGAATCCACACCCAACCCGGCCACGCTCAAGTTCCTGCCCGGACAGACCGTGCTCGACATGGGAACGGCCGATTTTCCGACCGCCGAAGGCGCGTCGGCGTCACCTCTGGCAACCCGTCTTTTCGGCGTGAATGGCGTTAAGGGCGTGTTTTTCGGGCATGATTTCGTGACCGTCACCAAAGATGACGGCACCGATTGGGATCACCTGAAACCCGCTCTTCTGGGCGCGATCATGGAACACTTCCAGTCCGGCGATCCGGTCATGTCTGGCGACGCACAAGCGCCGTCTGGCCATGCCGAGCACACGGGCGAGGATGGCGAGATCGTTGGCCAGATCAAGGAACTGCTCGACACCCGTGTCCGTCCCGCAGTGGCACAGGATGGCGGCGACATCACCTTCCACGGCTTTGACCGGGGTGTGGTCTACCTGCACATGCAAGGCGCCTGCGCTGGCTGCCCGTCTTCGACCCTGACGCTCAAGATGGGAATCGAGAATCTGCTGCGCCACTACATTCCGGAAGTGACCGAGGTGCGCCCGGTTGCCGTCTGACACGACACTTCTGGCCTTCGACACATCGGCTGCGCATTGCGCAGCCGCTTTGTTTTGCGACGGCCGCGTTGTGGCGACCCATGTCGATGAGATGGCGCGCGGTCAGGCCGAACACCTGATGCCAATGCTCGAAGACTTCCTGGCCAGAAAGGGTAAGGACTGGTCCGACCTGACGCGCATCGGTGTAGGCATCGGGCCGGGAAATTTCACCGGCATCCGCATCTCTGTCGCCGCCGCGCGCGGGCTTGCATTGGGGTTGGGCATTCCAGCCATCGGGGTCTCAACGCTTGATGCGCTGCAGCACCTGCATCCCGGCGCGACGACCGCCGTTCCGGCCCCGCGGGACATGATCTACGCTCAAACACCCGGGTCAGAACCCTCCCTCCTTGCAGCCAGCGATGTTCCAGACGCAGTATTCTCGGACGATCCTCACGCGTTGATCGCTGCGTTGGCCGAGGTGGCGGCATCGGCCGAAGCCGCCAAGGCTGACCGGCCCAAGCCGCTCTATATCAAACCCGCCGACGCAGCACCGGCGCGGGATACGGCTCCGGTGATCCTGCCGTGACACCCGAGAGCATGGCCGCGCTCATGGACCGCGCCTATGTCGAGATGCGCCCTTGGACCGCGCAGGACATCTCTTCAACACTGGCGTCCCCGCATTGCCACGTCTTGCCCGACGACCACGGATTCCTGATCGCACAGATCGTAGCGGATGAAGGTGAAATCCTCGCCCTTGCCACAGATCCCGTCGCCCAGCGCCAAGGCGTGGCAACCTCGCTTCTGAATCAGTTGATCACCATGGCGGAAGACCGGGGTGTTGCGCGCCTAGTGCTCGAAGTAGCAAGCCGCAATCAAAGCGCCCAGGCATTCTACCGCGCGAGGAGATTCGCGCCGGTCGGCCTGCGACGCGGCTACTACACTCTGCGTGACGGTACGAAAGACGATGCCGCGCTGCTTTCTCTGGTCATTGCGCAAGGTCAACATACTCCTGAGCCAACGTCACAAGGCTCTGACGCAAAAAGCGGTTGAACTATCTTTCGCGTCCAGCCTTAATTGACGATGATCACATGATCTAACCAATCGACGCAATCAAGCCGTCGACGTCCAACACCTGGGAGCTGCAAATGACCCTTATGACCAAACTTTACGGCGCCGCCGCTGCGTTGGCGATGACCGCAGGCGCGGCTGTCGCCGAACCGGCCCTGATCTTCGATCTGGGCGGCAAGTTTGACAAGTCCTTCAACGAGGCCGCGTTCAACGGCGCTGTACGTTGGGCCGAAGAAACCGGCGAGTCGTTCCGCGAGATCGAGCTTCAGTCCGAAGCCCAGCGCGAACAGGCGCTCCGTCGCTTTGCCGAAAACGGCAACAACCCGATCGTGATGACCGGCTTTGCATTCGGCAACGTGCTGTCCGAAGTGGCCCCCGATTATCCGGACACCAAGTTCGCGATCATCGACATGGTAGTTGACTCGCCGAACGTACGCTCCGTTGTGTTCAACGAGCATGAAGGTTCCTACCTCGTCGGCATGATGGCCGCGATGGCGTCTGAATCCGGCACGGTCGGCTTTATCGGCGGCATGGACATTCCGCTGATCCGCAAATTCGCCTGTGGCTATGCTCAGGGCGTCAAAGCCGTGAACCCGGATGCGACCGTTGTGTCCAACATGACCGGCACAACTCCGGCAGCATGGAACGACCCGGTGAAAGGCTCCGAGTTGACCAAGGCGCAGATCAGCCAAGGCGCTGACGTGGTTTACGCTGCTGCTGGCGGCACCGGCGTAGGCGTTCTTCAGACGGCTGCTGACGAAAACATCCTGTCGATTGGCGTGGACAGCAACCAGAACTACCTCCACCCGGGTCAGGTGCTGACTTCGATGATGAAGCGCGTCGACAACGCGGTTTATGACGCGATGAAAGCGGGCACTGATCTGGAAACCGGCATCAACGTCATGGGCATCGCCAATGGTGGTATCGGCTACGCTCTGGACGAACACAACGAGTCGCTGGTCAGCGCCGAAATGAAGGCCGCCGTCGACGAGGCGTCCGCCAAGATTGCCAGCGGTGAGCTTGCCGTTCACGACTATATGTCGGACGACAGCTGCCCTGCGCTGAGCTTCTGATCCAATCAGAATACGCTTAGACTCACGGAGCGGCCGGCCACGGCCGCTCCGCCGTGTATCGGGCGATAGACCCGAAGACTGATGCAGGGATAGTTCATGAATACCGCAGTTGACGCCCCCGAAATTGACTCGCTTCCCGAGCAGGTCCCTCCTGCGATCCAGCTCAAGGGCATATCCAAGGCGTTTGGCCCTGTTCAGGCCAACAAGAACATCTCGATCAGCGTCAAACCCGGCACGATCCACGGCATTATTGGTGAGAACGGCGCGGGCAAATCGACACTGATGTCGATACTCTACGGCTTTTACAAAGCCGATTCCGGCCAGATTTTCATCAACGGCAAAGAAACCCAAATCCCCGACAGCCAAGCCGCAATCAAGGCGGGCATCGGCATGGTCTTCCAGCATTTCAAGCTGGTGCAGAATTTCACCGTCCTCGAAAACGTGATCCTCGGTGCCGAAGATGGCCCCCTGCTCCGCCCCTCGCTGAACAAGGCGCGCGGTGTGCTCAAGAAGCTGGCCGAGGAATACGAACTGAACGTCGATCCCGATGCGATCGTCGAAGAGTTGAGCGTCGGCCACCAGCAGCGGGTCGAGATCCTGAAGGCGTTGTATCGTCAGGCCGAGATCCTGATTCTTGACGAACCGACCGGGGTTCTGACCCCCGCCGAAGCCGATCACCTGTTCCGAATCCTCGACAACCTGCGGTCCGAGGGCAAGACGATCATCCTGATCACCCACAAGCTGCGCGAGATCATGAAATCCACCGATACAGTGTCGGTGATGCGACGTGGCGAGATGACGGCGACGGTCAAGACGTCGGAAACCAACCCGGAACGGCTGGCCGAGATGATGGTCGGCCGCAAAGTCCTGCTACATGTCGAAAAAAAGCCCGCAACCCCCGGCAAGCCGGTGCTCGAAGTTGAGAACCTGCGCCTGACCGATGAAAAGGGTGTCGAGCGGCTCAAGGGCATCTCACTTGAGGTCAAGGCAGGCGAAATCCTCGGCATCGCCGGTGTCGCGGGCAACGGACAATCCGAACTGCTCGAGGTGTTGGGTGGCTACGCCAATGGCACAGGCACGATCCGGGTGAACGGCCAACAGATCGACGTCAGCGGCAAGCATTCAGACGGCCAGTCGCGCCGTGCGCGCGGCATCGCCCATGTGCCCGAAGACCGCCACCGCGAAGGGCTCATCATGCCCTTCACCGCATGGGAAAACACAGTATTCGGCTATCACCGCGATCCTAAGATCCAAAGCGGCCCGCTGATGAACAATGCCGCGATCAAGACTGAAGCCGCCGCCAAGATGGAGCGCTTCGATGTGCGCCCACCGAACCCCAAGCTCGCCGCGCGCAACTTTTCCGGCGGCAACCAGCAGAAAATCGTTCTGGCGCGGGAAATCGAACGTAACCCGGACATCCTGCTCGTCGGTCAGCCGACACGCGGCGTTGACATCGGCGCAATCGAATTCATCCACCAGCAGATCATCCACCTGCGCGATCAGGGTAAGGCAATCCTGTTGGTGTCGGTCGAACTGGACGAAATCCTATCGCTCTCCGACCGCATCGCGGTGATGTTCGACGGACAGATCATGGGCGAACGCATGCCGGCCAAGACCAATGAAAAAGAACTTGGCCTGCTGATGGCCGGGATCACCGACACCTCGCATGTCAGCACACCCGCATCGCCCACGGCCAAGACCGAGGAAGAGGCGCAGGAGGTCGCAACCGAACCCGCAGAGGATACGACCGAGGCCGAAGCTGCGCCCGCGACCGCTGAAGAAACCACCGAGCCCACGGCAGAGGCCGCACCAGACGCGCCGGAGGTGGTCGACATCCCAGAACCGGAACCTCAGGACAGCGATGACACGTCCTCGCCTGAGCCTCAGACTGAGACCGATGAGGACAAACCGATCACGGTCGACACCGCCCCGATCGACGTCAAGACACCGCCGACAAGCACCGAATCGATCAGCTTCGGCAGCCTGAGCGCCACGATCATCCAGTCCACACCGGCCCGTCCGAAGGCGCCGGAACCCAAGAAAGACCTCGAGGAGAGCGACAAAAATGGATAAGATGCCCGGTTGGGCCGATGCGGTCCTTGTCCCTCTGATTTCACTCTTGCTGGCCGCGATTCTGTCGGCGTTGGTCATCATCGGCATCGGCGAAGACCCGGTCGCCGCGTTCAAACTGATGGTCGATGGCGCGCTGATGCGGTCGTCAGGTTGGGGATACACGCTCTACTACGCCACCAACTTCATCTTCACCGGCCTCGCCGTGGCCGTGGCCTTCCACGCACGGCTGTTCAACATCGGCGGTGAAGGTCAGGCGATGATCGGTGGGCTGGGCGTGGCCCTTGCCTGTCTCTACATCCCGTGGCCCAACTGGTACGTGGCTCTGGCTGGCGCGACGGTCTCTGCCGCCATCTTCGGTGCGCTTTGGGCGCTGATCCCGGCCTATCTGCAAGCCAAGCGCGGCAGCCATATCGTGATCACCACGATCATGTTCAACTTCATCGCAGCCGCCCTGCTGAACTATGTCCTCGTCAACCTGCTGCGCCCCCAAGGCGCAATGGACCCGGCCACCGCACGCTTTCCCGAAGCCACGCAACTGCCCACTTTCCAGGACATGTTCTCGACCGCCGAAACCGCGATGTTCCGTGGCGCACCGGCAAACGTGACCTTCTTCCTTGCCATCGCCATGTGCTTTGTCGTCTGGCTGCTGATCTGGCGCACCAAGCTGGGCTATGAGATCCGCGCTTTCGGGCATTCGGAATCGGCTGCGAAATACGCAGGGATCAGTCCGGTCAAGATCACCATCGTCGCCATGCTCATCTCGGGCGGCCTAGCCGGGATGATGGCGCTCAACACCACGATGGGCGAAGCTGAACGCCTTGTCATGAACGCGACCGAAGGTGCAGGCTTTATCGGTATCGCCGTCGCCCTGATGGGCCGCTCACACCCGCTTGGCGTTCTGCTTGCAGCACTGCTCTTTGGCTTCCTTTACCAAGGCGGCGCGGAATTGGCCCTCTGGACCAACATCCCGCGCGAACTGATTGTCGTGATCCAGGCGCTGGTGATCCTCTTCACAGGCGCGCTCGACAACATGGTACGGATGCCGCTTGAAAAACTCTTCCTCGCATCCCGGAGGAAAGCCTGATGGATTTCGCAACACTTCTCCAGGTGCTCGACAGTACCGTCCGTCTGGCCACGCCGCTTCTGCTCGCCTGCCTTGCGGGCCTCTATTCAGAGCGCGCCGGCATCTTTGACATTGGGCTGGAGGGCAAGATGCTCGCCGCCGCCTTCTTCTCGGCAGCCATCGCCGCCATCACCGGCGACGTGTGGATGGGACTTGGCGCAGGCATTCTGGCATCGCTGGCGCTCTCGGTGCTGCATGGCTTGGCCTCCATCACCTTCCGGGGCAACCAGCTGATCTCCGGGGTTGCCATCAACTTCCTTGCCGCCGGCCTCACCGTGCTGATCGCACAGGACTGGTTCAGCCAGGGCGGTCGTACACCTTCATTGATCGGCAAAGGCCGGTTCGAGCCGATCACCCTGCCCGGCGCGGAGGCTGCCGCGGACATCCCCCTGATCGGCCCGATCTATGCCGAGCTGATCTCGGGCCATTCGATTCTGGTCTATGTCGCCTTCGCGATGGTGCCGCTGACATGGTGGCTGCTCTACCGGACACGGTTCGGCCTGCGTCTGCGCGCCGTGGGTGAAGCGCCCGAAGCGGTGGACACCGCCGGTGTGTCGGTTGTCGGCCTGCGATACGTTGCGGTTGGCATCTGCGGCGTGCTTTGCGGCATCGCAGGGGCCTACCTGGCCACCGCCCTGCAAGCCGGGTTCGTCAAGGACATGACCGCCGGGCGCGGGTTCATTGCGCTGGCCGCTTTGATCTTCGCCAAATGGCGGCCCTGGTACGCGCTGTCTGCCTGTCTGCTCTTCGGACTGCTTCAGGCTGTGGCACTACGCTATCAGAACATCGACCTTGGTGCCTTTGTGGTTCCGGTCCAGTTCATGGACGCCCTGCCCTACATCCTGACGGTGGTGATTCTCGCCGGATTTGTCGGCAAGGCCATCCCGCCGCGGGCTGGCGGCGAGCCCTACGTCAAGGAACGCTGACACTTGGCGTAAGCGGGCGTTTCCGTCCACGGAAACGGATGACGCGTCAGCGCGTCATCCCCCCAAACTGAGTCCAGTTGCCGCCCATTCTTAAGTCCTTTTTCGACCTGCGGCTTTGCACCGCTTGAAAGAGGACGAGGGTTGGGTCTATGCACAAACATGCAAATCTACCTGCCCATCGCCGAAGTATCGGTCAATGCGTTCCTGCTGCTTGGCCTCGGCGGCATGGTAGGTGTGCTTTCGGGCATGTTCGGTGTGGGTGGCGGCTTCCTGATGACGCCGCTTCTGTTCTTCATCGGCATCCCTCCGGCGGTCGCCGTTGCCACCGAAGCCAACCAGATTGTCGCCTCGTCCTTTTCCGGCGTGCTCGCCCATCTCAGGCGAAAGACCGTCGATCTCAAGATGGGAACCGTCCTGCTTATAGGCGGTCTGATCGGCGCGGCGCTGGGTGTTGCTGTCTTCAACTACCTCAAAAGCCTTGGACAGGTCGATCTGCTGGTCAAGCTTTGCTACGTCGTCTTCCTCGGCGTGATCGGGTCTTTGATGTTCGTCGAAAGCCTGAACGCGATACGCAAGACGCGGTCCGGCTCGGCTCCCAAGCGGAAAAAGCACAATTGGGTGCACGGCCTGCCCTTCAAGATGCGCTTCCGCACCTCGGGCCTTTATATCTCCGTCATCCCCCCGATCATCGTTGGTATTCTTGTCGGTATTCTTGCCGCGATCATGGGGGTCGGTGGCGGCTTCATCATGGTCCCCGCGATGATCTACCTTCTGGGTATGCCCACGAAGGTCGTTGTCGGAACGTCGCTGTTCCAGATCATCTTCGTCACCGGCTTCACCACAATGCTGCACGCGACCACCAACTACACTGTGGACATCGTGCTTGCGGTCCTGCTGCTGATCGGCGGCGTTGTCGGCGCACAGGTCGGCACCGTGATCGGGGCCAAGCTCAAGGCCGAGCAGCTGCGGATCCTTCTTGCGCTGATGGTGCTGGTGGTCTGCGGCAAGTTGGCGCTCGACCTGCTCATTCAACCTGGCGAACTCTTCTCCATCGGCGCGGCAGGAGGCCACTGATGCGCTGGCTGCTCCTGATCCTCACTCTTCTCGCAGCGCCGCTGCGGGCCGAAGAGGTGGTCCTCGGCCTGAGCCAGGATCAGGTCTCGATCTCGACCAATTTCGACGGGTCCGAAATCATCCTCTACGGCGCGATCAAACGCGAAGCTCCGATCCCCCAGGAAGACCCTCTTCAGGTGGTTGTGACCATCTCGGGTCCACAAGCCCCCATCACCGTGCGTCGTAAGGACCGTGTTCTGGGCATCTGGGTGAACACCGAAGCAATGGATGTCTCCGCAGCACCCAGCTTTTACGCAATCGCCACCTCGGCCCCTTGGGGAGAAGTTCTGAACGAAGCTGATGACCTGCGTCACAACGTGTCGATCCCACGTCGCATACGGTCCGTCGGCGCTTGGTCACAAGTGGCCAATCCGCAAAACTTCATTGACGCCCTTGTTCGCATCCGCATGGACAACGGCCTCTACGTTCTGGCCGAAAGCGCGGTCGACCTGCGCGAAAGCACGCTCTTCAACACCGCGATCCAAATGCCTGCCAACCTCACCGAAGGCGAATACGCAACCCGCGTGTTCCTGACCCGTGGCGGCAAGGTGGTGTCGAAATACGAAACCAGCATCGAAGTACGCAAGGTCGGGCTTGAACGCTGGCTCTACAACCTGTCCCGCCAGCAGCCGCTGCTTTACGGCCTGCTGTCGCTCACCATTGCCATCGCGGCCGGCTGGGGTGCTTCCGCCGCCTTCCGCCTGATGCGCTCCGGCTGATGGCACGTACGCCTCCCGGAACCCGCGCCGACTACCGCGCCTTCCGCACCCTGCCGACCCGCTGGCAGGACAACGACGAATACGGGCATCTCAACAACGCCACCTATTACGCGCTGTTCGACACCGCCGTCAGCCTTTGGCAGATGGAGCAGGGTATCGAGATCCGAGGCCCCAACGCCACCAAGTTCCTCGTGGTCGAAAGCGGCTGCCGCTATCATGCGGAACTGGGGTTTCCCGATATCCTGACCGCCGGGATCCGCATCGCCCATATCGGCAGCTCGTCGTTTCGCTACGAGATCGCGCTCTTCGGTGCTGACAGCGACACCGCCGGGGCCGAGGGGTTCTTCACCCAGGTGCATGTCGGGGCCAATGGCCGCCCGACACCGCTTCCTGAAACGGTCCGCCAGACCCTGAGCCACCTCGCAGTCTGATCTTCTCTGTTTAGAAAAATACCTCCGCCGGAGGCATCCCTCAGGCGCGTCAGCGCCGAGGTTAAAAGCGTGCGCACAGCGCACACAATTGGCTCCCCTATCCGCTCTCGTGGAAAAAGCCGTAGATCCGCTCTGCCAGCGCTTCGCTGACGCCTTCCACCGCCTTCAGGTCAGCGAGGTTTGCCCGGCTGACCGCTTTGGCTGACCCGAAATGCGCCAGCAGTGCCCGCTTGCGCGACGCGCCAACACCCGAGATCTCGTCCAGCGGATTGGCCATCTGCGACTTCGCCCGCTTCGCCCGGTGTGTGCCGATGGCAAAGCGGTGCGCCTCGTCGCGCAGACGCTGGACGAAGTAGAGCACCGGATCATTGTGGCGCAGCGCAAAGGGCCGTTTACCGGGACGATGGAACTCTTCCTTGCCAGCATCGCGGTCCACGCCTTTGGCGACACCGACCATCGGCACATCCTCGACGCCGTACTCCTGCATGATCTGGCGCACCGCTGACACCTGCCCGGCCCCGCCGTCGATCAACAGCAGGTCAGGCCACAGCCCCTTGTCACGATCCGGATCATCCTTGAGCAACCGCTTGAAGCGTCGCGTCAGAACCTCTTTCATCATGCCGAAATCGTCGCCGGGAGTCAGGTCGTCGCCTTTGATGTTGAACTTCCGGTACTGGCTTTTCAGAAACCCTTCCGGCCCCGCGACAATCATCGCGCCCACGGCATTGGTGCCTTGAATATGGCTGTTGTCGTAGACCTCGATCCGCTCGGGCGGCGCGTCCAGGTCGAACGCCTCGGCCAGACCGCGCAGCAGTTTCGCCTGTGTTGCGGTTTCCGCCATACGGCGAGCTAAAGACTCCCGCGCGTTGCGCAGCGCTCCGTCCACCAGTTCCGACTTCTCTCCCCGCAGTGGCACCGCGATCTCAACCTTGCGACCCAGCTTGTCCGACAGAGCTTCTGTCATCAGGTCTTCGTTCTCGATCGGATGCGACAACAGAATCAAGCGCGGCGGTTCCTTCGTGTCATAGAACTGCCCAAGGAAGGCCTCCAACACCTCAGCCTCTTCCACATCGGCGCCGACACGCGGGTAGAAATCCCGGTTACCCCAGTTCTGATTCGCCCGGATGAAGAACACCTGTACACAGGCCTGTCCTTTCTCCAGATGCAGCGCGATCACATCTGCTTCGGTTACGCCACGCGGATTGATCCCCTGCGCCGTCTGCACCTGCGTCAACGCGCGGATACGGTCACGCAATGCGGCGGCGCGTTCGAACTCCATCTCTTCGGATGCCTGCGCCATCTGCTTGGCCAGCGTTTCCTGAATGTTCGTCGATTTGCCCGACAGGAACCGTTCAGCATCCCGCACGCTTGCCGCATAATCGGCTTCTGAGATCTTACCGACACAGGGCGCAGAGCAGCGTTTGATCTGATAAAGCAGGCAGGGCCGCGTGCGACTGTCGAACATCGCATCGGTACAGTTGCGGAGCAGAAACACCTTCTGCAACTGGTTCAGCGTCCGGTTCACCGCGCCCGCACTGGCAAAGGGGCCATAATACGCGCCCTTGTCCTTTTTCGCGCCGCGATGCTTGTGGATCATCGGATAGGCGTGATCGGTGACATGGATATTTGGGAAGGATTTATCGTCCCGCAGCAGCACGTTGTAACGCGGCTTGAGCTGCTTGATGAGATTCTGTTCCAGCAGCAGAGCCTCGGTTTCCGTCCGCGTTGTCAGAAACATCATCGACGCGGTTTCCGAGATCATCCGCGCTATACGACCCGAATGGCCCGCGGGCCGCGCATAGTTGGAAACCCGTGCCCGAAGGTTTCGCGCCTTGCCGACATAGAGCACCCGCGCCTGTGAATCGAGCATCCGATAAACGCCCGGGCTGGCGTCCAGCGTCTTTAGATAGCCCTGGATACAGGCATGGCCTGTGACCTCTGCACCGTCCGATTCACTGGTCATGAAAGATGATCCTGACACCCATGTTCTCTACCCCGATTCTCCCAAATTCGCTGCCCGATTGGAACCTTAGGCGCAACCTTTAAGGCATCCACGGTTTCTGTGGATAACTCTGAGGAAAAGAATTGGACGTCCGGGATTTTTCTTTGTTTTTCGGCGACTTCTCAGAGCTGCCTAATTTTTAGGCGAATATTTAAGTTATTGAAATTAATGGGTATTTTATCGAAAACATGACAAGTCACTGAAAACATTAACTCTTTAGTAACAGTTTCGTAACGGCAACTTTTTCGGTGTAAAACTAACTTTTGCCGCACATCATTCGACCCCAATCACGTCCGGAGTCCGCCATCCAAGGTGCTGTCCACCATCTACACACAGCAATTGCCCGGTGACCGCTGGAGCGTCCAGAAAATACCCGAGCGCTGCCGTGATGTCGGACGTATTGGAGCCCCGCTCAAGGATCGTTGAGGCACGCTGTTTGGCGAAATGCGCCTCGCTCTGACGGCCCCCTCTAAGGGTCGGTCCCGGTCCGATGGCGTTGACCCTGCAAGTGGGAGCCAACGCCTGTGCTGCGGTCTGTGTGAAGGCCCAGAGACCCATCTTGGCGATGGTGTAGGTCATGAACTCGGGCGTGAGCTTGCGCATCCGCTGATCGAGCATGTTCACCACAAGACCGCTGGCAATCAGTTCGTCCCGGCCATCACGCTCCGGCTCTGGCAGTTGCGCTGCGAAACGTTGGGTCAGCACGAACGGGGCGCGCAGATTGCTTTCCAGATGACGGTCCCAGCTTTCGCGGTTGGCGCTTTTGATATTGTCGTACTCAAAGATCGAGGCGTTGTTGACCAGCACGGTCAGTGGCCCGCCGATCCCCTTGATCGCTGCGTCGGTCAGGGCTTGGGTCTCGTCCTCGTTCAAGAGGTCGGCTTGAACAGTACATGCCTGCCGCCCCTTGGCGCGGATCAGTTCGGCCACCTCTTCGGCTTCGTCGGCCGAGGTGGCGTAGTGTACGGCGATGTCATAGCCACGGTCGGCAAGGTAGAGCGCCATTGCCCGTCCCAGCCGTTTCCCTGCACCGGTGATCAATGCTCTGGTCATGAGAGGTCCACCTCGCGCTCACATGATGACAAGCGCAATGTAGCTCACATATAGCGCTGACAAGGCCACACCCCAGATTCGGGTCAGATCTTTGGCCATGAACACCAGCGGGAAAATCAGCAGCGACGCCCCCAGCATCACCCAAAGGTCAAAGCGCAGGAATTCCGGATCGACCGGGATCGGCGCGATCAAAGAGGCGACGCCGATGATGGCCAGCAGGTTGAACATGTTGGAGCCGATGACGTTGCCCAGAGCCACATCCGCCTGACGCCGCAGTGCGGCCATGACGGTTGTTGCCAGTTCCGGCAACGACGTGCCCAGCGCGACCAGGGTCAGGCCGATCACCGTGTCACTGACCCCGAACAGCGTGGCGATCTCGACCGAGCTATCAACCAGCAGGTCCGCGCCCAGCGGCAGGCCAACGAGACCCAGCGCGAGGTAAAGAAGGATCTTCCACCACGACATGTTCGGGTCCGCCCCTTCAGGCTCCTCGTCGTCGTCAGCCTCCTGCCCGGCGCGCCGGTGGGCCATCGCATCGCGCATGGAGTCGAAAAGGATGGCGGCGAGCACAATCAGCAGGACAATCCCAGCGATCCAGTCGAACACCCCCCGGAACGCCAGAGCGATGAACATCACCGACGCGCCAAGCATGATCAGATAGCTTTTCCGCGTGTCGCATTCGCTGGTGTGCATGACGGCCAACAGGGCCGGGATACCCAGAACCAGAAGCACGTTGGCAGTGTTCGAGCCGACGACGTTGCCCAGCGCGATGCCCGGCACGTTTTCCATTGCTGCCTTGATCGAGATGAGCAGTTCAGGTGCCGATGTGCCGAAAGCAACGACTGTAAGGCTCACGATCAGGGCCGGGATACCGATCCGCAGCGACAGGTTAACGGCGCCCTTGACCAGCGCATCCCCTGCCAGCAGCAGGATCACCAGACCGATGACCACACCTCCCCAAACCATCATCATGTCAGCCGGCCTTTTCGCTACAGGGGCACGGCCCCTTGCCGATGCGGTAGCGTCCGCATTTCCGGCACTTGACGTTGGACAGCCGCTTGGCACCGGGGATGCGAAGCTTGCCGAACATAGCCAGCACGGCCATGAAGACGAGGAAGAGGATAACGATCTTCGAAATCACGTCAGAGCCCGTAGCGCGCGAACTCGGCGCGTTCTTCTATGGCGCTTAGCGCGTCTTCGGTAAGTTTCGCACCGAAACGGGTCAGGAAGGGGCGACGCTGTTCGTAGCGGCGGAATTTCACCTTGTCGCCGAAGCGCGCTTTCATCGCGGGGACGAGGTGACCGATGTGGTCCGCCAGACCAACGTCGACAGCACCTTGTCCGACCCAAATCTCGCCGGTGAACAGATCGGGATTGTCGGCGAGTTTTTCACCGCGGCTGGTTTTGACCTGATTGATGAAGGTTTCGTGCAGCTGGCCTAGAATTTTGTTCAGACGCGCGACATCTTCTTCGTTTTCGGGGCGGAAGGGGTCGAGCATGGATTTGGACTTGCCAGCCGTGTAGACGCGCCGTTCGATGCCTTGCCGTTGCAAGAACACATGTGCGCCGAACCCGGCAGAGATGACTCCGATGGAGCCAAGGATCGAGGCATGGTCGGCGTAGATTTCATCTGCTGCGCTTGCGATCCAGTAGCCACCCGAAGCAGCGACGTCCTCGACAAAGGCGTAGACCGGCACTTCGGTTTCCTCAGCAAGACGCCGGATGCGCGCGCCGATCAGGGAGCTTTGCACCGGTGAGCCGCCGGGCGAGTTGATTTCCAGTGCCACCGCGTCGGGTTTGCCCTTGCGAAAGGCTTTTTCAACAAGAGGTCGAAGACTGACGTCACTCAGGGTCCCACGAGTCCCCGCAGCGATCGTGCCTTGCATCCGGACAACCGCGACGATCGGGTCGGATTTCACAAATGGGATAAAGCGCTTCATGCAAGGGCATGTAGATTGAGGTTGGGAGGCATACAAGGCATGGGCACAAATATGGACGGCCTGTGGATCTGGAGCCGCAACGCGAAACGGAAGCGTTTGTGACCTATTGTTTCGCGCGCGAAACATTTGGACCGGATCGGACCTATTAACCCACTGTTAACTTTGGACCTTTTCAAAGACGCTCGGTGCGTCGAATGACATCGTGATTTCGCGCCTACAGAATTTATCATTTTGCGCAAGAAGCGATAAATTCTATGAAAGCCCATGACCTTCGATCAGATCAGAACCTTCCTCTGGGTTGCGCGGTTGGGCGGCTTTCGCAAAGCGGCCGACAAACTGCATCTTTCCCAGCCTGCTGTGTCGACGCGGATTTCCAATCTGGAACAGGAACTCAAGGTGCCACTGTTCGAGCGTGGCCCCGGAGATCTGATCCTGACCAAACACGGCACGCTATTGTTGTCCTATGCAGAGCAGATGCTGTTTGTCGAAGAAGAGATCAAACAGCGGGTGGCGAACCCATCGGAAGCCGAAGGTCTGTTTCGCGTCGGCGCGTCCGAGACCATTGCACAGGCATGGTTGCCAGAGTTCCTCAAGACCTTCAGCGAGCATTACCCGCGCGTAAACGTCGATCTGACAGTGGACATCTCTCTCAATCTGCGGTCCGCGCTACTGGAGCGGAGCCTTGATCTGGCACTTCTGATGGGGCCGATCTCGGAATTCTCGGTTGAGAATGTGCCACTGCCGACCTTCGATCTGCATTGGTATCGCGCCACCTCGAACCCGCAGACTGACCTGAGCAAGATCCCAGTCATTTCCTATGCCAGCCGCACCCGCCCCTACCGCGAATTGATGTCGGAACTGTCTCGCCGGGT
Source organism: Alphaproteobacteria bacterium (assembly GCA_030425145.1). Classification (GTDB taxonomy): domain Bacteria; phylum Pseudomonadota; class Alphaproteobacteria; order Rhodobacterales; family Rhodobacteraceae; genus Marivita. The sequence goes on along the minus strand of JAUHVK010000005.1, from coordinate 77,826 downwards.
GGGGCCGAAGCTGCGCATCTATACCTCGGCCTCGCTATCGGCGAGCCTCAAGATGATTGCCGCGGGAATCGCCGTCGGCCCCTACCCGCGCGCGCTGGCGGATGATTTTCTGCAATCCGGGCAGATCGTTGAATTTGATCCGGGCTTTCATCCGCAACCTTTGGCCTTTACCGCCTCTTACTTGTCTGAGCCGCGCAGCTTTCTTGTTGAAAGCAGTGCGGAATTTGCCCGCGAGGTCGCGCTACGATGGGATGCGACCCACCCCAAATAGATCAGAAATTTTTATCATTATTGATACAAAATGATAATTTGCGCGAAAGCGGAGCGCCATGTGATGCTTTGGCATCCACAAGAAGGATCCGTTGATGGCTCAAGAGCGCGTATCGCATTCCAGTCTGATTGGCTCATCACCTGCCGAGGTGCGCGCCGCCATCCGGCAGGGTACCTATGACGGGCATACAGCCGGTTTGGCCGCCGGATACCTTCAATGTAATCTTGCCATTCTGCCGGAACGCTACGCGCTGGATTTCCTGCGCTTCTGCCAACGCAACCCCAAGCCCTGCCCGGTTGTCGGCGTCGGCGACACGGGCGATCCGCAGATGCGCACGCTCGGACAGGACATCGACATCCGTACGGATGTACCCAAGTACCGGGTGTTCCGCGATGGCGCGTTGAGCGAGGAAGTCACGGATATTTCCGATGTCTGGGCCGATGATCTTGTGACCGTGGCGCTTGGTTGTTCGTTTACTTTTGAGAACGCGCTGATGCGCAATGGCATTCCGGTGCGCCACATCGAGAGCGGACGCAATGTACCGATGTTCCGGTCGAACATCGAGTTAGTCCCTGCCGGCCCGTTCAGCGGCAAGATGGTCGTCACGATGCGCCCTATACCAGAGAAGCAAGTCTGGCAGACCCGTACCATCTGCGCGCGTTATCCGCAGGCGCATGGTGCGCCGATTGCCAGCGGCGATCCGGCTGAGATCGGCATCACCGATCTGTCGGAGCCCGATTGGGGAGACGCGGTCGAGATCAATGCGGGCGAAATGCCGCTCTATTGGGCCTGCGGCGTGACTCCGCAGAACGTGCTTCTGGATGCGGGCCTGCCGCTCTGCATCACACATTCGCCGGGTCACATGCTGATCGCGGACGTGGCCGAAGACGCCGAGACACCGATCCTGGAACAGACATAACACCGTACCAACAAGGAGAAACCAACAATGAAAAAGACGCTTGCCTTTCTGATGGCCAGCACCGTCTGCGCCGCTCCGGCCTTCGCCGAAAACCTGTCGGTCGTCGGGAGCTGGTCCAGCTTGCCGCTGCATAAGCAGTACGAAGCCCCTTTCTGGAGCGAAACGCTGCCTGCGGCGTCGGGGGGCGATATCACGGTCGAATTGACCACGCACAACCAGATGAGCCTTGGTCTGGGCGACATTTACCCGCTGCTGGGTCAAGGGGTTTATGACGTGGCGATGACAGTGGCGGATTATGCCGTGGCCGACGCTCCGGAACTGGAAGGGCTGGATGTGCCGCTGATCGCGCTGACCGCTGACGAAGCGCGCGCGATGGTTGACGCGGCGCGGCCGATGGTGACCGACATTTACCATGACCGTTTCAACAGTCATGTGCTGGCGATCGCGCCCTACCCGCCGCAGGTCGTGTTCTGCAACCACGAGATTTCCAATCTCGACGACCTGCAAGGTCTCAAGGTCCGCGCATCGGGACGCATGACCGCCAAGCTGCTTGAGGCGCTTGGGGCCGAGGGTGTGAACGTGTCCTTTGCCGAAGTGCCAGGCGCGTTGCAGAACGGCGTGGTCGATTGTGCCGTGACTGGTGCCGGATCAGGCTACAGCGCGGGCTGGTGGGAAGTGTCCACGCACCTGCTGCCGATCCCGCTTGGTGGTTGGGATTCGGTTGTGACCGCGATCAACCTTGACAAGTGGAACAGCCTGTCAGACGACCAGAAGGCGCTGATCGAGAGTGAGATCAAATCCGGTTTCGAAGATCCGGCCTGGGCGAGCGCACAGGGTGCTCTTGTCAACGACATTGCCTGCCTGACCGGCAACGGCGACTGCGCATCGGGTGACAAACGGTCGATGACGCTGGTCGAGGTGAGCGATGCCGATTTCGCACGGGCGCGGGACATCCTGACCAGCGAAGTGCTGCCGGAATGGGCCGAGCGCGCGGGCGGTGATTGGTCCAAGCGCTGGAACGACAGCGTCGGCAAAGTTGTCGGTGTGACGATCAACTGATCTTGCCTTGAAGCCGTCAGGAGGCGTGCCGGATATGGAACTTGAGATGATCGATAGATTGCGCCGGATCAACCGAGGCGTTGCCCTTGTGGTGGGTCTTGGCCTGCTGATCTGCGCGGGGTTTGTCCTGCTCGACATCATCATGCGCCAGATCGGCACGTCGCTTGGCGGCACCGAAGAGATCGCGGGCTACGCCATGGCGCTCGCGACCTCCTGGGGCATGTCCTTTACGCTCTTGGAACTGGGGCATGTGCGTATCGACCTATTGCGCAGTCGCGCGGGGTCGTTCATGCGAGCATTGTTCGATGTGTTTTCGATGGTGGTGATGAGCGCGGTGATCATCACCGTCGCGATCATGTCCTGGCCGGTGCTGGAGCGGTCGCTGGTGAACGGATCACGCGCCAATACGCCGCTTGAGACACCGCTGGCCTGGGTTCAGGCGCCGTGGTTCGCCGGGTGGGTCTGGTTTGCGGTGATGTCGACGCTGGTCACACTGGCGGCGCTGAGCCTGCTGCTCAAACGGCGCCATACCGAAACCGAGAGCTTTGTCGGGGCCTTTGCGGAACAGGACAGCCTGCAATGATCTTCTATGTCTCCGTCGGGCTTCTGGGCCTGTTGTCGCTGTCCATTCCCGTGGGGATCGTGCTGTTCCTGCTGGGCTTCGGGATTGATACGTTCTTCTCCAGCTTCCCGCTGACGCGGGGTCTGGGCAACATGGTGTGGTCGGCTTCGAACTCGGCCACGCTGATCGCCATTCCGTTCTTCGTACTGCTGGGTGAGATCCTTGTCCGCAGCGGAGTTGCGACGCGGACATATGCGGCGCTGGATCGTTGGGTGTCATGGCTGCCGGGTGGATTGGTGCACGCCAATATTGCGACGGCGACGATGTTTTCGGCCACCTCAGGGTCGTCTGTTGCCACCGCTGCAACGGTGGCAACAGTGGCGATGCCGCAGGCCGAAAAACTGGGCTATGACCCCAAGCTCTTTTCTGGCGCGATTGCGGCGGGCGGCACTCTGGGCATCATGATCCCGCCGTCGATCAACCTGATCGTTTACGGGTTCCTGACGCAATCCTCGATCCCGCAGCTGTTCCTCGCCGGGCTGATCCCCGGCATCGCGCTGGCGGTGGCGTTCATGGCCATCACAGCGGTGATCTGCCTTGTCCGACCGGATCTGGGCGGAGTGCGCCGCACCTTCCCCTTGGCCAAGATGCTGCGGGCGCTGATTGACCTGATCCCGATCCTGATCCTCTTCGGCCTGATCGTCGGCTCGATCTATCGCGGCTGGGCCACACCGACCGAGGCCGCTGCCGTGGGCGTGGCCGGGGCGCTGGTCATCGCGCTGGTCTTTGGCGGCGTGTCCTGGGGGATGTTGACCGAAAGCCTGATGGGGACGGTCAAAATCACCTCGATGATCATGCTTATCGTCATCGGCGCGTCGTTCCTCAACTTCACGCTGGCCTCGGCGGGGCTGGGGCGGGAATTGACCGAGTTCATGACCGGGCTGGGTCTGACACCGCTCAAGACAATCCTTGTGGTGGTGGTGCTTTATATCGTGCTCGGGTTCTTCATTGAAACGCTGTCGCTGATGGTGGTGACGATCCCGATAATCGTGCCGCTGGTCATTGCGCAGGGCTATGACGTGATCTGGTTCGGCATCCTGATGATTGTGCTGATCGAGATGGCACTGATCACGCCGCCGGTCGGCTTGAACCTCTATGTCGTGCAGGGAGCGCGGAAATCGGGAACCTTGAACGAGGTGATGTTGGGAGCGTTGCCCTACTGCCTAACAATGCTGGCCATGGCGCTCTTTCTCATCGCGTTCCCGAGCATCGCACTCTTCCTGCCAAACGCGCTGCAATAAAACCACCTGCTCTTTCGTTTCTTTCAGAATGAGGTCCATGCCGTGGAACCTTGGTTCAAACCTGTTGCCGATCATTCCCTCTTGGTCTGCTTTTCCGACACCCATAACGCGGACGCCCATGCGCGTGTCATCGCGCTGGACAAGGCGATCGCAGCCTCTCCACCCGTCGGCATGATCGAAACCGTCCCAGCGCTGGTGAACCTGCTGGTGCGGTTCGATGTGACCCTCACCGACCATGTCGCCGTCGAAACCCATCTGCACGACCTTCTGCGTCATGTGACAACGGAGAAGAATGCAGGTCAGGTGCGGCAGGTGCAGGTTTGCTATGACGCGGATTTTGCGCCCGATCTCGACGCGGTTGCCGAGGCCACGGGCATGTCCCCGGATGCGGTGATCGCCGCGCATCTTGCCGGACAGTATGATGTGTTGATGTACGGGTTCTCGCCCGGGTACGCGTATCTGTCGGGCATTCCCGAGGACATCCAAATCCCGCGCAAACCGACGCCGGTGCGCGACGTGCCTGCGGGCAGCGTGATCATCGCGGGGCCGCAATGCCTTGTGACCACACTTACGATGCCGACGGGGTGGTCGATCATTGGGCGGTCGCCTACGCCGATCCTGACCCGGGATCCCGCGCGCCCGTTCCTCTTCGATGTGGGCGACCGGGTTGTGTTCCAGAGGATTGATCTTGCGACATTTACACGTGCGCAGAGGGAGGTGGCCCATGTCTGATGCGACTTTCACGGTCAGTTTCGCTGGGCCTTTGGTGACGGTGCAGGACGCGGGCCGGCCGGGACATATGCGATACGGTGTGTCAGCCTCCGGCCCGATGGACCGGCTTGCCTTTGATGCGGCGCACGCGGCGTTGGGCAATCCGCCGGGGACAACGGGGATCGAGGTTTCGCTTGGAGGTCTAGCGCTGCAATGTACCTCTGGCGCAGTGACGCTGGCCGTAACCGGCGGAGCGTTTGTGGTCGAGCATCGCGGGCAGAAGCTTGGCGCTTGGTGCGTGCTGACCGTTGAGAAAGGCGACCGCGTGATCATCCGGGGCGGCAAAACCGGCAGTTGGGCTTATGTCGCCTTTGCCGGAACGCTGAGCGCGGAAAGCTGGCTGGGCAGCACAGCGACCCATGCGGCGTCGGGCTTTGGCGGAGGGGTTTTGCGGACCGGGCAGACGTTGAGGATCACCAGCGCGTCTGTGCGCGAGGAGCGCACGGGTGAGATCGCGCCGCCGGAGTTTTTGGCGGACGGACCTCTGCGGGTCGTGACCGGGCCGCAGGACCAGCACTTTTCGGGCGACGCGCTGGCGCGGTTCCTGACCGAAAAGTTTGCCGTAACCGATGCCTATGACCGGATGGGGATGCGGTTGCGTGGGTCTGAACTGGAGCTTGCAGGCGCGTTGTCGATCCCGTCGGAACCGGTTGTGCGGGGATCGGTACAGGTGTCGGGGGACGGTGTACCGACAGTGCTCTTGGCCGATCATCAGACAACCGGAGGGTATCCGAAGATCGCGACGGTGATTGCGCCGGACATCGAACGTTTGGTGCAATTGCGGTCTGGGGACGGGTTTCGTTTTGCGGCAGTCTCGGCGGCTGAGGCCGTTGGGGCGGCGCGCCACTATGCGATGTGCAAGGCGGAATATCTGGATCAGATCGCCGTGCCACGCGGGACATTGGACCAAAGGTTGATGCGGGAGAACCTCATCCATGCCTGCGTTCTGGATTGAGCGGCGCGGACGCGTCGACGCGTCCGGGTTTTCAGTCGACTGAAAACCGGCGTTGACCTCAGTAGAAACTCTGCGGGTCGATGTCGATCGCCATGCGCAGCTCTCCCTTGAGGCGGAAGGGTTTGACCCATTCCGCCAGCGCGGGTTGCAGCGCGGTGCCCCTCGGAGCCTTGACCAGAAGTCGTACCCTGTGGCGGCCACGCACACGCGCGATGGGGGCCGGGGCCGGGCCAAAGACCTGCGCGCCGACACGGCGCAGCGGCCCATCGTTTCGGGCCAGTGCGTTGCCGAGGTCGAACACCTCTTGCACATCCGTTGAGGACAGAATGATCCCAGCGAGCCTGCCATAGGGCGGGACGCCTGCGGTACGGCGTTCGCCTGCCTCGGCGGTCCAGAAATCCTGTTCGTCGCCAGACAGGATCGCCCGGATCACCGGGTGTTCGGGTTGGTAGGTCTGCATCAAGGCCTGACCGGGCTTTTCGGCGCGCCCTGCCCGGCCCGACACCTGTCGCATCAGTTGGAAGGTCCGTTCGGCTGCGCGGAGGTCAGAGCCTTGAAGCCCTAGATCGGCGTCGATCACCCCGACCAGTGTGAGCAGCGGGAAGTTGTGGCCTTTGGCGACAAGCTGTGTGCCGATGATGAGGTCAGCTCCACCACTGGCGATGGTCTCGATCTCTGCCTTCAGCGCGCGGGCGGAGCCGAACATGTCGGACGACAGCACCGCAAGCCGGGCATCGGGAAAAAGCGTCTGCGCCTCTTCTGCCAAACGTTCGACACCGGGGCCGACGGCGGCCAGTTTGTCTTCGGCTTCACATGAAGGGCAAGTGCTGGGCATCGGTTTCGTCTCGCCGCATTGGTGGCAGACAAGGCGTTTGAGGAAGCGGTGTTCGACCATCCGCGCATCGCAGTGATCGCATCCAATCTGATGCCCGCAAGCGCGGCAGATGGTGACAGGGGCATAGCCACGTCGGTTGATGAAGAGGAGCGCCTGTTCGTTGTTGTCGAGACGCTGCTGCACGGCGCGTTGCAGAGTTGGCGAGATCCAGCTTGAGCCGGGGAGTTGTTCGTTCCGCATGTCAATGGCGCGCATCTCGGGCATGACAGCGGCACCGAAGCGGGAGGTCAGTTCGACCTTCTGATATTTGCCAGCGTCGGCATTGGCCCACGATTCCAGACTGGGGGTAGCCGAGGCAAGGATCACCTGAGCGCCGCAGATCGACGCGCGCAGCACGGCCATGTCGCGTGCGTTGTAGAGTACCCCGTCCTCTTGCTTGTAGGAGGTGTCGTGCTCCTCATCGACAACGATCAGGCCCAGATCACGGAATGGGAGGAACAATGCGGACCGTGCGCCGACAACCAGTTGCGCGCCGCCCTGCGCGGTCATTTTCCAGACGCGGCGGCGCTCGGTCATCGTGACGCCGGAATGCCATTCGGCGGGTTTGGCCCCGAAGCGTGCATCGACTCGGGTGAGGAATTCGGCAGTCAGCGCAATCTCTGGTAAGAGGACCAGCGCCTGACGGCCCTGCGCCAGACATTCCGCGACCGCTTCGAGATAGACCTCGGTCTTGCCCGATCCGGTAACGCCTTTGAGCAGGGTCGTGCCGTAACTGCGTGTGGCGACAGCGGCGCGCAGAATTGCGGCAGCCGACGTCTGATCTTCGGTCAGCGCTTTGCCAGCATAGTCCGGGTCGAGCGTGGGGAACGGCGTGTCGCGCGGACTGTCTTCTTCGCGCACGGCCCCCTGTTTCACCAGACCTTTGACGACAGAGGTAGTCACCCCCGCCGCCTCGGCCAGCTCCTTGAGCGTAAGAGCCAGGCCACCCAACTCGCGCAGCACGTCGAGCACGCGGGTGCGGGCATCGGTCATGCGGTCCGGCAGGCCTTCGCCCAGTCGGTAAATTTTGCGCATCGACGGCGGATCACCCAGCCCCGGCGCGCGTGTGGCCAGCCGCAACATCGCTGGCATCGGTGTGAGCGTGTAATCCCCGGCTCGGGAGAGAAAGGACATCAACTCTTCGCGCATGGGCGCGGCGTCGAGCACGCGGATGACCGACCGGATTTTCGACAGGTCATAATCGCCGCGCCCCGGACCCCAGACAACGCCCAGTACCTTACGAGGGCCAAGCGGCACCTCGACAAATGCGCCCAGATGACAACCGCCTTCGGGCGCACGGTAGTCCAGCACCCGGTCCAAAGGCTGGGTCGTCAGCACGCCGATCAGAGTGCCTTCGTCGAAATAGCTGGGTGTTAGCGCCATCAGTTCCGGGTTTCAGTCTGCATTGCCATGGGGTAAAGCCCACGATAGGAAAGGCCAACCCATCACAGGAGCGACAGCCATGAAATTCTTTGTCGACACAGCCGAAATTGACGCCATCGCGGAACTCAACGATCTGGGCATGGTCGATGGCGTGACCACCAACCCCTCCCTGATCAAGAAATCCGGTCGGGACATCCTTGAGGTGACTAAAGAGATCTGTGACCTGGTCTCGGGTCCGGTCTCTGCCGAAGTTGTGGCCCTCAAAGCCGAAGACATGATCGCCGAAGGCCGCAAGCTGGCCGAGATCGCAGAGAACATCGCGGTCAAGGTGCCGCTGACCTGGGACGGTCTGAAAGCGTGCAAGGTGCTGACCGACGAAGGCAAGATGGTGAACGTCACATTGTGCTTCTCGGCCAATCAGGCGCTTCTGGCGGCCAAGGCTGGCGCCACTTTCATTTCGCCCTTCATCGGACGTCTGGACGATCTGAACATGGACGGGCTCGATCTGATCGCCGATATCCGCGAGATCTATGACAATTACGGGTTCGAGACGAACATCCTTGCCGCGTCGATCCGCAGCGCAAACCACATGAGCGAATGCGCCAAGATCGGTGCCGATGTGGCAACCGCGCCGCCCGCCGTGATCAAGGCGATGGCGAACCATGTTCTGACCGACAAGGGTCTGGACCAGTTCGTCAAGGACGCGGCAGCGGCCAATATCAAGATCCTCTGAGCCGGGCAAAGCCGCGTCGACGCGGCTTGCAACGCCCTTCGAAGGGCGTTCCTGCGCTTCTGCCACAGTTTTTCCAAGTTGCCCGCATTTGATTGAAAAAATGCGGGCATCTTTTTTGTGTGGCTGATAGGGTCTCACAAAATACAATAAACCGAGGACGGCATGAGCAGCCCCCGTATTGATGACGATTTGCGCGAAACCATCATGTCGCGCCCTGACGTGATTCTCGAGGATCAGGACCTGATGCGGGCCCTGATCGCCGCGAATGAACGCGCCATGGGAGGCAATATCGTGGACCTGCGCGGCATTGCGATGGACCGGCTCGAAGCACGACTGGACCGACTTGAAGACACGCACCGGTCGGTGATTGCAGCCGCCTATGAGAATCTTGCCGGCACAAATCAGGTGCACCGCGCGATCCTGCGGATGCTCGATCCGGTGGAGTTCGAATCTTTCCTGCGTGATCTGGGCGGCGATGTGGCCGAGATCCTGCGGGTCGACGTGATCAAGCTGGTGCTGGAGTCGGTTCAGAACGACGAGGACCCGGCGATCAAGCGGTTGGGCTCGGTCCTGTCGGTCGCCGCCCCCGGTTTCATCGACGGCTATCTGACCATGGGCCGCAACGCGCCAACACGTCAGGTCACGCTGCGCCAGATCGACACCGGCACGCGCGAGATCTACGGCGACAAGGCGGATTGGATCCGCTCTGAGGCCTGTCTCAAGCTGGATTTCGGCCCAGGACGGCTGCCCGGCCTGCTGGTCATGGGAGCCGAAGACCCGCACCAGTTCACGCCGCAGCAGGGCACCGACCTTCTGACCTTTTTTACCGGTGTGTTCGAGCGCCAGATGCGGCGCTGGTTGTCATGAGCCTGATGCTCTCTCCGGCGGCGCGGGACGCGCTGGAGGGGTGGCTCGCATCGAGCCGTGCGCTGAACGGGACGGCCGAAAACACGCTGACCGCCTATCGGGGCGACGTGGTGGATTTCATCGCGTTCCTGACCGAATACAAGGGCGAGGCACAGGGGCTTGCCCCCCTGGCTCGGATCACCGTTCCCGACATGCGGGCCTGGATGGCACATACGCGCAGTGGTGGGGCCAGCGCACGGTCGCTGGCGCGCAAGCTCTCAGCGGTCAAATCCTTCTACCGCTGGCTGGCCGAGCGAGAGGGGTTTGAGCCCACAGCCGTGCTGTCGACCCGTGCGCCGAAGTTCCAGAAGAAACTGCCCCGCCCTTTGAGCGAGGACGCGGCGCGCGAGATGATCGACACGGTCGGTCAGCAAGCACAGAAAGACTGGGTTGGCGCGCGCGACATGGCGGTGGTGACGCTGCTTTATGGTTGCGGCTTGCGGATCTCCGAAGCGCTTGGATTGACCGGGCGCGACCTGCCTTTGGGCGAAGCGATGCGGATCGTCGGCAAAGGTGGCAAGGAACGGGTGGTGCCGGTTCTGCCGATCGCGCAGCAGGCCGTTGCAACATATGTGAAGTTGTGCCCGTTTGAGATGGAGCCGGACGCGCCAGTGTTTCGGGGTGCACGGGGTGGTGCTTTGAACCCGAGATTGGTGCAGAAGGTGACGGAACAGGCGCGGATGCAGCTTGGCCTGCCAGCAACCGCCACCCCACACGCAATGCGGCACAGTTTTGCGACGCACTTGCTTTCGGCGGGTGGCGATCTGCGGGCGATCCAGGAATTGCTTGGCCATGCCTCGCTTTCCACAACGCAGGCCTATACGTCGGTCGATACGGTGCATCTGATGAAGGTCTACGAGGCGACGCACCCCAAGGCGGGATGATTGTCACCGTTACAATTTAGGACGGGATTTTCGCGCCTGCCTGTGCAAGCTCTGCAGCGTTTCACGACGAAAGCGAGGACGCCTCATGCATCCGAACCCGACATTTCACAGCGCAGATCACGCCAAGGACATTGCTCTTGTCCGGGATCGTGGCTTTGGCACTCTGATGATGAACGGCGATCCGGTGCCGATGGTGGCGCATGTGCCGGTGCTTTTGTCGGAAGACGGGCGTGAGGTGCTGATTCATCTGGTGCGCTCGAATCCAATCGCGCGGGCATTGAGCACACCGCAACCCGCGCGGATCGCGGTGACGGGGCCGGACGGGTACATTTCACCCGACTGGTACGGGATCGAGGGACAGGTGCCGACGTGGAACTACGTGGCGGTGCAATTGACCGGGACATTGGAAATTTTACCGCATGGTAAAATGCGCGAGGTGCTGGATGTGCAGTCGGCCTTTTACGAGTCCCGACTGGCGGGGAAAGCGCCCTGGACGACAGAGAAGATGACGCCTGAGGTTCTGGAGCGCATGATGCGGATGATCGTGCCCTGCCGAATGGTGGTCGAGGATATCGCGGCGACCTGGAAGCTGGGACAGAACAAAGATGACGCGGTGCGGGAACGGGCCGCGGCGCAGGTTGCCAGCGGGGTGGGTACCGAGCTTGAGGCGCTGGCGGCGTTGATGGCGGAGCCGCCGGTATTATGACGCGCCGCTTGGCATTTTCCGCGCAACAGGATTACGTGAAGCATCACAGATATTGGGAGCAGCCAGATGCAACTTCTTCGTTCAGGCCCATCACCGTTCGTGCGCAAGGTCTTGGTGACGCTGCACGAAACCGGTCAGTATGACGATATTGAGCATGTGATAGTGGCAAGCACGCCGCTGAAACCGGACTCGCAACTGATCGCAGCGAACCCCGTGGGCAAGATCCCGGCTATGATCCGGTCGGATGGGCCCGCGATTTATGACAGCCGGGTGATCTGCCGGTTTCTTGACGCGCGGGCGAATGCGGGGCTCTACCCCGAGCATCGCATCTGGGATACGCTGACGCTTGAGGCGACGGCGGATGGTATTCTCGATGCGGCGGTACTGATGGTGTACGAGATCCGGTTCCGTCCTGAGGAAAAGGTCATGATGGAATGGGTCGAAGGCCAGTGGAGCAAGGTGTCCCGCGCTCTGGATGCGCTCAACACCCGTTGGATGAGCCATCTCAATGGGCGCATGGATATGGGACACATCGCTGTGGCCTGTGCGCTTGGTTATCTCGACCTGCGCCATAATGAGCGGTCCTGGCGCACCGGGCGGGATGCGCTGGCGGCGTGGTTCGATACTTTTTCCAAGCGGGAAAGTATGGTGTCGACCATACCCGAGGCGTGATCCGCGAAGCCAGGTCGTTACGGCAGAGCTTGCACGTCGGTGATCCGAGGTTTACCGACGCGCCATGTTTTGAAAGGATGCTGCCCCGATGCGGATGACAGATACATTCATCAAGCCGATGCACCCGGAAGGGCGCAAGTTCGTCGCGATCTTTGCGGTGGCCACTCTTGTGCTGTTCGCCATCGAAGACGTGCTGGGCTGGATCGGCGTTGGACTGACCGTCTGGTGCTATTACTTCTTCCGCGATCCCGAGCGGGTCACGCCGGACACTCCGGGATTGGTCATCAGCCCAGCAGATGGGGTTGTGTCGCTGATTGAACCGGCGGTGCCGCCGCGTGAGCTGGGTCTGCCAGACGAGGCGCTGACACGGGTCAGCGTGTTCATGTCCGTGTTCAACTGCCACGTGAACCGCGCGCCTGTGGCGGGCAAGGTGGAAAAGATCGCCTATAAGCCCGGCAAGTTCCTGAACGCATCTCTGGACAAGGCGAGCGAAGACAACGAGCGCAATTCGCTGGTAATCCGGATGGAGGATGATCGCATCCTCACGGTGACGCAGATCGCCGGTCTGGTGGCACGGCGTATCGTGAGCTTTACCCAGGAAGGCGCTGTGCTGGACCGGGGCGAGCGGTTCGGGCTGATCCGCTTTGGGTCGCGTTTGGACATCTATCTGCCCGAGGGTGTCGAGCCGTCGGTGAAAATCGGCCAGACGATGATCGCGGGCGAGACCGTAATCGCGGATCTTAAAAAATGAGCACCGAGCCGAGTGGCCAGAAGCTGACGCTTGTTCAGCTCTTGCCGAACATGCTGACAGTGACGGCCATCTGCGCCGGACTGACAGCGATCCGGTTCGGGCTGCAGGGCAATTACGAACTGGCGGTTCAGTTGATCCTGCTGGCGGCCATCCTCGATGGGCTGGACGGGCGTCTGGCCCGTGCGCTTGGCAGCGACAGCAAGATGGGCGCTGAACTCGACTCGCTGGCGGATTTTCTGAATTTCGGGGTCGCGCCGGGGATGCTCCTGTATGTCTGGGCACTTGAGGATACGTGGCAATTGGGCTGGCTGGCCGTTCTGATCTATGCGGTTTGCGCGGTGACGCGGCTGGCGCGTTTCAACGTGGCACGCAAAGCCGAGAACGGGTCCGCCGAGAACGCCTATTTCATCGGGATCCCGTCGCCTGCCGGAGCGATTCTGGTGATGTTGCCGATGTACGCGTCATTCGCCTTCGAAACACCGCAGATCATCCCCGACTCAGTATTATCCGTCTACATGGCCGTGATCGGGTTCCTGATGATCGGGCGGTTTCCGGTCTGGTCGTTCAAGACCACACGGATCAGCCAGCGCCGGGTCAAGATGTTCCTTGTCGGTTTTGCCGCCATCGGTGCGGCGATTGCGATCTACACCTGGGTCGCACTGGTCGTGCTCAGCCTGATCTATATCAGCGCCGTTGTCTGGATGCTTCCCGCGTCCCGCCGGGCGTTGGCACAGGCGAAAGATGGCGAAGAAGGCGACGACAAAGCGTAAGTCGGAAGGGGACGTGACTTGCTCACCCAACCGCCCAGTCTGCATGTGATTTGCGGCAAGATCGCCGCCGGTAAGTCCACGCTCGCTGCGGAGCTTGGGAAGGCGGCGAACACTCTGGTCATCGCCGAGGATGATTGGCTGGCGGCGCTGTTCAAGGAACAGATGTCGACCGGGCAGGATTACATGCGGCTTGCCGCCAAGCTCAAAACGGTCATGGGTCCGCATGTGGCGGCCATTCTGCGCAGCGGTGTGTCAGTGGTACTCGACTACCCCGCCAATACAGTAGAGTTCCGTCGCTGGATGCGCGACGTGGCCACCGCTGGAAAGGCTGGGAGCATCATACATGTGCTGGATGTCCCCGATGAGGTGTGTCTTGCGCGGCTCAAGGCGCGCAACAGTGACGGCGCACATGCGTTTGCGGCCACTGAAGCGCAGTTTCGTCAGTTTGCAAGACACTACCAGCCGCCCTCGGCCGAGGAAGGTTTTGACGAAATACGCCTAGTAGAATCGTTTAGAACTTAAGCGTCAGACCGATATTGAGCGCGTTTGTCTTGATGTCGGTTTCCAGCGACCCGCCCTCAGGCAGATCAACGGTATTGCTGGAATAGGTGAACTGGTATTCACCAAAAACCGCAAAGCGATCGTTGATGTCATAGCTCACTCCGGCAGTCAGGCGCGCAGCCGGGCCGGTGACCTGAAGCTCGTAGGTGTCGATGCCAGTGGTCGTGTCCACATCAACATGCGGCACGGCGATGCCGACGCCACCACCGACATAAGGTGTGACTGCACCCTGCGCCCAAAGACCGGGCCAGCGCTGGTAGGCGTTGACAGTCAGGATGTTGAGGCCATCGGTGAATTCAAGATCTGAGAAGCCGATCGCGGCTTTCTCATCGTCGGGGGCGTAGACCTTGGCATGTGTAAACTCGAGCCCGAAGCCAATCTTTTCGTTTTTCCACCATGTGCCACGCAAACCGTAATACGGCGGCATCTCAAAGGAGCGGCCTTCCCAGCCGATCAGCGCGTCGATGTCAGCACCGGTGCCCGGATAGTCACCATAGAGGCGGCTGTGCGGCGATGTCTGCCAACCGGTGTAGATTGACAGCTCCATATCTGCCAGCGCCGGAGCGGCGACAGCGGAGGTGCTGATTGCAATGATACCTGACAGAATCATTTTCTGCATGGTGAGCCGTCCAATTCGTCTTTTTTTCGCGTCACTACCACGCCGTAACTGCAAGGTCAGTGCCATTTACCGCGACACTTCGGCGCTTATCCCTAACCTAGGTGTTCTGGAGGTGGACGGCTAGGGGGTAGCCCGCTAAACAGCGGCTCGGAACGCCGCCCCTTCGGGCGGCCTAACCCGTATTGTGGCCAGACGAACGGCCGTTAAATGGAGATAACCTCGTGTCCAACGCAGAACACCACGAAGGCACCCGGAGGGACTTCCTGTACTACGCAACGGCCGGCGCAGGCGCAGTTGCGACCGGTGCCGCAGTTTGGCCTCTGGTCAATCAGATGAACCCTTCGGCCGATGTTTTGGCCCTGTCCTCGATTCGCGTGGACGTGTCGGGCGTAGCGGAAGGCTCTCAGATCACTGTCAAATGGCTCGGCAAGCCGGTCTTTATCCGCCGCCGCACCGGAGCAGAGATTGAAGAAGCGCGCAGCGTCGACATTTCCGATCTTGTCGACCCGGTTGCCCGCAACGCGAACCGCGATGGTTCGGCCGAAGCGACCGATGAAAACCGCGCCATGGACGAAGCCGGAGAATGGCTGGTTCAGATGGGCGTGTGTACGCACCTCGGCTGTGTGCCGCTGGGCAATGCTGGCGATTATGCGCTTGATGGCGGCGTTGGCGGCTGGTTCTGCCCCTGCCACGGGTCGCACTACGACACGTCTGGCCGGATCCGCAAAGGGCCGGCGCCGGAAAACCTCCCGGTGCCCCCTGCCGAGTTCGTCGACGAAACAACCATCCTGCTGGGATAAGGAGACGCGCGAATGTCTGGAATTCCTCACGACCATTACGAGCCGTCTACCGGCGGGGAAAAGTGGCTGCACTCGCGGCTCCCGATCGTCGGACTGCTTTATGACACCCTGATGATCCCCACACCCAAGAACCTGAACTGGATGTGGATCTGGGGCATCGTTCTGACTTTCTGTCTGGCGCTGCAGATCATCACCGGGATCGTTCTGGTGATGCACTACACACCGCATGTCGATCTGGCCTTCGGCTCGATCGAGCACATCATGCGTAACGTGAACGGCGGCGCGATGCTGCGCTACCTGCATATGAACGGCGCTTCGCTGTTCTTCATCGCGGTTTACGCACACATCTTCCGCGGTCTCTACTACGGCTCCTACAAGGCCCCTCGCGAGATCACGTGGATCGTCGGCATGCTGATCTACCTCCTGATGATGGGCACCGCCTTCATGGGTTACGTTCTGCCTTGGGGTCAGATGTCCTTCTGGGGCGCAACCGTGATCACCGGCCTCTTTGGTGCGATCCCGCTTATCGGTGAATCGATCCAGACATGGCTGCTGGGCGGACCGGCCGTGGACAACGCCACGCTGAACCGCTTCTTCTCGCTGCACTACCTCCTGCCCTTCGTGATTGCCGGTCTCGTGATCGTGCACATCTGGGCCTTCCACACCACGGGCAACAACAACCCGACCGGTGTTGAAGTGCGCCGCACATCGAAGGCAGACGCAGAGAAAGACACCCTGCCGTTCTGGCCGTATTTCGTGATCAAGGACCTGTTCGCGCTCGCCGTGATCCTGGTGGTGTTCTTTGCTGTGGTCGGCTTCATGCCGAACTACCTTGGCCACCCGGACAACTACATCGAAGCGAACCCGCTGGTGACACCGGCGCACATCGTTCCGGAATGGTACTTCCTGCCGTTCTACGCGATCCTGCGAGCCTTCGACTCCGAAGTATGGGTCGTGATCGCGGCCAACTTCCTGACCGGCGGTATCGTCGATGCGAAGTTCTTCGGTGTTCTGGCGATGTTCGGCGCGATCATCGTGATGGCACTGGTGCCGTGGCTTGATACATCCTCGGTGCGCTCCGGTCGCTACCGCCCGATGTTCAAGTGGTGGTTCTGGCTCTTCGTGGTGAACTTCTTCGTGCTGATGTGGGTTGGCGCAATGCCGGCAGAAGGCATCTACCCCTACATCGCCCTTCTGGGGTCCACCTACTGGTTCGCCTACTTCCTCGTGATCCTGCCGCTGCTTGGTGTGCTTGAAAAGCCGCTGCCGCAGCCGGAAACAATCGAAGACGACTTCAAGGCGCACTATGGCAAGTCCTCGACCAACGACGGCGCTACTGCAGCGACCCCGGCCGAGTAAGAAAGGACAAGCGAACAATGCTTAAGAAACTTGCCCTCGCAGCCACTTTGGCTCTGGCTCCCGTCTCCGGCGCATTTGCCGCCGGAGCATCGGGCCACATCGAAAACTTCGACTTCTCGTTCGAAGGCCCGTTCGGCACCTTCGATCAGGCACAGCTTCAGCGTGGCCTGCAGGTCTACACCCAGGTGTGTTCCTCGTGCCACGGCATGCAGTACGTCCCGCTGCGGACCCTGCACGCTGAAGACGGCCCCGGCATGCCGGAAGATCAGGTCCGCGCCTATGCGGAGCAGTTCTTTGAAGTCTACGACGAAGAGCTGGAAGACTTCCGTCCGGCACGTCCGACAGACAACTTCCCGGCCAACACTGCGGCTGGCGCACCGGACCTCAGCCTGATGGCAAAGGCCCGTGCCGGCTTCCACGGCCCCTACGGCCTTGGCATCAACCAGTTCTTCAAAGGCATGGGCGGCCCCGAGTACATCGCGTCGCTCCTGCACGGTTATACCGGTGAGGAAAAGGAAGAAGCCGGAACCATCCTCTACGAGAACACAGCGTTCCCGGGTGGCTGGATTTCGATGGCACCGCCTCTCTACGGCGATGACGTGGAATACTCCGACGGCACCGAAGCATCGGTCGAACAGCAGGCCAAAGACGTCGCGGCCTTCCTGATGTGGGCGGCTGAACCCAAGCTGATGGCCCGCAAGCAGGCCGGTTTTGTCGGGGTTCTCTTCCTGACAGTTCTGTCGGTTCTGCTTTACCTGACCAACAAGCGCCTCTGGGCGCCGGTCAAGGCCCGCGCGAAGGATTGATCCTCTCGGACAGACATACAAAAGCCTCGCCAATCCGGCGGGGCTTTTTTTATGGATCAGGTAGTCGGGTTTGGCCTAACCAGTCCCACCGAGATAGGCACGTAGCCCGGGCGGCGGGTTGTCCAGCAGATGTGCAGTCTCTTCAGGCGCGCTGACGTGGCCCTCTTCGACCACGATGGTTTGCGCAGCGAACCGACGCGCATCCTGCGGATCATGCGACACCAGCAAAACGGTCAAACCTTCCGCCTCGGCCACCTCTGACACGAGGTCCAGCATCTCGGCCTTGAGCGACGGCCCAAGCGCCGCAAAGGGCTCGTCCAAAAGCAAAACGGGCCGACCCTGCAACAGCACCCGGGCAAGCGCCGCACGGCTTTGCTGACCACCTGACATCTCAGAGAGACGACGCTCGGCAAATCCTGCAAGACCTACGCGTGCCAAAGAATCGTCGATACGCGCGGCATCGCCATCGCGGATCCGCCCGGTCGCGGGGTTGAGCGCCAGCGCAAGGTTTTGCCCGATGGTCAGATGCGGAAAGAGATTGGTGTCCTGAAACAGAATGCTGACAGGCCGTTCCGCCGGAGACATTCCCGTGATGCCATCGCCCTTCCAGCGCAAGGCACCTGACTGCACCGGCAGGAAGCCCGCAATCACATCGAGCAAAGTGGACTTGCCCGACCCCGACGCCCCAATGATCGCCACCCGCGCGCCCGCGTCGACGGTGAGATCAGCGGTCAGAGCAAACGTGCCGGATCGGGCTTCGATATGATCAAGCTCAAGAGCCAACGCGCCCTCCCCTGTCGAACATCCAGAACAGGCCCAAGCTGAGCAGCAATAGCAACAGCGCACCCCCAGCCGCCTGTTCCATCCGGTAGGCCCCCATCAACTGGTAGACCTTCAGAGGCAATGTTGCACGGTCCGGGTCGGCAAAAAGCGCGATCACGCCGAGGTCGCCCATCGACAGGGCCGCCGTCAGGCCCGCAGCAAACCCCAGTGGTCGCTTCAAGCGGGGCAGAAACACCCAGCGCAGCCAGGCCCAGCCAGACAGCCCCAACGCGGCCCGCAAACGGGTGTAATCGGTGCGAATCGCCTCAGCCTCGGGGCGCAGGATACGCAGCACGAAGGGCAGGCTGACAAAGGCGTTGACCGTGGCGGTCACGTAGAGCGCCAGTTCGAATGGATTGGCGAATGGCCGCACGATCAGGAAAAGGCCGATCCCCAGCACAAGAGGCGACAAAGCGATCCCGGAAAGGCCAAGCCATTCGCCCCAGCGGGTGGCCAAGGGCAGCGCCCAAAGCAGGCAGAGCGCGGTCGAGCCGAGCGCCACAAGGATCGAATGCCCCGCCGCCTGCCAGACCGATGCGCCGAGCGTCGTGATCCCGGAAAGGCCGTTGAACGTGACCATCGCCAACGGTGTCAGTAGGAACAACGCCGCGAGGCCGACCCAGAACGCATCCGTACAGATGGCGCGCCGATCCGTACGGTCCCATCGCGGAACACGACGGTCAAGCCCCTTGGCGGCGACCGGCACTGCGGTCACGCGCAGCGCGATCAACCCGGCAGAGAGCGCCAAACCCAGTTGCAGAAGGCCGAGCATCGCCGCGCGGGCGAGATCAAAATCGAAGCGCATTGACTGATAAATCGCCAGTTCCAACGTCGTCGCCCGTGGACCGCCCCCCAGCGTGAGCGCGACGGCAAAGGACGAGAGACAAATCACGAAGACCACCGCAAAGGCTCCTGGCACGATCCGTCGCAGCATCGGTGCCTCAACCGCGCGCCACATGGCGCGGCGCCCCATGCCCAGTGTGGCGGCCAGACGGAATTGCTCTGCCGGGATGGCCAGCCAGCCCTGAAGGATCAGACGGGTCGCCAAGGGCAGGTTGAAAAACACATGCGCAAGAAGCACACCCTGCAGGCCGTAGATCTGCAATTCGGGCAGACCCAAGGGTTCCAACGCGCGATTGAGAAGCCCGGATTGGCCGAACACGGCAAGCAGCCCCAGCACTGCGACGATCACCGGCAGGATGAAAGGCGCCCCCAAGAGCGCCACCAACATCCCGCGCCCCGGAAATTGCCGCCGCGCCAGCGCGCGTGCCACAGGGATGGCGAAGAGCACACTGAGCAATGCCGACAGTGTGGCCTGCAGCAGCGTGAACCGCAGCGCCTGCCAGTCCGCGGGGCGGAACCCGCCGAACGCCTCGGCCCGCAGGATCACCGCCGCAACCGGGCCAATCACAAGACCGGCCACGGTCAAAGCCGCGATTATTGAGACAGGGCGCGCCGCCATTCTTCAACCGTTTCATCACGCAGGGCCGCGGCATCGTCCTCGGAATAGAACAGCACCTTTTCCGGCAGGTTCAATTCCTTGAACCCGTCGGGCCATTTCGCGGCATCAAGCTTAGCCGGGAAGGACCAGTTGCCGGTGGCGATCATGGTCTGGAACTCTTCGGAGAGCTGGAATTCCAGGAACTGATCTGCCAGCTCCGGCACGTCGGTGCCCGCCACCTTGGCCGACAACTCCACCATGAAGTAATGCCCTTCCGGGAAGATCGCCGCTTTCTTGGTGCGGTCCTCTTCAGCGATGATGTGATAGGCAGGCGAGGTCGTGTAGCTCAGTACCATGTCCGCCTCACCATCGGTGAAAAGGCCATAGCTTTCCGACCAGCCTTTGGTGACGGTGAGGATTTTCGGGGCGAGCTTTTCCCAGACCTGTTCCGCCTCATCGCCATAGATCGCCTTGACCCAGAGCACGAGGGCGAGGCCGGAAATCGACGAGCGCGGGTCCTGGATTACGATCTTCAGATCATCCGTCGCGTTCAGCAGCGCATCAAAGCTTTCGGGCACGTCCGAGATCCGCTCTTCGTTGTAGATGAAGGCAGTGTGGCCGTAATTGTAGGGCAGGAACACGTCATCGGTCCATTCGACCGGCAGGGTCAGGCTCGAGGTGTCCTGCCCGTGCGGCGCGAACAAGCCGCTTTCGCGGGCGCGCTTGGTCACGTCGGTGTTGAGGCCAAAGACGATATCCGCATCGGTCTGCTCACCTTCCAGCAGGATCCGGGGCAAGAGATCGCCCGGCTTGAATTGCAGATCGCAGGCGCATTGCGCTTCGAACATCTCTTCGATCTTGGGCCCGGGGCCCCATTCCGAAACAACGTAGTCGCCCGCGTATACGGTCAGAACGGGTTTGTCCTGTGCAGCCACCAGAGTGGTTGACGCAAGAAGTCCCGCAGCAAAGGTCAGGGCCGGTTTCATGGCATTCTCCTGTTTTGCGACGAGAGGGCAAAGCAGGAGCGTATCCAGACCTTCCCTCCGCCAGTGTTAACTGGTTCAGGTTCAACGGGTTCGCTTGAAGCATCTCAGCCGGCTGTCCGGCACCCCGAGGTACGCGAAGAGGTAGCCCTGTGCAGTGGAGTCTTCAAGAACAAACAGGTCCGATCTTCTCTGTTTCAAAAATACCTCGGGGAGCGCGAGGGGTGGAACCCCTCGCACGGATCGGATGGGCGCAGCCCATTCGAAACACCTTGAGACCGGACCCGCCCTGCCCTAGGACACAGCAGAGCCAAGGAGACCGCCATGAGCCTGAACACATTTGGACATCTCTTCCGTGTCACCACTTGGGGTGAAAGCCACGGGCCTGCGCTTGGCGCGACTGTGGATGGTTGTCCGCCGGGAGTTCCGATCGACGCGGGTATGATCCAGCACTGGCTCGACCGTCGGAAACCCGGGCAGAACAAATACACCACCCAGCGGCGTGAACCGGACGAGGTAAAGATCCTCTCCGGTGTGTTCGAAGGTCAGACCACCGGGACGCCGGTTCAGTTGATGATCGAAAACACCGACCAGCGGTCGAAGGACTATTCCGACATCATGGAAAAGTTCCGCCCCGGCCATGCCGATATCACTTATTGGCAGAAATACGGTATCCGCGATTATCGCGGGGGCGGGCGGTCCTCGGCGCGGGAAACGGCGGCCCGTGTGGCGGCTGGCGGTCTTGCGCGTGAGGCGATCAAGGCGCTGCTGCCCGGCGTGCAGATCACTGGCTACATGACCCAGATGGGTCCGCACCAGATTGATCGAGAGCGGTTCGACTGGGACGAGATTGAGAACAACCCCTTCTGGGTGCCCGATGCCAAAGCGGCAGCGGACTGGGCAGAATATCTCGACGGGTTGCGCAAATCGGGCGAAAGCGTCGGCGCGATCATCGAAGTGGTGGCGCGTGGTGTACCTGCGGGGCTTGGCGCGCCGATCTATGGCAAGCTGGACACTGATCTTGCCGCAGCGATGATGAGCATCAACGCTGTGAAGGGTGTGGAAATCGGCGAAGGTATGGCCTCGGCCATGCTGACCGGGACGGAAAACGCCGACGAGATTTACATGGGGAATGATGGAAAGCCGAAGTTCTCCTCAAACCACGCAGGCGGCATTCTTGGCGGCATCTCGACGGGTCAGGACGTCGTCGTGCGCTTTGCGGTCAAACCGACCTCGTCGATCCTGAGCACACGCAAGACCATTACAAAGTCCGGGCAGGAAACCGAGATAATCACCAAGGGTCGTCACGACCCTTGCGTCGGCATCCGGGCGGTTCCGGTCGGCGAGGCGATGATGGCGTGCGTGATCCTCGACCACCTGCTGCTGCACCGGGGTCAGATCGGCGAGAACCGGGGCAAGATCGGCTGAGCGCGGCTCAGGTCTTGACCGTCTGGCGGGAAATCTGAACCGCAAGGATTCCGAAGGTGATGATGATCACGCCGAGAATATCGGTGGAGCCGAGCTTTTCGGACAGGATGACGGCTGCGATGGCGACCCCGAGGAAGGGGTTGAGGAAGTGGAAGGTGGCCGCCTTGACCGCGCCGATGCGGTTGACCAACCAGAACCATACGAGTGTCGCGGCAAGCCCCGGAACGAGCGTCGTGTAGAGGAAGGCCAGTACCAGTTTGGCGGAAATGGTGACGTCAGCCGTTTCCAACCAAAGCCCGGCGGGCCAGAGCACGGCGCTGCCGATCAGCATTTGCAAGCCGACCACCATCATGAAATTGCCTCCCGAGCTGGCATTGCGCAGAGACAGGGTCGCAACGGTCAGGGAAATCACGCCTAGAATGCATAGAGCCACCCCGTAGAGGTCTGCGCCGGCGCTCAGACGGGCGCTCATGATGATCACCACACCGCAGAAACCGGCAATCAGGCCGATGACCCCCAGAACCGAGATCCTCTGCCCTGCGAACAGCCATCCCGCAACGCCCACGAGGAGCGGCATGGAGGACGCGATGATTGCGGCAAGAGATGCCTCGATCCGTTGCATGGCGACAAAGTTGAGACCGAGATAGAGCGCGTTCTGGCAGATGCCGAAGATGATCGTCGCTTTCCACTGGTTGCGTGTCAGGTGCCAGGTTTGGCCCATCGCACGAGCGATCACGACAGCGAGCGCCCCCGAGATGGCAAAGCGCAGAGCCAAGGCCATCAGCGGCGGCGCATCCGCCACGATAATCCGTGCCGAGGTGAAGGCCGAGGACCACATGGCAGCAAAGGCCAGTCCCATGAGGATTGCGCGAATGTCCACAAGGTCTCCGTTCAGGGAAAGACGCGACAGGCAGGTATACCCACCGCTGTTGCGCCTATCTACACATCGTCTTTCGGGAACTTCAATGGCCGCACCGCATTGGAAAACCAGCAGATTACCGTTTCGCCAAACCTCGGCCAAGCGTCGGCCTGCGGGGAAGTTGCGGCTTCCGTGCCATGCTTTTGAAGCCTTAGGCGTGCACAGGCTTGCGGCATTCGGTGACTAGTGCAACTTTCTTGTGACACGTGACACAGCGGAATGAGTGCGACATGACCAGAGCCAAGGTTTTACTTGCGGCCCCCCTGACCCTGCTGGCCCTTGCGGCTTGCGAACCGGTGCCCAGTTCAGGGTCTGGAATTGTCACTGTGCCTGAATCCGTCGCTTCAATTGCGGCGCCTTTCCAGGATCTCACCACCGCGCGCATTAAGTCCGAAGACGGCTGCTATTGGTACACCCATCAAGGCCCGGTCGAGACAACGGAATTGCCGCTTCGGACCACCAATGGCAATCCGATCTGCGTGCGCCCGCAAAGCTGATCCTTAAAAACGTTACAGCCTGCCGCCGTCGGTCGGGTAAAGATACGCGGTGACGCCGGTATCCACCTGATCGTAGAGCGTGTTGATATGCGCCATTACCATGCGCACGCAGCCCGAGCTTGCCCGCGTGCCAATGGAGCGCGGTGCAGGTGTGCCGTGGATGCGCAGATAGGTGTCTCGGCTTCCGACGTAGAGATACAGCGCGCGCGAGCCCAATGCGTTTTCCGGTCCCGGGGGCATCCCCTCTTCCCAACGAGCATATTTGTCGGGTTCGCGATTGATCATCGCTGGTGTCGGCGTCCAGCCCGGCCATTTTGCCTTGCGGCGGATGGAATAGACCCCCGGCTCGTACAGCCCGTCCCGTCCAATCGCCACACCATAGCGCATTGCGGTGCCGTCATCCTGAATGTGGTAGAGGTAACGGGCAACCGCATCGACATGAATGTCACCGGGCGTCAGACCATCGTTGGCGCGCACTTGCTGCGGAAGGTACCGGGGGTGCAGACCCCAAGGGTTGCTGGAGCCGAGATCAAAATTCGCCGGGGTGATCTGTTCGTCCCACTTGTCCCATTCACTCGGTGCAGCAAGCGCAGGGCTGACTAGAGCCGGTGCGGCAAGTGTGGAGACGGCAGAAACAATAAATTGGCGACGAGTAAACATGGGCAGCCTTTCCAGTCGAATTGGCCCCGTCAGCGCACGGAGCCAGAGAGCGATTACTATTCTACCTGTATTGAAACTGCCAATAGCGCATTGAGTTCAATGCGCTATTGCGTCGTTCACGGTTTTTTGTGGCAGATAAGTGAGAAAAGCTGCCTTAGGAAGCATCTCGGGCAGACACTCGTACCATCAGGCTTCGGCAGGTGATGCCAAGGATGACCTTAGTGTACCGATGCCCTCGATCACGACATCGACCTCCATACCCGCCTTGACCGGACGTGCGCCGACAGACGTGCCACAGGCGATCACATCGCCGGGATTAAGAGTCATATCCTGAGACAAGAGACGAACAATCTCGGCCGGGGGCAGGATCATGTCAGATGCCGGATAGGATTGGCGCTCTCGGCCATTGACCAGCACCGTGATGGTCAAATCCGCCCAATCGACTTCGGTGTCGATCACCGGACCGACATTGCCAAACCCGTCAAAGCTTTTGGAGCGGGTCCATTGCGGGAAAGACGGATCTGCATTCAAGATATCGAGTGACGTGAAATCATTGACGCAGGTATAGCCGAAGATGGCCGCTTCGGCCTCGGCCGCGTTGGCGTTCTTGCAGGTGCTGCCGATGACAATCCCCAATTCACCTTCGAATACGACCCTGCCCGCAGATTCCGGGATCTCGACTGAGGCTCCGGGACCGGACAAAGAGGTGTCTGCCTTGAAGAAATACAAAGGGTGTGTCGGATGCTCATACCCGCCCTTCTCGGCGGCGGCTTTGAAGTTGTTCCACAGGCCGATGAATTTACCCGGCTGCACGGGAGGCAGAAGCGTGACGTCCGCCAAGGCGATCGGATCACCCGTTACCGTGTCGGCGCCAAGCTCCGCTCGTGGGTGAAACGCCTCTTCGACAATCACACCAATCATGGCGGTTCCGTCGGACGCCTGTGCTCTGGCCCATTTCATTCAAGATCCTCCCTCAAAGTCTGGTCTGGCCCATCTTGGTAAAGAGGCCAGTTCGCAACGTTATAAGCCACCGCTGCCCGCGTGCCATGCAATTTGTCCACACGCCTATTGAGCATCAGACCAGAGTCAAAAAACCCCGCCGTTAATTCGGCGGGGCAAGGTGTAGTGCCGCGGGATCATGACCGCAGGCACCGGCGGTGTTTGAAGAGTGTCAATTCATCTCTGCACGGATTTGCTGGCGGAGAATGTCAATTGGGACAGTCTTGCCTTCGCGCTTGAAGCACCAATACGTCCAGCCGTTGCAGCTCGGAGCACCTTCAAGATGCGCGCCGACCTGATGGATCGAACCCTTTATATCATTCCCGATCAAAGTGCCGTCTGCACGAACCTTGGCCTTGTGGCGACCGTTCATGCTCATCAGTTCTTCACCGGGGCGCAACATTCCGCGCTCGACCAGTTGACCAAACGGCACACGCGGTTCCGCGCGCTTGCTGGTGGTTGTTTCGAGAGCCGCCTTGTCGAGGCGACGCACTGAAGCGATGCGCTTTTCGGCAACTTCGCGATATTTTTTTTCGCGTTCGATCCCGATCCAATCGCGCCCCAGCATCTTGGCCACAGCACCTGTTGTTCCAGTGCCGAAGAAGGGGTCGAGCACAATGTCGCCGGTCTTGGTGGAACCCACAAGGATGCGATGCAGAAGGGCCTGCGGTTTCTGCGTCGGGTGCGCTTTTTCGCCCGCCGCATCCTTGAGCCGCTCACCGCCGTTGCAGATCGGCAGAACCCAGTCAGACCGCATCTGAATGCCTTCGTTGAGCGATTTCAGTGCTTCGTAATTGAAGGTGTATTTTGCACCTTCCGATTTCGACGCCCAGATCATCGTCTCATGCGCATTGGTAAACCGCTTGCCGCGGAAATTCGGCATCGGGTTCGACTTGCGCCAGACTACGTCGTTCAGGATCCAGTAACCTTCGTCCTGAAGGGCCGAGCCGACGCGGAAGATATTGTGGTACGACCCGATGACCCAGATCGCGCCATCCGGCTTCAGCAGCCGTCGCGCCGCCTTGAGCCACGCTCGGGTAAAGTCGTCATAGGCCTTGAAACTGGAGAACTGATCCCATTCATCATCCACCGCATCGACACGAGAATTGTCCGGGCGGTGCAAGTCGCCCTTCAGTTGGAGATTGTAGGGGGGGTCTGCGAAGATCAGATCGACCGACGCGGCCGGCAATCCATTCATGATCTCGATGCAGTCCCCTGCAAGAATCGTGTTGATCGGCAGCGCGTCGGCGCTGTTCGGTTTGGTCATCTTTGTCATTCTCTGCCTATCATAACGGCGCAGTTTTTGCGCTCTGTGATTGACTGAAAAGATGAGTCAAACCCGATTCGCGGTCAATTTCTTTTTTGAATCAAGCAGTTACGTTTTTGCCTTGTCACAAGATATTGTGCACCGGTTTGAACGAACGTCTATGGTGTGGGGTCACACCAAGATTTCGAAGGGCTTCTTTGTGACATTTCGTGGGGTAACCCTGGTTCCGTTCCCAGCCGTAGCCTGGATACTGTTGCGCCAAATCCCACATGATCGCGTCGCGCCTTGTTTTGGCCACAATTGAGGCCGCCGCAATGCTGAGCGACCGGCTGTCCCCCTTCACAATCGGGGTCGCTGGAAGAGAAAGCTCTCTTGGCACGAGATTTCCGTCGATCAGCACGTGATCCGGAGGCGACGACAATGCCTCAATTGCGCGCACCATGGCTAGGTGGCTGGCGCGCAGGATGTTGATCTCGTCGATCTCCTCTACGCTCGCCACACCGATCCCGACGTCTGCCGTGGCCAGTATCATATCAAGGGCTGCGCCGCGCTTTTTCGCGGACAAAGCTTTCGAGTCATTCAGCCCCGCCGGAATATTTCCGGTGTCGAGGACAACAGCCGATGCAACCACCGGCCCCGCCAAAGGACCGCGCCCGGCCTCGTCCACGCCCGCGATGCGACAGAGCCCACGCGCGCGCAAATCATCTTCAAATTCAAAGCTTGGTGCCATCTGAACAGCTTGACGATCTGGCACAGGAAGACAAGGTTAGGCGATCGCATTGCCAGGCAATTTCAACTTGATGTTTGTTTTTGCATTTTGAGGCGAAAAGCCACTGGACACGCCCCAAACCGTCACATAGAACGCCGCCACCCGAACGATGTTCGTTCACCCGTGCCCGGGTAGCTCAGGGGTAGAGCAGTGGATTGAAAATCCTCGTGTCGGTGGTTCGATTCCGCCCCCGGGCACCACTTTATCCATAAAAACAATCCACTTGCGCATAGCGCAGTTTTAAGTTCGTGCATTGCACACTCATCGCACAGTGTTTGGAAACGCTGTGTTGGCCACCCTCCCATCCGGATAAGAGTCCACCCTCCACCTGCGTGAGATTTGTCTGCCCTGTGCCGGGCTGGGCGATGATGGGGTGTCGCGGGAGACCTGGTCTCAACTGTCCGGTGGCAGACCCAAGATCGTGGAGCCGTCGATTAGTGATTTTACAAAACCACAGCCATTTCCTTCCGCCTGAAAGTGTCGCCAGACAAGAGGCGCAAAGGCATCGGGCCCTCCAAAGAAGAGTGTCAATTCGTTGATTCTGGACCGGTCTACCGGTTCCGTGCTGCGTCCCGCGGCAAGGCTTTGCCGAACGCTGTCCGGCAGCGAGGCAAACTGCATCGCATAGGCAATATATTCATGGGAGGCGACGCTCAGTTCCTCTCCCTGCAGGGCCTTGGTCAAGCGAGCATGGGTGATCTCATGCACCACAAGGCTATCGAAGAGATCCGCCACCTGCATGGAGCGGTAAATGTCGGAGAGCACCTCGAGCGTGGCAAGCTGGTCCGGGGCAACAACGGCGATTTCATCTGTTGCGCAGACATAGGTGCCCAGACAATGGGGGCCGACCGCTTCGATCCGCTGAACCACGTAGATGTCGAGCGGCGAACGATCCGGCATGCCACAGGCGGCGAGGGCAGGCGCGGCCTGCTCCTCGACCTCACAGATGTGGCGCGCCAGATCC
This sequence comes from Alphaproteobacteria bacterium, assembly GCA_030425145.1. Classification (GTDB taxonomy): domain Bacteria; phylum Pseudomonadota; class Alphaproteobacteria; order Rhodobacterales; family Rhodobacteraceae; genus Marivita. The sequence continues at coordinate 49,415 of JAUHVK010000005.1, read as the reverse complement.
GGATCAACTGCAAAGACCTGCAGATCAGCAGACGGGCAGTGATAGGCGGGGGGATCACCCCCCTGCGCGGCCTGGTCCTGGGCCTGCACGAGCGCTGTCAGAGAGAAGAGACTTGCAAAACCAAGGGCAACAAAATGTCTCATGTCTCCCCCAACTCCGGTGCGCAGCGCGGTTTCCGGCCCGCGCAGCCCTGCTCCCACGTGGCGCCTCGCGCCGGGCTTCTGCGGGGCTGCAGACTTCCTGGCCGCCGTCTGGTGACAGGTGTTTTACGTGCACCATGTGCCATATTGTTGAGATCGCCAAGGCCCGGGTAACTCTCGGCATCCTGCGATAGTCCGGATGTGTGTTCCATAAATGCCGCAGCAGTTTAATGCACACGAAAACCACTGGTCTGATTGCCAGTTGGGGACAGCGCCAGCGACCGACGGCATACTTATGGCCGAACGCGTTTCGCCATCCATCGTCGGCGTATCCGAAGCCCGATACCAATGATCAGCGCCGCGAGACCGACTTGCGCAAGTGTCCACTTCGCTATGGTCCACTGGTTGGCCTCTGCCGCCATTTCGAGTGTCAAAGCTTCGGGACCGGCGCGTAGTATCACCGCCAGTGCGGCATTTTCGAGATAATCGATTACAACAGATGATAGGGACGCCGTCCCGATGATCCGCCCGGCAAAGCCGGGATACAACCAGCGAAAACAAAGGAACAGGACCGCCGCCAATAGCGGAGGAAAGAGCATGTCCAGCCAAAGTTGCACGCCCAGATAAAAGTCCCTCCCCTCATCACCAATCGCAGCGAGGAAGGCCTGCAAGTCCTCAAAGGAATAGCCGGTCAATCGCATCTCCGGGAGGCGCAGTCCGCCGGACAAGGCCTCGATCTTCGGGGCGGACCAGATATTCATGCCAAGCCAGGGCAGCATCATCGCCGCAAGAAAGAACCAGAATATCCGTGGCATCTTTCGCGTCTCTTGCTCCTTCATCTCTTTTCCCAATATCGCCCCCCGCTTTGGTGCAACTTGGAATGGCTTTCCGCGCGCGTGGTGAGCATCTGCTTTAATCGCAAAGGTCTACCCCTACCCAGCGTCGCTTAGCTGGGGAGTTGTCGAAACAGCATTGGATCGACTGTCGCCGCGGCCAGAATACCGCCCCAAAGCGCGCCGGGGATTCCGGGCGACAGGACATCCTGACCAGCAATGATCAGACCCGGGACGGGCGTTTGGGTTTGTAGCGTTTCACTCATCAAGCGGTCAGGAGTCGTGTCGATGCCATAGAACGCTCCCTTGTGATGCCCCGTGATTGCGTGGGTTGTAAGCGGTGTCGACAGATTGCGGAACACGACAAGCTTGGCCAATTCCGGGAAATAGGCCTCGAAAAGCGCGAACATTGCGTCTTCGACGCTGGACTTGAACGCACGGTAGCCATCCCCTCGTGCACCCGGTGGCATGTCGGCCCATTTTTCGACAACCGACCAGTCAGCCCAAGCGACGATTTCGCCCGCGTATCTTTGCGACGGCCCGGGGTCGTGGTCGGGGTCCTTCAATGAGGCGAATGACACGAACAAGCCGGGAGGTTGCGTGTCTGGCACGTCGGTCCAGATGACATCGACCTTTTCGTCTGGATAGATCCAGTGATTTGACCGTGTCGCACCCGCGCGCTGGATATCACCTTCGAAACCAACGAACAGACTGAAATGGGCGACCGAGTGCGGCAGGGCATTGATCTCGTCGATCCATTCCTGGTGTCCGCATCCCTCGGGCAGAAGATGGTTAACCGTCTCGCGCGCTCCGATATCCGATATTAACTTGGCTGCTCGGATCTCCTCCCCTCCCGCCGTGCGCACGCCAACGACCCGGTTGTCTTCAATCAGCAGCGTCTCGACCTTTGTGTCCGCCCTTGCTTCACCGCCTGCCTTCGTGATCGTCGGCAGGATATGCTTGGCAATAGCCGCGCCACCGCCCTTGGGATACCAAGCGCCACTTTCCAGATAGGACGCCGTGATCAGAGCATGAAAAGCGAAGCTAGCCTTGCTGGGCCGTCCGCCGTGGTCGAACCATTGCGCGGCAAGGGCCGCTGCGAGACCGGGGTTGTCGGTGATCTCGTCGATGACCTCCTGCGTCGTGCGCCGGCCCCAGCGGTCGATGGCTTTGCCGTGCCACCATTTTATCGCATGGCCGACAACCTCGGGCATTGCGCGGGTCGACGTGACTCTTCGTGCGAGCTCCCGACCCTCTTTCAACGCGGCGATCCATTTGTCGATGGCCTCTGCCTCGTCCGGAAACCGATCCTTGAGGTCTCGCGCCTGTGCTTCATAGGGGCGGGACAGAGCAAGTGGTGCGGATTCACCGATATGCAGGTTGTCGTAGACTGCACCCATCGAGGCCAAATGGATTGGCGTGTCCGACAACCAGTCCAGAATGCGGTGCTCACGATCTTCCGGGGCGACGCAGTTGAGGTAGTGGATGCCCGCATCCCATTGAAATCCGTCGATCGTGAAGCTGTGGGTCAAGCCGCCAAGGATTTTGTATTGCTCCAGTAGAAGCACCTTGTGTCCGAGCTTCGCCAAAGCGGCTGCGGCGGTCAATCCACCCATGCCCGATCCGACGACGATAACATCCCACTCGTTTTGACTGCGATCAGTCATCGTTCGGTCCTCCAATTGTCGATAATTTCGAAACTAAGGCCCGCGTGTTCGGAAACGCGGTCGCGCAGACGCGGCCCCATCGCGGAAGCCGGTGTCCAGAAGCCTCCACCGACCGGCAGGTTTTCGGCATCTTCGGCAAGACAAATAGCCGCCTCGGTCAACATCAGAGTCGTCGAGCGTACGCCCGGATCACCTTGCCCGGCAATTTTTGCCATCAGAACATCGCGGTCGCGCGCTTTGCCGACCAGCACAATCTCGTATGACCCGGCCTCGCGCACTTCCTTGTCTGGGCCTTCGCCTGACTTCGGCAGGACATGGCGCTGCAGCCATGCCCGTGTCGAAGGATTCGCCATGGCTTTCAGAAACAAGCGACTGAACACGGTGCCACGCACCGCTGCAAACCAGCCGCCGACACCACCCCTGGTAAGAGCCGTTTCCTCGTAGCTGAAGTCGCGTCCGTAAGGATACCCCATGATCGCGTTACTGCGACGGACCACCTTGGCATTCATCGGCCCCATGAAATAGGGCTTGGTCCAGGCCCGGAGCTCCGGGTCCCAAGTCACTTGCAAGGGCATCATGCGGTCCGGGCCGTCGGGTCCGTCGCGCTCGCCCTGTGGGCAGAGTGCATATGGGTCAAGCGACAATGCTTCGAAGCCGGGATCGGTTTCGCGCAGCTTCATTGCGTTGACGAAACTCGCGGCTGTGCCACCGCTGAAGGCGCCCTTCATCTGCGCCACGCGGGTCGCGATATGGTGACACGGCGCGCCGAACCGTGCCATCGCGGCTTCTTGCAGGAACTGCACACCAAGATCCGATGGAATGGAATCATGCCCGCAGGAATGCACAATACGCGCCCCGGTTTCGCGGGCGCGGCCCTGATGCGCGTCGATCATCGCCCGCATCCACTGCGGTTCAGCAGTCAGGTCGCAATAATGGGTGCCGGTCGCGACGCATGCGGCCACCAACGCGCTGCCATGAAGCGCGAAGGGCCCTACTGTCGACACGACCACGCGCGTGCCGGCCGTCATCTTGCGCAGGAACGCGTCGTCGTGGCTGTCGCCAACAAGGATGGCCTTCACAGAGTCCTTGTCAGGAGAACTTTGGCGCGTGACCTCTAATTTCTCTCGATTGCGCCCGCCAATCGCCAGCCTGAGGCCGCTACCCCCACATCTCCGCGCAAGGTGATCGGCTGCTCGGCACCCGGTAGCGCCGGTGGCACCCCAGAGAACGATGTCGAATTCGCGGTTCTGCATGACCCGCCTTCCGCTATCGCGGTGTGCCGCTTCGGTTGTGGTCAGCCCATTGCGACGTCCAGCTGGCCGATGGACCAGCAGTTTGCGTCTCATCAGGCAGCAGGAATACCCGTGCAAAATGCAACGCGACCGCAAGACCCCAACCGAGCAGCGGCCAGATGAACCACAATGTTCCGGGCCGAGTTGTGAGATTGATCAAGATCAGAAGCATTATGACCGCGACGTAAACGACGGCATGAACGAAGAACTCACGTCTCGCCTTTGCGCGGCCGCCAGCCATCTGATGGCCATCCGGATGTTTCATGTTCCGGTCCCTCCATCGCTCTTGGTGTAGATAGCCTAGTCTGGGCCAAGATGCGGACGGGCGAATTGAGGAAAATCAAGGCCGGCGTCGAAACGGCTAGGATACTCTCGGGTATGAGGGCGGATCCTGATACACTTGCACCATGAAAAACCGCAAAACCATGAAAGCCGCGGTTATTGACCGCTATGGGCCTCCCGAAATCCAGTCGATCCGTCGAGTGGCGGTACCGGAGCCATCGGCAGGCGAGGTCAGGCTGGAAGTGCATGTGGCAACTGTCGGCAGAACGGACACAGCCACGTTACGCGGGCACCCGTTCTTCGCCCGCTTGATGACCGGGCTTCTCAAGCCGAAGATGCAAACGCTCGGGATGGATTTCGCGGGCGTCGTCGATGCCGTTGGTGATGGCGTCTCGAGTTTCAAAGTAGGTGACCGGGTTTTTGGGATCTCTCCCGAGAATTTTGGGGCACATGCCGAGTATCTCTGCATTCCGGCTGATGGTGCGATTGCGCACATTCCCGACATTCTTCCGTTCGATCAGGCCGTCGTTGGGGAAGGTGCCTGGTATGCCAGCGGAACGACCGACATGCTTTCCAAGGGCGATAGGTGCCTAATTTATGGAGCCTCCGGAGCAATCGGGACAGCCGCGGTCCAGCTTGCCAAAGCCAGAGGGGCTTTTGTGGTGGCCGTTGTGGGCACGCGGCATCTCGAGCTGGCCAAAAACCTCGGCGCTGATCACATCGTAAACTACGAGACCGAGGATTTCACGAAAATCGGAGAGAGGTTTGACCTTGTTTTCGATGCCGTTGGAAAGACATCTTGGCGAGCCTGCCGACCCTTGCTGAACAAGGATGGGGTGTTTTCCGCGACGGATCTGGGTCCGGGCTGGTCCAATATCGTACTTAGCACATGGTTTGGGATCACCGGCAGCCGCCGCGTACGCATTCCTTTCCCAGAGAATGCGCCGGGCTTCATTCGCCATCTCGCCGAACTGATGGCACGCGGCGAATACCGGGGGGTCTTCGACAGGTACTACGCCCTCGAAGACATTGTAGATGCGTTCCGCTATGTCGAAACTGAGCAGAAGACCGGGATCGTCGTCATACTTCCAGACTGAAAACTGGCGTTCGCCATGATGACCACAGCTTCGCAAGAAGAGTTGGTGAACTCACCTGTATGAGGCCCGCCCACTGTGGACCTTCGGTATGTCGCCATTCCTCTGCATCGTGGCGTCACTGACCCCGCCATTCGCCGCGTGCGCGAAAAATGAGGAACCTTGAAGGCCGGCACTGCGGGACAAACCGGACTTGTGCGACCACAGCCATTGCTGTTGCATCATTTGTTCGCAGACGCAGCTAAAAGGTGGGGTGGATACACCCTGCATGCGTCCGAGTTCCCAACGGATTTTCACCTCATGCCGGCACTTTCCCTCGGATCATGTCGGCGGCTTTCTCGGCGATCATGATGGTTGGCGAATTGGTGTTGCCTGAGGTGATCCGCGGCATCACCGAGGCATCGACCACGCGCAGGCCGGTGACCCCGTTCACTCGAAGCTCGCCGTCGACCACGGCCTGCGGGTCGGTCCCCATGCGGGCGGTGCCGACGGGGTGGAAGATCGTCGTGCCGACCTGGCCCGCGCCGATGGCGAGCTCGGCATCGGTACTGTACTGCGGCCCGGGTTTGAATTCTTCCGGAGCGAAGCGGACGAGCGCCGGCTGGGCCATGATCTTGCGGGTGAGACGGATCGCCCGGGCGGCGACGGCGCGGTCACCCTCGGTCGAGAGGTAGTTGGGCTGGATCTCGGGATGCACCATCGGATCGCGCGAGGTGATCCGGACGTGTCCGCGGCTCTCCGGGCGCAGATTGCAGACGCTCGCAGTAATGGCGGGGAAATCGTGCGGCGGCTGGCCGAAGGCGTCGAGCGTGACCGGCTGGACATGGTATTCAAGATCGGGTGTGGCGATATCGGGGGAAGAGTGGGCGAAGGCCCCGAGCTGACTCGGCGCCGCCGCCATCGGGCCGGAGCGATTTGCCAGGTACTCCAAACCAATCTTTGCCTTGCCGAAGAGCGAGTTGGCCATGGTGTTGAGGGTCTTGGCATTTGTCACCTTGTAGGCGCAACGGATCTGCAGGTGATCCTGGAGGTTGGCACCGACGCCGGGTTGATCGTGCAATACCTCAATGCCGAGGCTCTGCAGATGGGCGCCCGGCCCGATTCCGGAGAGTTGCAGAAGTTGTGGCGAGCCGATCGCGCCGGACGCCAGGATCACCTCGGCCGACGCCATCGCCTGGCCCGGTGCGCCGTTGCGTCGGAGCTGCACGCCTGTGGCCCGGCGGCCCGAGAACAGCACGCGCTCGGCCTGGGCGTGGGTCAACACTGTGAGATTTGCACGATTGCGCGCCGGCCGCAGAAACCCTTTCGCCGTGCTCCAGCGCCAGCCCTTGCGCTGGTTGACCTTGAAGTATCCCACGCCGTGATTGTCCCCCCGGTTGAAGTCGGCGCTCGGCGGTATGCCCGCCTCGATCGCGGCTGCGGCCCAGGCATCGAGGATCTCCCATCGCACCCGCGCCTCCTCGACCCGCCACTCGCCGCCCGTCCCGTGCATCTCATCGGCGCCGCCGAAATAGTCCTCCGATTTCCGGAAATAGGGCAGCACGTCGTCCCACCCCCAGCCAGCGAGCCCCATCTGGCGCCAGCCGTCGTAGTCGGCAGCCTGGCCGCGCAGGTAGAGCATACCGTTGATCGAGGAACAGCCTCCGAGTACGCGGCCGCGCGGGTAGAGAAGTTCACGCCCGCCGAGTCCGTCGCAGGCTTGGGTCTTGTAGCCCCAGTCGGTGCGCGGGTTGCCGATGCAGTAGAGGTAGCCGACCGGGATATGGATCCAGTGGTAATTGTCCTTGCCGCCGGCCTCGAGCAACAGCACGCGGGTTTTCGGGTTTTCGCTCAGCCGGTTGGCCAGGACACAACCAGCGCTGCCCGCCCCGACAATCACGTAGTCATAGGTTCCAAAGTCCTGCATTTCGCCGCTCCCAGTTTCCGCTTCGGCCATTCTGCGGGTAGGCACCGGCGCAGGAAACTGACAAAATTGCACATCCCGTGTCTAAATTCGTGCAAGATGATCCGGAGACTGGAGGTGCAGATGCCTTACACACTCGACTGGAACGACATTCGATACTTCCTGGCAACCGTGCGCGCCGGCCGCATGAGTCGGGCTGGCAAGCGGCTCGGTGTGAGCCACACCACCGTCGCGCGCCATATCGCCCGGATTGAAGCGAGACTGCAGAACCGGCTCTTTGAACCCGGCAGCGACGGGCTTGTCCCGACAGAGGCCGGCGCGGCGCTGATCCCCTTGGCAGAGGAGATGGAGGCGCGCGCCGAAACGATCTGCGACCTGTTTCAGCGAGCCGGCAGGCTGAGCGGAAAAGTGCGGGTGGGCGCGCCGGACGGGTTCGGCAACGCGGTGCTGTCAAGGGTTTTGCCCGGGCTGTGCGCCGAGGAACCTGACCTGACGATCGAGCTGGTGCCGGTTCCAATCAGTCACAAGCTGTGGAACCGCGACGTGGATATCGCGGTGAGCCTCGATCGGCCGAAGACCGGGCGGTTGGTGATGCAGCGCCTCTGCGATTATGATCTACGTCTCTACGCGGCACCGGAATTCCTGACGAACCGCGGCCTGCCGGACACCCGCGAGGCGCTCGCGGGCCTGCCCTTCGTCGGATATGTCGACGAGCTGCTCTACACCCGTGAACTCGATTTCAACCGCCTGATCCACGCCGGGATCACCACCCGCTACAAGGCCGCCACGGTTCAGGCCCAACTCGACGCGGTGCTGGCCGGGGCCGGCCTAGGAGTCCTGCCGTGCTTCATGGCATCGGGGCGCGGGCTGGTCACGGTTCTGCCCGAAGAGATCGCCTTCACCCGTGGCTATTGGCTCCTGTACGGCGAGGACGATCGCGACAACCCGAGGATTCGGCGGGTGGCAGCCTATATCCGAGACAGGATCCAGGCCCGGGCGGCAACCTTTCGCTTCGCGCCCTGAAGGCGAGCGCGTCTGGTCCTGTCACGACCATGTCAGCGCCCGATCGGATCGGGTGCTGTTCGATCCGATCGGGCGCGAAGGTGAAAAAGGCCTTGAGGTCGTCGATATGCGCGTCGATGCCTTCGGTTACGCGGCCAACTGGCCAGTTCACGACGATTTTGGCATCGGTCGCTCGTGGCAGATTGAACGAAAGGGCAGGCGTCTGATGTTCTTTGAGTATTGAAGACTGCCACATGGCGCTTCGTTGTCGGGCTACGCCATTTGATCGGCAATTGACGTATGTCATCCCGGATATCTCGTCCTCCGCTAATGTCCCAAAAACGGAGCGACTTCAGGTTTCCAGATGCAGATGCCGCCGATTGAAAAGACCCAGCCAACCTGCGACAGCAGCAACATGCCGGATTATGACGCGTTGCGTGGCAGCTTTTCCTGGGAGGATGCAAAAGCCGAAATCGAATATTTCGACGGTGGATTGCTGAACATTGCCCATGTTGCCGTGGATCGACATGTGCAGTCAGGGCACGGCGACCAGATTGCGCTTCGCTGGATTTCGAAGTCGGGTGATGTAACGAATTTCACCTATTCTGATTTGCAGGAGCGCACGAACCGCTTCGCCAATGTCCTCAAGGCGCGCGGGATCAAAAAAGGCGAGCGAGTCTATTCGCTTTTGGGACGGGTGCCGGAGCTCTACATCTCTGCTCTTGGCACGATGAAGGCAGGTGCCGTGTTTTGCCCTCTGTTTTCAGCATTCGGTCCGGAACCGATCCAATCGAGGATGGAGATCGGCGATGCGGCGGCGATACTCACCTCATCCCGACTGTTCAAGAGGAAGGTCAAAGGTATCCGGGAGACGCTCCCGGCTCTGCGGGAGGTTTTCCTGATCGACGGAAACGCGGACGGAGCGCTTAACCTCGCACCATTGATGGAAGAAGCCTCGCCCTCATTTGACACGGTTCCCATGGACCCCGAGGATATGGCGCTCTTGCATTTCACCTCTGGTACAACTGGCAAGCCAAAGGGGGTTGTTCACGTCCATGCAGCGGTTGTTGCCCACCACATGACCGGGCGCATTGCACTGGATCTGCGGCCCGGAGATATCTACTGGTGCACTGCTGATCCTGGTTGGGTGACGGGAACATCCTACGGGATCATCGCGCCTCTCACCAACCGGACGACGATGATCGTGGACGAGGCCGAGTTCGACGTCAAACGCTGGTACGGGACGCTTGAAAGCGAGGGCGTCAACGTCTGGTACACCGCACCGACCGCGATCCGGATGTTGATGAAAGCCGGGACGGAGGAAGCGAAGGCACATACGTTCCCAAATCTGCGGTTCATGGCCAGTGTTGGCGAACCTTTGAACCCTGAAGCTGTGGTTTGGGGACATGAAACATTCGGCATGCCGTTTCACGACAACTGGTGGCAGACCGAAACCGGCGGCATCATGATTGCCAACTATGCCAGCATGGAGGTCAAACCCGGGTCCATGGGCAAGCCGCTTCCGGGAATCGAGGCAGGCATTGTTGAGGTGAGCGAAGACGGCGCGCGCGAACTCGCCGAGCCCTCCGCCATGGGTGAGCTTGCTCTGCGGCCAGGATGGCCGTCTATGATGCGGGCCTACCTGCATGAGGAAGAGCGATACGCCAAATGCTTCCGGGACGGTTGGTACCTGAGTGGTGATCTGGCGATGCGCGACGCCGATGGTTACTTCTGGTTCGTTGGGCGCAGCAATGACCTGATCAAAAGCGCGGGCCACTTAATCGGGCCGTTCGAGGTCGAAAGTGCGCTGATGGAGCATGAAGCGGTGGCCGAAGTGGGAGTCATCGGTATCCCGGACGAGACATCGGGTGAGATTGTGAAAGCTTATGTGGCGCTGAAACCGGGACATGACGCCTCAGAGAAGCTGAAACTGGAACTCATCGGGCACGCCAGGAAAAAGCTCGGTCCTGCTGTTGCACCAAAAGACATCGCATTCCGCACCAACCTGCCAAAAACGCGCAGTGGAAAAATCATGCGGCGGCTTTTGAAGGCGCGCGAGCTTGGATTGCCTGAGGGCGATATCTCAACTTTGGAGAGCGACGAGCAATGACACCGACAAGCGTCAAACCCCGCCTTGATCATGCCCATGTGCGCGCGCAGTTGAAAGAGATGGTTCGCATCCGGCGGTTCGAGGCAAAATGCGCCGAGCTTTACACCAAAGAAAAAATCCGTGGGTTTCTGCATCTCTATGACGGGGAAGAGGCCATCGCGGCTGGAATTATACCGCTTCTAGGGCCTGCTGATCGGGTTGTTGCGACCTATCGCGAGCATGGTCACGCGCTGGCCCGAGGCATCCCGATGGGGGCCGTTCTGGCTGAGATGTTTGGCAAGGTGGAAGGCTGCGCCGGCGGGCGCGGCGGCTCGATGCATCTGTTCAGCGACAAGCACAATTTCTATGGCGGAAATGCCATTGTTGGCGGCGGTTTGCCGATGGCGGTTGGGCTTGGGCTGGCCGACCGGATGGAGGAAAGCGGTCACGTGACCGCGTGTTTCTTTGGCGAAGGCGCTGTTGCGGAAGGCGAGTTTCACGAAAGCATGAACCTGGCGGCCCTTTGGCGACTGCCTGTGCTGTTTGTTTGCGAAAACAACGGTTACGCAATGGGGTCGGCATTGGACCTGACGGAAAGCGAAACCGATATAACCGCGAAAGCGGCAAGCTATGGCATGGCTGCGGTATCGGTGGATGGGATGGATGTTGTCGCGGTCGAAGCCGCCGCCCGCAAGGCCCTTTCCCACATCGCCAAAACCGGCGAGCCGTATTTTTTGGAGTGTAAGACCTATCGCTTCCGCCCCCACTCCATGTTCGATGCACAGCTTTACCGTTCAAAGGAGGAAGTTGCCCAATGGCGGGAGAAGGGGCCGGTTGTCCGGTTCCAGTCATGGCTCACCGAGAACGGCCTTTTGCATCAGTCCGAAATCGACGAACTGACGGCAGAGGTCGACGCCGAAATCGCAGAGGCGGTTGCGTTTGCCGAGGCGGGCAATGACGAACCGGTTGAGACCTTGACGCGCTACGTCACGTCGCCGGAGCGCCCGCCTCCACCTCCACCGCCTGCGCTGGCGGAGAAAATGCGCACTATCACGTACCGTGACGCGACACGCGAAGCGATTGACGCCGCAATGACCCAAGACCCGCGCGTGTTTCTGATGGGTGAGGATGTCGGACGGTATGGAGGGTGTTACGCGGTCAGCATGGGATTGCTGGACAAGTTTGGCCCGGACCGCATCCGCGACACGCCTCTTTCAGAATCAGGTTTTACCGGTGCCGGAATAGGCGCTGCGATGGCTGGAATGCGCCCGATTGTCGAATTGATGACGGTGAATTTCTCGCTTCTCGCGCTCGACCAGATCCTCAATACCGCCGCCACACTCAGGCACATGTCCAACAACCAGTTCGAGGTGCCACTTGTGATCCGCATGGCGACGGGGGCTGGCAAGCAACTCGCGGCACAACATTCGCACAGTCTGGAAGGCTGGTACGCGCATATTCCCGGACTACGTGTCCTGACACCTGCAACCGTCGAAGACGCACGCGGGATGCTATGGACCGCGCTTGAGGACCCAGATCCGGTTCTGATCTTTGAAAATGTCATGCTCTACAACATGGAGGGCTCCCTTGCCGAAAACGCCGGACCGGTCGATATCGACCGCGCCATGTTGCGGCATGTCGGCGATGACATTTCTCTCATCACTTATGGCGGTTCGCTGCAAAAGACGTTGATCGCGGCTGAGCGGCTCTGGCAGGAACACCAGATCAGTTCAGATGTGATCGACCTCAGATCGCTTCGTCCACTCGACATGGAAACGGTTATTGCATCGGTGACCAAAACCCGGCGCGCTTTGATTGTCGATGAAGGCTGGCGCAGCGGGAGCATTGCAGCGGAAATCGGTATGCGCCTTGCCGAGGATGCGTTCTTTGAGCTCGATGCGCCGCTAGCCCGTGTGTGCAGCGAGGAAGTGCCGATCCCTTATCCGCGCCATCTGGAACAGGCCGCAATTCCGCAAACAGACAAGATCATCGAAGCCGCGCGCCGCTTGGTGGATGCCAAGCTATGAGCGAGTTTCGAATGCCATCGCTTGGTTCGGACATGGAGGCAGGCACACTTGTCGAAAAGGCCGTGGCGTCCGGCGACACGTTGCGGTCCGGCGATGTCATTGGCGCAGTGGAGACACAGAAAGGTGTGATCGAGATCGAAGTCTATGAAAATGGCACATTCGACCGCTGGTTGGTGGAAATCGGGCAAACTGTGCCCGTAGGTGCGCCGCTAGCGCTGATCCGTGGAGGAGAGGAAGTCGAGCCGTCACCCGAGGAGCCTTCCCCATCCGAAACGCCACCGGCACCGCCGGAAACAGTCCCTGTTCCTCCAGAGACGGAGCCAGACATTCCCGAGGAACCTGAAGCACCACCCGAGACGGTTCCGACACCACCGGAAGTCGAGCCGTTTCATCCCAAACCTGTAGAGCCGGAGATTGTGCCCGGACCGCCTGAATTGCCTGAAGCCCCCGTGCCCGATCCCAATGATACGCCTCAGGAAATCCCGATCCCCACGCATATCGAACCCGAGTTCCCGCCCGAGATTGTCCCGTTTCAGCATGAAGCGACCTCTCAGGTTCGACCCCGCATCACACCCGCAGCCAGACGGCTCGCCGCTGAACGCGGCATCGATGTAAGCGCGTTTGCCAAGGGCACTTCGGATACGATCACGCGACGAGATATCGAAGCAATTGACGCCTCCAAATCAGGCCGCGTCGCGACCGATTTTCGAACCGCGATTGCCGCTGCGATGGCGCGTTCCAAAAAGGAAATCCCTCATTACTACCTGTCACATGACATCGACCTGACCATCGCCGAGCGCTTCGTTGCCACAGAAAATGCCAAGCGCGAACCGGCGGATCGCCTGCTCATGGGCGCTGTCTGCGCCAAAGCCGTTGCCGCAGCGACAGCAAAATTCCCTGAGTTCAACGGCCATTACTCGAATAACAGCTTTCATCCATCGAAACCTGTGAACCTCGGCTTTGCCATCAATGTACGCTCCGGCGGGCTGGTCGCTCCTGCGCTATTTGACGCCGAAAGTCTGAGCCTGAACGACCTGATGCTCAACCTGCGTGATCTGACGAAGCGTGTCCGCGCGGGCCGCTTTCGCGCACGCGAGTTGTCGGATGCAACCATCACACTCACCAGCCTTGGAGAACGCGGAACAGATGCAGTCTTTGGCGTCATTTACCCACCGCAGGTTGCCATCGTGGGTATGGGCGCGGCGCGCGCGCGGCCTGCCGTGGTAAACGGTGAACTGGCCGTCCGAACCATGGCGACCTTCACACTCGCCGCTGACCATCGCGTCAGCGATGGCCATCGTGGCGCACTGTTTCTGCGCGCCATCGACAGAAATTTGCAAACCCCGGAGGAACTATGACCGAAACGGAAACTGCCCTCTCCGAAGAGCTATTCAAGATCGCGCCGGATGTGGAACTGGCAGACATAGATCGTAGCGCGGACCTGCGGGAAGAATTTGACATCGACTCCATGGATTTCCTCAACCTCGTTACCGCGCTTGGCAAACGGTTCGGCATTCCAATGCCCGAGGCCGACTATCCGCAGATGCGCACGTTCAACGATCTCGCGCGTTACCTCAGCAGCGCTACGAGTTAAGATGTGGCTCAAGTACCTTGCGTAGCTCGTCCAGCGGAAGGTGTGTAAAGTCCCGGTCAATCTCCATCCAGATTGTCGCTTTGACGTCAGAATCCAGATGCTCTCGCAGATACCCCATGAGCCTCGGCGCGGCGGCAAGCGCCAGACGTTCGAACTCCTCGCGCTTGCGGGCCGCTGAGAGTTTTTCGCTGATATCGCGGGCAAATGCGTCGAGCGCCTGGTCGTCGGGCTCAGTGCGCGGAGCCATGCGCCGTTGCGATGATCCTACGCTTGAATGTGACATGCCCTGAGTGTCGGCATATTCATGGATCTCCGGCGCTTTCCAAACATGATCATCCAAAGGCACCAGTGGAGTGTTGCGTGCTGGCAGATCAAATAGGCGCGCCTTGTCGCCATTTGCCACAACGACCCAAGTTTTCTTCTGTTTCATGTCTCGCTCTCCTTGTTCTGAGGGACATTTTGCGACCGGAGCGGTTCATGCCCGCGGACAGCGCGACTGCCTTTGAAAGGCCCCCGGGTTTGGTCATAAGTACCCACATCATTGGTCGATGCGTTGACCATAGCGGTTGGCGGAACAGAGCAATTGAGCGACCTCAATTGCCGATCTGGTCCTTGGGCCTGAAGCTAGAAAGATGCCGGATGGAGAGGCCAGATCACCGGAACAAGATAAACCAGAACGCCCAAAGTCAGCAGCGTTAACGGTCCTCCCACCCGGACAAAATCCACGAAGCGGTATCGCCCCGGCCCGTAGACGATCATCAACGCCGGTTCGAGTGGCGCGATGAACGAGAGAGAGCCGGCAAGCGTCACCATAACCACGGCAGGACGGGGATCGATGCCAAGTATGCCAGCCGTCGACACGGCCACCGGAACCACGGTCAGAACCGCAGCCGCGTTTGACATGGGCTGGGTCAACGCAATCGTTACAACGCCAAGTGCCAGCAGGCTGGCCGTGACTCCAAAAGGGGCAACCCAATCGACGATCAGATTTGCCACCAGACTGGCCGCGCCGGTCTCAAAGATCGCCAGTCCAAAGCCCGTCATGCTGGCAATCATGACAAGCAGACGCCAGTCAATCATCCGGTACGCGTCTTGTGCAGATACGATCCCGCCAAAGATGAGGATCAGGCAAGAGGCAAGCAACGCGATAGAAAGCGGCAATAGACCAAACCCCGACAGGACGACGCTCAGTGCCAGCAAGCCTGCTGCAATAAACCCCTGTACGAGGGTGGGTCTCGGCGCTTCGACCGCCGCCAGACCCCACAAATCGGGATTCCCTCTAAGGTTTTCGAGATCTTCGGTCGCCCCTTGCACCAGAAGCACGTCCCCGGCCTGAAGTTGCAGATTGCTAAGTTTGGCCGCGAAGGCGCGCCCTTTTCGGTGGACGGCCAGAACCTTCAACCGGCGGCGGCGAAAGAACGTGGTGCGTCCAAGCAGCTGTCCGACGAGGCGGGAATGGGGCATGACGACCGCTTCACCGAGTCCGGCATCGTCGGGCCGCACACCCTGGTTGTCGCGTTCAGAATCCGTTTCGATGTCAAAGCGCTTGTCGTCCTTCGCCCGCAACAGCCCGTCTACAGTTCCCCGAACGATCAAACGATCCCCGTGGCGCAGCTGGCGCAATGGATTGGCGGCAAGTCGGATATTGTTGCGAATAACCGCCAGCGGCTCCAATTCCAGCGCTGCAAGATCCAGATCTTCTATTTGCGTGCGTTCAGACTCGGAACCGTCACCAAATTTCAGAACGGCGAGGTATCCGCTCATGCCGTAATCTTCCACCAGATCGAGCGGCCGCCGGTCGGGGATCAGGTGTCGTCCGATCAGAACCATGAAGGCGATCCCGGAAAGGGTGACGACCCCACCTACGACAAAGAATTCAAAAAACGCGTATGGCTCCATCCCAAGCCCGGTGATCATACCGCTGGCCGACAGGTTGGTGGAGGTGCCGATAAGCACCATTGTCCCACCCATAAGCGACGCGAATGCCATTGGCATGAGCAGGCGGCTTGCACTGGTGCCCGAGCGTTTCGCGTATTGCAGAACGGCAGGGGTCAGGACAGAGCTTGTGCTGGTGTTGCTGAGCAACATCGAAAGCGCAGCCGAGACACCCATGACCATCGCAAGACCGGAGCGTTCTCCTTTGCCTGTGGCCTTCATCAGGGCCTCTGCCACCTCTTCGGGAAGTTCCGCCCGGGTCATTGTCCCAGCCAATACAAATACTGACCCGAGGATGATCACGACCTCGCTGGAAAAACCCGACAGCGCGGCGTCGACCGGAAGGATGCCCGTTGCAACCACCGCGACCAGCAAGGCCAGCGCCATTACGTCGACGGCGACCAATTCCAGAGAAATCGCTATGATAGCGACTGACAACAGGACAATGACAAACGCGACCTCGAGACCCATCTCAGCTAGCCCGCCTCATAATTTCAGATCGCTTCAATATAGCAGTCGTGCAACAGCGCCGTCACAGTTTCGAGGTCGCAAAGCGCGGTTCCTTCTGTACCAACCGTCGCGCTTGCGGCGGCGACACCCCATTTCAGGGCCTGTTCGGGCGGGTCGTGGCGCGCAAAGGCCAGAACCATGGCGCCGACAAGCGCATCCCCTGCCCCAATCTTGCTTTTGACGGGGACCTGAGGTGCGTGGCAAAGAAAGGCCCGGTCTGGCGTCACCATAAGCGATCCTTCGGCACCACGTCCTGTCACGACATGATGCGCGACGCTACGCGCAACAAGAGTGCGCGCAAACAACAGACTGTCTGCCAAGGTGTCCATGGAATGCTGCGCGGCCTGAGCGGCTTCTTTCTGGTCCACCCTGAGAAGAAACAGCGGCGCGATAGGAGTTTCGATCAGGGACCGCAGCGGCGCGCGCGAGGTATCCACAACAATTCGCGGCGACCTTGAACGGATTTTGGATTGAATTCTCTTGAGAAAGTCGTCGGGCAGCCCCGGCGCGATACCTCCACTCAACACTACCAGACCATCGCGGGGCGTGGCGTCTTTAATGGCTTTCAGGAGATTGGTGCGCTCCATCGCCGTCAGAGCCTCGCCGGGAAGGCTGAAGCGTTGCTGATCGCCGGTTTCATCATCGGTTGCCGCAAAGCTGAAACGCGTTTCTCCCGCCACCTCAAACGGCACGGTGCGAACGCCGGGTTCAGTTGACAGCAGTGTCATCAGTTTTTTCCCGGTGGCACCGCCGGTGACAACAAGCGCGGTCGCCATTCCGCCCAGCCTGCCAACAGCCCGCGCAACATTCACACCACCACCACCCGGATCAACCCGGGCTGGTCCGCAGTAGAGCTTTCGATTTGCGACGATCCTCGGAACCGTCGTGGCGTAATCCAATGCAGGGTTAAGGGTGACCGTCAGGATCTCGGAGATGGCTTGCGTTTTCATTGAACTACAGAATGCGCCCATAGAGGCACGCTGCAATTGAGATCAATCAACCTGACCGAAAGTTTCGGACGCCGAAGCGTTAGCCAACCGACAGTTTGGGATGACAGGTACTGGGAAGAGGCCAAGACCCAGCGGTGACGGTGGCGAAACCGGGATTGATTGGAATTCTTGTGCATGGCGGTCCCTTTCACAATTGAAGCCGTTTGACGGCGGTTTCCATCATGTGCTCCGCTCTTTTCTGACTGTCTGCCATGGCCATTAGCGTGACTTGTGGGTCCGCGTCGGATGTCGGCGGGGCCACAATGACGATGCCCTCGTGCGACATCCCTGACCGGTAGAGCATTGGTTCAAGGCAAGCCCGGATCTCGGCCATCGAAAGACAAATATGGGCGGCATTTCACGGAGGACATTTCAGTCAAAAGGCGTCGAAGGTCTATGCAAAGACCGTCGTCGCCCACGTGCGCCGCGCTACGGTTGGTCCCATAAGCATCGAAAACACTCATCCGTTTCACTATGGGCGCTGAATCTTTGCCCATAACGGCACTGTGCCGCATTTTGATGAGTTCAGACATGCATTGCTCGAATCGATGGACCCAATCCACCGCAATGGTGTTGAGGGGCAGACCGATAGCGAACACATCTTTCGCTACCTGATGAGCCTCTTTCTGCGTCATCCGGAACATGGGCTTCTGGAGATTGTGCAACGCGGGCTGTCACAGATCATCGCATGGGTCGATGCCATCGACCCGGATGCGCGGCCCGGCTTGAACATTGTTCTCACGGATGGTGAGCAGATGGTGGGATCGCGATACAACAGAAGCCTCGTGCATCTTTTTCGCGACCACGCGTTCGAGTGCCCGATCTGCAAGAAACCACATGTGCACGATGAACCAAAGCGAAGCTACCGCGCGGTTGAATTTGCCTCTGAGCCCGTCACGCAATTCGATGTTTGGGACGAGATTCCGAACAAGAAAGTCTACCGGGTGAACGAGGATTTCAGCCTCGACTTGCGCGACCTGCCCTGACGGTTTTGCATTGAGAATTATCAAGGCTGTGCACTGAATCGCAGCCTAATTTGTTTCTGAAGGATGAGCCATGGCCGGAAACCCCCTGATATTCCGAGACCGCGTTGACGCGGGTCAGCAATTGGCTGTGGCTCTTCCGCCTCTTGATCCGGATGAAACCGTTGTTCTGGCCTTGCCCCGTGGTGGCGTTCCGGTGGCTGCTGAGATTTGCGAAGCGCACAATCTGCCCCTTGATCTCATCCTTGTTCGCAAGATCGGAACCCCCGGCCATCCGGAGCTTGCGCTTGGCGCGGTGACGGACGGTGCCACCCCGCGATTTGTGGTAAATGACGCGATTGCCAGGCATCACCGGTTATCGCGTGCCGAAGTTGAGGCGATGGGACGAGATCTGCTTCCCGAAATCGAACGACGGCGCAAAACCTATTTGGAGGGCCGCGCGCCGTTGCCCATCAAAGGCAAGACGGTTGTTGTGGTTGATGACGGCGTTGCTACGGGTGCAACACTTCGTGCGTCGCTTGCCGCTCTTCGGGGCGAAGAACCGGCGCGCATCATTGTGGCCTTGCCCGTCGGGCCGACCAGTCTTGAACGGGATCTCGACGGGTTGGTCGACACTGTGATCTGCCTCAGCGACTTGCAGTTTTTCGGCGCCGTCGGCGGGGCTTATCGCAGCTTTCCCCAGGTCGATGACGCCACTGTACGTCAAACCGTGGATCGCTTTGCACCGCATGGTGCCGCGTGAGTGTCATGCTGCTTTTCGCCCTTCCGGAAGCCCACGACATAGGTGCGCCGCTTGCACAGGCTTTGAACACGACGCTTGCGCCACTTGAGGTGCGATCATTTGAAGATGGCGAGTTCAAACTACGGCCCCTCACACCAGTTCGCGACGCTGATATTTACGTTGTTCAATCGCTTCACAGCGCTGATGGGCTTTCGGTACATGACCGCCTGTGTCGCCTTCTGTTCTTCATGTCAGTGCTGCGGGACCACGGAGCGGCACGGATCACCGTGATCTGCCCGTATCTCTGTTACGGACGCAAGGACCGCCGGACAAAACCCTTTGACCCGCTGACGCTGCGCTATGTGGCGCAGATAATCGAAGCCACCGGTTGCGACCGTCTGATGACACTTGAAGCCCATAACGTGATGGCGTTCCAAAACGCGTTTCGGTGTGAAACCCTGCATCTGGAGATGGCGACAGTCTTTGTCGGTGAGATCGCAAGAGACCTTGCCGACAAACCGCTTTGCGTGATGTCGCCCGACCCCGGCGGAATCAAGCGCGCGCAACTGTTTCGCGAAGCACTGGAAACCGAACTCGGTGAGCCCGTGGAATTCGCCTTCCGCGACAAACGCCGCAGCGGCGGTATCCGCACGAGTGGTGCGTTTGCGGGGGATGTCGCAGGCAAGCGTGTGATCATTGTCGATGACATGATTGTTTCGGGTGGCACACTCCTTTCCGCCGCCCGCGCCGCGCTGGAGTTTGGGGCGTATGAGTGCGTGGCCGTTGCGGCGCATGGGCTTTTTGCGCAAGGCTCGGAAACTCTATTTGAAACACCGGAATTGTCGCGCGTCATGGTCAGCGACAGCGTTTCGACAGCGCGCGCCACCGGCGCTCACATCGTCTCCGGCATCCCCGCTCTCGCGTCCCGGCTTCTGGAGTTGATGCAGGCCTGATCCAGCCGGCGCTTGGCGATCTCAAGATAGGAGGTCCCAAGCGGTGGCCATTTCTTCGGCGTTCTCGGGTGCTCCTGAAGCAGATGCGCCAGACAAAGCCGCGCGCGCATTACGGCGTGGTATGCCTCGTAAACGGCCATGAGAAAACCCCCCGGTCGTGGACCAAGATCGGGCTCTAGCGCGTTCATGAGAAACGGACCAATCCAATCGGCACCAAACACGGTACATTCGAGCCCGAAAAACGAAAGCTCGCTGTACGGATCGACAAGTCGCAGCGTCCGGTTGAATTCGAGACAATCATAGATGACCGGGCTTTTGGTCAAGCAGATATGTTCGGGCCGCAGGTCTCCGTGACCTTCCACAAATGCGCCCGCGTCAACGCGCTTCTGAAACTCTACATTGATGTCTGGCCATAAGGCTTCAATCTTGCCAATTACCTCGGTCGCGACACCATGATACTGGGCAAAAGCAGAGTTTAGCAGAACGTCGCGTGCTAAGGAAATCTGGCTTTCCAGCACCGTCATTAACTCGGATGCAGTCAGTCTCGTGGCTGGTGCCGTTTGGTAAAACCCGGTCAGAATTGGGACCAGTCTCAAAATGCCCTTGCTCAATTCCTGCCGGGACGCACCGTCTGCGATCAGGACGTCAAGCATTTGATCTTGCGGCAAGCGGCGCATTTCGACCAGCCAGTCGATGGTCTCAGCCTCCGGATCGTCGATGACCAGCCCATCGCGCGCCTGACGACCCAGGCGCACCACACCAGTGTAAGTGTCCGGTGCCAGGCGGCGGTTGAGATCGACCTCCGACAAGGCATTATCGTGTCGTGCGCGAAGCGGCGTCAGGTCCTGCAACTCGTCCCGGATCTGTTTTTTTAGTTTGTAGACCCGGTCTTCCGTCAGAAAGACCCACGATTTCGATGTTTCCTTGATTTCGACGGTCGATTGTACTGATAGGAGCTGCTCGACTTCTGCAACCAAATCACTCTTTGACATAAGGCTTACCATCAGCCGCCGGTGCCCGGGCGCGCCCGACCACACCTGCTACGACGACAATCGTTGCAATATAGGGTGCCATGGCAAGGAACTCCGACGGGATCGGCGTGCCGAGAAGCGCGAGTTTCTGCTGAAGCGAATCCGCAAATCCGAAGACCAGAGCGGCAAGCAGTGCTCCAACCGGGTGCCAGCGTCCAAAGATCATCGCGGCAAGGCCGATGAACCCCCTGCCCCCGGTCATACCTTCGTCAAAGCGGCCAACCGAGCCCAATGTGAACCATGCCCCGCCAAATCCAGCGACCATACCCGCGACGGTGACGTTTATGTAGCGTGTCCGGTAGACATTGATCCCCAACGTATCCGCCGCTCTGGGGTGTTCACCCACTGCCCGCGCCCGAAGCCCGTGGCGTGTGTGGAACAGGTAATAAGTTGCGATACCCGCAAGTATAAAAGCGCCGTAGACAAAGATGTTCTGGCTGAACAGTACCGGACCAATGACCGGCAGATCGCTGAGGATCGGGATTTCGATGGCACGGAACACCGGCGCATTGTTCAACGCGCGGTATTCCTGGAAGACCTGACTTGAGACGTAACTGGTCACGCCAAGAACAAAGAGATTGATGAAAACCCCTGCAATGATCTGGTCCATCCGGTAGGTCACAACCAGCGCCGCAAGTGCAAATCCGAACACACCCCCAACCGCCACTGCGGCGGCCAGACCGGCGAGACCACCCGCAAGCGACCCGACGAGTGCTCCGGTGAACGCCCCGGCCAGCAGCATTCCCTCGATACCGATGTTCACAACTGCAACACGTTCGGACAGAACGCCCGCCAATCCACCAAGCGCGATTGGCACTGCGCGAACGAGGCTGGCCTGCAACATCCCGGTAAGGGAAAAGGACTTGCCCGCCGTCGCCCAGACGAGGAACGCCGCCACGGCCACAGCAAGGCCAATCCCGAGGATCAGAGGGGCCCATTTTGCACCTCCACTCAGGAAAAGACGTACGCCAAGAAACGCCATGAAAGCCGACGCAACATATACAAAGACGCCGCCGGGCACGATGAGGTTGGGTACCGGCCAAACGTCATTGGGCCGGGACAATCGGAATGTGGCGTCACCCACCGCCCCCGGCGCGAGGAACAGCGCAAGAAGGAGCGCGAGCGCAAGCAGAATGAAACCCGTCACCTGAGTTTGCCTTTGGCGAGCCTTGTCAAGAAGCACGGTCATGGCGTTCCGCTCCTTTTGAAACCCCAAGGGAATATGGCTTTGACCAGCAGCGGCGCGGCGATGAACACGATGACAAGCGACTGGATGATCCCGATAAGATCAATGCTCACCCCCGCATCCACCTGCATCTGCCTCCCGCCCGCTTCCAGCGCTCCAAAAAGCAGACCCGCAAAAAGCACACCGATGGGATGTGATCGCCCAAGCAGGGCCACCGCGATCGCGTCAAACCCAATGCCGGCAGAAAAGCCGGGTGTCGCGCGGTCAAGCACGCCAAGCGTCTGATTTGCACCCGCCAGACCGGCGAGGGATCCGGCAATGGCCATCGCCAATACGATCGTCAGACTCGCGTTCATCCCGGCCACGCGGGCCGCAATCGGGTTCTCGCCACTCGCGCGGAATTCGAAACCCAGCTTACTCCGAAACAGAAGCCAATAGGCCACAAACACCATGACAAGCGTCAGAAAAATTCCGGCATGGAGCCGCAGGTTGACGTCGATGAAGGTCAGTAGCTTTGGCAGTTCCGCCGCGTCAGGCACTGATTTGGAAATGGGGTCAGCGCGACCTTCTTTCTGAATCAACGGTGTGCGGAGGAGATAATCGAGAAGACGGTAGGAGATCAGGTTCAGCATGATAGTCGAGATGACCTCATGCGCACCCGTAGCCGCTTTCAGCCACCCGGCGATACTTGCGTAGAATGCGCCAACCAAGGCACCGGCGGCCAGCGCACCGGGAAGCGCAAACACTTTGGGAAGATCACCAAGCGCGACGCCAGCCACTACAGCGGCCAGGCCGCCCATGATGATCTGTCCTTCGGCCCCGATGTTGAACAACCCGGCCCTGAACCCGAGGGCGAGCCCCAACCCCGCAAGGATCAGGGGCAAGGCGGCGGTCAGGGTTTCGGACACCGCGTTCACCGACCCGACCGAGCCGCGCAGCAGAGCCACATATGACTGACCGATGGTGGACAGAGTGACACCTGTTGCCAGCATGACCACCGTGCCGATGATCAGCGCCGCCACGAGCGCGAAGGCAGGTACGATAAACAGATCTTCGACCTGAGTCCGGCCCAGCAGGTGACCTTGAGTTGCATTGGTTGTTGCATCGCTCATGTTGCCACCCCCGCCATCGCAAGCCCGATTGTGCCTTTGTCCACTGCGGTTTCGTGCGGCGCGTATTCAGCGACGATCCTTCCCTTAAACATCACGAGGATCCGGTCGGACACCGCCATGATCTCGTCAAGCTCTGACGACACGATCAACAACCCGTCACCTTCATCCCGCGCGGCCATCAGGCGCGAGTGGATATAGGCGATGGATCCGACGTCCAGACCGCGCGTTGGCTGGCCCGCTATAACAAATCGTGTGTCGCGCGACAGTTCGCGGGCCACGACCAGTTTCTGCTGGTTGCCGCCCGAAAGATGCGCAGCGTCTGCACGCACCGATGGGGTCCGCACGTCAAATTGGTCTGCAATGCCCGCAGCTTCAGCGTGAACCTTGGACCAGTCGATACTGGTTCCGCTCGCATAGGGTGGCCCATAATAGCTGTCGAGCACCATGTTCTCGGCCACTGTGAAGGTCCCGATCAGGCCCGCGCGCTGGCGGTCCTCGGGGATGTGCGCGATGCCCATCCGATGGCGTTCGCGTGGTGAGGCAAAGGTGATGTCTTTGCCGTCAAATCGCACATGGCCTGCAACCGGACGGCTCAGCCCGGCAAGCGCTTCGATCAATGCCGATTGCCCGTTGCCCTGAACACCCGCAATGCCGACCACTTCACCGCTTCTGACCTGCAAAGACAGATCGTCAACCGCAACCGCCCCATCGCTGAGCAGCACCGTCAAGCCCTCAACGTCAAGGATGACTTCGCCCGGCGCAAAGGGCGCGCGGTCAACGTCGAAATCCACCGGGTGGCCAACCATCATTTCGGCAAGATCAGGCCTGGTCAGCTCTTTGGGATCGCCGCTGCCGACGATCTCCCCACGCCGGATCACAGCGATCCGGTCCGAGATGTCGAGGATCTCGTTCAGTTTGTGTGTGATGAACACGATGGCTTTACCGGCCTCGCAGAGCGACCGAACGATCTGAAAGAACTCGTCCACCTCTTGAGGCGTCAGCACCGCTGTCGGTTCATCCAGGATCAAAACATTCGCTTCGCGATAAAGAACCTTGATGATCTCGACCCGCTGCTGAACACCGACCGGCAGGTTTTCGATGACCGCGTTTGGGTCAACCGCAAGCCCATAGTCCTCACTCAGACACCGAACCTCGGCACGGGCGGTGGCAAGATCAAGGTGATCCGCCCGCCCTACCGGTTCGATGCCAAGCACCACGTTTTCGGCCACCGTAAAGACCGGAACAAGCATGAAGTGCTGGTGGACCATGCCGATCCCGGCGCGAATTGCATCTCCGGGGCCGTCGAATGTCACCTGTTTTCCGTCGATGAATATCTCACCCTCAGTCGGGCTGTAGAGCCCGCAGAGGACGTTCATCAGCGTGGATTTGCCCGCGCCGTTTTCGCCCAGAAGACCAAGCACCTCGCCCGGTTCGATCGTCAGGTTTACGCCCTTGTTGGCGACAACCGGACCGAAGCGCTTGGTGATATTTCGGAGTTCAACCCGCATTGGTTCAGTCAGAGACCGAGATTCTGCCGTCTATGATCCCTGCTTGCAGCGCTTGCAGTTCTGCCTTCAGGTCGTCCGGCACAATTGAGTCCATGTCGTGGAATGGTGCGATGCCGACACCGCCGTTTTCCAACGTCCCGACCAATAGCCCACCGGCAAACTCACCCTTCATCGTCTTCTCAATGACCTGAGCAACCGTCGAGTCCATGCGCTTCATGATCGAAGTCAGATACACATGCTGCCGCTCAGAGTCGGTGAAGAAGAGATCCGCATCAACGCCGATGATCTTGAGCTTTTCGGTTCCCAACTCATCCGCCAGCGTGGCTGACCCCAACCCGACCGGACCTGCAACAGGAAGGACGATATCTGCACCCTCGTCGTAAAGGTTCTGCGCAAAGGCACGACCGTCATCGAGATTGTCGAAGTTGTTGGTGAAAAGCCCTTCTCTGGATTCGAGATCCCAGCCCAGTACTGTCACGGTATCACCCTTCTCGGCGTTCCAATGGTTCGCGCCGCGCACGAAGCCATCCATAAAGATCGTCACCGGTGGAATGTTGATACCGCCAAACGTACCAAGGATCTTGGTCTCGGTCATGCCAGCGGCCAAGTATCCCGCGAGGAAAGCGGCTTCGTCGGTTGCATAGACCTGGCCCAGAACGTTGGGGATCTCGGGATCGTAGGCGAAGTCGACGATCGAAAACGGTTGATCCGGATTGGCACGTGCGGCTTTCTCGGTCGCATCACCCAACAGGAACCCAATGGTAAAGATGACGTCGCAGGCACCGCCGATCAGCGAGTTGATATTGGCATCATAATCCGTTTCAGCCTGTGACTCGAGGAAACGTCCCTCGATGCCAAACGCTTCCTGGGCATCCAGCACGCCTTTCCAGGCCGTTTGGTTAAAACTGTTGTCGTCGATGCCGCCCGTATCGGTTACCTGACAGGCGGTGAAGGCTTCTGATGTTGTGGCTCCGAACAAGGCAAGCAAACCGACAGCTAAAGCCAAAAGCGGCTTTTGTCTCATAATACCCATGGCGTGGGTCCTCCTCCGATTTGATCTGCGTGTCAGAGTATGGCGGCGTTGCGTCGGTCGATTGCGCGAGATCAATCCCTTGGGTGAATCGTCGCTTCGAGGTTCGTCTTTCGAGAAATGCGGCAGTCCCATTGCGCCACATTCTCCTCAGCGCTCACCGCGCCGAATAATAGGCAACTATGCTTGCAAGGAACGCGACGAGCACGAGAACGGAGTCCAATCCAACGGATCCGATCCGCGGCTTTCTGCGGATGATGAGCCCTGTCAGGTAGATTGCCGTCACCACAATGCCAAACGCCAATGCAAGCTCCACGGTGGGTGACGTATCTTGCAGGATCGGCCCGGCGCGAAACAGAATGTCTGCCGGAAAAACCAGAACAAGCATGATCAGATTACTGCCGAAGATATTCGAGATCGCCATGGTGTATGCGCCGATCCGGACGGCTGTCAGACTGGTCGTCAACTCCGGCAATGACGTGGCCGCAGCGAGAAATGTGACCCCGATGAATCCTGTGCCGAGGCCGGATTGCTCGGCGACCCGCTCGGCAAAGAGAACAAGCAATAGCCCGAATACGAGGATCGCCACGCTCGCCGCGATAGCTTGCAGGATCAGAGTGTCGTTCTTTTTGTCCTGAAGCCCGAATGGTGCGGGAAAGGGCAAGGGTTCGGGATCAGGCAGATCAACCGGAACCCAATCACTGGAATCGTCATATCTCCTTAGAATCCAGATCGACCCCGCATAGGCAACGGCAATGCTCACGCTGCCCATCCCGACCCCGAACAGAACCAGCGTTTTGCCGAGATTGGTTATGACCAGGGTCATGGACAGCAGAAAAACCAGCAGCGTTGCCTCAAGCGCGTGATTTGCCTTGCGCGGATAATTGGTTATCGGTCCCCGCGCCCAGAAGTCAGACATTGCCAGAATGGCAGTTTGCAGCGCGATCCCGCCAAAGAGGTTGTTCAGAACAAGGTCGCGCGATTCCTGAACGGCTGCGGTGAGCGTCGTCGCAACTTCGGGAAGGGACGTCGCCAGTGACAACACCAGAAGACCCATCAGGGATTTCGCCAGGGCAAAGCGATCAGCCAGGGTGTCGGCAAGATAGGCCAGCCGCGCCCCGGCCGCCCAGACGACACCCGCCGCAAGAAGAAAAAGCAGGATGCTTTCGGTCAGAGACGTCGAAGGAATGGTCATTCCTTATGTTGCTCCGGTTTTGGTGGCGGTGCGTTGACTTCGCTCAAGCCTCTAAAGAGCACGACAACGCGTCAATTGATCGTCGTCAATCTGGAGAGAGCGACGCGTGATACCTATCGCTCCGACGGTGTCCGAACCACATCCACCGCAAAGGGAGGTCTTTCATGCATATGAAAACCCTGCTTGTGTGCCTCACCACGGTTGAACATTCCCACAACCTGATGAAGCAAGCCGTTTTATTGGCGCGCAGACACAACGCGCATCTGATCGGGTTGCACACGGTAGAAGCTCTGCTGGTCTATCCGGGGATTGCTATCCACCTTCCGGACGGTGCGTTTTTCGCGTTCAACGAAAGCCAGAAGGAAGAAGCGGCCAAGATTAAGGACATCTTCCTGAAACATACCCAAAACGAGATCTTTCCAAGTGAATTCCGACTGCTCCGTGCTGAGGCTGTCTCAGCCGGTGAACGGATGGTGGAAAGCGCCCGCGCGGTTGATCTGGTTGTGATGGCGCAGGAAGACCGCGACGTGGACCGCGCGGACCAGCGGAATGTGCAGGTGCAGGTTATCCGTGAAAGCGGGCGACCTGTGTTGATCATTCCAAATGCCTATGACGGGCCCGAGATCGGCTCCAATGTCGTCCTTGGGTGGAGCGATACGCGCGAGTCGGCTCGTGCCGCGCATGATATGCTCGCGGTGACCAGGGAAGGTGCGTCTGTAACGGTCCTTCGGGTCGGGTCCCATGAAAGGGACCTTTTGAGGGATTCCGACGGCATCGTTTTGGCGGAAACGCTGTCGCGCCACGGGCTCAAGGCGACCCTGGAAAACCGCGTACCGGGTAGCGACTCGATTGCCGACGTAATCAGCAAGGTTGCCTTTGAAAGAGGTGCGGATCTGATCGTCACCGGGGCACTTGGCCATTCCCGCGCCTACGATTTTGTCATGGGCGCGACAACCTATGCGCTTCTGGACGGCGCAACATTGCCGGTGCTCTTCAGCAAGTAGAACAAGCGAAATACGTCTGGTTCCTTGCGGATTGATCGTTAGGCTGCGCCGCCGTTTTTCTTACTCCACCAGCTCTCAGCCGTGACCACGCGGCGAACTGCCGGGCTCAATGAGATCAGCAGAATGGCAATCGAGAACAGGCACCAGACGGCTGGCATCTCGTTTGGGTTATTTGTTGTCAGTGATGCGAAGATCGGCCCTGCAGCTGCATGCAACAGGACAAACCGCCAAGCACCGTAGGCGAGAGGCAACAGGAAGACCGAAGCCATGTAGGTTGGAAATCCGAAATTGGTTCCGATCAGGTTATCAAACGGCACCATTAAACCGTTATAAGGAATGTTCCAGGCGATGTGCCAATTGCCGGACACCGTGCAAAACTGCGCGCCACACAACGGGGTTCCCGGAAGGCATTGTCCGAATTGCTCGACTGGCACAAGTTGCACCAGTATGACACCCGACGCGACGACGGCACATGCGAGCACCCAAATACGCGCCTTTGCTCGGACTGATGAAGGCACAAGTTGCAGCGCAAAAATATTGATGACGATCGGTTGGAACGCGATGTGAAGATAAGAAAGGATTGTCACCGCGCGATTGGCTTGAGTTCCACAGGCGTCCAAAACCCCGTAGCCCGCAAGCTGTAACGCTTCCATCAGTGTGAAATATCCAAGCGTTCCCCAGAACGCGACCGGTTCGCCACGATGTCGCGTTACAAAGGTTGCGGTCGCTCCGAGAGCTACCATGGCGGCGCTGGCTTCGGGGCTCCAGCACACCGCTCAATCGCTTTCATAACGCGCCAGACGGCGCATGATCGCTTCGCGTTCGTCCAGCAGATCGAGCACCATCGCGATGCCAGCGGCATTGATGCCAAGATCGCGGTTCAACCGGCGTGCGCGTTTCGCCCTTGAAATCGCCACACCTTCAAAACGCAAGTGCCGTCCTGGCCCGACAACTGGCTCCAACACACCTTCGTCAACCAGTTCTATGACCCAGGCTTCGTCAGCCTGACAAAAGCGGCAGAGGTCTTCCAGCGACAACGCCTCGACTACTCCGGGTCTGGTTGTGGTTTTCTTCATTCCGCTATCCTCCCAGTTCCGTACGCGGATCGAATGGCATCTTCTTGGCCATCTCTTCAAAGAACGCTCGGGCCTCATCGGTCGAGACTTTGGGATTGACGATCTTCAGTGTCGCAAAGATGTCTCCGGGGGTCCGCCCGGGCAGCCCTTTCCCTTTCAACCGCAGTTTCTGGCCAGTACGCGCGTTATTTGGGATGCGCAATTCCACCTTTCCGTCCGGCGTCGGCATGACCACTTTACCACCAAGTGCCGCTTCCCAGGGCGCTATTGGCAGATCAAGATAGAGATCAGCCCCGTGAACACGATAGACGGGATGTGGCGCGAAGCTGACTTCGAGAAACAGATCACCGGCGGAACCGGCTTCAAATGTTGGCCCGCCCTGCCCTGCCAAACGAATATGTTGCCCTTCGCGAATGCCCTTGGGTATCGTCACCGAGATATTTCGGTCCGCAACCGTCACGTTTCCATGCCGATCCACAACCGGCATCCGCAGACTGAGCACACGCTTCGCGCCGCGATAGGCGTCTTCGATATCGATTGTGATCCGCGCATGACTGTCCTGCCCGCGCCCGTCCCCAAACGCCGCACCGCGTCGGAACAAGGTCTCGAAGAAATCGCTATAGGTCTCGCCGCTGTCCGGTCCGGCGCCCGCGAAGTCGAAACCACCTTCCCAACCCGGTGGTGGCTGGTAACCCCGACCACCTGGCGGCGCTTGCCCCAACTCATCATAGGCGCGCCTGCGCTCCGGGTCTTTCAGGACCTCGTGGGCTTCGTTCACTTCCTTGAACCGAGTCTCGGCATCCGCTTCGGAAGCAATATCGGGATGATATTTCCGCGCGAGTTTGCGGTAGGCTTTTCTGATGTCTTCCTCGCTGGCATCGCGAGAGACGCCAAGTGTCTGGTAGTAATCCTTGAAATCCATATCGTTGAAGCCCGCAGTCCAGTCGCTCTACGAATGCTCGCACGACAGTGGATGATCGCAATTGATGCATGTCATTTTCGTGCATCCCTGCGAAAGACAGGGGTTTCCGCCGCAACGGCCACCGAACGCTGGCCACATAGTTTCGTAACGGACTTACGCGAATTTCCTTTCC
Source organism: Alphaproteobacteria bacterium (assembly GCA_030425145.1). Classification (GTDB taxonomy): domain Bacteria; phylum Pseudomonadota; class Alphaproteobacteria; order Rhodobacterales; family Rhodobacteraceae; genus Marivita. Next base: position 19,165 of record JAUHVK010000005.1, on the reverse strand, counting down.
GCGATGCGCATCGTACTCAGAGGGGATTCGGACCCAGGCGGGAGCTAGTGGGGCCGGAGCCCGGTGGCAGTGGATCCACTGATCTCCTGACAAAGACCGGCATGCAGAATGAAACCGGCTCTCACCGCCTCCGGATTGATCCGGTCTGGCGGCAAAGGGCGTTGTGCCTCCGTTTCCAGCGTCCCTTCGTTTGACGTTGAAGAGTTGTCAAAGCTCGATCGCCGGAAGAATTGATTTTGATCAACGGATTGCGCCGCGGTTCCGTCATCTTGCCATCACGATACGCGCGCAACTTGGCGCTTGACACCGCTGAGCCGGTCGGTCGGGGTAATGGCATGCCACAAGAAGACGTGATCACCCTTCTGAGCTCCGCTACTGGTCACCCCGGTGGCGGTCCTGTCGAAATTGTAGAAACGCATGGCGCGATCATCTTTCTCGCTGGTGAGGTCGCGCTGAAAATCAAACGTGACGTCACATACGACTACATGGACCTCTCCACGCTGGCATTGCGTGAGGCGATGTTGCGGCGTGAACTGGCGCTGAATCAACCCTTTGCCCCGATGATCTATCGGGATGTTGTGGCCGTCACACGAGAACCAAATGGCACACTTGCCTTTGACGGCGAAGGTGAGCCAGTTGAATGGGTTCTGCGCATGTGGCGGTTTCCGAAAGAAGCCGAACTAGCCGTCATTGCCGATCGGCACGGGATCGACGACAACCTCGCGCATGATCTCGGCGAAGCACTATTCCGGTTCCACGCGCAAGCCTCGCACAGGGATGCGGACGGGGCGGCCCTGATTGGTGACATCCTCGACGAGCTGGGCCGCGTTTTCGCAGGCATGCACGACGCGCTTGGGAGCGAGCGGATAGCGGCCTTCTCACAGGCGGCTCGTGTCGAATGGCGCCGGGTATCACCGCTTCTCCGGAAACGCGCCGAGGACGGCCATGTCCGTCGCTGTCATGGCGATTTGCACCTGCGCAATATCGTGCTGCTTGATGGGGTGCCGGTGCCCTTCGATGCGCTCGAGTTCGACGAGGTGCTTGGCACTTGTGACGTGCTCTACGACCTCGCTTTTCTCCTGATGGACCTCAATCGGCGCGGTCTCACCCGTGCAGCCAACATCGTGCTTGCGGCTTATTTGTTGGAAGCGGGTGGAGCGGAAGACAGCGGTTTGGCCACCCTGCCCCTTTTCCTCGCTGTTCGGTCTGCGATTCACGCGATGGTGGCGGTGCAAACGTCCACCGCGACCCACACCGCGCCCGGCGCCGAACCGATGAACACATTGGATAATGCAAGAAACTTCCTTGCCCGACCGCCCGCAAAACTCGTCGTGATTGGCGGTTTGTCGGGGACAGGCAAGACCACGATAGCGCGTGATGTCGCACCATTCATCGGCGCAGCGCCCGGCGCTGTACATCTGCGCACGGATCTCGAACGTAAGGCGGCATTGGGTCTCAAAGAGACAACACACGCGCCCGCGACAAGCTACAGCCCTTCGGCGCGCGCGGCCGTTTACACGCACCTGTTCAGCCGAGCCGAAGCAATCCTCTCGGCCGGTCATTCGGTTCTGATTGACGCGACTTTTCTCGATCCTGAACTGCGCGCGTCGGTCATGGACCTAGGAATGAGTCAGGACGTCGCGGTGCAGACGATCTGGCTCGAAGCGCCTCTAAAGGTGCTTATTAACCGTGTGTCGATGCGGGAGAAGGATGCCTCGGACGCCGACGAAACCGTTCTTCGCGCGCAATGTGCTGGATTGGATGCGCCGACGGATTGGCAGAAAGTCTCTGCGCTCGGAACGCCAAAGGCAACGATAGAACGCGTCTGTTCTACCTTGGGGTGTGAGCAGTCAAACCGTCGATAGTTGGGGTGTCAGCCAACGTCTTTCGCTGCCGATTGTTATTGCCCCGGAGGTGTTGGAGATGATTGCGGCAAAGACCGCGCAAAATCATCAACCGAGCACCTGAAATCCGCGCCTCAAGTTGAGGCAAATCAAGGGATGTTCCGGTCACCGTCATATGCTGGCGAAAGTGAGGGACTCAAATGTTTTCAAATGCGGTGAAACTCTTTTCAATCAGCGGGTTTGACATCAAAATCGACCCGAGTTGGCTGATTATCTTCGCGCTGATCAGCTGGAGCTTGTCTCAACACTACTTCCCTACAGCATTGCCGGGTGAAACCGGGGCAGTCTATGTATCGATGGCCATCACCGCCACAATCCTGTTCTTCGCGTCCCTTCTGCTCCATGAGCTTGCACATTCGGTGGTCGCGCGTCGCTATGGCCTTCCGATTGGTGGAATTACGCTGTTTCTGTTTGGCGGCGTGGCCGAAATGGAATCTGAGCCACGTTCTCCGGAAGTCGAGTTCCTCGTCGCCATTGCTGGGCCAATCATGAGCATGGCGCTGTCCGTGAGCTTTTTGTTCCTGTCGTGGATCGCAGCCTTTGTCGGGGAAATGACGATTGTGGCGAGCATCTTCTCGTATCTCGCGACCATTAATCTCGTACTCGCAATCTTTAATCTGGTCCCGGCCTTCCCATTGGACGGCGGGCGTATTTTCAGGGCCTATATGTGGCATCGAACCGGAAACCTGCTCAGCGCAACGGAGACAGCAGCGAAATCCGGCATCTTTTTCGCCTACGTCCTGATGGGATTTGGGATAATGTCGCTGTTTCAGGGCGCGATCATAGCCGCCATGTGGCAGATTATGATTGGCGGGTTTCTTCTTGTTGCCGCACGATCAAGTTACCAGTCACAGCTTGCTAAAGTTGTATTTGATAAGCGGACTGTGCGCGATCTGATGAATACGCCTCCCATCACGGTTGAGCCCGACGTCAACCTCACTGATTTCGTCAATCAGGTGGTATTGCGAAATGGGCTTAGCTTTGTGCCTGTTGTCGAAAATGACGTGCTCCTTGGTCACATCAACCACGCTTTGTTGTCGGGAATTGACCGGGAAAACTGGCAAAGTACGCGGGTTGGGGATGTCTTTGCAGAGTTGAATGCCAGCCCGATTGTTGATCCGGATGTCTCCATCGAAGATCTGATGAATGAGATTACAACAACAGGGCAGCGCAAATTTCTTGTTGTGAAAGACGGCAAACTTCTTGGTGTGATCTCGCTTTCGGATCTTGTTCGACACCTGCAGCTTTCCGATCTTATGACCTCGAACTAGCAGTTCTCCTGGAATGAAGCCTTGCGACGTGGGCCTGATCAGGCAAACTGCGCGAGAAGGATAAGTTGCGGTATGAACAACCAGGTGCAGAGCGGCCCCCTGCTGGACGCCGTGCTCAAGGCGGCAGTTGATGCAATTGTGCTCGCTGATGAGAGCGGCGTGATTGTCGATGTGAACCCGGCAACCTGCGCGATGTTTCAGCGTTCGAGCGAGGAACTGATTGGGTACAATGTCAAAATTCTGATGCCCGAAACGCTTGCTGGTCAGCATGACGGATTTATCCGGCATCACAAGGAGACCGGCGAGAAGCGGATCATCGGCATCGGACGAGATGTGGAGGGTCTGCGTAAGGACGGTTCGGTTTTTCCGCTTCATCTTTCGGTTGGGAATGCGCAGGTTGACGACAAACGCATGTTTGTTGCGATCCTGCACGATCTGACACGGCGAAATGCGACGCTAGAGGCGCTTTCCAGATCGCAAAGAATGGATGCTGTCGGCAAGATGACGGGCGGCATCGCGCATGATTTTAACAATCTGTTAACCGTCATTATCGGCAATCTTGAACTCTTACAGATGCGTCACCCGAATGATGCGATGGCGGCGCTGATCGAAGACGCCCTGGATGCCGCCGAGATGGGAGCCGATCTGACGTCCCGATTGTTGGTATTCGCGCGACGGAGCAATCTGATGCCTGTCGAAGCGGATTTGCGTGCTCTGTGTGAAGATGCGCTGGCAATACTGAAACGTACGCTTGCCTCACAGATGCGGATTACAACTGAATACGCCCCGAAGTTGCGCAACGTAATGATCGACCCGGTTCAATTCCAGTCGGCGCTGATGAACCTCGCGCTCAATGCGCGGGACGCGATGGACGAAAAGGGCGAGTTGCTCATCGCGGTTAATGACGTCACCGTTGACGATTCCTATGTCGCGCAAGAGATCGGTGTTAAGCCGGGTGACTATGTCCGGCTTTCGGTCAGTGACAATGGCGCCGGCATGGACGAAGAGGCGCAGAAACGAGCGTTTGAGCCGTTCTTCACAACGAAAGAGAAAAAAGGCGGAACCGGTCTTGGCCTTGCGATGGTTTACGGGTTTGTCGGCCAGTCCGGCGGGCACATCACGCTCTACAGCGAACCGGGACTGGGGACGAGTTTTGGTCTCTACTTCCCTGCCCTCCCTGACGTTGGCGATTTTCAATCGGTGACATCGTTCGGAAAGGCTGCGACCGAGGGTTCCCAGATCGGGAAAGGCCTGACCGTTCTGATTGTTGAAGACAATCCGAAGGTTCGGAAGCTTTCACTCGCGCGAATTGAAGACCTCGGATTTCAAACCGCAGAAGCAGCGGACGGGGATCAGGCCTATGCGATGCTCAAAGATGGACTCAAGGTCGATATCCTGTTCAGCGATCTGGTCATGCCGGGGGATTTGAATGGCTATGACCTGGCTGAAAAAGTCGCGCGGGAATTTCCGGAGATCAAGCTTCTGCTAACCTCCGGTTATGCAAGCGATGTTGTTACGCAAAACTTGGCTGACGGGGTGCAATACGAGATTTTGCACAAACCGTATCGACAGTCCGATTTGGCCCGCAGGCTTCAGGCGCTTTTGCTGGAGGAGTCGGAGTCCTGAACCGTTTTCACGTCACCCGCGAACAAATACCCAACCCCGCGTACGGTTTTGATCAGTTTCGGCTCGGACGGGTTGCGCTCGATCTTCTTGCGAAGGCGCGCGACCTGATTGTCGATGGCCCTGTCCAGCGGATTGCGCTCGATGCCACCCGTCAGGTCCATAAGCTGATCGCGCGACAATACACGGCCAGGACGTTCGAGAAAGACAGTCAACAGCTTGAAGTCACCGCTTGTCAGCCCGCAATCCTTGCCCATGCGGTCTACGAGTTCCATGCGGTCCAGATGCGCGATCATTTTATCAAAGGAAAGCGCTTCACCGGCCGGTTTCTCCTGCGTCTGTGTTTCACTTTGCGCGCTACGGCGCAAAACGCTTCGAATGCGGGCAACAACCTCGCGGACGTGAAACGGTTTGGTGATGTAATCATCGGCTCCAACTTCCAGCCCGACAACCCGGTCGATCACATCGTCCTGCCCCGTTACCATGATGATCGGGACTGGCGACGTTTTCCGAATGTCCCGGGCAAGGTCGAGGCCATTGTCCTTCCCAAGCTGGATATCAAGCGTCACCAGAGCAATTGATTGCTCGGTCAGGGCAGCCATCACTTCACTCGCGGTTCCGGCTTCGACAACGTCGAACCCCCCACCTTCCAGGACGTTGCGCAATAGAGTGCGAATCTTTGGATCGTCTTCGACCACAAGTATCGTCTGGTTTTTCACGACGCGCCCCCAACAAAACAAAGACAATCCGAATGACCCGCCTGTGAACCTGGCTTACCGCTCATCTCAAATTACAAAAAATTACATTCCATTACCAAGATACGAAACTCCTGTTGCAACCTTAGGTCACCTTCGCCGGAGTGCAATCAATTTCGGGGGGCCGACGAATGTACGTGACTTTGCCTACAGAATTTTCAAATTGTGAAACCACTCCCACCTTCGCCGAAATGCGCCACATCGGGCAAGACACACGTGTTCGCGCCGGTGGCTCGCTTTTCTTTGAAGGTGATGAAGTCGAGTGGCTGTATCAGGTCAAATCCGGCCTGTTGCGTGTGACCCGTATGCTGGAAGACGGCCGTCGTCAGGTTATCGCCTTTGGGTTCCCCGGTGATATTGTTGGGTTTCCGTCCAATGGGCTGCACAACACCGATTGCGACGCACTGGTAGATTCCTGTCTGCAACCAATCCGCCGCTCCGCCCTCGAAAGCGGTGAAGGCGCGCCAGAGCTTCACCAGCACCTGCTTCAGGCGGCATTGCGCGAAATCAGCGCGATGCAGGACCATTTCATGATGCTTGGCCGGAAATCCGCCGTGGAAAAGGTTGCGTCCTTCCTCGGTGTTCTGGCGCAGCGTGTGGGCAAGAAGATTGATGGCAGCATCCAGTTCGAATTGCCGATGCAGCGCACTGACGTGGCCGATTTTCTGGGTGTCACCACCGAAACCGTGTGCCGCACGCTCACCCAGCTTCGCAAGAGCGGCGTCATCTCGATCGAAAATATTCACACAATCAAAATCCTTCGTCCCGACGCCCTTCTGGCGCTGTCGGAAGGTGGCGACTGATTGACGACTGACCCGTCCGGGCTTTCGGGAGCGACCGCTAGGGTCGCTCCTTTTTTAGGGTCTGGGCCAGAAGTCGCGAATGTCTCTTGGAAGATTGGACCGGACATCCGAAATCTCGCCCTCGGACACATGCGCGTTCAGCAGATGAAACACATGGGTGATGTCCTCGGGGCCGCGATATTCTTCGACGTTGCCAACATGCTCTTCGATTGCGTGCACAAATTCTTTAATGTGCCGTTCCTTGTTTGGTGTTTGTTTTGGTACCCACCCTTCGAAAAACATGCCCCGGATCAGAAGCGGCAGCTGTGCTGAGAACTGCGCCATTTCGTTGACGTGCAGGTGATCTCTGATCTGATGCATCGTCACGCGCAGCAGTCGCAACGTGTTGCGCTTTGATGTCCAATCGAGCCGTCCCGCCAGTTCGCCGATCCATTCGTGGGTCGTATGCGCGGCGTTGTCGATTGTTTCGAGCCCCTGTGCAGACATGAGATTCCTCCTTTCTGTGAGCTCAATCTTCTACGGGTGTCATATCGACATCGAGAGCGCCGTCCGGGTCTTCGATGAAGTAGCTGAAGACAGCGGCGGTGAGGCCGCCGACACCAAGAAGCACCAGCGTGTAGTTCACCACCCACCCAACAAACGGGATGAAGTTCAGCAGCGCGATCAGGACAATGGCTGCGGCAAAGACGATGAGCCGTCCAACATTCCCGACCTCCCCGTCGTCGTCAAAGGCCATCCAGACACGCATAGCAACGCTATAGGCTCCAAGCGCATATCCCAGCACCCAGGCGACAATGATCGCAAGAAGGGCGATGGGGACAAATGGTATGCCGATAATCGTCATCGCGGTGATCGGGACCAGTCCGATCAGCATCGAAAGCCCAATCACCCCAAGCATAACCGCTTTCCCCGGCGCATCCGCCACCCTGCGGCGCAACGCTTCTGTACGTTTCGGCAGGAAGCCGAGGCAGATCGCGCCGAGCACCACGAAAAAGAGCAACGAAATCAGGAAACCCGACAGCAATGACATAAACGTTGGCATGACCGGCATTTCCCGCCGGACTTCATCGAATTCCTCCCAAGCGTCGGTCAGTTCGATTTGCTCGAAAGTCACGCGCGCCGAGGGCGCCACGCGCTCAGGCACGTCTATTGCGCGTCCGCTGGCGTAGCTCAGGTTGCCACCGATGGTTGCATCGGGACCAAAGGTGATCTCGTGCGCGACGATGCGGACGTCGCCTGCAACAGGCGCATTCAGGATAACATCGGTTCCGGTCGCTGTCAGGGCACCGTCAATCGGGCCTTCGATGGTCAACGAATTGCCAACGAGGCGCGCATTGCCCTGTGTGCTCGAGGTATCTTCGGTGCGCACCGAGAACCCGACCGCGGTGAGGTCCTCGGCCACTTTGCCCCGGATCACCACCGTTACTCCTGCGGCGTAAAGATCCTCAGCCGTATCGGCGCTGACGGAGACGTCAAATCCTGTGACGTGCAGATCCCCCTGCGAGGAGCCACGCGTTGCGGCGGACCGGGCGGCGACGAATGTGTCGCCCTGCGTGTCGATTGTGTTAGCCACAGTTCCACCAGTGACAAAAGTATCGCCACCGTTTTCCATTGTGTCCGTTCCGGCAATCGCTCCTGTCGTCACACACAAGGCCAAAGCAAAAGGGGCGAGGCAGCGATGTAAGGTCATCAGAAACTCCTTCAGCGAGCTGTCAGGGATGAAGACTCCCTACCGCGTTTGGGCCAAGAGAGATTGATCGCGATCAATCGGTGTGATGCCTATGCGACGTCACCATGGCGCTGTCGCTCGTCGAGAACGTCACCCAGGCACCGATGAACGTTATCGACGAGTTTGAGGCCTTTGCTCGGATGACGGAAGTCGACGGCAATATGACTGTTGTTGCTGACAATCAGGAATGTTTTCGCGAACATCCGAGTTCCACCTTGTGCGGACCGTGGCAACTCAACACACTCAGTACTGTTTATCACCTCACACCAGAACCACACGTTGGCCTTCTTGGGCGCATGTGTGTTCACCTCGAATTTCTCAGACTTCTCAGAATTTTTCGGGGCCCTGAGCGAGTTACTCCGCCGACTCCTCAATCATCCGGCTCGGCAGGACTTAGACCGCATCCTGAGAGCTCATCTCGACGACACGACCGCGCGGAAAATGGTAGAAATCGCTCGGGTCGGCCGCGAAGCGGGACATCAGGATGTAGATCCGGTCCTGCCAGCCCGGCATGCCCACATCAGGGTTCGAGACCAACTTGCGACGGCCTAGGAAGAAGGACGTCTTCATACCCTCGAAGTCGAGCCCCTGACGACGGCAAGCGCCAAGCGCGCGGTTGACGTTCGGGGTTTCCATGAAACCGAAGCGCACCCGCTCGAACCGATCGCTGAGCTGCTCGATGATGGCTCGCTCCGCTTCGGGGAAGCGGGGGGCGTCCGCAGTCTCTACGGCCACCACGATGATATGCTCATGCAACACTCCATTGTGCTTTAGGTTGTGCAAGAGCGCTGGCGGGGTCGCTGTCGCATCGCTGGTCAGGAACACCACGACGCCGGGGGGACGCAGCGCCGAGCCTTTCTCAATCCGCGGAATGAACTCTTCAAGCGACACGGCCTCCGTGCGGCTTCGGTCAAAGATCTGTTTCGTGCCAACACTCCATGTCCACATCATCACAACAAGTACGGCACCCAGAAGAAGCGGGACGTACCCTCCATCGGGCACCTTCAGCAGGTTTGCGGCGAAGAAGGCACGTTCGATAAACACGAATGGCAGAATGAACCCACCCGCCAGCGCGGCATTACAGCGCCAAGCGCGATGCAGCATTGGGTAGGCGAGCAACGTGGTGACGGACAGTCGACAATCGTCGCATTCAATCCCGCAGGACGAGGACGGATTTGTGCGAGTGGCGCACAAGACGGGCCGCGTTTGATCCCAACAAGTAATCCTTGAGGTCCGGCTGGTGCGCCGCGATCAGCAGCAAGTCGACGCCCAGTTTGTTCGACAGTGCAATCACACGATCGTAAACCGTTCCTGTGAGGACGTAGTGTTGCGCAACCAAACCTGATGCCGCGATTTGGTGAGACAATTCAGCTTCGGCATCCGACTTGGCCTTCTCCTCAAAATTTGCATCCATATATGATCCGACGATTGGCATGCCGACATTCGGTATCACGGACACCACGTGCACTTCGCTGCCCCATTGCTCAGACAGCGTCTTGGCTTTGGTCAGCAGCTTTTTCGTCTCATCTGCGAGAGACAGATCTACGGGAACCAGTATCTTGGAAAACATGTCGGGGCTCCTCAGAACGGCGCTTGGGTCATGCGGCGGCTTTGCAGGCCGACGATGATCAGAAGCAGGATCAGCGCGGGGATAAAAAAGACCTCTTTCGGCATCCGGTCATTCTCCACCTGCGCCATTACGATCTGCGCGGGTGCGTCGCCGTAGAAGTCATATTCGTTGCCAAGGCTCTCAAAGAACGGCGTACCTGGGAAAGGTTCGTCAAGCAGCAGCATATCGCCCTCTTCCATGACCGTCAGACCAAAGGCGTCCAGCCGGTCAAGCCCACTGCCTTCGGCTTCGGGTGCGATGACGATGGTCTTAGTGCCGACGATACCCGTATCGAAATCCGGGGCTGACACGGTCAACCGCACATCTGTGCCGACCGGGACGCTTTCGATCGCCGTCAATGCGGCCGGACCGGTGTAGTCCACGTAGCGGTCCTCCCACTGATCCAGAAAGTAACCCGGCCGGAACAGCATAAAGACGACCAGCATCATGACCACAGCTTCCCATTTGCGGTTCTTCGCGATGAAGTAGCCTTGGGTCACCGCCGCGAAGGTCAGCATCGCGATGAGCGCGATGATAAAGACGAACACTGCCTTCAATGGGCTGACGTCGATCAGCAGAAGATCGGTGTTGAAGATAAACATGAACGGCAAGAGCGCAGTGCGGATGTCATACGCAAAGCCCTGAACGCCGGTCTTGATCGGATCGCCGCGTGAAATCGCTGCAGCCGCATAGGCGGCAAGCCCCACAGGCGGCGTGTCATCGGCAAGAATGCCGAAATAGAACACAAACATATGCACCGCGATCAGCGGCACGATAAGCCCCGCTTGCGCGCCCACCGACACGATCACTGGCGCCATCAGAGATGACACCACGATGTAGTTGGCCGTGGTCGGCAGACCCATGCCAAGGATCAGAGACAGGACGGCGACGAGCACCAGCAGGATGATCAGATTGCCGCCAGAGATCACTTCGATCACCTGGCCAATGATCTGGTGTGCCCCGGTCAGAGAGATGGTGCCCACGATGATGCCAGCTGCACCGGTGGCGACACCAATGCCGATCATATTCCGTGCGCCGCTTTCCAACCCGGCAATGAACTCGGTCACGCCCGTCATAAGCTGATTGGCAAAGTCCGACTCTCCTCGGTACATGGCCTTCAACGGACGGTGGGTCACGGCTACGATGATCATCGCCATGGTTGCCCAGAAAGCGGAAAGTGCTGGGGACAGGCGGTCAAGATGCTCAGTCCGCACCATGAGGTTCCAGACCAGAACAAAGATCGGCAGCGCGAAATAGGCACCGCCGAGGAAGGTCGGCGTAAGGCGCGGTGCGGAAACCGCTTTGGCATTCGGATCGTCCACCACAAGGTCCGGAAACCGAGATGCGACATAGACAAGCGCCAAATAAGCGATCAGCAACAGCACCAGCGCCGGGTAAACAGTCGCCCCAGGCATTATCGGTTCCAGTGCGGAACGGAATGCGATCACAAGGAAGGTGATCGCCGCCATACCCAGAAAGCCGGTGAGGAACAGGATCAAGATCATCATGATGCCGATGTGTCGACCGGGCTTTTTCAGACCCTCAAGGCGCAGCTTGAGGCTTTCCAGATGCACAATGTACAAGAGCGCGATGTAGGAAATCACCGCTGGCAGGAAGGCGTGTTTGATCACCTCAATATAGGGAATATTCACATATTCGACCATCAGGAACGCCGCCGCGCCCATGACGGGAGGGGTCAACTGACCGTTGGTCGACGACGCCACCTCGACAGCGCCTGCCTTCTCGGACGAAAAGCCGATGCGCTTCATCAGCGGGATGGTAAATGTCCCGGTCGTGACCGTGTTGGCGATGGAGGACCCCGAGATCATACCGGTCATCATCGACGACAGCACCGCCGCCTTTGCCGGCCCGCCGCGAAGGGTACCCAACAACGAGATCGCGACCTTGATGAACCAGTTGCCTCCGCCCGCCTTTTCAAGCAGTGCACCGAACAGAACGAAGAGAAAGATCATGGATGTGGACACGCCCAGCGCCACGCCAAAGACGCCTTCAGTCTGCATCCAGTAATGGCCCATCGCCTTGCTGAAGGACGAACCGCCGTAATTCGTGATGCTGCCGATCCATTGCGAATAGCCGCCAAAGAACGCGAGCGCGAGGAACAGCGAGGCGATAATGACCAGTGGCAGGCCCAGCGACCGGAAAACCGCGATCATCAGGACCGTCATGCCGATGGCCGACATGACAATGTCGGATGTGCTCCACAGGCCGGGCCGGTCGGCAATCTCGAACCGGAAAATGACCAGGTAAAGACAGGCCGCAACGCCCGCGATCATCAGCACCCAGTCATAAATGGGGATACGGTTGCGATGCCCGAACATCGGAAAGGCCAGTGTCGCCAGGGCAATCGCAAAGGCCAGATGCACAAACCGCGCCTGCGCCACGATATTGGCGAAAATACCGATGCCTGTGGCCTGCGCCAGAACACCGGGCAATTTGGATGCGATGTAAAGCTGAAACAGGGACCACGCGATGCACAGCGCAAAGATCAGTGTGTTGGCAAATGGTCCGGCCTGACGGGCACCTGTATCGGCCTCGGCCACCATCTCATCGGCGGTACGTGTTTCACTCATGCGTTGTCCCCCTGCTGCGCGGTTTTCGCGTCGTTTTCAGGCAAAACGCCGGCGCACCAAAAGATGCGCCGGCGTTGATATCTTAGCTCGTCACAAGGCGCGCCTTAGTCGATCAGGCCAAGCTCTTTATATGCGCGCTCTGCGCCCGGGTGCAGCGGGGCGGACAGACCGTCGCTCACCATCTGGGCCGCATCGAGGTTTGCAAAGGCCGGGTGCAGACCGCGGAAATCGTCAAGGTTCGACATGACGGCCTTGGCCACGATATACGCTGTCTCTTCCGGGATGCTTTCCTTCGTGACAAAGGTCGCGCCCACGCCAAAGGTGGTGACGGCCTCGTCATTGCCCGCATACATGCCGCCCGGAATCGTCGCCACGCGGTAGAACGGGTTGTCCGCCACCAGCTTGTCGATCGGCTCACCGACGACCGACACCAGCTTCACGTCACAGGTTGTGGTCGCTTCCTGGATCGCCGCCGCCGGGTGGCCGACGGTGTAGATCATCGCGTCGATGTTGTCGTCGCAGATCTGCTTGGCCATTTCCGACCCCTTGTATTCGGTCGCGAGGGCGAAATCGTCCATCCCGATGCCAAAGGCCTCCATCACGACTTCCATCGTCGCGCGCTGTCCAGAACCGGGGTTGCCGACGTTCACGCGCTTGCCCTTGAGCTCTTCAAACGACGTGATGCCGCTGTCGCCGCGCACCAGCAAAGTGAACGGTTCCGGGTGGACCGAGAACATCGCGCGGATTTCCGGGAACGGGTTGTCGGCAAAGCGGGATGTGCCGTTATAGGCGTGGTACTGCCAGTCGGACTGCGCCACCCCGAACTCAAGCTCACCTGCTTTGATCGTGTTGATGTTGTAGACCGAACCACCGGTGGATTCCACGGCGCAGCGAATGCCGTGTTCCTTGCGGTCGCGGTTCACCAGACGGCAGATCGCGCCACCGGTCGGGTAATAGACACCTGTCACGCCGCCAGTCCCGATCGAGATGAACTGCTGATCCTGCGCAAAGGCCGCACCGCCGAAAGTAATGGAGGCTGCAGCGACGAGGCCCGCCGCGATTTTTTTCATGGTCATTGTTTTCTCCCAGTTAGTTGATGAGCCGGGGCTCAGTCACACGGAAACGCGTTTGATGCATATTCATCTGACATCGCGCATGCCTAAGTGCTTTGATTGAATGTCTTTTTGCACGTTCCGGCGAGCATAAAACGCGATTCGCGCCCGTTGGGCCAGCCTAAGGGGGATGATAAATCGCACGAGCGAGGCGTCCGGCTTGTGTTTTGATCAACAAGTTGGTGTTGTGGATGGTGAACCACCAAACAAAGTCTACGCGGTATGTTCCATGAGCCATGTCTTCCCACGCCACAATCTCGCACCTCCGGCAAAAGCGGTCAGGGGGGATGGTTGTTATCTCTATGATGATGCCGGAAAACAGTATTTTGACGGCTCCGGAGGCGCTGCGGTCTCGTGTCTGGGGCATGGCGATCCCGAGATCGTTCAAGCCATAAAGGATCAGGCCGAAAGCCTCGCTTATGCGCATACAGGGTTCTTCACGAGTGATCCCGCAGAGGCGTTGGCAGACCTTTTGATCCAACACGCCCCAGGCGATCTGGATCGCGTCTACTTTGTTTCAGGTGGGTCCGAGGCGGTGGAAGCGGCCTTGAAACTCGCTCGCCAGTATTTTCTGGAAATCGGCGAACCACAGCGGCGTCACGTGATCGCCCGTCGACAAAGCTATCACGGCAATACGCTCGGCGCGCTGGCGACCGGAGGCAATGCGTGGCGGCGCGCGCAGTTTGAACCGATCTTGATGGACGTCTCGCACATTGCGCCGTGTTACGAGTATGTCGACCGAGGCGTGGACGAGACATCTTTTGCGTATGGGCAACGTGTGGCCCAAGAACTTGAAGACGAAATTTTGCGGCTAGGCCGCGACAGCGTCATCGCTTTTGTCGCCGAACCCGTTGTCGGTGCCACGATGGGCGCAGTTCCGGCAGTGGAGGGCTATTTCCAACGCATCCGGGAAATCTGCGATCAGTATGGTGTCTTGCTCATCCTTGACGAAGTGATGTGCGGCATGGGGCGCGTGGGCCATTTGTTCGCTTGCGATGCGGAAAACGTGACCCCCGATATCCTGTGTATCGCAAAAGGGCTGGGTGCTGGGTATCAGCCAATTGGAGCAATGCTGTGTACGGACCGGATCTATGATGCGATCTCGAAAGGATCCGGCTTCTTTCAACACGGCCACACCTATCTGGGTCACCCTGTTGCCTGCGCAACCTCGTTGGCAGTTGTAAAAGCGATCTTGGGACGTGGTTTGGTCCCAAAGGTGCAGGAACAGGGTGAAAAATTGTCGAAGGCCGTGTCGGAACGTTTTGGCCAGCATCCGCATGTCGGCGACATCAGAGGCAGAGGTCTGTTCCGTGGGATAGAGTTTGTTGCAGACCGAGAAACCAAGACGCCGTTTGAGCCAGCCCAGAATGTTGCGGGCCGGTTCAAGAAGGCCGCATTTGAGGCCGGTCTAATCTGCTATCCGATGCGCGGCACCCGGGACGGCAATCTTGGCGACCACGTGCTGCTTGCCCCACCATTCATCATCTCCGACGAACAGATCGGCGAAGTGGTTGATAAACTCGCGGTTGCCTGTGACCACGTTTTCGTCTGATCGCGATTGAACTTGTTCTTCAGCTGGCTGGAATAAGCAGTTGCCTCATCTGAAAAGAAAAGCCCCGCCAAAGCGGGGCTTTCCATGTGTTATCCGTAAACCAACCTTGGTAGCCACGTTATGATCTGTGGGAACACCATGCAAAGCACAAGTCCCACGATCTGCAAGAAGAGGAACGGCAGTGCCGACTTGAAGATGTCGGTCATTGGAATTTCTGCCGGTGCCACGCCACGCAGATAGAACAGAGCATAGCCGAAGGGCGGCGAGAGAAAGCTCATCTGCATGTTCACCAGATATAGCACCCCGAACCACAGAACGAGGTCTTCCGGGCTGTCGAGGCCGAAGGCCGCCGCGCCCAGCACCTTGATGATCGGCACGAAGATCGGCACACAGAGCAGCAGGATACCCACCCAATCCAGGAACATGCCCAGGATCACCAGAAGGACCTGCATGAGGATCAGGATGCCCCAGGGGCCGAGACCCGTTGCAGCTAGCGCGTCCTGCACGAACTGCTGACCACCTTCCAGCACGTAGAGACCGACGAAGATCGTTGCACCGAACATGATCCAGATGACCATCGCGCTGGCCTTGAGCGTGGTGGTGCACGCCTCGCGCACCGTGGGCCAGTCCAGCTTGCGATGGATCGCGGCGACGATGAACGCACCGAAGGTGCCGATGCCAGCTGCCTCCACGGGCGTTGCCACACCCGAGAAGATGATGCCCAGCACTACGACCACGAGCGTGATCGGGGCAGCCATCTTGCCAATCAGTTGAACCTTCTCAGCATTGCTGACCCGTTCTTCGACCGGGATTGCCGGACCAAGTGCTGGATTGATGTAGCAGCGCAGGGTGACGTAGACGATGTACATGCCCGACAGCAGTAGGCCTGGAATGACTGCACCGATGAACAGCTCACCCACCGATTGCTCGGCCACGACCGCGTAGATGATCGCAAGGATCGAGGGCGGGATCAGGATACCAAGTGTACCACCCGCCATGATAGAACCCATTGCGATCTTCGGGTCATAGTTTCGCTTGAGCATCGCCGGCAAAGCAATGATGCCCATCGTCACCACAGCCGCGCCGATCACGCCCACCATTGCTGCCAGGATTGGCGACGCAATGATGGTTGCTGCAGCAAGCCCACCTTTGACTCCACCCAGCACCTTGTAGATCACATCGAACATATCGTTGATGATCCCGGCCCGTTCGAGCATCGCCGCCATGAAGATGAACAGCGGGATGGCCGACAGCTGGTAGTTTGTCATCAGCGGGAAGATGCGGCTTGGCACGATGTTCAGCGCACGGGCGTCGCCCAGGATGAACAGGAACACGCACGCCAGACCACCGGTCACGAAAGCCAGCGGAAGACCCGCCATCAGCAGGGCCAGAAGGCTGCCGAACATGATGAGCGTAAGAAGCTCGATTCCGATATCGATACCCATCGATCAGTTCCCCCGTGCGATTTCGCGGATGTCTTTCGACATCTTCGAAATCCCCTGCAAGACGAGTAGAAGCCCGCCAATCACCATCACCCATTTCATCGGCCACAGCGGCACTTCCCATTCATTGAAGCTGATTTCGCCCCAACGAATATTCGGGTCTGTCCACTGGTTCAGTCCGAAGCCAGAGATCATCTCACCAAAGCCGATCTGTCCCCGCGCCCAATCCGAAATCACTGCGTTGCCCGACGGCACAGCAATGGCGTCCATCGCGAAAATCCACGACGTGACGAGCAGAGTCCCGGCAAAGATGAAGAAGAAAATGGAGGTCAACAGATCGACCCACGCTTTGCGCGGTTTAGAAAGCGGAGCGTAGAAGATATCAACGCGCACATGGCTTTCGGTCAACATCGCGTAAGCGCCTGCTATGAGGTACTGCATACCGAACATCAGATACATGGCTTCGTGCGCCCAGTTCGTAGGGGACCCGAAGACGTAACGGGCCAGCACTTCGTAATAATAGGCGAAGACCGCGATCACCGCCCAATAGGCAACGAATTCCCCGCAAAATAATGACAACCTGTCGATCCAGTTCTCGGCATAGTCGCGGTCGTGTTTCGGGCCTTCTTCGGCCTCGGCCGCACGCAGGGCCTTTTCTGCCTCGGTCATTTCTTCATGCGCCGGAAGCGCCGCATTTGCGCGTTTCACTATGCCGGGAAGCAGGAAAAGGTCTAAGAGTAGAAGGGCCAAGATCAGGTAGAAAGCATACCCCGCCGCATTATCCCAAAAGGCGCGGTTGGCCGCAGCTTCTTCTCGGAGCGGGGTAATGTCTTCGACCGTGACTCGCGCTTCCTTCAGGCGATCTTCACCTTTGGCAATCGTGTCCTTAGCCCGGGTCAGCCGGCGCTCTGCACTTTTTTGCGCGAAAGAACCCTCTTCGGTCGCGTCATAGGCCGTCTGCAATTCAGCAAGATCAGCGCGCGCTTCGTTTACGCGCCCCTCTTCGCGGTCAAGCACCCGCTGCGCGACACGCACCTGGTTTTCATAGTCGGAAAACACAGTTCGCGCGTCCTGCGTCTGTCCGTTGGCGAACAGGATGAACAGGAAGATCGGAATATATACCACCCCGAGCATGCTTTTCAGGTAGAAACGGTGCAGCCCGATAATCCCGCCGGCAACGGCGATCATGTAGGCTAGGGGCAGTGTGTAGCGCTTTTCTTCGGGCTGAGGTCGCCGCGACAGAACGATCGCGATCAGGGGAAAGACGATCAGTCCGACCCAGTACAGCCAATGTGGCAGCGTAAAGCTGAGACCCGGCATGGTGCGGTCCTCATTGATGTCATGTTAAAGGGAGCCGCCCGACGCACAGGGCATCGGGCGGAAGTTTTTGAAAGTCTCAGGACCTCAGAGCTTGAGTTCCAGACCTTCGGTCAGGGCCGGATCAACATAGCCGAGCGAGCCTGACATCATGTAGTCGAGCTGGATCTTGAAGACACGCGCCGCATTCGGATCGCGGTTGGCGTAGTCGAACCAGATCGGAACGGCGACTTCGGTCATCAGTTCCACATCGTCCTGGCTGAGGCGCGTGACCTCGGTGCCGTCCGCTTCGAACTTGGCCCAGGCTTCCTGGTCCGCCTTCTGGATCGCGGCGTGGTGCATGTCGGAGTAGACATGGGTTTCCATCTCGACGAATTGCTTCATCTGCGGCGACAGCGCGTCCCATGCGGCCTGACCCACAGTGATGTCCATGATGTCGACCGGCTGGTACAGCGACATGAAGCCCGGAGGGCCCATCACGATGTAGTCGGTAACCTGGCTGAAGCCGAGCGCATAGTTGACCGCCGGACCGACATAGTCGGCAACGTCGATGGTGCCCTTTTCCAGCGCCGGGAAGATTTCGGACCCCGGCAGAACGGTCGTTTCAGCGCCGATCTGGTTGAAGACTTCGGCAACCATACCACCCGGAAGGCGCATCTTGCGGCCCGCAAAGTCGTCGATCGAACGGATCGGAACCTTTGAGTGGATGATGTTCGGGCCGTGGTGTACCGGGCCAACGAAGTGCAAGCCCTGTGCCGCGTACAGCTCGCGGGCGATGTCGATGCCTCCCAGGCCGTAGTAGAACACGTCAAATTCGTGCGGGTTGCGCAGGCCCAGCGGAATGGACGTCAGGAACGTTGCCGCCGGAATGGTGCCCTGTGCGTAGATCGTGAACGGGTTCACCGCTTCGAGAACGCCGTTTTTCACCGCATCGTATAGCTGGAAATCGCCTACAACGTCATTCGCGCCGAAAGCTTGGAACGCCAGTTCACCACCTGTCTTCTCCTGGATGGTCGCGCACCAATCCTTGAAGATCTGAAGCCCCACACCGCCCGGCCAGCTGGTCTGGATTTACCAGGTCGTTCCGTTGGCCTGAGCACCTGCGATATGGGGCGCCGCAAGGGTTGCTGCACCGGCACCCGCAATGGCACGCAGCGCACCGCGCCGCGAGGTAATTCTGTTGGTCATGTAGTCCTCCCATAACTTGCAGGTATCCGTGCTGTGAACACCAGACACCCACACCTACTTCAGTACGAACTGGCAGAATTGGTAAGACTTTCTTTCCGATTTCGCACATTTGCCGATGGCTAGAGGCTGCTGGATGGCGCGACATCCCGGGGGCATTCTACCTTGTGGGGCGGCGAATGACGCCTCAACACGTTATACGTGACGTCATTTGGCGAACTGACACCCGCTTTTGTTTTGGTTCAGTTAGGGTGCCAATTTGTGCGGTTCAG
>JAUHVK010000038.1 GCA_030425145.1 Alphaproteobacteria bacterium | reverse complement strand
GCAGCGAATGCGGTGGTCACCACGGGGTGCGCACAGGGTTGCTACCGTTAGAGCGGCCGTTCTGGACGGAAGACTGTTGACCCGCGGCCCCAACGCCGCTTGAACCCCAGATCCTTTCCACTCCCAACGCGTCGCGTCTCAGATTAAAGGGCAACGCGACACATGCCGACGGCAGTGCCCAGTGCCGCGGTGAAGAGAATGGTGCGTTTCATGGTGTGTCTCCTATTGCCAGGGCAGCCGACATGGCCGCCGATGACCTCTTGTGCCCCGACTCGCCTGACGCGGGGCTGACCCTTATTGTCAGCTTGCTGTCAGCTTGCCCGGGGTAGAGACTGGACCCATGAAACACCTCGCTCTCATCTTGTCGCTCATTGCTGCCCCCGCCCTGGCGGATCGCGACGATCATGACCGTGCGCGACGCGCGCTCGAGGCCGGAGAGATCCTGCCGCTGTCGGATATTCTCGCCACCGCCACGGAGCTGCATCCCGGTCGGGTGATCGAGATCGACCTCGAGCGCGATGATGGGCGCTGGGTCTACGAGTTGGAACTGGTGACCCCGGAAGGGCGGCTTTACGAGATGGAGATCGACGCGGCCTCGGGCGAGGTGCTCGAGGTCGAGCATGAAGAGGATGTCGACTGACATGCGTGCGCTCGCCGTTGAGGACGATCCCCGTATCGCGGCCGATCTGCAGGCCGCGCTGACGGCGGCGGGATTCCGTGTCGAGGTGACGGGCGATGGCGAAGACGCGTGGTTTCTGGGGGATACCGAAGACTATGATCTCGTGGTGCTCGACCTCGGGCTGCCTGCGCTCGACGGGCTTGCCGTGCTCAAGCGGTGGCGTGCCAACGACAGAACGATGCCAGTGCTGGTCCTGACCGCACGCGGCACCTGGCAGGAACGGGTCGAGGGGATCGAGGCAGGTGCAGACGATTACCTGCCCAAACCCTTCCGTATGGAGGAACTGATCGCCCGGGCGCGTGCGCTGGTCCGCCGGGCCGGTGGTCATGCGGCGGCGCTGCAGGAGGCGGGCGAGCTGAGCCTCGATACCAACCGGATGGGGGTCGCAATCCGGGGTGTGCCCGTTCAGGTCACGGCGCTGGAGTACCGGCTGCTGGCCTATCTCATGCAGCATCGAGACCGGCCAGTGCCACCGACCGAACTGTTGGAACATCTCTACGGGGATGACGATGCGCGCGAGGCAAATGCCCTCGAAGCGGTCATCGCACGTCTTCGGCGCAAGCTCGGACCAGGCGTGATCGGAACACGACGCGGCTTTGGTTACTTCCTGGAGGCGGCATGAGCCTGCGCCTGCGCCTGGCGCTGGCGGGCGCGGTTGCGATCCTCGTGGCGCTCAGCCTCGCGGCGCTCGGACTTGCCCAGCTTTTCGCCACACATGTCGAACGCAGGGCTGTCGCCGAGATGAGCGTCCAACTCGATCAGGTACTGTCCGGGCTGGAACGGGGGCCGAGCGGTCTTGAACTGGCCCGTCCTCCGGCCGATCCGCGATTTTCGCAACCTTACGGGGGGCTTTACTGGCAGATCGAAGAAGGCGGCGACATTCAACGCTCGCGTTCGCTCTGGGACACGGCGCTGGACCTGCCCATCGACACTCTGGGCGACGGGGCCGTGCATGTGCATCGGCTTCCCGGACCAGGTGGCGCAGAGCTTCTTGTTCTGGAGCGCTCCAGCACATTGCCAGTACGCCTGGGCGGGAGCGCGGTCCGTGCGGCGGTCGGCATGAGTGCGGCTGAACTCACTTCGGCACAGCGTGATTTCATGGCCGATCTCGCCCCCTATCTGGGCCTTCTGGCGCTGACGCTGATCGCGGCAGGCTGGGTGCAGCTTTCGGTCGGGCTGCGTCCGTTGCGGGATCTCGGAGCTCGGATCACCGCCTTGCGGACCGGCAGGGCTGCGCGGATGGGTGAGGACTGGCCGCTCGAGCTGCGCCCCGTGGCCGCAGAGATCGACGACCTTCTGACCGAACGTGAGGCCGAAACCGAGCGCGCCCGCGCCCGGGCAGCAGACCTTGCACATGGCCTCAAGACACCGCTTCAGGCGCTGATGGGCGAGGCCGCCCGCCTTCGGGGCGAGGGTGCGACGGATCAGGCCGAAGGGATCGAGGTCACCGCGCGGGCGATGCGGCGCACGGTCGACCGCGAACTGGCCCGTGCCCGCACAGCGGCCCGAGCCGTTGATGCGCGCGCCGATCCGTCGCTTGTCGCCGACCGCCTTATCGAGGTTCTGCGGCGCACACCCGATGGAGCGGAGCTTGAGTGGAGGCAAGACATACCGCACGGGATGTTGGCCTCTCTGCACGAAGCCGATCTCGCCGAGGCCCTGGGCGCGCTCATGGAGAACGCCGCGCGCCATGCGCGTAGCAAAGTTGTGCTCTCCGCGCAAGAAGATGGTGATTGCCTGCGTCTCAGCATCCAGGACGATGGTCCTGGTATCCCGGAAGAGAGGCGCGCCGAGCTTTCGCGCCGCCATGCCCGGGCGGATGAAGCCGGAACCGGCCTTGGCCTGGCTATTGCATCGGACATTGCCGAGGCCGCAGGCGGCAGGCTGGTGCTCGGCGCCGAGGGACCGGGCCTGAACGCAACCCTTGCCCTTCCGCGTCGGTAAGACAGGCCACGCAAGCCCGTACTTCGAAGCGTCCGGAATTTGAACACGCCGGAGCTTCGTGCTTGGTTGATCGGAGTTGGAAGCCGACGTTTCAAACCTTGTGCATGATCAGTTCAAACGAACTTGTCTGCGACTTGCGTCAATGCACCGATTATCGGCAAGAGCCCTTCAGCCGTGATACAACCCGTTTTCGCACCAACTCGCCAAGCGTGCCGAGTATCAAGCCAATAAGCGGGTTGCCGAAGACCGTGCCGAGGGCAGTCACCGCGATGACCGGTCGGCACGAGGGCAGCGCGTCGATGAGGCGGCGGCTTGCGGCAAGTTCCACCGCGGCCACCAGCAGAAGCGCTCCCAATGTGGCCGAGGGTATCGAGGCGAGCGCGATCTGTCTCAGGTGACCAGGCAAGAGTGCTATGATTAACAGCGCTGCACCCAGCATTATCGGTGCGGCACCCGTCCTGGCCCCGAAGCGGTAATGCGCCGCGACGCCGCCGGCTCCGTGGCACATGGGGAGAGCTCCAAACGGGGCGAGAAGCATGTTGGCAGCACCGGATGTCAGGCACAACCTGCGGGGCGTCACGCGCTCGGCGCGCTGGCCGAAACTGTCCTGAGCGACCAGAGCGGTCAGGAACACCGCATTCGTCAGCGTGAGCGCCAGTTGAGGCAGCGCAAGTTCCGTCACTGCGGTTCGGAGGTCCGTGAGGGTCGGCAAACCCGCCGGCCAGACCGACACTCCGGGTAGAACGAGGCCGGATGCGCCTGACGGATCGAACAATGCGCCGAGCGTTATCCCGCACAGGATCGTGGCCAGTGCTGCATGGGCGCCGAAGCGTAGGAAGGCGACGGCGACTCCCAGCGACACAAGGCCGATACCGACCTGGTCCTTCATGAGATTGAGGGCAATCCAGCCCAGGGCCAGACCCAGACCCAACTGCAACCCGGAGAGGACAGACTGCGGCACGAGACGCGCGATCCTGTCGATCAACCCGCTGGCGCCGAGTACCAGGAGTGTGAGGCCAATCAGCACTCCGCTAAGAGCAATGGCACCAGGTGTGACCTCGCTGACCAGCGCCACAGCGGCGATTGCCTTCATCGGCTGGACCGGGATTGGAAGGCGGTAGACGAGACCGGTCGCGATGTAGAAGAGACCGAAACACAGCAGGACATTCGATGCAGGAAGTCCGACGAGCGCAATCGCTCCGATCATCAGTGGCAAAAGCGTCCCAATGTCGCCGAGAGCGCCATTGGCTTCTCGAAGATCGAAGCGGAAGCCGGGAGCTGCCTGATCTCTCACTGACGTCTCTTTATGTATTCGCAAACATTGAATTTCATGCTCCTGACCATACTCTCAATCGAAATTTCAAACCATGGGAGCTTACGATAGATGAAACTCAGCGCGCGTAACAAGCTGGCCGGGACCGTAACCGCGATCGACAAAGGCGCCGTCAATTCCACCGTGCAGATCGACCTTGGCGGTGGAACGATGGTGACCGCGATGATCACCAATGCCTCGGTCGAGGATCTGGGGCTTGAGGTCGGCAAAACGGCCTACGCCATCGTGAAAGCATCGGACGTCATCGTCGGCGCAGACTGACGCCCAAGCGACGGAAGGCAGACCCTGCGGCCTGATCCTGTCGTCTCGACAGTGACCGGGATGCCGTAGACGTCACTCAGGTTTTCTCCCGTCAGGACCTCGCTGGCGGACCCTTCCGCGCGCGTGCGGCCGTCCTTCATAAGCAAGACACGCGCATCCAGCGCAAAGGCCTGATCCGGGTCGTGGGTCGACAGGATGACGCCATGCCCTGCGCCTGCGGCCTCCTGAGCCAGCGCTTTGATCTGCGCCAGCACTTGAACCTGATTGCCGAAGTCGAGGCTTGCGGTGGGCTCGTCCATAACGATCAGCGGGGCTTCCTGTGCCAGCGCCCGCGCGATCAGGACGAGTTGCCGCTGCCCACCCGAAAGACGCGAATAGTCCCGGTGTGCGAGGTCGCCGATCCCCAATTTCCGCATGGCGGTCAGCGCGGTTTCACGGTCTCGCTGCCCGGGCTGGCCGAAGGTGCCCAGACGGGCTGTCCGCCCCATCAGAACCACTTCCAGCGCCTCGAACGGGAAGGGCGGCGCATGAGCCTGCGGAACATAGGCGATCTGCCTCGCGATCTCGGCGCGGCGTTGTGCCGTGATCGGTTTGCCGCCGAGCAGAACCTGACCGGACAGCGCGGGCAAAAGGCCGAGCAAAGTGCGGAAGAGTGTTGTCTTCCCGCATCCGTTGGGACCGAGTAGGCAGAGAATATCGCCAGTTTTCACCGAAAGGCTTAGGCCCGAACCGATCTCGGTCGCGCCATAACCTATAGCCAGTTCACGGGCGTCCAGCATCACGACCACCCCCGGCGCCCGCGCGCCAGCAGCCAGACGAAGAACGGTGCGCCGATGACGGCGGTCAGGATGCCAAGCGGCACCTCGACCTGTGCAATGGTGCGTGCCAGCGTGTCGACGATCAGCAGATAGCCCGCACCGATCAGCACCGAAACCGGCAAAAGCCGCCCGAAACCGGGTCCAACCAGCATCCGCGCAATGTGCGGTATGACGAGGCCGACCCAGCCGACGACGCCTGCCAGCGCCGTGACGCTTGCCGTGATCAGCGTGGCTGCCGCGATGACGAGAAACCGTATGCGCCCGACCTCGATCCCAAGCGCGCACGCCTCCTCGTCGCCGAGGCTCAGGACATTGATCCGCCAGCGCAGCAGCGCCAGCGGAACAAGGCCGATAAGGACCATCGGCAGGGCGGGCAGGATGTCGTCGGTCGTGATCGCGGCGAGCGACCCCAAAAGCCAGAAGGTGATCGCGGGCAATTGGTCATAGGGGTCGGCCATGACCTTGAGCAGTGACGTCGCGGCCCCTGCGAGCGCCCCGATCACGACGCCGATCAGCACCAGCGTCAGCGTGCGGTCGGTGTTGCGGACCATCGACGCGACCAGCGTCACGAACCCCACGGCTGCCATGCCGCCGACGAAGGCCGAGGCCTGGATTGCCGCGACGGGCAGCGACAGGAAGATACCAGCGACGGCCCCGAGCCCGGCACCGGCGGAAACACCGAGGATGTCGGGCGAGACAAGCGGGTTGCGAAAGAGCGCCTGATAGCTTGCTCCAGCGGCGGCCAGCGCCGCGCCGACCAGCAGCGCTGCTGCGACGCGCGGCACTCGGATGTTCCAGACGACGATCGAGGCCTGCGCGTCACCCTGTCCGAGCAGCGCCATCACTGTCTGCCCAGGCGACAGTGCAAATGGCCCGATCATCACCGCGCCAAAGGCCAGCGCCGCGAGGCACAGCGCCAGCACACTCGTCAACGATAGGACAGGCCGTCTCAGGCCTACATCGGCGGTCGTCCCTCGGCCCATTCGAGCAGCCTTTCCAGTTCTTCGTCACTCAGATCGACATGATAATAGAGTTCGTAGAAGGCGCGGGTATCTTCGCGCAGATCACCCTGCCATGCGTCGGGATAGAGGAGCCCCGCCATCCAGATCAGCCCCATCATCCGGTTGAGCGACGGCGGGCGGTCGATCCAGCCGAAGGGCGCCGTGGGAGACAGATAGACCCGCCCGTCGCGCACCGCGTCGATCCCCTGCCAGAGCGGATCGTTGAAGACCTTGCCGTAGAAGATCGGGTCCCACGTCACGATGGTGTCCGGGTTGGCCACGATCACCTGTTCCATCGAGGCCTGCACCAACCCGCGCGTGGCACCCCCATCATCCGCGACGTTGCGGCCGCCTGCGCGCTCGATGATCTCGGTGTTGATCGAGCCTTTCATGCCCGTCTCCAAGCCTTCTGGTCCGCGTGCGAGGTAGACGCGAGGGCGGTCTTCCTCGGGCACGTCTTCGAGGATCGCGTCGATCCGCGCGAAGGTCGCTTCGACATCTGTCGCCAGTTCTTCGCCCCGTTCCGGCACGCCGAGCGCCTCGCCGAGCAACCGGAGGGCGACGGGCGTATTCTCGAACCGCCCGTCGATTAGGATGTAAGGAATGCCAGTCTGGTCCTGCACGCGGTTGGCAAGATCAACATAGGTGTCTCGCACCGATCCGAAGTCGATGATGAGGTCGGGCTGGATTTCCAGAACGCGCTCGAGGTTCGCCTCACCACCGCGCCCGGTCAGACGCCCGGTTTCCGGAATGTCGCGATAGGGCGCGGCGATGTAGTCGCGTTCCTCGGGGCGTAGCGCGCGGGGCCAACCTGTGAGCGCCTCCGGCTTCATGATGTAGACGAGGATCGAGGCCGGAGGACCCGCCGCGAAGACGGTGTTCACCTCGTCGGGGATCTCGACCACGCGCCCGGCGCTGTCGGTGATTTCACGCGCCTGAACAGGCAACGCCAAGATGGCGAGTAGCACCATGAGAAGTCGCATGTCAGTCCTCCTTTGGCAGGGCGGCGGCATCGAACCCATACGACGCCAAGACGGTTTGACCGGCAGGTGACAGGATGTGCATCGCGAGTTTCCATGCGTCCGCAGGTGCGCCATCGAGGACGATCAGCCCATAGTCCGCGCCAACAGACAGCGCTTCGGGGACTTGGATGATCTGCAGGGTCGGCACCTCCTTCTGCGCAAGCACCGCGTTGGTGCAATATGTCAGGAAGACGTCCGCTTGATCGCTGTCGAGCACCCAGGCGTAGGTGTTGCGGCCCTCGGGCCGTTTGGCGCTGTCCGGCCCCCCGGTGAGCTGCAATGCTTTTGCCTTGAGCGTGCCCGCGTGCCCGGACTTGTCGAAGAGTTCAAAGGCGTAGTCGCCGGAGGGATCCGCCTTCGGTGTCGATGTCCCGAGGCGCACATCGTCCGAAAGCATGATCTCCAGAAGCGTGTCGGTTGACACCGTGACGTCAGGCCTTGCCAGCCCGCAAAGACGATTGCGCGCGAAGAGGGCAACCGGTCCGCCCTTGCCTGCGCTCTCGAGCGTTCTCGGATGCCGCATGTTCGCCGAGGCAAAGACGTGCGCCGCCTCTCCGGCCTCGATGCGCTCTCGCATCAGACCGGATGGGCCGAAACTCGTGGAAACTGGCGTGCCGTAGGCCGCGGTGTATTCCTCCGCAACCTCGGACAGGGCGGCTTTCAGGCTTCCGGCTGCGAAGAGGGAGACCTCTTCCGCCATGGCCGGGGTCATGGCGAGCCCCAGTATGGCTCCCAGCACTGGTGATTTCCGCATCTTGGTCCTCCCATGGTCAGTTTTCTTGGACGTGCGCTTCACCGGGTTTGGGCGGCGCTTTCGGTGTGAAGGCGCAGCGGTCCGGCTTGATGTCGACGAGGGGTGTGCCGTCGAGGCAGTCGAGACCACGCACGAACAGCGTGCCCTCTTCGATCCGCTCCAGCTTTACGATCGAGGTTCCGATGGGGTTGGGTCGTACGGGCGAGCGCAGGGCGAAGGTTCCCACGGTGCGTCCGTCGCTCTTCGGGCTTTGCAGGACCAGATCCCGCCGGCTCTTGTCGAGCCAGTAGAGCACTTCGATCGTCTGGTAATCTTCGAGGCCGCACAGGGCGTCGTGCCAAACAACATCCAGCACCAATCGGCACTCGGGTCCGTCCAGGCGGCCTTGCCGCGGACAGTCATCGCGCGAACGCCACGGCGTGCGGACCCATCCGATGAAGCGTAGTGCCGCATCGGAAGCGGGTACCAGTTCGACTGCTTTCTCGTTAGCCCGCAGGTCGTCACCGCGTGTCACAAGCGTTTCCGTAAATTTTGCAGTTTATTGCGCATGAAGACTTCACTCAATTCAGCTTCTAGGTGAATAATGATGGCAATTTTGGCCAGAATCCAGCCTTGAAGTTCCAGATCGAAACTGCATAGCTGTCATCATCGCGAAAATAATGCAAATAGGGGAAGGATTTGCAAAGTATTGGAGAGGCCTTCGGACTCGCAATCGCACTCGTCCTGTCAGGTGACGCCGATCTCATCGAGATCGTGCTGCTGTCCTTGCGGGTGAGCCTGACGGCGACGGCATTGGCCTGCGTCATCGGTTTGCCCATCGGAGCGCTGGTGGCGATCGGACGGTTCTGGGGGCGCAGCGCGGTTCTGATCGTGATGAACGCGCTCATGGGCTTGCCGCCCGTCGTTGTCGGATTGCTGGTCTATCTTTACCTGTCGCGGTCCGGCCCGCTGGGGTTTCTTGGCCTGCTCTATACGCCCACCGCGATGATCATCGCCCAGACAATTTTGATCACCCCCATCGTTGCCGCCCTGTCGCGGCAGGTGCTCGAAGATCTGCATGCGGAGTATGCCGAGCAGTTCCGCTCGCTCTGCCTGACGCGCCTGCAAACCATACAGGCGCTGCTCTGGGATGCGCGTTATTCGCTGCTGACCGTCGGCCTCGCCGGGTTCGGGCGCGCTGTCGCCGAGGTGGGGGCGGTGATCATTGTC
Organism: Alphaproteobacteria bacterium; assembly: GCA_030425145.1. Classification (GTDB taxonomy): domain Bacteria; phylum Pseudomonadota; class Alphaproteobacteria; order Rhodobacterales; family Rhodobacteraceae; genus Marivita. Next base: position 26,552 of record JAUHVK010000038.1, on the reverse strand, counting down.
GGCGGCAATATCGACCACCTGACGCGGGTCATGACGACCGCCATCGCGCTGGAGACGTCGAAGGGTGATCTGGCGCTGGCGCTGGCGCTCGGGATCGTTCTTCTGGTCATCGCCCTCGGTGTAAACGCCGCCGTTCAGTCGGTGCGCATGACCGCCGCGAGGCAGGCTTATGTCTGACGCAACGGCTTTGATGCATCTGCAGACACGCGCCGCGACCGGGCACGCGCCGCTCCTGCCACTGAAGGTCCGGGACCTCGTCCTGCGCTTTGGCGAGGCGACCGTGCTCGATGGGCTGAACCTCGATCTCGGCCCGACCGGCTGCACGATGATCATGGGCCCGAACGGCTCGGGCAAGAGCCTGCTGCTGAAGCTCTTGCATGGGCTCATGCAGCCCAGCTCGGGGCGCATCGAGTGGGGCGGAGACGCGCCCGAACAGGCCACGGCGCGGCAGGCGCTGGTGTTCCAGAAGCCGGTTCTTCTGCGCCGCTCGGTTGCGGCCAATATCGACTTCGTCCTGAAGGCGCGCGCGAAGGATACTGGCGGGCTGGACGCGCTGCTGGAGCATGTGGGCCTTGCGCATAAGGCGCGCCAGCCCGCGCGGCTGCTGTCGGGCGGCGAGGCGCAGCGCCTGGCCTTGGCGCGGGCGCTGGCGACCGACCCGGAGGTACTGTTTCTCGATGAGCCGACCGCCAGCCTCGATCCGGCCTCCGTCCTCGCCATCGAGGAGATCGTGAACGAAGCCCGGGCGCGCGGCGTGCGGATCATCTTCGTCACCCACGACATCGGTCAGGCCCGCCGCATGGCCGACGATGTCGTGTTCCTGCATCGCGGGCGGATTGCCGAGCATTGCGCTGCGGCGGAGTTCTTCCCCGAGCCCCGGTCAGCGGCGGCGCGGGATTACCTGAACGGCAGAATTGTCGTCTGACATAAGCAAAAAGGGAGAGACCATAATGCTTGCAAGGAAACTGACAGCGACGGCAGTCGCACTGGTGATCGGGAGCGCCGCCTGGGCGCAGGAGTCGATCATCGTCCAGTCCACCACCTCCACGGCCAATTCCGGCCTTTACGACTACCTTCTGCCGATCTTCCAGGGCGAGACCGGCATTCAGGTCAACGTCGTGGCGGTCGGCACCGGGCAGGCGATCAAGAATGCCGAGAATTGCGACGGCGACGTGCTGCTGGTCCATGCGAAAGCCTCGGAGGAGAAGTTCGTGGCCGCCGGTTTCGGGACCGAGCGCACCGATCTGATGTACAACGACTTCGTGATCGTCGGCCCTGCCGCCGATCCTGCGGGCGTCGGCGGCATGAATGACGTGCAGGGCGCGATGGCCAAGATCGCGGAGGAAGGGGCGCTTTTCGCATCGCGTGGCGACGACTCGGGCACCCACAAGAAAGAGATGGCGCTCTGGGCCGATACGGGCGTCGACCCAACCGCAGCCTCGGGCGCGTGGTACCGCGAGACCGGCTCGGGTATGGGCGCGACGCTGAATGCTGGCATCGGCATGGGCGCCTATGTCATGACCGACCGCGCCACCTGGATCAGCTTCGGGAATAAGCAGGACTATCAGATCGCGGTTCAGGGCGACGAGGACATGTTCAACCAGTACGGCGTGATCCCAGTGAACCCAGCCAAGTGTCCGTCGGTGAACGTGGACGCCGCGCAGACCTTCGCCGATTGGCTGATCTCGGATGCGGGACAGGACGCCATCGCCGCCTACAAGGTGGCCGATCAACAGCTGTTCTTTCCCAACGCACCGGATAGCTGATAGGGTGCACGGGGCGGTGGATGGACTGCCGCCCCGAGACCTGACCGAGTTGCCATGGACGATGTCACCTTTCCCGACCACGAATACCTGACGGTCAAGGAACTGGCCGATCTGCTGCGCCTCAAGGAGCGCAAGATCTATGATCTGGCGTCCTCGGGCGCGGTTCCCTGTTCGAAGGCAACGGGAAAGCTCTTGTTCCCCGCCGCCGAGATCAGAGCGTGGATCGAGCAGGCCCAGTCCGGCGGCGTCGCAGGCGCGTCCGCCTCCGCCACCTCTTCCGGGCGGCCCCCGATCATTCTTGGCAGTCATGATCCGCTTCTGGACTGGGCCATCCGGCAATCGCGCTGCGGGCTGGCGAGCTATTACGACGGCTCCCTCGACGGGGTCGACCGTTTCGTGCGGAGCGAGGGCATCGCGGCTGGATTGCACATCCACGATGCGACATCAGATCGCTGGAATGTTCCGACAGTCTCGGATCTGGCCTCGGATCAGAATGCGGTGCTTGTCGCCTTTGCCGCCCGCAAGAGGGGGTTGGTGTATCGTGCGGACGGTATAGCGCTAGGAGGGCTGTCCGATCTTGCGGGCCGCCGTTTCGTCCCCAGGCAAGCCGAATCCGGGACGGACGCGTTGTTTCGCGAAATCGCGGGCAGAGAGGGGCTGGACCTGTCACACCTCACGCTGGCGGACGTGGCGCGAACCGAAGATGAAGCCGTCGAGGCGGTGCGGCGCGGCGATGCGGACGCAACCTTTGGTCTCGAAGCGGTCGCACGCAGCTACGGTCTAGAGTTCCTGCCCGTGATCGAAGAGCACTTCGCGCTCTTGGTCGACCGCAAGGCATGGTTCGAAGCGCCGGTGCAGAAGTTGATGGCGTTCTGTGCAACAGACACCTTCGCCAACAGGGCCAAGACCTCTGGCGGATACGATATCGCAGACCTCGGGAAAGTGATCTGGAATGCCTGAGGAATTCCTCAGGGCGCGGTGATCGGTGGTGGTTTGCGCCGCTTTCCTGACAGCGCGTTCCCCGCAATCGCAACAAGCAGAATGAGGCCTCCAACCAAAGTGTTCATGCTCGCGGTCTCACCGAGGAAAAGCCAGACCCAGAACGGGCCAAGAAGCACTTCAGCCAACGAGAGCAGCGCAAGTTCCGCTGCGGGCAGGCTTCGGGAGCCTATCGTGTAAAGGACAAGGCCCGCGCCAACCTGGAAAACCCCCATACCCATCGCGATGCCGCCATCGTGAGCGCTGATCAAAAGGGGCAGCCCTTGTGCCAAACAGATGCAAACCGTGATGACGATGGCGAAGAGACCTGAAAGGAACACCGACGGCAGCATTTCAACCGTTTTTCCCCAACGCAAAGCAACCGTGAAAACCGCGAATCCCAAAGCCGATCCAAGCGCGGCAAGGCTGCCCATCAAAGCGATACCACCGGACTTGTCCGCCACCATGATCGCGATGCCGCCTATGGCGACGGAGATCGCTACCCAGGTTGCTCCGCGTACAGGTTCGCGCAGAAGGAACCATCCCAAGACTGCTGCCATGAAGGGTGCGGTTGCGAAAAGCAGCATGGCATTGGCCACAGACGTGTTCTGGATCGCAAAAATACCACCGGAATAGGCCGCGACCAGCGATAATCCGGCAATAACAGCAGGGACGCCGGCACGACGTATCAGTGTAAAAGGGCTTTTCCCCGATCTGATGAGAATGAGCAGATAAAGAAAGCCCGACATGCTGATCGACCGGTAAAGCAAGATCTGCCAGACGACAGCGTCTTCAATCAGGCGGATTCCCAGGCCAACGGTCGACCAGAGGACCCCGGCCGCAAAGACAAAGAAAAGTCCGTGCTTGTGCGCGTCGGACGAATTTTCGGAAAGAGCGCCTGCCATAGCATCCACTTAACTGAAACCTCTTAGAGAATAACGAGAATGCCGCGCCTGTTGGCCTCCGTTTGCGACATTCTCAGGCTGTATCGTCGAGTGCGGCACCTTGGTGGCCATAAGCCAAGAATTCAGCCAATGTTTGAAGAAAGCCTATGAGGATGCTTAGGCAGGTGGTACTAGGCTGACCCAAAGTTCATTGGAGGATCGGGCCGAAAGCTTCGTGGTCTCTGTAAGATAGAGTGTCATGGTGTGCGCTTCGTGTGCACAAAGGAAGGAGCGATACTTCGAGCTGGAAGCGGTGAAGACAGTTCTCGGTTGCCGCTACTCATGGGCCAACAGCCGAGCGGGGCGCATTGCGATGCCATCATTAACATAAACATCATTATGCGTCGTTATACTTAGTGTTGTGATAGTATATTTTCGTATGTATGCTAGACCTCTCTCACGGAGGTTTCGCAGCATGCACTATCTGATCAAGAAGCTCCTCCCCCCGGCCGCAGTCGCTTTGACCTTGACGGGTCTTTCGCTGCCGGCACCCGCCCGCGCGCAGGCATACCCGATCGACTGCGCGATCCTCTTGTGTCTGTCTGGCGGCTGGCCTGCATCCGTCCCGTGCGCCCGAGCTCGCGCCGAATTCATCCGGCGAATTACGCCCTGGCCGGTGGAACCGCCGTTGCAAATCTGGCGCTGTCCCATGGGCGCCTCCTATGAGGGCAATCGGCCACCAAATAACGCTGGCCGTATCTTTGAAGCCTTGTACCGGCCCGACAGCCGTCGACCGCTCCAATCCTTGCCAGTCTACGATCTCGTTCCAGCCGACTGGGCCCTCCAGCTCGTTCAAGATCGCGCGGACATCGATATCAGCGGACCTGAATTCAACTTCGTGCGGTCCATCCGCGTCTTTGATGTTCGCTATGCACGGCAGCATGAATCCGGTCGTGATGGTGACTGCAATCGCAGCGCGACCGTGGTCCTCGGCACATACGGAACCCAAGGCGATTTCTCATGGCAACGATCTTCCATAACTGCCCTGCCCGAGGCTCATGTAGGACTTGAACGTTGGGGCCAGCACTGCCCGGGTATCTATCACCGATCTGTCTTCGTCGATTGGCGTGACTATGAGGGCAACTACGGCTTCGAACAGGTGAACTACTAGCGCTGACAATAACAGCGGTGCTATCAACCTGCGGAATTTTAAGCATACTGAGTTACTCAGTGGCGGCCGTTCGCTTCTGTCGCTGGCAAGGACCGAAGAGCGGACACACCCGCCTTTTGCTCACGACGCTATTGCTGACGCAGAAAGTCTTTGCCCATGCAGCGAAAAAAATTCGGCGATGCAGCAGATTTCACCAAACCGGTCACTTAATCTATCGCTTTTTTGAATTCTAAAACCCCGTGCCTCCCGGCACACAGTTTTTTTGCCATGCCAAAAAATGAATTGAGTTTAATTAGGACTCCTATATAAATTGAGTTGGAGGTGTGATATGTCCCCTGACTCCCGACAGATCGTTTCAGCGTTCAAGCGGCTCGCGATGTACTGGCGCGCCGGACAGTGGCAGGCCGCCAAGGATAACGGGCTCAACCCGACGCAGGGCGAGGTGTTGCAGCGCGCGGCCGCACAACCGGCGCGCGCGTCGGATTTGGCAGCGGAGTTAGGCATCACACCGGCAAGTCTGAGCGATACCGTGTCGGCATTGGTGGCAAAGGCATTGGTGACGCGCTGCCCTGACCGAGAGGACAAGCGCGCCCGCCGGATCGAGGCCACCGATGCAGGCCGCCGTGTTGCCGAACAAATGCCCGAGGCGCCCGAGGCATTGCAGGCTGCCATCGCAGAACTTGGCGGGGACGAACGCGGTGCCTTGTTGCGCGCGTTTACCCTGATCATCCGGTCATTGCAGGAGGCGCGGGCAATACCGGTGCAACAGATGTGTATCACATGCCACCATTTTCGGCCCAACATGCATGACGATGCGGCTCGGCCCCATCACTGCATGTTCGTGGATGCCGCCTTTGGCGATGCGGCGCTGCGCCTGGACTGCGCCGATCACGAGACCGCCACGGAGGAGGAGGCCGCCCGCGCAAGGGCGCGTTTCACTGCCGTGGGGTAAGTGGGACGCCCGAAATGCCGCTGCAACGGCCCGGGCGCCCCGGATGCAACCCCTCTGTCACGAAAGGAAGCACCTGATGATGACATATAACAGAAACCTCTGCCATGCGCTTGGCGCGATGGCCGCTTTGACCGTAGCGGCACCGGCGGCGGAGGCGCACGAGTTGACCGCAGAAACCGGCAATGCCGAGCATGCCGCCTTCGACATCGTCGCCGCCGACATTACCACCGATGGCCGCCATGCCACGTTCACCATGTTAGTGGCCGGAACGCCGGGAGCGGAGGTGCCCGAGGCCGCAGGCGCGCTAGCCGGTGCGCCGGTATTCTCCTATGTCTGGCCAACAACGCTGGACCCGGCCGTGGTGGGGTTTGGGCAGGATACCGGCATCCTGGCCTTTGTGGTGACAATCCATCCCGACTTTGACGATACGCCGCTTTTTGATGAAACCGGAACCGGCACCACCGGCGATGACGGCGCGGCCTGGCACAGCCACTGGGTCGTGCTTGGCCCGGATGACGCCTGCGGGGCTGGCGCGCTCAAGGTGATCGACATCCCCGAAGGCACCACACCGCCCCTGCCATTGACCTGGCCGGGACTGCCACTGCTGATTGACAGCCCCGGCTGGTCACCGGTCTTCACGGGCCCAACCCTCAGCGTCACGGTGCCCTTTGCCGATATTGGCGCTGTCGAGGCGGCGCAGTTCGACGGGGTGACGGCAGCCTTGCAGGTCAATGCCAACGTCCATGCGCCACTCTTGTGCGTGACGGATGTATTCGACGTGGCCTCGGGCGATCTCAGCCTGCCCGGCAAGGTCGGCCAGTGAAAATCCGGGCGCGGCGACACAGGCCGCCGCGCCCCTGAAACGAAAAGGACGCGGCACATGGAGACGGTTCCGTTCTTTGCGGAGGATTGGCTGAACACCGACCACCCGCTGACGCTCGACGATTTCCATGGCCGGGTTTTGGCCGTCGAAGTGTTTCAGATGCTGTGCCCCGGCTGCGTGCTGCACGGCCTGCCGCAGGCGCAGCGCCTGGCGCAGACCTTTGACGCAAAGGACCTGGCGGTGATCGGGCTGCACAGCGTCTTCGAGCATCACGCCGGCAACAGCCGTGACAGCCTGGCGGCCTTCCTGCATGAATGGCGGATCAACTTTCCCGTGGCGATCGACGCGCCGGGCACCGGGCCGTTGCCACAGACGATGGAGGCATGGCACCTGCAGGGCACACCGAGCCTGGTGCTCTTCGACCGCGGCGGACGGATGCAGGCGCGGCATTTCGGACAGGTTGGGGATCTGTCGCTTGGGGCGCAGGTGATGGGGCTGATCAAGGCGGCTGCAGACGATGGCTGACTTCTCGATAGCGGGAGTAAGGGTCGGCAAATGCCGCCCGCTCGGCGTGAGCGGCGTGTTGTCGGGGATCGACAAGCAACCTGTGTCCGGACCGGTGTTGGCCCGGGACGCTGGCCTTGACGGCGACGCACAGGGCGACCCAAGGCATCATGGCGGACCGGACAAGGCGCTCCACGCCTATCCGGCTGCGCATTACCCGGCATGGACAAAGGAGTTGCCAGAACGCGCCGCACGGTTTCGGCCGGGCGGCTTTGGCGAGAACCTGGTGATCGACGGAGCGACCGAGGGCGATCTGTGCCTGTTCGACAGGTTTCTCCTTGGCGGGACGGAGGTAGAGATCAGTCAGACCCGCCAGCCCTGCTGGAAGCTCAACCTGCGTTTTGATCTGCCGGACATGGCCCGTCGGGTGCAGGAAAGCGGACGTACGGGATGGTATTTCCGGGTCATCCGCGAGGGGGTCATCACTCAGGGTGACCGGGCCGAACTGATCGCCCGGCCACACCCGGACTGGTCGCTGGCACGGGTCTGGCGGTTGCTTTACCGCGATACGCTCGACCGCAATGCGCTTGCGGATTTCGCCGTTCTTCCCGGTTTGCCGGACCGTTGGCGGCGGATGGCCGAAAAGCGTCTTGCACGCACAGCGGTTGAGGATTGGACGCGCCGTCTGGACACGCCGACGTGATTGGTCCGGTCGCGGCGATTGATCCTTTCACCCCCGTTTGCCCGGATGCAAGAGATATGGGCCGTAGATTAGCGCAAAGCCGCCAAATGCTACGATCCACGTCAGACCCGATAGCATGTGCAGAGCAGATGCGTGCTCTTCCCAGACCCCAGCTGCGATGCGGGTGGCGACAGCGGCCAGCAGGGACAAATAGAGGACCAGCGTACTTGTTCCGGCGGTAAGGGTCCGACCGGAGTGCCCCAGGGTGGCGCGTGTCATGACAGCCATGGTCATCAGCCCGATCGCACCGGCCATCCAAAGGTGTTGTGCGGAAGTACCGCTGATCAACCCGGGTACGAGAATGGCGGCCGCTATCGTCAGAGCGCCAAGCGGGAGAAAGGCGTAGCCGACATGCAACACCCAAAGGAGCGGCTCTGCCGATGTGCGGTCGCCCGCCCACCTCGTCAGCCGAAGCACGTGCAACAGTCCGGCAGCAAGCAACAGGATCGCGGCCATGCTTGCCATCGGCGCTGCGGCCCACGTGGCCAGGGCGATCAGCAGCGCCAGGAGTGCAAACTTGTCGAAACGCTGCATCGGCGGCACGGGCAACCGGCCCGGTCGTTGCCTTACCAGCCAGTTTCGCGTGAATGAGGGCACGATGCGTCCCCCGATCATGGCGATCAGCATGATTGTCGCACCAAGGCCGATCCGTAAACCATTTCCCTGCGCGGCACGGCCAATCTGCGCAGCTTCCCAGTGAAACACCGCGTTTCCAAGAATAAAGAAGCCAAACATCGTCAAAACGATCAGGTTTTGCCAGTTCCGGCCTCTGATGATCTCGCGTAGAAGAAATGCCAACAGCACGACGGGCATTGCAAGATCCGCAAGTGCCACCGCAAGTGGCGGCAGGATTGTCGAGGCAATGATGGCGAAACGTCCGGCGACCCAAAGAGTGAACAGTCCGCCGAGCGGCCAGCCCACGACGGGCAGTTGCCCTGTCCAGTTTGGAACGGCCGTAAGCAGGAAGCCGGCAATGACGGCAACGACGTATCCGAATAGGAACTCATGTGCATGCCAGGCGACCGGATCGAACCTTGTCGGCAAATCAAGCACACCCGACAGCGTGAGAATCCAAAGCACCATCGCCATAGCAGCCCAAAGAGCACCGCCCAGGAAAAACGGTCGGAACCCGTAGCTCAGGATCGCCGGTCCGCTCCAGGATCGCATCTGCTCGGCGGTACTTGTCATGCGGTGTTCCGTCCTGTCTGGTCGCCGGTTTCGGTCAGGATGACGTCGAGCGCGATATCATGAGGTTGCGAATAGATCGTCTTGAGTTGGGCCGTGTCAAAACCGATGCCAATCGTGAACGGTCGTGGCCTGAGCGCCGCCAGCGTCCGGTCGAAATAGCCCCCGCCATACCCAAGCCGGTAGCCGTCGCTGGTCCAGCCGACGAGAGGCGCAAGCGTGATGTCCGGCGTCAGTTCAGGCGCGCCGGGGGGTGGCACAGGAATGTTCCAGTCGCCCCGGACCATCCGAGTTTCCGGCGTCCAGTGCCGGAAGGCAAGCGGTGCGGCCTTGGTTTCGACCAGCGGCAGGGCAATGGTGACACCGGCGCCGTGCAGTTCGGCCATCAGCGGACGCAAATCGGGCTCGCCCTTGATCGGCCAGTAGGCGGAAAACACACCACCGTGTGCGCCGCCGAAACGATCCTGCAAGAGCCGCCGCAGATGAGAGATCAGAGCGTCGCTCACGCGCTGCCGGTCCGCCACCGTCAGTTCCTGTCTCTCGTTGCGCAGGCGGCTTCTTTCAGCCTTGCGCCAGCGCGCGACGTCGCGGGCCTGATCGGCATCGACGGCCAGCGGATCGAAATAATCCGGTGCAATCTCGGATGCGTAGCAGGGGGGAGACGAAAATCCACCCGTGCAGCGAAATTTCTCAAATTTCTCGCTCATGGCGTTGTCTCTGGCGTCATGGCAGATCGCGCTTGCGCCATCATGTCGGCAACCCGTTCGGCAGCGGGGACGATCTGGGTGATGGTGCCTGCGCCCTGACCTGCAAAAAGCGCCATCGCCTCGAGATCGCCGGTCGTGGTCCTGAGCGGCGAGTCGGTGCTGAAGCGCAGGCGCTCCTGTTCACCGTCCCGGGCGACCGCCTCGCGCGGCAAGTCATCGGGATCATGGCCCAGATAGTGACCGTTTAGTGCCTTGGTTACGCTGTTCGCTATGATACGAACGGCGGCACCCTTTGGCCAGTTCAGCACGAAGACATCGGTCAGAACGGTGTCGTCCCCGGTTGCCTCGATAACTCGTGCCTTGTGATAGGGATGGGCGAAGGATTCCTCGGTCGCCAGAAAGGCGGTTCCGCAGTGCACGCCACCTGCGCAAATCGCCAGGGCGCGGGCCAGATCCCCACCCGATGTGATGCCACCCGACACCGCGACCGGCAGAGCCGTCTGCGCCAGGATGGCCTCGGCCAATTCAAAAGCCGGACGCCGCCCGTGAACATGCCCGCCGGCCTCGACGCCCTGCGCTATGATCACATCCGCCCCGGCCTCTTCAGCCATGCGCGCGGCTTTGACCGTGCCGACCTGGTGCAGCACCTGGCATCCGGCGTGTTTCACGCGCGCAATAACCTCGGGCATCACATCCCAGAAGAACGTGAAGGCCGGCACGCCAAGGTCCAGACAGCGCGCTATCTGGGCGTCAAGCAGCGCCGGTTCCGTTGCCGCCGGGATCAGGTTGACGGCAAAGGGCCGGTCCGTCGCGGCCCTGAGCGCCGCGACCTCTTGCGCAATCAGGTCCGGGTCCTCGCGCACCATCCCGAGCATGCCGTAGCCACCTGCATTCGCCACCGCTGCCGCCAGTTCCCAGCGGGAAACACCGCCCATCCCGGCCAGCAGGATCGGCAGGTCGCAACCCAGCAGATCGCACAAGGGCGTGCGCAGCGAAATATCCGGTTGGCCGCTCATTTCAGATCTCCTTTCGCGAGATGCGCCTGCTCAGATGGTCGCGAAGTACCATCGCGTTGTTATGCTCTTCGTCCTTTGACGCATAAACAAGTGTCACGATGCCGTCCTGCGCATATCCGGCAAGCTCGCGCAGCAAATCACCCCTTTCCGTGAGTTCCGTCTCGTAGCGGGATCGGAACACGTCCCACTGATCCGAATGGTCGTGAAACCATTCGCGCAAGCCGTTGCTCGGCGCGATGTCCTTTATCCAACCGTCAAGCCGGGCGCGATCCTTGGACACCCCGCGGGGCCAGAGCCGATCAACCAGTATCCGCCTGCCGTCCGATACCCGCGCGGCGCGGTAGGCCCGCTTGATGCGCACGCGTTCGGCCGGATCGTCCGGGACAGGAGGCCGCGGCGGCATCAGGCGCTGCCCGGTTCGGGATCGTCCAGCAACTCGACGGCCTTCAGCGCGTGTGCCCAAGCTGCACCCGCGCGCATCTCGGATGCGACCCAGATCTCCTCCATGATCTCTTCGCCGGTGGCGCCCGCGCGCTTCGCGGCCTTGACACGACCCTCGATGCACCACGGACATTGGGTGACATGCGCGACCGCCGCGGCGATCAGCTGTTTGGTGCGGGTGTCCAGCGCGCCATCAGCAAACACCGCGTTGGAAAAGGCGCGAAAGGCGTCCTCGGTTTCCGGTGCCAGCGCGTGGCGGCGATCCGCAAGAGTTTTGGTGGGCCTAGGGAAATGCAAATCAGACATGGTCCATGCTCCGGGATTCGAATTGCGGAAACAGCACCTCGTTTTCCAGCCTGATATGCGCGTCGAGATCGCTGATGAACTCGGCCAGCCCGTCATAAAGCTCGGCCCAGATGTCGCAGGCGCCCTCGGGGAGCGTGAGTTCATCGGTCAGCCGGCGAATTTCGGCGATGTCCCGGTTATGATCGTCGTGGTCAGCGCGCAGCGCCGTGATCGGGTCTTGCACCGCGGGCGTACCGCCCTTGCGGATGGCCGGAAAGAGCATCAGCTCCTCTTTCTTCATATGCACTTCCATCTCGCCGATCATGCGCTCCAATAGGGTGCAAAGCCCCTCGGGCACGCCTTCGTCGCCGAAATGCGCGGTCTCGACCTTCTCGGCCAGATTGGCCAGCAGCGGCAGTTGCTCGCGGTGGCGCGCGTGATAGCGGGTTTCGATGTATCGGGTCAGTGCGGTGGGGTCTCGGGTGGAGACAGTGTCGGTCATCGGGCCATCCTTTCATTAGCGAAGAAGTGGTACAGCGTCCTGAGCAGACCTCGCCTGTGCGACGGCCATGTTCAGGGAACGCGCGATACGTTCGGCGCGCTCGATCACATGTGCGGCACCAGCGGGCGTGCAGACCTGCTGCGCGGCCTCGCGGAAGATCGCGAGCCAGCGGTTGAAATGCGTCGTACTGATCGGCAACGGGGTGTGGGCCAGTACAGGAGCGCCGTGATAGCGCCCCGTCATCAGCGCCACGGACGACCAGAAGTCGACCATCCGTTCCAGATGCGCCGTCCAATCGGAAACCTTTGCCTCGAAGATCGGGCCAAGCAGCTCGTCGGCGCGCACCCTGGCATAGAAGGAATGTACGAGGTCGGTCAGGATATCATCGTCCAGTCCGGTCCGCGCCGTGAGGGCGGCTGTCAACTCCGGGCGAGCAGAAACGATTTTGGGGTCATGGGATGACATGGGTGTACCTATGGCTAAGGCTTGATTTCAGATTTACATCTGTTAATAGGTATTGTAAATACCTATTCAAACTGTTGAGGTCCCATGCGTCTGACATCCTTCACCGATTATGGCCTGCGCATGCTGATGCGTATGGCCAGCGCGCCTGAAAGCGCCTTTTCAACCGCCGAACTCGCCGAGGAATTCGGGCTGTCCCGCAACCATCTGACAAAGATCATGCAGCAATTGGTTCGCGGAGGGATCGTCGAAACCCGGCGTGGCGGAGGGGGCGGAGCAATGCTCTGCAACAATCCTGCCGAGGTGCGGCTCGGAGAGGTCGTGCGGTTGCTTGAGCAAGGTCAGGCGTTGGTGGAGTGTTTCGATGTGGACGGCGGTGATTGCACGATAGACGGCTGCTGCCGCCTCAGGTCGCGGTTGCGACAGGCCGAGACACGTTTTCTGGAAGATCTGAACCGGTCTACACTCGCGGATATCGCACTTCCGGTTCAGTCAGCGGCATGATTGGGCGAGGCAAAGAATATTGACGCAAACATTGAGCATCTCTGAGCGCAAGATTGGGTTTTGGTTGGCGGTCCTGCTGGCTCTGCTTGGTTTCGTGATGGCCGCCTCCGCTCGACATGGCGTGATGGCGGCGCACGGTTTCATGGCGCTGGCGCTTGGGTTCGGGCTGGTCTTTGTTCTTGGCGGTGCGCTTTTCGACCCCGAACCACAGCAGGACCGGTCGAGCCGCTACTATGATGCGCCGACGCGCTTCGGGATCGTGATGACGCTGGTCTGGGCGATGATCGGCATGGGAGTCGGTGTCTGGGTCGCGGGGCTGCTCTATTTGCCCGAGGCGACGCCGCCCTGGCCCTGGACCAGCTTTGGCCGGCTGCGCCCGGTGCATACGACCGGTATCATCTTCGGGTTCGGCGGCAACGCGCTGATCGCCACGTCTTTCCATGTCCTGCAACGCACCTCACGGGCGCGACTGGCCGACAATATCAGCCCGTGGTTCGTACTTCTGGGTTTCAATCTCTTCTGCCTCTGGGCCGTCACCGGCTACATGATGGGCAGCACGCAGTCCAAGGAATATGCCGAGGCCGAGTGGTATGCCGATCTGTGGCTGGTCGTGGTCTGGGTGACCTATTTCGCACTCTATATCCGAACGCTCGCCCGTCGGGCCGAGCCACATATATATGTCGCCAACTGGTATTATCTGGCCTTCATCCTAGTGGTGGCGATGCTGCATATCGTCAACAACCTGGCATTGCCGGTCCGGTGGACCACCGCTGAAAGCTTTCCGGTCTGGTCGGGGGTTCAGGATGCCATGGTGCAATGGTGGTACGGCCACAACGCGGTGGCCTTCTTTCTGACCTCCGGGTTCCTGGGCATGCTCTACTATTTCCTGCCGGTGCGGTCGGGTCGGCCGATCTGGTCCTATCGCCTCTCCATCGTCAGCTTTTGGGGTATCGTTTTCTTCTATATCTGGGTCGGCTCCCACCACCTGCATTACACAGCGCTGCCCTATTGGGCGCAGACGCTGGGCATGACCTTCTCGGTCATCTTGCTGGTGCCTTCCTGGGCCTCGGCGGGCAATGCCATCGCCACGCTGAACGGGGCCTGGCACAAGGTGCGCGACGACGCCACGCTGCGCTTCATGTTCGTGGCGGCGGTGTTCTACGGGCTGTCGACCTTCGAGGGCTCGTTCCTGGCCATCCGGCCGGTCAACTCGCTGAGCCACTATACCGACTGGACGGTCGGGCATGTTCATTCCGGCACGCTGGGCTGGGTGGCGATGATCGTCTTCGGCGCTATCTACACGCTGGTGCCGCAGCTTTCGGGGCGCGAGGCGATGGCCTCGCCGCGCGCGGTTGAGTGGCATTTTTGGCTCGCCGTCGGCGGCACGCTGGTCTACGTCGTGTCGATGTGGAACGCGGGCATCACCCAGGGGCTGATGTGGCGGGCCTATGACGAGAACGGCGCGCTTTCCTACAGTTTCGTGCAATCGGTCGAGGCGATGGCGCCCTATTACCTGCTGCGCACCATCGGCGGCGCGATGTTCCTGGCGGGCACGGTGATCTGCGTCTGGAACTGCCGCGCCACAATGCGCACGACCGGGGGGGAGGTCACGGATCGGCCGCTCGCCCCGCAACCGGCGGAGTGACCCCATGCTCAAGCTGCATTACAATCTGGAAAAGGTCTCGATGGGGCTGGTCGCGGCGATCATCTTCGCGGCCTCGATCGGCGGGATCGTGGAGATCGCGCCGCTCTTCACCATCGACGAGACGGTCGAACTTCCCGACGACCTGCGGCCGCACACGCCGCTGGAGCTGGCAGGCCGCGAGATCTATATCCGCGAGGGCTGCTATGCCTGCCACAGCCAGATGGTACGCAGCCTCGCCGACGAGTTGGACCGCTACGGGCCCTATTCGCTGGCCTCCGAGAGTGCCTACAACCATCCGATGCTCTGGGGCTCCAAGCGCACCGGCCCCGACCTGGCGCGGCTGGGGGGAAAATATTCAGACGACTGGCACGTGCAGCACCTGATCGATCCGCGCAGCGTGGTGCCGGCCTCGATCATGCCGGCCTATCCGTGGCTGGACCGGCCGCTCGATACCGGGCTGTTGCGCGATTCGCTCGCGACGCTGGCCCGTCTGG
Source organism: Alphaproteobacteria bacterium (assembly GCA_030425145.1). Classification (GTDB taxonomy): domain Bacteria; phylum Pseudomonadota; class Alphaproteobacteria; order Rhodobacterales; family Rhodobacteraceae; genus Marivita. The sequence goes on along the minus strand of JAUHVK010000038.1, from coordinate 11,491 downwards.
GCGTGCCCTATGACGAGGCGATGATCCAGGCCGCCAGCGCCGATGCGCAGGCCCAGAGCAATCCGGACAGTGATGGCGCCGAGGGCGTCATCGAGCGCTACGGCGAGGGGGTCGCGATACGCGACTTCGACGGCGATACGTCGATGCTTTCTGAACTGGATGCGGTAGTGGCCTATCTCCAGTCACTCGGAACGCTGACCGATACGCCCTACGAGGTTCTGGCGGAGGGCGGCCAATGACCCACGATCTGCTTGTCTACCTGTCCAAGACGGTCGGCCTGATCTGGCTGATGGGGTTTTTCGTCATCGTGGTGATCTGGGCCTATAACCCGTCGCGCCGCGGCGCGTATGACGCCGCGGCCCGGTCCATTCTAGAGAAGCAGGACGGCGATGAGTAATCCGACTGATCCGAGGCAGCTGCCCGGCGCCGACCCGCATACCGGCAACCGCAAGGTCGACCCGGTCACCGGCTATGAGACCACAGGTCACGACTGGGGCGGGATCACCGAGCTGAACACGGCCTTTCCCAAGATCGTCATCTGGGCGCTGATCCTGGCCGTCACTTATTCGGTGATCGCCTGGATCCTGTTGCCCGCCTGGCCGCTGGGGCGGGACTACACGCGCGGGCTGCTGGGGCTGGATCAGGGTCAGCAGGCGCTCGAAGGGTTCCAGGAACTGTCGGCCGGCCGGCAGGACTGGCTTTCGCGCTTCGGTGACGGTGATTTCGCGGCGCTGCAATCCGATGCCGATCTGATGGCACGGGCGCTGCCCGCGGCCGAGCGGCTCTTTTCCGACAATTGCGCGGCCTGCCACGGCGACGCGGGGCAGGGCGGGCCGGGCTATCCGGTGCTTGCCGATGATCACTGGCTGTGGGGCGGCGATCCTGCGGCCATCGCTGAAACGCTCCACGTCGGGATCAATGCCGACCACCCGGACACGCGCATTGCCGAGATGCCGGCCTTCGACTGGATGGAACGCGCCGACCGCACCGCGCTGGCGCAATATGTCTCGGAATTGCCGTCGGGACGTGCCGATGTCGACAGTTCCGGCGCGACGCTCTTTGCCGAAAACTGCGCCTCCTGTCACGGCGATGGCGGCGCGGGTGGCCTTGAGGGGATCGGCGCGCCGTCGCTGACCGACGGATCGGTCATCTACGGGCAGGATGAGGGGACGGTCATGGAAACCCTGAAACTTGGTCGTCATGGCGTGATGCCCGCCTGGACCGGCCGCCTGTCGGACGCGGAAATCAACCTGCTTGCGCTTTATGTGGTGGCCTTGGGTCAGAGGGGCGCGGAGGCGGCGCAATGACCGCCCGAGCCCAGAGAACCCTGGCCATTTCCGCGGCGATCATGGCGACGACGATAATTGTCGCCGCCAATGCGCATATGCTTGCGGTGGCGTTGCGCTCGCAGTCCGACTGCATGGCGGTGGCCAACGCCACACCGGCCAAACACGCCTGCTGAAGAGGAGAGCGGCCATGCTGGAACCCCTACCCGCGACCCGAAAGCCGGACCGGCCGGCATCGCCCTACGCCCGCCATCTGCCGGCGCGGGCCGCCACAGGCTGGCTGGCCGCCGGCTGGCGCGACCTGCGGGCGGACCCGGGGCCGAGCCTCGCCTACGGCTTGTTCCTGATCGTGTTTTCCTACGGCGTGCTTTGGACGCTTTACGCCAGCGGGCTTCTCTATTTGGCGCTGCCGGCGGTTTCGGGTTTTCTCATCATCGGTCCGTTCCTGGCTATCGGGCTCTACGAAAAGAGCCGCCGCCGAGCAGTCGGAAAGAAGACGGCATTGTTGGAGATGATCTCTTTCCGCCCGGCATCGGGCGCACAACTGGCCTATGCCGGGCTGCTGCTCGGCCTTCTGATCCTGTTCTGGCTGAGGGCGGCGGATCTTCTCTACGCGCTTTTCTTCGGCCTGAAACCATTTCCCGGAGCCGTGGATGCGCTGGCCGATGCGTTCACAACGCTGCGGGGATGGGCGCTGATCGCGACAGGCACGCTGGTGGGCGGGCTGTTCGCAGCCTTCGCCTTTGCGATCAGCGTCTTTTCCGTGCCGATGCTCGTGTCCCGGAAAACCGACGCGCTGACCGCGATGGGGCTCAGCTTTGCCATGACGGTGCAAAACCTGCGACCGATGCTGGCATGGGGTGTCATCGTCATCGCCGGGCTGGCCCTCTCGGCCCTGACCGGACTGATCGGACTGATCGTCATTTTCCCCGTTCTCGGCCATGGTACTTGGTACGCTTTCCGGGCGATCGCCGGAGATGATGCATGAGCCTCCTGGTGCTCGTCCCCCTGTCAATAGGGATGGGCCTCGTCGGGCTTGCGGCGTTTTTCTGGGCGGTTCGCAACGACCAGTTCGACGACCCCGATGGCGCCGCATGGCGCATTATCCCACCTGAAACCCAACCGAATCCGGAAGGAAAAGATTATGGCAAGCTGGCTCCCGACGCTGAAGACTGACACACCGGAAGAAGGTTATGACCTCGCTGTCAAGCTCGCGCGCGTGGCCGTGAAGCTGACCCAGCCCGACGCGGATGTCCGCGACCGGCTGCGACCCGAATATGCTCAAGACTCCAACGCCCTGATCGCCGCGAGCCAAGTCGTCGCGACGCATTTCGCAACGGTCGCCGCCGCCAATGGTTATTGGCAAAACAAGCCGTAAATCTGGTTGAACGAGGTGCATAAGCGCTCGTGAGTGATGCTAGTTCGCTTGCCGATGCGTCCGACCTCTCGGCTTCGGACGTCAGGGCACGGATGTGCAACCGGCGCATTTCTTAGCACAGCGAAAAAACGAACTCACGCGGATCCAGAAACGTCTTGATACGGTAGGATTAGGCCCGGTCTGGACATTCCGAAACGTTAAGCCGCCTGGCGTTGCCGGGACCCTGCAAGCAGCAGGTTCACAATGTCTGACCTTGTAATGATTCCGACCAATCTGTCACCTTCTGTAACGGGCACAAATTCGACGCCTTGAACTGCCAGTCTGTTGAGCAGGTGCCCGACCGGCATATCGGGCGGAACCGTATTGCCCGCCGGGCGCATGATGTCTAAGGCCGTCAGGCACTTATGACTGTGGCGACGAAGCGCAAGCCGGGAATTCATCAGCCCATCGATAACGTCGAATTGCAGGATCACACCCAGGAGTTTTCCTGATCCACCGAGAACCGGTAGGCTTTTTATCGCGCATCTACGGAATTTTTGCGCAACGCCAGCAATGGAAGTTTCCGGAGCAACGAAAATCAGGTCTTCAGTCATGATTTCTGCGCAGGTGACCCCATCAAACCGGTGAGTTGCAGCCTCGCGCTCCGCCGATTCAAGCAAACGACCAAGGTCCACGGCACCAATGTTTGGCGCCTGATTAAACCGCCGCAGCAAATCGGAAATCTCGTCGTTTGAGAGGCCAAGCCTTGATTCCGGAACCTGCATATTTTCTGCCGTTGCCGAGTGTCGGAAAGGATAGTGCCTGCCGGTAAGCCGGTTAAAGAATATGCCGCCGATGACCAGCGCTGCCGTCAACACGCCTACTGGAATCAGCGCAAACCAAAATCCGATTTCCAGAACAGTCTCATGTTCGAGTGTTGTGAGCAGGGCAACCGCGCCCCCGGGAGGGTGCAGCGAGCGGGTCAGCAACATTGCAAGTGTCGCACCCCCAACCGCAATGGCTGGAGCGGCAATGTCTGGCACTGTTTTCAACACAAGTATGGCAACGACCGCCGAAACAACATTTCCTGTGATGGCGGACCAGGGCTGAGCCAGCGGAGCATTGGGCACTGCAAATATCAGCACGGCAGATGCGCCGATAGGCGCAATCAACATCATTGGAGTACCGAAAAGTTCGGGTAGTAAATCAACGATGATAGTACACAACCCGCAGCCGATGATGATGCCCGCTGAGGCCCGCAAAATCTCGTTGCGTGCGGGTACGGGGAGCGCCGGAGCGAAGGCACTTAAGTGATTCAGGACGGATCGCATGTTTGTCGGCCAGAAGATTCGCAATTTCGGACCTGTTTCACGAAACTTTGAGGATTGAAAACCTCAAAAGCTTCCTGTGCTGTAATGTCTGCATTGCTGGATTTCTTGCAAATTTGCGTTTGACCGGAAGACTGTCCACGGATTCACAAATTACGAGAACAGATGTTTTGCCGCTCAACATGCCAGCTTCTCTTGTTCTTTTTGATGTCCTGGCCGTTTCCTTGCACCTACAGTCGAGGATTGGGCGCTCTGCCTGGACACACCAATGTGACGGGTCCGGTCGCGATGCCTAAGAAAAAACACCCGGAACGCGCAGCTCAGGATCGCCGGTCCCCGCCAGAATCGCATCTGCTCAGTTACGATGTGTCGATCGTATGCTTTTTCAGCAACGGGATATGGGCCGGATACCACCGTCGCGCGCGTTAAGATGCCAGGGTCCGACCTAAAGCGATTACAGCAACAGCATCACCGCGCCGGCTGAGGCGATCGAGAGCATCAGGAAACGCCCCATCGCCCTGGTCATGTATCCGCGCACGCGTTTTCCGATTGCGTAGCCAAGGATCAGGCCGGGCAACATGAGCAGGCCCAGAACTGCCAGACTGACCGAAAACGCATCGGCGAAACTCAAGGCGATCAGTGACGAAATATAGGAAAACGTGAACACCAGCGCCATCGTCGGCCGCGTCTTTTCGATGCGCTCATTCTGATATAGCACGACCAGCGGCGCGCCAGGGATGCCCGTGGCCGTTCCCATGATCCCGACCGAGACCCCGCAGATCACGAGGTTGCGCGACGTGAGTGCCAGAGCCTTCGAAAATACCGTGATGGCGACGGCGACTAGAATGAGGAGGGCAAAGAGAATGCCAAGCGTCTCGGTCGGGACCAGCATCACGATGGCGGCACCGATCACGGTGCCGATCAGAATGGTCGGCAGCAGGAATGCGACCTCTCTCTGGACGACGTTGGCGCGGCCATCCCCCAGCATGAGCAGGGACAGAAACGGGTTTGTGAGGAGCATCGGGCCGGGGACGAACTCAAAGCTGATCAGCGCCAGCAAGGGGGCGGCAATCATGGCGAAGCCCATACCCGTCGAGGTCTGCACCAATGAGGCCAGGACGGCGACGCCGTTGGCGACCAGGAGCGAGGGGATAGATTGTGCGAGATCCATGGTCATCCTGTTTTCGGTGTCGGTCGAGTGCGCTCATGATCTAATGTTGAATGTTGCCACCGCTCAGCGAAGATCAGCACTTGTTTCGATATACCATGATTTCTGCTGTTACTCTGCGGCCGCCATCGCGACCGCGATCGTCTTCAGGTGACGTTTCATTGCGGTTGTCGCCGCATTCGCATCCCGTGCGGCAATCGCATCCACGACCTGATCATGTTGATCGCTGTGGATTGTCTGAAATTCGTCCGGGGCAATTCGGCGATAGGTGTGGTCCCACTCCCGTTGCCATGCAACGCGCCGCCGGGCGCCGGACAGATACATCAAGAAACCGATCAAAACCGGGTTGCGGGACGTTTCTGCAACGGCCCGGTGAAAGGCATCATCGGCTTGTTCACAAGCAGATCTGTCCCGCGCAGCACGCCCCTCGGCGACTTTAGCTCGCAACTGCGTGATATCCGAGGCATTTGCGTGACGGGCCGCTTCGGCGGCAACCTGTGGCTCCAGCAGCAGACGGGCGAGCATCAGGTCTGGCGGTGTTGCACCCTCCACGAGAAGTGTATCGCGGATGGGCATATAACGCGGACGGCGCCCACGAAAGATGCCCTGTCCAACGCGGCGCCAGATTTCGCCCTCTTTTTCCAGGGTGGCATAACACGCGCGCAGCGTTTCCCGGCTGCATCCAAGAATGTCCCGCAGTTCGCGTTCCGGCGGCAGGCGATCACCGCTGACGGGGGCGAGTTTGTCGATTGCCAGCCGTAAGTCTGGTAGAACGACCTTGGCGCTTTTTCCCATCATCTCTCCTTTTCCAGACCAATTTGCAGACCAATCGATCAAGTGCAAGAGATAACGGTATCGCAAAGGAGGACAATTCGATGAACATGCCCATCAAGGATATCAGGAAGGTCGCACCGTCCCTGAGTGATGAAGAGGTCGAGGCGCAGGTCTTTCGCGAGCTGGAGGCGGCGCAACTGGCCGCGCTTGCTCGGGACGACGGAATTGTTGTCCTTCAATATCCGGACAATCGATCGGTGTTTCGGTGCCTGCGCGTATGGTGGAACCGGCGTCAGCAAAGACCGATACCGGTAACGGCGCCTTGCGACTCGGGCTCGGCATCAGAACCGGAGTGGCCGCGGCACTGGGCAACAACCAAGTATATCTGACCCTGAAAGCGCCATTGACCCATTATGACCGTCTTTGAAATCATACTTCTCGGCGCGGCGGGTTTCGCCGCGGGTCTGCTCAATGCTGTGGCCGGCGGCGGGACCTTCCTGAGCCTGCCCGCGCTGATCTATGTGGGCGTGCCGCCTGTCAGCGCCAATGCGACGGCAACCCTGACCGCGCTGCCAGGATATGTTAGCAGCGCGTGGGGCTTCAGGCACGATATGCAGCGCGAGGGCGCTCTGTCGCTTAGGTCAATCGGAATTCTGGGAATCGTCGGCAGTGTTCTTGGTGCGTTGCTGTTGATAGTAACGCCGGGTGACACGTTTCTCTGGGTGGTACCGTGGCTCTTGTTTCTGGCGACCGTTCTATTTGCTTTGGCCCCGACCTTATTGCGCTTCATTCAAAAGCGCGGTGGTTGTGATATGGGCTCTGTTGTTTCTGCCGCCGTGATACTTGCTGTGTCGGTCTACGGCGGATACTTCAACGGTGGGCTGGGCATCATGCTGCTCGCCACATTCGGGTTCATTGGCTACGTCAACTTGCATGGAATGAACGGTCTCAAGAACGTTCTGTCTGCTGTCGTGTCGCTCGTCTCCGCCCTGACCTTCATCAGCGCAGGTCTGATCGCGTGGGAACAGGCGCTTGTCATGGCGTTTTGCTCGGTTCTCGGTGGATATTTCGGTGCGCGAATGAGCAGTCGGGTCGTCAGAACCGATCTGCTCCGTTACTTCATAACGGCTGTCGGTGCGCTGATGACGATGGCGTTCTTTCTTCGTTGACCAATCAATTGCGAAGTTCCGAAATCAGACCTTGGTGCGCTGCAAATGTTCAGTTTGTTGCGCGCTTTGTAAGCCCGGGTTCTCTTCTCTCTCCGGACTACAAGAAGGGCCGGTTTTCTCGCCGCGTCGCGACAGTAGAATTTACGATTTGCATCTGTTAATAGGTATTGTAGATGCCAATCCAAGCCACATCGAGGTCTCATGCGCCTTACATCCTTCACCGATTATGGCCTGCGCATGCTGATGCGCATGGCCAGCGCGCCAGAGCGGGCGTTCTCGACCGCTGAACTGGCCGAGGAATTCAGTCTGTCCCGCAACCATCTGACCAAGATCATGCAGCAACTGGTCCGCGGTGGGGTCGTCAAAACCCGGCGCGGCGGAGGGGGAGGGGCCGTGCTCAGCAAGGATCTCGTTGACGTGCGGTTGGGCGAGGTAATGCGGTTGCTCGAACAGGGTCAGGCGCTGGTTGAGTGTTTCGAGGCCAGCGGTGGTGATTGTACGATAAACGGCTGTTGCCGCCTCAAGTCGCGGCTGCGCACGGCCGAGACCCGTTTTCTGGAGGAGCTGAATCAATCCACGCTGAGGGATATCGCCCTCCCGGTCAAAGAGGCCGCTTGATGTGCAGGGCACCTACTTCGTTCAGGTCGCCATCTGTCCAAAATGGCTGACGGTTAACATTGAAACCGGTTGAATTTGAGTATCTGTTGCGGGAATTAGATCAACAGGAATTTTTTCTATGAAATTAATCACTTTGACCAAAGAAGAAATAGCTCAAGAATACTCGACACGTTACCGATCGCGAAATCTAAACTATTCTGATGTAGCATCAATTTTGCGTCGCAAAATAGTCAGTGGTGAATTCAATTCGACCATGATGCTTCCCAGTCAACGGACCCTTGCTGATAGCTATAACGTCGCAAGAAAGACAGTGCGAAACGCACTGAGGCAAATTGAAAATGAAGGCTTGGTGGAAACCAAAGACCGCAGTGGGACTTTTGTAACTGGCCAATCAATAGGAGAGCCGGAAATAGCATTTAGCAAGTTTCCTCGTCTTGATCTGGTGGAAACACGAAGCTGTCTCGAACCACATATTTGCAAGTTGGTCACAATCAATGCCAGAAAAGAGGACTTCGACGCATTGGATCGGGTGTGCGACAGAATAGAGGCAAGACCCGATAATTGGATTGCTTTTTTGCGTGCGGACATAGATTTTCATTCAGCTTTGGCGAGAGCTACGAGAAATGGTTTCATTTGTCATCTTATCCGGAGGATAGGAAGTTTGCGCCTTGATGATCTTATGTCAGATCTATCCAGCTACCCGCAACACGACGCTGCAATTGCTCACTTGAGCACTCAACATCGAAAAATTGTTCGCGCTCTTCGTTCAAGAGAAAGTGCGATTGCCGCGATTGAAATGAGGCAACATGTTAATGAGGAACACATCTATTCGGCAATGATTCGCGCCAACACCAACAAGCGTTAAGAGGAAAATGTTACGATGCTTGAATTGGTTCGAGAAAACTGGGGCCATTTCAAAACGATGCTTAAGTGAGGGTGCGATGCAACGTTGTGGCTGACGCTAAATCAGAAATGTTTGACGGATTTGGTAGTTGACTGGCGATTAGCAGTTACTACGCTGTCAAGAAAACCAATAAATCGGGAGGAAATAGTGGAATTTCTAGGAAAATCAATAACGGCAGCTGTGACTGCCTTTGGCATAGCCTGCAGCGCGTTCAGCGCCCAGGCGGAAGAAACCGTGAATATAGGGTTCCTCGCGGCTTTGTCGGGGCCTGACGCTGGCTGGGGTCTGCCGGGTCTGACCGGCAACCAGATGTTCGTGGACCGAGTGAATGCCGAAGGCGGGCTGGATGTCTGCGGCGAGCGTTACAAGCTGAACATGGTCACCTTCGACGACGAAGCGACCGGCTCCAAGGCGCTTCAGGGAGCAAAGCAGCTGGTACTCGAGCATGACGTGAAGTTCATCAGTGCGATCGGCGGCAATCCTGCGGATGCAACGCATCCATTTCTCACGCGGAAGAAGGTTGTGTATGCCAGTCTGATTTCGACCGATATCAAGCCTGACCGCCCTTATCTGATCGCCGGCGGGGATGTGACACCGCGCATTGATATGATGCGGCCTTGGTATCACAAGCAACGCAATCCGGACTTGAAACGCTGGGCTGTTCTGTCACAGGACGACACCATCGGCCTGACATCTCAGGCTTGGGAGGTCGGCTCAGCGCTGGCGGATGGCTGGGAGGTCGTCTATGACGAACACTACTCGCTCGACACGGTTGACTTTGCCCCGATCGTCACTGCGGTTCTGGCCTCGAACCCGGATGTTGTCAGTCTGAACCTGTCTTATCCTGACTTCGTGTTGGGCATCTTGGAGCAGCTTCATTCGCAAGGTTATGAAGGTGAAATCTCAGCCAACTATCTTGACTCGGAATCGATCCTGACCAAGGTTCCGGCTGAGTTCATCGAAGGCGCCGTGGACAGCTTTCCGTTGTTCAATGACCCCTATTGGGGGGCGGATTCACCCCAGCAGAAATTCTATGATGCATGGACCGAGCGCTATGGTCCCGGCGGACCCGACGATGTGAAACGCGGTATCACCGGTATCGACTGGGATCACGTGATCATGCTCGAGATCTGGGCCCAGGGTGTGCAGATGGCCTGTTCCTTTGAAGCCGAAAAAGTGGTTGAGGCGCTGCAAAATGCCGAAGAGGTGGACACGCTCCTTGGCAAGGGTCATTTTACGGGTGAGGACATGTGGGGCATCAACAATATGGTCGCTACCCCGGTTCCGATCAACGAGCATCGCGACGGCGTCAAGCGCGTCCAGTTGGTTGCAGACTTCGAAGAATGGTTCGAGCCTCGCAAGGAGCAGATCATCGAGCATGTCCGGTCTAAGGGCATGATGTATGATCAGCGCTAGAAGCTGACTAGAAATGGTCAGGCCGCCGCTTGCGGCCTGACCTTCCTTCAGGGGTCATGTCCATGACGCCTGAACTTCACTCTCGGAAAAAGTTGTTGATTCATGGGTATTGAAACCATCATCCAGACCTTAGCCAATTCATTGGTGCTCGGGTCGGTTTACGCCATGGTGGCGGTTGGGCTGGCCATTGCGTTTGGCGTGATGCAGATGGCGAATTTCTCGCATGGCGAGCTGTTCATGGCCGGTTCTTATGTGGTCTTTGTTCTGTATACGCTGGTTGGTTTTCCATTTTTGCTGGCGGTCGTGTTGGCGTTTCCAATCGTGGCCGCACTCGGCCTGATATTCGAGCGGTTCATTTTCAGACCGACTCGGGGCAACGTGCTGGCCGGGTTCATGGCATCCGCGGGCGCTGGGTTCATCCTGCAGGTGCTTGTCGGACAGCAATGGGGCGTCGGCCTGATGCGCACCGTGCAGACGCCCTATCCCGGCGGGGCCGATATACTTGGCGCTTCGATTTCCTACCAGCGCCTGCTGATCTTTCCCGCAACAGTAATCATGGTCGGGGGGCTCTGGTTTTTCCTGACCCGGGTCAAGCAGGGCAAAGCACTCAGAGCCTGTGCCCAAGACCCCGAAGCGGCGGTTCTTCAGGGCATCAGCCTGAACAAGATGACAGGTTTGGCGATGCTGCTGTCAGGCGGGTTTGCCGGCGTCGGGGGCGCATTGATGGCACCTATCATTCCAGTCACGCCCTACATGGGGCATGCCTATGCAGTTACTGCGTTTATCATCGTGATTGTGGGTGGCATGGCCAGTATCGAGGGGGCCGTCATCGCGGCCTTCATCCTCGGATTTATTCACACAATCGTAACCACGCTCTACGACTCCGTCACAGCAACGATGGTTGGCGTACTGTTCATGGCACTGGTGCTGATATTGAAACCAACAGGATTGATGGGCCGTGTCAAAGTCTAGTTTCTCAACGCAGATCGTCGTCGGATCGCTGGTCGTCATCGCGTTCTTCATCGCGGCGCCAAACCTTGTGTCGGCTTACAGGCTGGAACTGCTGACGATCTTCCTGATCAACGTCATTTTGGCACAGAGCTACCGGCTGATGGCCACCACGGGAGACTGGACTTTGTGCCACTACATCCTGATGGGGGTGGGGGCCTATGCCACGGGCATTCTGGCCAAGTCCTTCGGGCTTCCGTTCTATGTGGTGATGCCGCTGGCCTGCTGTGTCACTGTGTTTGTCAGCCTGCTCTTTGCCATTCCGCTGTCCCGCACGATCGGCTTCGCGTTTTTCATCGCCTCCTTCGCATTGGGCGAATTCGTGCGCCATGTCTGGTGAGCTACTCCCCATTTATTGGACAGGTTCTGGCGTAAATTAAGCTACTCTTTGCACCTGCTGATCGGGGTTGGTTGTTTCATTTCGCTGCCAGTAGATCACAGCGGGTGGTTTGCCGCCAAGGGC
>JAUHVK010000100.1 GCA_030425145.1 Alphaproteobacteria bacterium | reverse complement strand
GTGGGTTTCGATCTCACCGGCATTCTCGACAGCGAAGCCGAGAAGGAACGCATGGCCGTCCTCTCCTATCTCTTCCGCCGGGTCGAGCGCGAGATAGAGGACCGCCGCCCAACGATCATCGTGATCGACGAGGCGTGGAAAGCGCTCGACAACGCGTATTTCGCCGAGCGACTTTCGAACTGGCTGGTGACCGCCCGCAAGCAGAACACCGTTGCAGTGATGATGACGCAATACGCGAGCCAGCTCGAGCGTACGCGGACCGGCAAAACCATCGTCGAAGCTGTGCCGACACAAATCCTGCTTCCGAACATCCGCGCCCATGCGGCCGACTACGCGATGCTGAACCTCTACGAGAAGGAACTCGACGTGCTGCTCAACACGGGCAGCGACAGCCGCCTTGCGCTCATCCGAGATGACCAGGGCTCCATCGTTGTCGATGCCGATCTGAGCGCCCTCGGACCCAATCTCACCATTCTCGGCGGCATGGAGAAAGGTGAGGCGCTGGTCGGCGCCGACTACCGCGACCGCCCAGACTTTTGGAGGCTTTCATGATTCGTACTCTGTTTCTTCTCACCGCGCTCGGCGCTTTGGCCTCCTGCGCCCAGTACCAGGAACCGCAGGCCAATTGCTTCACGTTCTTGGCTTCGACGGCACCCACAGCATCTGATTGCAGCTTCACACCCCTCGGCGGCCCGGAGGGTGACATTGAAGTCTAGGCTGACCCATATCCTCGCGCTTTGCTTGCTGCCCGGTCTCGCCTTGTCTCAAGGCGTGCCGACCAATGACAGCGGGTTGACGGCGCGCGATATCATTGAGACCGGCGATCGCGAGGCCGACCTCGCGGTCCAAGCCGACAAACTTGCCGCGCGTGAACTCATCGCCGAGATTGAACGCGAGCAATTGGCCACCCTGCAGCGCATCCTCGATGCCCAAACCAGCTTCGGAGGTCAGGGCTTGCCAGCCATGGTCTCTGGGCTCGAAAGCGGCAGCGGCGATCCCGCTCGTTCCGTCGAGGCGGTCTATGGCACGGGTGAGATTGATCCCAATCCCGGCGGCGCACAGATGTTCGGGGATGCGGCAGAAAATATCGAGCAGCTCATCATCCGCGTCGCCCAGGAGACCAGCGGGTTTGCCGGTGTAGGCCGCGCGGGTCTGTCTCCGGTTCAGTGGCGCGCGTTGTTGCAGGCGCTCATCTGGCAGGAAAGCCGTTTCACCATCGGTGCCCGCTCGCCGGTCGGGGCCTTTGGCCTCACCCAGATTATGCCGAGCACCGCCAGCGATCTCGGCATAAACCCGGAATATTATGACAGCCCCTACCTGCAGGTGCATGGCGGCGCGCGGTATTTGGCTGCTCAGCTCAATACCTTCGACGGCAATATCATCAACGCCCTCGCGGCCTACAACGCTGGACCCGGTCGCGTGTTCGAATATGGGGGCGTACCACCCTTCCGCGAGACCCAGCACTACGTCCAGGTCATCCCCGAACGCTACAATCTCTACCTGAGCCGCATCGGCGGGATCGAAGCGCTCGGCACGATCGACCCCGCGCTTCTGGCCAATGCCAACCTCTCGATGACCGGGCATGGCGCGGCTTTCTATGGCAACAACTCGCCCGCCGCGATCAGGCAAGCTGCCCTGCGTATCCAAGACATCGTCACGCGGATTTCCGCGACGGAAGACGTGCAGGAAAGCGTCGCGCTCAACACCTTTGCCCGCGCCGAACTCGTGCGTCTCGTCGCGGCCCGCATCCGGCTACAGGCGGCGCGGACCCGCGTACTCTCGGCCGAAGAGCTGGCACAGGCCAGCGCCCGCATGGCCGAGGGCGCGTTCATGGAATTCACGATCAGGGAGATAGACTGATGAGAGATTTACTCTTGAGAACGGCCTTAGCCACGACACTTGGGATTGGCCTACACTTGGGAACCCTCTCCCTTGCCCTGGCGCAAGGTGTGCCCGTCGTCGACACCCAGAACATCGCGCAAAACATCCAGCAGCTCCGGCAGATGATCGAAGACGAGATCCTACAAAACGAACAGCTGACGCAGCTCCGCGAACAGCTTGCGACACTCACGGACCAACTCGCGGAGCTGCAAAGAACCTACGAGGCCCTCACCCGCCTCGCCGAGCTTCCAGAAATCATCCGCACCGAGATGGAGGACGAGCTGAACGGCCTGCTCGACCAAGAGTTCGGCGATATCCTCGCCACGATTGAGGCGATCAAGACAGGTGACTTCTCCGGCCTCTCTGGCTCAGGCGCAGGCGAGATCGAAACCCAGATGGACCGGGTGCTGGCCGATCTTGGCTTTGATGACGACACCCTCTCGGAAATGGCCACCAGCGGCAATCCCGGGGCCAACCGTGTGGCCACACAAGCCACCACCGGCGCGCTCGTCTCGGCCGCTGCCCAGAACAGCTACGAGGACGCGGGCCAATCGCTGGAACGCGTCGACCGGCTGGTCGGGCTCATCGACGACATGGACGAACTCAAGGAAAGCATCGATCTCAACACGCGCGTCACAGCGGAGCTCGCCATTGCGCTCGTCGCCATGTGGCAGCTCGAGGCGGTGCAAACCGTGGGCGACGGCACAGGCGGCGTGATCGATGCCGCCACCATCGCCGAGGAGCAGCGGTTTATGGACTTCACGCTGCCCGAGTTGCGGGCAGACTGATCAAGGGTTGTGACAGGTGGCGAGTGAACAGGAAATCATCGAAGAGGAGCTGGTCTACGGTGCCTTGCGCCGCGAACGGCTCTGGCAACGCCTTGGCCTGACGGGCCTTGTCTTCGGTGTCATCGGCTGTCTGAGCGCCGCGGCGGTCTCGATCCTCGATGTCGACCCGCCCCCCGTCGTTGTTCCCTATGATCCCGCCACCGGCTTTGCACTCCCCGAAGCCTCGGTCGGCGCCTCCTCGGTGACCGCCAACCAGGCGATCATCGAGGCGGAGGTGTTCCGCTATGTGACCGACCGGGAGGTCTACAACCAGCTCGACAACGATCTGCGCATCCGCAACGTCCTGCGCCGCTCGGACGGAGCTGCCGAGAGCGGGCTGCGCCAGATCTGGAACAGCGCCAATGAGAACTACCCGCCGACGGTCTATGGCCCCAATGCGCGGCTCGACGTGGAGATCCTCAGCATAAACCGGATCGGAACCAACCGCGCGACGGTCCGCCTGCGCAAGCGCCTGACATCTATCAACGGCGTCCAAACCGGGCTTTTCACCGCCACGCTTCTCTTCGAGTTCCGCCCCGAGACCCGCCGCTCCATCGATGAGGTCTGGACCAACCCCTTCGGCTTCACGGTCCTCGAATATTCCATCCGCTCCGACAGATTGGAGAATTGAATTTGTTCCCTGCTCGACTTTTCATATTGCTGATTGCCCTGTTGCCCGGCCTTGCTTTCGCCGAAGCCATCCCGCGTGGCGGGCCCAATGACAATCGGGTGCGGCTGGCAACATATCAAGAAGGTCAGGTATACCGCCTCAGCGTGTCGCTCACCCATGTGACTACGGTCGAGTTCGGCAAAGGCGAAAGCATCCGCTCGATCATTGCGGGCGACACGGAGGGCTTCGAGATCGACGGCGTGCCGGGCGGGCAGGCCTTCGCAATCAAGCCCGTTGCGCGCGGTGTCCATACCAATGTGACCGTCTATACCAACCGCCGCAGCTACTACTTCAACCTCAAGGAAACACGCAGCCCGACCTTTTACGTGGTCCAGTTCCGCTACCCCGAAGACAATACGCGGCCCACGCGTACCATCGCGGCCCAAGCGCCGAACTACAATTACGGGGCCAGCGCGCGCACCGAGGTCACCCCAACCCGCGTCTGGGATGACGGAACCTTCACGTATTTCGAATTCCCGCGGAACACGCCGGTGCCGGCGATCTTTCGCTACGCGAATGGCCGAGAGCGGACGGTCAACACGCAGGCCACCGAGGACGGCGTGATCCGGGTCTCGGGGGTGAACAGGCAATGGGTGCTGCGGATCGGGGAAGAGGTGGTCTGTATCGAGGCCACACCGCCTGGGGGGGTGGGATCATGAGCGACACCGGAAACGCAGACCTCGAGAAACGTCTCGCGGCTCTAGAACAAGGCAAGGGCGCTGGTTCGCCCCCTGCCCCACGACGCTCACCGCTGCTCGCTTTGGTCGTCGTCCTCGTGATCGGCGCGGGCGGTGCCTTGCTCTATCTCATGTCCCAACCCGAGGAAGAGGAAGCCCTTCCCACGGCCACGCCGGACGTGTTCCAGAACGAAGGCGACGGGTTCGGCGCCATCGAGACCTTGCCCCCGCCCGAGCCCGAGGTTGTGTTCGTCGCACCCGATCCGGTCGAGCCCAATGCTGAGCTTTTGGCACAGATCACCGCGCTGCAGGCTCAGATCGAGGAATTGCGCAACGCCCCCGAGCCGGTCGTTGAGGAAGACACCGCCGCCGCAGAGGCGATCGACGCGCTGACCACTCAGATCGCTGCGCTCCAAGCCGCCTCGGAAGCCGCACAGCAACGATTCCAGGACGAACTGACGGCGCGGGATCGCAGCCTTGAGCAACTCCGCATGGATCTGGAACTGGCCCAACTCGAGGCCAACCGCCCGCTCCCCGCACCCATCGGGCCCACCGAGGACGAGTTGCGCGCGCGGGAGGAAGAACGGCTCCGCCGCGAAGAAGAGGCACGGCGGCTGGCAGAACTTGAACGCCGCGCGGCGGAGGAACGCGCCTTCCAGGAGCGGCGCATCGCCTCGCCCACTATCGCCTTTGGTGGTGCCTCGGGTGCGAATGAGACGGCTCTGA
>JAUHVK010000099.1 GCA_030425145.1 Alphaproteobacteria bacterium | reverse complement strand
CCTGGCATCGCTGATGCTGAGCGTCACGCTTCTGGGGGATGCATTGACCCGCTTCGGGACGACGCATTGGCAGACCCGCGGTGAGATGAAGAGGAACGGTTTCTTTGCCAAGCCCGGTGGCGGCTTCCTTCTGGGCAAGCTTGGCTCCCCGAAGTCCAAGCGCCCGTTTCTTGTCTCAAAAACCTTCCCCCACGCGCTGATCGTGGCGCCCACGGGCCGGGGCAAGGGCGTGGGGTTCGTGATCCCGAACCTACTGACCTACAAGGGCTCCGCCGTGGTGCTCGACGTGAAAGGCGAGAACTTCCGCGAGACCTCGCGCTTCCGCGCCAGCATGGGGGACAAGGTTTTCCGCTTCGCGCCGACCGACTGGGATCGACCGACACATCGCTATAATCCGCTGGCGCGCATTGCTGCCATGACCAACCCCGACCGGCAGCAGATGGAGCTTAAACTCACCGCGAAGCTCTTCCTGCAGACCGACAATGAAAAGCTGAGCGGGCTTTTGGCCGGGGGTATCGACCTCTTCGTGGCGGCCGGGCTTCTGGCCTTCGAGCGCGGTGTGCCGACCATCGGCGAGATCTACCGCATCACCGCCTCGGGCGGCGACAAGCAGAAGGAGTATCTGAAGCGTTCGCAGGAGGTGAAGAACAAGTCGGCCAAACTGATCTTCGAGCGTATGGCATCGACCAACAACGACACCCTCACTTCCTACCTCTCCCTCCTGATGACATCGGGTCTCGACACTTGGGACAACCGCGCGATTGACGCGGCCACCGCGACCTCTGACTTCTCATTCCGGAATATCCGCCGCCGCCCACATGCGATCTATCTTGTGGTCGAATCCGAGATGATCCGCCCGCTTGCCCCGCTGATCCGTCTCTTTTTCTCGGACCTGATCGCTTCGCTGCAAGCACAGGAACCTGGCGATGACGAACCTTGGCCGGTCATGATCATGCTCGACGAGTTCGACCGGCTCGGGAAGATGCCGATCGTCGCCGAAAGCATCAAGACGCTGCGCTCGTTCGGCGGCAACCTCGCGATCGTGACCCAGACTATCCCCGCGCTCGATGAGATCTATGGCGAAAACACCCGCCGGTCGCTGCAGGGTGGCGCCGGGGTGAAGCTCTACCTTACTCCGTCCGAGCAGAAGACCATCGAAGAGTTGAGCCAGGCCGTGGGCAAGACAACCAAGCGCGTGGTAACCCGCTCCCGCGCTGTTGGACGCAATCCGTTTGAGGGGCGCAGCGTTTCGGAGAGGACAGAAGATACCCCGCTTCTGACAGAGGATGAGGCCCGGCGCATGGACCTCGACGAGGTCATCCTTGTGATCGATGCGCAGATGCCGATCCGGGCAAGAAGGGTGAAGTATTTCGAGGACCCGGCTTTGAAGGTTCTGCACGCCGGTCAATCGGGGAGTTTCCCGTATCCGGACGAGGACGGGCTGCGGCGGGATCGGCAGATGTCTGAGACCCGGGAAACGGTGGAGAGGTTGAAGCAAGAACTGCAGGAAGTGCGGGCGGCTGCGGGACCGCGGGAAGTCGGCCACAATGTGCCTAACGCATCGAAAACTGACCCTGTCAGCGCAGCGAAGGCCCGCGGCCGCGCGGCTCGTGCTGCTGCAAGCGGAGGTGGCCAAGGTCAACTGGCGCTGAATTTTGAAGGATTGGGGATCACGAGCGCGGACCGAACGATGCTGGCTTCGGCAGTTCAGACGACAAGGGCGATCATCGCTGAACACCGTTGAATTCTCTACAGCGGACCTTCGCGCAAGGCGCGGCGAAACCTAACTCTGAGCCGATTGTGTTGAAAAACTCTTCCTTGATTGCGCTGTAGTCCACTGATTCAATTCTCCTATCGAGCGGGAGGATTGGGGATGATGGGGCCAAGGCAGGAAGCGCAGGCGGCGTTGTTCTACGAGTTCTCGTTGGAGGATCATGTTCCGCAAAGTCACCTGTTGCGGTCGATTGATCGGTTTGTTGATCTAACCAGCGTTCGCGCGCATCTGGCGGATTTCTACAGCCACACTGGTCGGCCCTCCATCGACCCAGAACTTCTGATCCGGATGCTTCTGATCGGGTATTGCTTTGGCATTCGATCCGAGCGGCGACTGTGCGAAGAGGTGCATCTGAACCTTGCATACCGCTGGTTTTGCCGGCTCGATCTGACGGACAACATCCCGGATCATTCGAGCTTTTCCAAGAACCGTCACGGTCGCTTTCGGGAGAGCGACCTGTTGCGCCATGTTTTTGAGGTGACCGTGGCCCGTTGCATGGAAGAAGGCTTGGTTGGTGGTCAGGGCTTTGCGGTCGACGCCAGTTTGATCAGCGCTGATGTTCAGAAGCAGAACTCGAGCAATCCCGAAGACTGGGCTGCCCGCGAGATTGATCCCGATGATGCACCGCGCGCGGTGCGCGAGTATCTCGACACGCTGGACGACGAAGCCTTTGGGGCGGCAACCACCGCAAAACCCAAGTTCACCGCGCATGCAGACCCCGCCAGCCAATGGACGGCGGCGCGCAAGGGGCCCGCATTCTTTGCCTATTCCGATAATTACCTGATCGATACGGACCACGGGATTATCATGGATGTGGATGCCAGCCGGTCGAACAAGA
This sequence comes from Alphaproteobacteria bacterium, assembly GCA_030425145.1. Taxonomy (GTDB): domain Bacteria; phylum Pseudomonadota; class Alphaproteobacteria; order Rhodobacterales; family Rhodobacteraceae; genus Marivita. The sequence goes on along the minus strand of JAUHVK010000099.1, from coordinate 2,244 downwards.
CCGCCGAGGTTGGCGCGATGCGCAAGATGCTAGACCGGACCGAAGAGCGCTTTGGCGTGAAGCCCGATTGGATCGCGGCAGACACTGCGTATGGGTCGTCTGACACTCTGGTTTGGCTGGCTTTGAGGCGCCAAATCCTGCCCTTCATTCCCGTCTTCGACAAAGGCGAGCGGACCGACGGAACCTTCTCGCGTTCCGACTTCACCTGGGACGATGAGAACGACCGCTACATCTGTCCGGGCGGGAAAGAGATGCGGCATACATGGCGGACCTATTCCGATCCAAAACGAAATGCGCCAGCCTGGAAATCCAGAAACTATCGGACCCTGAAATCAGACTGCACAGGATGCGCGCTGAAGGCAAAGTGCTGCCCCAAAGCTGACACGCGTTCGGTCCATCGCGACAAATATGAGATCGTCAGAGACTTTGCCCGCCAATGCACCGCCTCAGACTTCAATCCAAAGGCTCAGGCGCGACGCAAGAAAGTCGAGATGCTCTTCGCCCATCTCAAACGCATCCTCGGCCTGGGACGGCTCCGATTACGAGGCCCATGCGGCGTTCAAGACGAATTTACCCTCGCAGCCACCGCCCAAAACCTCCGAAAACTCGCAAAGCTCAGACCGATAGAGCCCGCCGCAGGTTGAAGCGGCGGCCACGCCTTAGACATCTGAACGAAATCAGACCGGTACCGAAAACAAGCCCGCCAAAATCAGCGGCTTTTTCAACGGAATCAGCCCTCATTGTCTGTTCGTCAGGCCGCAGCGAATGTCGGCTATGCTCGCAGCTACTAAGCGACGAAAAGCCGGAGGTTTTGTTGTGCGCTCTGCTCTGCCTAACCTACTGGCGACTATTGCGGTGCGAGCCTGTCGCCTATCCGACCTGAGGATGTTTTCATCAATCTGGTGCCCGTGGACAAGCCAGATTGGTCCTTCGGTCGGGGCGAAGCTTCCTTGGTTCAGGAATAGGGCTGCGCGTCGTGATCCTTGCGGCCGAAAGCGGTGAGATCGTGGTTCGCTCAGAGGGGCAGCTCCCAAGACTGCTTCACGTTCTGCATCGGGATATCGGACTTGATGTCCCGAATGCATGGAATACGACCCAGCCTTTCCACCCTGAACCGACGATAGGCGTCGAGATCCGCTGCGACGATCTTCAGGAGGAAGTCGTAGTCCCCAGCCATCATGTGTATCTCGACGACCTCGGGCAGCTTGGAGACCGCGTCGATAAACGCCGCAATCGTGTCTTCGTGCGGGCCTGTCACCCACACGCGAGCAAAGAAGGTCAGGTCGTAGCCCACCTTCTGCGCACTCACCCGCGCGGAGTAACCCTCGATCACACCCGCTTCTTCCAGAAGGCGGACGCGTCGAAGACACGGCGACGGAGACAGACCGACACGATCCGCGAGTTCGATGTTCTGGATTTTCGCCTCGCGTTGAAGCGTGCGCAAGATGGCGCGGTCAATTGAGTCGAGGTGCATTGGCATTCAGAGCTACAAGAATCGGAAATGTTGGCTTCAGGTTGCCAAAAATATCGCTTTATTCGAGCAAGAACGCAACCCATTCGCCAAGATATTAGCATAGAACACCACCCTCAAGGACTGAAGCATCGCCAGGTGCAGTCTCCAGCTATTGAGGCAAGCATGAATGACCTTTCAAAACGGAGTGTGATCGCTCCCATCCAGGCAATCGACTTGATGACGGCGGCTTTCGACCTTCAGAGGAAAGGAAGCTCGGTCATCCACATGGCGGTCGGCCAACCTGCTGCGCCGACGCCGCAGGTGGTCCGGGAGGCCGCAGAGCGCGCCGTTCGCGATGGCAAGATCGGATATACTGAGGCGCTTGGTATTCCATCGCTTTGAACCGCCCCGGGTTTGCCGGAGAATTTTTTGTTCAAAACTTAGGCGACGTGATCAAGAGCATTTATGCTCGCGTAGAAGGTTTCCTCCACTTCTTGCGGCGGCCGATAGCCAATAGCGCCATGTAGCCGCTCGGTGTTGTACCAGCTGACCCACTGGAGGGTCTCCCACTCGACATGGCCGACGGATTTCCAGGAGCCGAAGAACTCGATGACTTCGGTCTTGAACAAGCCGATGATGCTCTCGGCCAAGGCGTTGTCATAACTGGGGTCTGATGCCGGAGAGTGCAGGATCCTACGCTAAGCGTTGAGAACCCGCTTGCCGTAGTCGCGCAGATTGCCGTTCGGGTCGACATACCTGTAGAGCGTGACCGGCTTGACCCTCAGCTCCTT
>JAUHVK010000098.1 GCA_030425145.1 Alphaproteobacteria bacterium | reverse complement strand
GTAAGGTATACGTTGGTAAAGGCCATCAACTTCGCATCACCAGCAGCACGGACGAAGTGGCCACCGTGGAAGAAAATCTGGCACAGATATCAAAGGGTCGACGTCGGATAGTTAGAGCGTGTCTTGTCTGTCCGGAGTCATGTTCCCACGCGTTCTGATCTGTGATTCCATGTCTATGAGCAGATATGGAGGTCGCAAATGGGCAAACCACATCCTCTTGCGTTGCGCGAGCGGGTTGTCGCCTTTGTCGAAGAGGGCAATTCGCACCGGTCGTCAGCCGCGCACTTCCGTGTGTCGGTCAAGTTCGTGAACGACATGATCAAACTGAAGCGGGAAACAGGTAGCCTTGAGCCGAAGCCTCAAGGCCGCCGTGGTCATGGCAAGCTGGCCATTGTGGCCGGTTGGATACGCGAGCAGATGGAAGCCCGCCCTGCAACGACGCTGGACGAGCTTCGAGCCACGCTGGAACGCGAACATGGGATCAGGGTGCACCGTTCCTCTGTGGGCAGCTTGCTGCACCGGCTCGGGCTCTCGTATAAAAAAAGATCTGCGGGCCAGCGAACAGAAGCGGCCCGATGTGGCGCGGGACAGGACCATCTGGATTACGCGTCGCCAACCCTTCATGCGCAACCATCTGGAACGGCTCATCTTTATCGATGAAACCAGCCTCAAGACCAACATGACAAAGACCTGCGGATGGACCCAACTCGGGGAGCGGCTGATCGAGCATGCTCCCGCAGGGCGCTGGAACACCCAGACATTCATCGCAGGTCTGCGACATGACCGGATCGATGCCACTGGCGTGATGAATGGGGCGATGGATCGGGAGATGTTCGAGCTTTACGTCGAAGGCATCCTGGCTCCGACATTGCGTGAAGGGGACGTCGTGATCCTCGACAATCTGCCAGCCCATAAAAGCGCCGTGGCTCAGCAGATCCTCGAGGACATCGGCGCATGGTTCCTCTTCCTTCCGAAATACAGCCCCGATCTCAACCCCATAGAACCCGCATTCCCCAAGTGACTTTCTGATTTCGCTGTTCTGACTTGGATGTTTCTTATATAAAACATGTAGTTATCGGAGGAGAAGGGCGTGTTTGATGGATCACCCAGAGGGTGCGAGCTCGAAGCGGGGTGATCGGGTCGATTTCGACCGCCGCGTGCGGCTGGAGTTTCGCGGCACGCAGCTCAGTTCCGACGGCGGCCTGCTGTTGATGCGCGAGCTTGATGACGTGCTCGGGCTGTCAGATCTGGCGGCAGCAGCATTGCGCGACACTCGGCACGGCAAGAACACGATCCATCGTCTTGACGGGTTGTTCCGGCAATCGGTGTTCGGGCGACTGGCTGGATATGAGGATGTGAACGACGCTGACCGCCTCGCCCTCGATCCGATCATGCGTCAGGTCGTTGGTGGAAGGGCTGTCGATGCACAGGCGGCCTCGGCATCTCAGATGGGGCGGTTCGAGACCGAGACGCTGGCCCTGGCCGAGAACCAGGCGGCACTTGCCGACCTGAACGGCCAATGGATCGACCGGTTCCATGACCGCAACGGGCTGAAGTACATTGTGCTCGACATGGACAGCTCGGTCAGCCCCACCCACGGCGAACAGGAAGGCGCGGCGTGGAACGGGCATTTCGACTGCACCTGCTATCACCCGAACTTTCTGTTCAATCAGTTCGGCATGCTGGAGCGCTGCGCCCTGCGCCATGGCAATGTCCACAGCGCCGATGGCTGGCGGGAGGTTCTCGACCCCGTCATCGCCCGGTACGCGGAGCGCGACCTTGGCGGCCGGTTCTTCCGGGCCGATGCCGCCTACGCGATCCCGTTGATCTATGAGCGGCTGGAAGAAGCCCGGTTCTTTTACGCCATCCGGCTACCTGCGAACAACGTCCTGCGCGAGAAGATTGCGCATCGGCTGAAACGGCCTGTGGGGCGGCCTTCCCTGACCAAGGTCAAACGGTTCTTCGAGGACTTCGAGTATCAGGCGCAAAGCTGGAACAAGCCACGTCGTGTGATCGCCAAGATCGAATGGCATCCGGGCGAATTGTTCCCCCGCGTGGGCTTCGTCGTCACCAACATGCCCATGGACCCGGATTGGGTGGTGCGCTTCTACAATCGACGCGGCACCGCCGAGCAGTATATCAAGGAGGGCAAGCATGCCTTCCGCTGGACGCGGCTGTCCTGCCGAAGGTTCCGCGATAACGAGGTCCGGCTGCAACTGCATGCGCTGGCCTACAACCTAGCCACCTGCCTGCGCTGCATCGACTTGCCCGAGGCCATGGCCAATTGGTCCCTCACCAGCCTCCAGCTGAAGCTGATCAAGATCGGGGCGCGTGTGGTACGTCACGCCCGCGCCATCACCTTCCAGTTGGCCGAGGTGGCCGTCACCGGACCGATGGTGCGCGCCATCCTTGCTGCCATCCATCGACTGCGAGCGCCTCCATCATGCGCTTGACCGCAATCCAGGCCGAAACTGAACAAAAGCGGCAAGAAAGGTCTGCCCGACACGATGGAAAACGGGGGCGCCAGGCCAAGATGAGGCGGATTCGCAGCTTGATCCGCACAGTTCCAGCTGCCTCCACAGCGATGCGCGCCTCAAGGACCGCAAAATACTTGATCTACGCACCTGATCAGGCGACCTTGACGACGAACGGCATGCCACTTGGGGGATGTCCGTTTGCATATTCTCATCTTATCAAAGCGAATGTAACTTCCTACAAACACGTGTTGATTGATTCGATTTCCATCAGCGCTTCAAGCTGCAGCTCAATGGGTGCAAAAAATGGATCCAACCAAATTTATTCTAGCACTTGAACTGATAGCAGCTTTTGCCCCAATTGCACTCGGAGCAATGGGAACACTGCTGAAGGAGCACCTTGGTGTTTGGTTTTCACGGCTAAGCGCTGCGACCCGAAAAATCTTCTTCGTCACGATGGCTGTATTGCAAACCGTTTACGCAATTGTCTCACTTGCTTTCACGGTTTTCTTCGCTGGGCTGATTACAAACCTAGCGTTTTCCGACACCGACACTATCCTCGATTGGCTTCCTTTCATAACAAAGGAATTTTTGACCGATAACTTTGTTGTGCTCGTGTCCCTGCAGCTCATGGTAGGATTTGCGATCCTGTGCCAGTTCTGGCATCGCTTCCTTTTCGCTTTTCCTGTTGTAATGCGTTTCTTCTCACGATTAGTGTCGGGGAAATGGGATGCCAAAAAATTCCCCAAAATTATCGACTACGGGTATTATTTCTTTGGTGCCCTTGTTCTTTTCAATTTGGTTGTTGCGTCACAGCCGGGACAAAGCGTGGATCCAATCATTCTAAGGATTGAAGTGCTTGGTGCCGTCATTTTCTTATCACTTAAGTTTGTCAAGGTGAGCCTAGAACTGGTACCGGAAAAGTACTTGGTGGAAGATATCAGAATCAGAACATTTGATGGAACAGTGCTTTTCCCGCTTAAAGTTTGAGAAGCGCTACAATACCTTCGAATAGCGCATTCGACTGTTTTGCATAATTCCCAATAGAGGTCTTTCAAAGCTTTGGGAAATCGTAGGTAAATTCCATAGAAATGGCCTTCTCGAAGCTGAAGGCCCTCATTCGGAAGGCCGCGGCACGTACCTATGATGACCTTTGGAAAGCTGTCGGAACCGTATGCAGCCTGTTCACGCCGGACGAGTGCTACAATTTCTTCCGAGCCGCTGGATATGAAACCGATTGAAACAGACACGCTATAGAAAGATACGTCTATTGTCAGGTAACAACTCAAACGAGCAAGTAGGCATAAATTTGCGGATCATCGACAACACGACCACCCTGCTGGGAAATGATCTTAAGAACGAGCTGTCAGGCGCATCGAAATTTCGGGTCGCCGCCGCATGTTTTTCCATCTATGCGTTCGATGCCCTGAAAGCGGAATTGGGTAAACTTCAAGAATTTGAGTTCATCTTCACCAAGCCAACGTTCACCCCAAACGCTGCGATCGATCAAATAAAGAAAGAGCGGCGCGAATTCTTCATACCGAATGCCCGGACCGAAGGTTCCTTGTCAGGCAGCGAATTTGAAATCCAGCTTCGCAATAAGATGACCCAACGGGCGGTCGCGCGTGAATGTGCCCAGTGGGTACGGAAGAAGGCACGCTTTAAATCGAACGTCACTACAGCTCCGATGCAGCAGTTCGGGCATGTTCAGCGACCTGAATCGGAGGCAGCTTATATGCCGCTTTCGGGGTTCACCGCTGTGGATCTCGGTTATCAGCGCGGGGATGCGGTCTCAAGCTACACACAGGTGATGGATGAGCCGCAGTTCGCGCAGACCTACCTGAACCTCTTTGACCAGATCTGGGATGACCAGGAAAAGGTGCGGGATGTCACGGCCGAGGTCCTTGAGCACATCGAGTCTGTTTATCAAGAGAACCCCGCCGAACGGGTCTACTTCATGATCCTGTTCAACCTGTTCAGTGACTTCCTGAGCGAGATCGATGAGGACGTCCTGCCCAAGGATCGAACCGGCTATCTCGAAAGCCTTGTTTGGCAAAAGCTGTTCAATTTTCAGCGAGATGCCGCCGTCGGCGTCATCAACAAGCTGGAAACATATAACGGCTGCATCCTTGCAGACAGTGTGGGGTTGGGCAAAACCTTCACTGCTCTGGCGGTCGTGAAGTATTACGAGTTGCGCAATAAGGACGTTCTGGTCCTGTGTCCAAAAAAGTTAGCCGACAATTGGCGTAACTATAACGCAAACCTGACCACCAACATATTCGCCAAGGACCGGTTTCGATATGACGTGTTGTGCCATACGGACCTTTCACGAAAGTCTGGCGAGTCATTCGGGATGCGGCTCGATCGTGTGAACTGGGGGAACTACGACCTGGTTGTGA
>JAUHVK010000037.1 GCA_030425145.1 Alphaproteobacteria bacterium | reverse complement strand
TTGCAAGCCCGCACCCTCTGGGTGATCCATAAAACGCGCCCCTCGCAGCCTTCAACACCATGTTTTATATAGGAAATATAATGGTCAGGACAGCGAAATCAGCGCCTTACTTGGGAAATGTGGGATGTGCTCTTTTATACATCGTAGCCAAGAATCGCTCTCACAGAACTCTAGGTAGGTCAGGTGTGTTGCGCGAATTCAGCTTCACCCGCTCTAATGAGCTTGATTAGAAACTTTTTCGCACTTGGGGATAAACCGTGATGCAAGAAGTTAAATTTTCTTAAAATTTTTTCTATCGAGGTCGCGAAAAAAAGTCTATCGTTACTGCAAGTTGATTGTCAATTGGCGGGATCCGAAAGATGGACAGAATCAAGGTAATATTTTTGACTTGCAGTACTCCTGACTTTAAAGTCAAACACGCTGCTTTATTCGTGACCATGTTGCTATTCATGTGGGGTTCTAAGTTACATGCTCAAGCGGAAATTTCCATTCTAGGCGCTCTAGCAGATCAGTTGTCCTCAAGCTCAAATTATGTTGAAGCACCTCATCGATTGGATCCACTAATACCGTCAAAGATTGCTCCTCGGTTGAGATTTTATGACTCTACTCAGGTTGGCGAATTTGATATCGTTGAGAAGCCTGGTCGCCCGAGCGTATTACCAGAAGCAGGAGCGCTCCAACTGGATTTTCACCCTAGCCCTCCACCCATGGGAAAAAATAAATGGCCTCGCACGTCAGACCTATCCATAAACAAAAGTGGATGTTGCATGTTTGATATGGACTCGAATACTATGGCGGATGTTTTAGCAAATCAAGCGAAACATCAGTCAAATGAGGTTTTTGATTTCAGCAACTCGGCATCTGAGAAAGCTGAACAGCTTGTGTCGGTTGCAAACCTTCGGGTGCAGGAAGCCTCACGTATCGCCAGCATGATGGCAAATTCTGTCACGAACATGAGAATTGTTAAGATTGTAGGAGATTCGCGCTAGAATTCTCGTGGCCACGTTTCAGATGTTTAGTTACGTACGGATAAATTCCGATGCGCTAACGACTTATAGGCGGCATGGTGTGTGCTAGGGAATAAGGTTTATCTTGTATAAGCGTGCCTTTTTGCTAGATCTCGAAATCTAGCCTCCAAAGATGTGTTTGGGGGGAAATGGGTATTGAATAATCTATACTTGGAGCTGAGATGGATGAGTAAGGTGTTGATTTTAGGAATGCTGCTGCTCTACATGACGCTTTTCTTGGCCTTGATCTACACCCTTATTCCTTAATCTGATGAGGAACGTCTACTTAATCTAAGCGAATTTTTGTAGTAGGCTTTGTTGTTTCTTTAAAAAGACAACGGATCATTAATTTTGCTACGCGTGAATATTTTTGGCATGTTTTTTTCGCAAACTTTTTCATCAGGATTTCCCCAAACCGATACGTATACTGAGGTAGTGCCTGTTGCGCTAAGGTGGGCAGGCTCAACTTCAATAATGCGCACTCGGAGGTTTGCGTTTTGCTCGACGGCGGAGCGCAGTTTTTCAGTGGCCTCTTCATTTAACTTACCGACCGATACAATTTTAGGCTTTCCTAATCCGAACGGTAAACGTGACGGTACTTGTACTAAAACCGATATGGTCGTGTCTGGGTTAAGAGACAGAAACGCTGGAACACCGGGCGCAATGCTTAAGAAAATATGTCTTTTATACTTGGAGTCACTGAATACCCGAGATTTGAAGGGTTGACGTCCAAGCGGGCATCGACTGAGTTAAGTGCATGATCCGTCCCGGTTATCTTTCTTCTGCAGAGCGACGTGAACTTGAGGTTTGCGTGCGTAGCCAGCGCGAAGATCACGGTATTGCGCGTCGTGCGAATGCGATTTTGCTTCTGGATGATGGGAAGTCCTGTCAGGCCATCGCGGAGTTTCTCTACCTAGACGATGATACCATTCGAGGCTGGTACAAGACGTACCGAGAGGGTGGCTGGGATGCGCTTTCTACCGACAGCTGGAAGGGCGGTCAGTCCCGCATGACGCCGGCTCAAGAGACAGAGCTTTGCGCCAGGCTGGACGAACGCTTCTGTCGATCGACTGTCGAGATCAGGGCGCATATCGCGGTACAGTATGGCGTGGACTAATCCCACTCGGGCTGCATCAAGCTTTTGGCCCGACTTGGCTATGAGTATCGAAAGCCGAAAGGGCTGCTACGCGTTGCATCTGAAGAGAAGCAAGCTGAATTCATTGCTTTGTACGAGCGGCTGCTGAACGAATTGGGTGCAGATGAAGCCGTCTATTTCGCCGACGCAGTGCATCCTGAATACCAGACAAAACCCAGCTACGGTTGGGTAAAGGCAGGATCAAACCCCGCCGTAACAACGACCGCAGGGCGTGGGCGCGTGTACATCCATGGTGCGCTCAATCTTGAGAATTTTGACGCGCCCTTTGTCGAGCCGACCACCGTAGACGGGGTGAGTGCAGCGCAGCTTCTCGCCAAGATTGAGGCGCGCAATCCTCTCTCGCGGATCATCTATGTCATCTGGGATAATGCGGCTTACCATAAGGGGGCAGACGTTCGCGAATTTCTCAAACGACCAGACTGCCGCATACGACTGATCCAGCTGCCGCCCTATTGCCCCCACCTGAACCCGATGAGCCGCGGGAAGTGACAAGTTCCCGCGGCAGAACGTTCACTCCTCAGAGACCATATTGTTCGCGGGCGTAATCGCCTAGGCCAACTGCGTCGAGCTTGGCCAGTGGGGCCAGAAACGTGACCTGTATCACGCCCGGTGCGCGGCCGATCTCAATGGCGCCGTTGACTGTGGCGCGGTTGCGAACTTCGGCAATTGTCATGTCCAGCAGTGCCGCTGCCCGAGCAAGGCCGTTGTCGATGGCGGCGTTCAGGTTGGCGGCTGTTCCGATCACGGAAATTGGTGCCAATGCGTCGATCTCGGACACGCCCCATTTGGTAGCAAGTTTCTGGCCCTTGGCCTTTTCCGCCTCGGTGAATGGCTTGGCAAGTGGCGGCAGGTCTTCTTCGAGTGGGAACAAGACTGGGCCATCGATGGGATACGTCTTCACCACCTCGACTTGCAACGTGACGCTGCCCGATACATCCATCGTGTGGCCAGCGATTTCGCCATCGCCCTGACCTGCATGCATGTCGCCCATGTATACACCGGCACCCGGCACCTTGACCGGGCAGACAATAATCGCACCGGCACGGACTGCGTCAATATCCATGTGGCCATCAGTCTTATGCTCAACCAGTTGGTCTTCTGTGATGGCGTAGTCGTGCGGTGCGCCGACAAGGAAAGCCCCGAAATCGCCAGCATTGTGGCTGTCGGGCATGGCCATGGACGGGCAGGTGCCCAATTGCCCCATGAAAGGGCGCATCCTCACCAGCGTGCCAGGCATATCGGATGGAGCATAGGTCAGGATCGAATGCTGGCGGCTGCCATCGGGCAGGGCGGCGTAATGGTTGGCGTCCTTGGCGATCGTCTCGGCAGCGGCGTGGGGGAGGGTCAAGCCGACACTGCGGGTCTCGTCAAAGGTGACGGTGTAGCCATGCACGATCTCGAAGGGTTTGACGGCATTGCCGCAGGCATCGCATTTCACCGCATCTTGTCCGATGCCTTCGACATGGGTTTCTGGCCAGACGGTATCACAGACCGGGCAGCGCGCGGCGACATAGGGATCGCCAAGGCAGAATCCCTCAGGCGAGCTGTCGTGGCCGGACGCCGTCGCGATAGAGGTCACAGTGATGTCGCGAATGCGGATTGCCACAGCATCGCCCACCTCAGCTCCTTGTACGAACACGGGTGTTGTCACTTCATGTCCACCGCGAAGGCGCGGCGTGATCATCGGGCCCCAGCATCCCGGTGCCGTATTGGCGATGATCGTTCCGCCGTTCTCGATCGGGCCGAGCATCGGCGCGTTGGGATCAAGAACAGAATTGGTAAATTCCGAAACGACGATACTACGCCGGGACGGCGTACTGCTTCCATCAGGCATTAAAGGTCTCCATTGGGATTGGTTGCTCCTGATGGTCAGCTTAGGTTTTTTACTGTTCCCGACAAGCAGATCGGGACGTTATCAGTGGGCTGCCACGCCATTAACCCAAAACAACCGATTGGCGGCGAAAATCAAAGATGTCGAGCACATGGGATGGCCATGACATTCGGCGTCAGAACGTTCTGTTGAGGGAAAGCCAGTGCGCAACGCGTTTGAACGTGGCGGAACCCGCTTGGCAACTATTCCTGAGCTATCGCGCCTCCAACGACGAAGTCATACTGGGTTGGGGCACGGTTTTCTGAGGCAGTCGTGAGCGCTATTTTCGACAGGAACGGGAGTAGAACATGACTGACCAAGTCGCATATACATACCGGCACCTTTTGGAACCCTCTGCCGCTTACGTGGAAACCCGGTCCCACACCCGGAAATATCTTAGCCAAATTCTACGAAGGCCATCTGCGTTGCTCAAGTTCCTTAGCTCTGTCAAGATCGCCAAAAGGTTCTAGGGACAATTGAAGGATTGGGTTGTTGCCGCTTTCGGAAAAGCAGATAGGCTTCTGGGGCTTTATTGTTGGCGTAATAGCATTGCTGGTTGCAGTGGTCTCGATGTATCTTCCCGTAGTCCTTTGGAAAAATAGACCTCCCTATGATCAAAGCAATCTAGTTCTGACCATTTCAGATCAGCGGCTTGTGGGGGAGGCTGCCGATGTATTTTTCTCTGTCAAACCTGACCACTTTGAAAAAGAAATTCTGCTAGCGGAATTGCCGCTTGGCGTAACCAATGTTGGTGAGACCAGTGAAGAAGCCGTGTCGATCAGCATGAATTTTTTTGAGGTCGAAGGTAGCAGCCCGGGAACGAGCAGTGACATCGGTGATCTCTTTATCAATGATTCCCGGATCCCGGCTCGAGTGACCAGATCGGTTGATCCAGGCAACGGGTCGTTCAACGTCCACTTTAGTATAGACAAACTGCTTCCCGGCACGTCCATGATTATCGGAGAGCCATTTCAACTCCCGACACCAATTGATGTGACCGAGAACGTTGAGTTCAAAGACGGTAATCGTGCGGATGTTTCTATCCGGTTCAACTATGCAATATCAATTCCCGTTGTCGCGGCAGGTAGCCGCAAACTCATTGGCTCAACTACACTTCAAGTTCATTCATTCGTCGGCGGGGAATACCCTTTGGCGGCTCAGACCCTTCATGAGTATGTTGCCGAACAAGTTGGCCGGTTTCGGGCGTCCGTCGGTTGGTTCAGATATGCATTCGCGGGAATCGCTGGCGAAGCGAGCGGTTTCTACGTCGCTATTTGTGATGAAAAGCAAGTATCGGAAGAAGCAGTACTCCTCCAATGCGAAAATGTATACCGCATGGAATACGATCTTTTCGAATGGTCTAGGCTTTTCTAACGCCACCTTATTTTCCCTGCCAGATCAACGTCCTGCACCTAAATCACGAGGTGAGCGCCCCGGTGGGGTCCGTCCAGTGTTGCGCTGCGTGGCTCGGCTCATCTGAACGGCCATCCTCGCGTGCCAATACTACATTAATGTCGGTGATGGACCCAAAGTTTGTAGTGGGAATCTTTTGCCAGGTGGCGAACGCTATGTGTCACCCTTGTCCTCCGAGCGCTGCTTGATTTTCCGCATGTATTTCGCCGGTAGACCGATCACGCGCTTCTTGAACCCCCGGAACACGAGGTTTTCCTGCTGGAGCTGGGATGGGGTGATTTCGCCCCGACGCAGGCGCTCCTCGTCCCTTTCGCGGGCGCGGGCCTTCGCTGCGGCTCGGTGTTTGAACAGGTCTGACATGGTGGTCTCCGTCGGCGCCTGATTGACGAGTAATGGAAAACCCCGGTTGCGTCACGTAGCGTGAATAGTCGAACCGGGTCTGGTCGTCGGTAAACGTGAGCGTCCGCGGCGTGCGCGGGCGCGTTGCCGATTACGTCTCCGGAATGCTGGATCTAGTCCAGTCGCCACCTTCGCGGTCCTCGTTCCAGTCCGCTTCGTGCCGGAGACGTTCGGCCGCCACCTCCCGGATGAGGGCAGCTTCGACGATGCGGGACATATTGAGCCCGAGGCGACGGGCCTCATCCACCAGGTCGTTGCTTAGCGTCACGCTCATCACCGCCGTAGCGGTCCTGCATCCGTGGTCCTTTCTACAGAGATATCCGTTTCAAAACATAGGTTCCTACGTCACGCCAAACCAGTGCAGAACGGCTGATGAGTTAACAATATAGCCCCTCCCCAAGATTCGTCTTTGCAGCCGTTCCACGGGGACCGTTTATGGAATAGTTTTAGCAGGTCTGAGGATGCTCAGCGAAGGACCCAAGAAGTGCGGTTTCTTAGAGGATGCGAAAAACTGAAATGAGAAATTTTCTCTTATTTTTCCGTGTGTTGACTCCGTCAGTGAAGGCTATTTAAGTCCGCCGAGTCCGTAGGCATGAGTCTTTCGGTGCCGAGTGCACTTGAACTTCAGCGCCAAATAGGAGGCCGATAGAACGAGACTACCACGACAGAAAAATGGGCGCGCCAATGGCGCGCCCGGGAAGTCGGGGGCCTGATCGCCCCAGTTCTCTTGTCAGAATAGAGACCACCAACGGTCCAGACAAGCGCGATCATCAGGCTCTCAAAACGAAACGCAGAAGAATCCGGAAAGGGGGAGCTTTCCGGACAGGAGAGAGTCATGTCCATCTTCCTCGAGGAAGAAGTCCGCCGCAGCCCCACCGGCAAACAGCCAGCGCTCAAGATCCCCGAGATTTTCGGGTTTCTGCCCTATTCTGGTCACCGGAACCCCCTGACGCGCAGTACGGTGGCGCGTAGGGTCGCCACCACCTTTGTGACGCGCGCCACGAACGGGCTCCCTAAGGTCTATCTCTTCGAGGCCCTTACTGAATGGGCGGCTGCCCTCGACATCCTGCTCGATCCCACCGTTTACGGGATCGAGGTCCAGCTTCCGCCGATCCTTTATCCCTGGCCCGGGAGGAAGAAGCCGCGCGAGCATCACTTCGATATGCGCATCACCTTTGAGGACGGGTTCCGGCGGGCTGTTTTCGTCCGTAACGGCCACAGCCTGACGAAACCGAAAACCAAGGCCGAGATCGAGGTCATCTTCAACGCGATCCCTAGCGACTTCGCGGATGACGCGATCGTGGTCAACGGTGACCAATATACCCGACAGTACCGCGATAACCTGTTCCGGGCCTATGACGCCTGTCAGCGGGCGGACCCAGAGGCTGACGAGCTGGTCACGGAGGCTGCACGCACGACGAACTACTGGTTGCTGAAAGATCTGATCCGGAACTCGGGCCTTCCGTCGCCACGCGCGTTCGACGCCGCCCTGCGCATGATCGGTCGCGGCCACCTCGCGGCTGACTGGTATTCGGTTATCAGCATCCACTCGCGCGTTCGGCTGCCTGAATGAGTTATGTCCCCCTCTACCGTGTCTTGACCGGATCGCGCCTGCTTCTGGACGGGCGCGACTGGCTGGTTACGGGGATCGAGGAAAACGGCTATGCCGTGGAGGGGGTGGACGACGGCGAATGCCTGACGTTTTCGTTTCAGCGTGTTGATCAGGCGATCAAGGATCGCAACTGTGAGGTAACAGAGCCGAAGGATCTCGAGAAGCGAGAAGCGCTTCTTCGCTATACGGGTGGCCTCGAGGTGATCGAACAGCTCTCGGAAGAACAGCAGGAACACATTCGACACCGACTATCTATCGTGCTCGCGATAGACGCGCTTGAGGCTGAAGGAAAAAAGATCACCGAAAGAAGCATTAACAAAGATGGTGAATATCGGAAAACTCTGAAGACAAAGGCTTCCGAGATCCACGGTGGCGGGGCCTTTCTTGACGCGGCGCGGGGAGGTCGTGTCACAGCGAGTTTTGACATGCCCCAGGGGCGCACCCTTAAGAAATACCAGTCGATATTTCATCAGTTCGACGACAACCCGATCGTACTGATGGACCGCGAGCATATGAAAGGGAACCGGTCCCGGCGCATGAGTACCCTCCAGGAGGTATACATCGACCACGCAATCACGTCCTGGCTAAAACGAAGAAAACCCAAGCTGGCACCGTTGCTTAGGCTGGTTGAAGGGAAGTTTGACGTCCCGTCGCACGAAGTCGCTGCCGGTTTCAAGTTTCCATCGATCACAACCATCCGGGCCCGGATCAAGGCGCTCTCAACATTTGTCAAAGAGGGTGGACGGAACGGATGGCAATACGCCCGGAATCGCATAGGGGCCGGTTCAACCGATATCGGTGCGTTATATTTCGGTGAGAAGACCGAAACCGATCAGGTTTATCTGTCTATCTTTACTGACACGGGCGGCACCGTTCAGGCTAAGCGCCTTGACCCGAAGGCAGCGCCGGAAGAGCTTGCATCTGATGAAATCTGTCGTCTTTGGCTCCATGTGATGATCGACGTTGCGACGCGTCTGCCTCTGGCTTGGATCATCGCGAAATCCGCTGATGCGGATCACACAGAAGCCCTTTTGCGCATGGCGACACGCGACAAGACCCGTGAAAAGGTCCGCTACGAATGTAAGAAGGATCCGGCACCGCCCGTCCGATTGATGAAGTTCGAGGCAGATAACGGTACGGCGACCCGGAATGGTCGAGTCTATGCCGCACAACTCGGGTCAGGGATGACTGTTATCCCTGCGCGGGCTTATCATTCGGGAGATAAGCCTCACATCGAAACGCTTTTCGGGACAACTCAATGGGATGTATTGAATTTCCTCCCCGGCTATACGGGAAGTCGTCCGGGTGAATTGAAGGACTATGACCCCAAGGGGTCAGTGGCGACAACCCATGACGAAATTTATGGGACGCTGACCAGGTACTTCGTCGATGAGTATTCCCATAAATCACACCGCGGGGTTGGGATGTTCGGGGCGACTCCTTGGGAAAAGATGCTGGAGGTTACGACAACCTATCGGGCGATCGAGGCTCCCTCCCAACGGGAGCGCTGCCTGCACCTTGGCGTAACCACAAAGGCGAGCATCACACCGGAGGGCGTGAAGGCCTTTAAAATTCCGTTCAACTCGACCGCGCTTCAGGAATTTTCTGGCGGGGCCTCACGCAAGGTGACCATCCACCTAGACCCAGACGATCTGAGGAAAGCCTATGTAACGGCGCGAGGTCATGACGATGTCATCGAGGTAAACCTCTCGATGACGGCCTTCTCGGACCTGACCCTCGATGAAGCGATAAGTCTGATGGAAGAAACCGCTCGGCGTAACCCGAAAGCCCAGGAGCTTCATGATGCCCACCTGAAAGAAACCCGAGCCCGCCGGGCCAGGGAGTCAGGGTATTTCTCTAATACGCGAGACCCGTCCAACTATCAGAACACCGATCAGTACTGGCGCCGAGCCAGTCGAATGGCGAAGGTTTCGTTCCGGCCTGAGGGGGTCACCGGACCGACCGCCCGGCCAGGTCGCCTCACAGACCGGAGCGGAAATACCCCGGCGTTCAAGGTCGGTGAGCGTTCTGCCGCCAGTACCTCGACACCGCCGCCCAAGGACCGGACCTCCCGGCCCACCGGTAAATCTTTCACGCCCATAAAGGACAGCAAGTTATGACGCGTCTCTTCAACCCTCAGATCGCCGAAACCGCCGCCCTGAACACCGGCAGATACTTTCCGCTCAGCCGCGGTGAAAAGCTCCGGAGCACGTTTAGCGAGGTCTTCAGCCGCCATATCGGAAATCTGAACAGCGGTCAGTGGTTCGAAGGGGAAGTCCTTCTTGTCACCGGGCTGAGCGAGTCCGGTAAGACCCGGGAAACGAATGAGGTTCTAAAGCTGCTCCATGAGGAGAAGGTTCCGCTGCCGAACGGTACCCCGGCACGCATCGCCCAGTGCGACCTGAGCAGGGCGGGCGGGTGGAAGGACCTCGGGCGGCGGACTCTGAAGGCGATGGGATATCACCTGTCTGATAACGCGCGTCTGACCCAGACCGACATCTGGGCGCGGGTCGCCCATCAAGCCGAAGCTCAGGGTATCATCGGGATTCATTTCGATGAGACCCAGCACATCTTCGCCGGCAAGTCGGACAACGACCGGGAAATGATCCTCGACAACTTCAAATCGCTCATCAAATCAAGGGGGTGGCCCTTGATGTTGATCATGTCCGGCGTTCCGGAACTCGCCGATCATGTTCGCGCGCTTGACCAGACCCAGAACAAGGTGACTCACGTCCACTTTGACGGGATCGACCTGCCCGACGACCTGAACGTGATCCACGAGATCGTGGGGAGCTACGCCCTCGAGAACGGCCTGGGGGTCGATGAGGATCTCATGACGGAGGATTTCTACCGCCGCCTCGCGGTCGCCTCGGCCATGAGGTGGGGTACGCTCATCAAAATGACGATTTCCTCGATCGCAAAGGCACGCGTTTCCCGCTCGCCCATTTTGACCCGGGATCACTATGTGGACTTCTGGGCAGAGAAGGCCAACGTGAACGCTCTGGCGACCCCGTTCACCCATGACGGGTATGAGACCATGTTCCGGCCCGACAAGCCGTTCCAGGCCTTCATCTCCTAACGATCTGAACAACCAGACCTCGACACAGAACCGCGCTTCAGCGCGGTTTTTTTGTTTTTTCTTATAGAGTTACCCTGAGGGCGTTCGGCCTGAAAAATGACTGCGTAACCTTATGGTGTCGTGCGTAAGCTTATGCCTTTCCGCCTCTTCGGGTGGTCTGTAAGGTGTTGATATTGAGTTATTTTATTTCGATTCGAATCGACGATAGGACCCGGTGCGCACAGATATGGTTTTTCTCGGTCTAGGCCCCTGTCGTTGATCAGCCAACCGATAAGTTTCCATTTCGGGCCAAAAACGTTCCATTACCGAGGTGTAAAATTTCCGTTGGCCTCTAAGTGATTGAAAACAAAAGAGACGGCGAAAGCGCTGCACCTGGCTGGTGCAGCGCTTTTTGAGTGGTGCTGGTGGGTTGACGGAGGGCGCAAAAGGGTGTCTCAGTTGGCCCATGATCACGCCTATCCAAACCCGACATCTCATACGACGCTGCATTTGAGCGTTCGCACCCCCGGTGCCCAAGGGCGTCGGTGGTTCCCCAAATGAGATTACGGACATGGACACGACATGCGCATCAAGATCATCGACCTCCCGGATTACGAGACAGATCCCATCATCATCGCCGATCACTTGAAAGAGGTGCTGAAGACGATTCGGAAGAATAAACTGGCCCGCGACCTGATTGGGGAGGACGAGCGGTCTTCCGAGTTCGAGGTGGGCGAATTCGACGAGTTTGCGGAGGTGCTCTCCAGCGGTATCGACCTGACCATGTTCGACAAGCGGCGCATCGCTGAGCGTGCCTCAAAGCTGGCCAAGACCCGAGTGAGGGCCGCAGGTGTGTCCCATCTGAAGCGCGAGGAATACGACCGGTTGAAGCCCGGCCTCCACGGCATGTCTGCTGTGATGCCGCGAGGCGAAGACTGGGTGGACGAGGTTGCAGCGGCCTTGCACGAAGAGATGCCGTGGATGGCCCCAGCGACGGAGTATGCCTGGCACGAGTTTCGGCTGGCAGCCAAGCGGGGTAATCCGATCACGATCCGCCCCGTGATCCTGAATAGTCCACCGGGCATCGGAAAGAGCGTCTGGGCGTGCGCCGTGGCTGAGGCCCTTCATTTGCCAATGGCCGAGATCGACGCGAGCAAAGGCGGCGCGGGCATGGCGCTCGTCGGCCTCGAGCGTGGCTGGGGAACGGCGCAGGCGGGACGCCCGATTGACCTCATGCTCGCCAAGACGGTTGCAAACCCGATGATCATCGTCGATGAGATCTGTAAGGCCACGTCAAGGACGTCCACGCGAGGACCGACCTATTCCTTCGCCGACGCTCTTCTCTCGCTGCTGGAGCCTGCGACGGCGCGGGCTTGGGATTGCCCTTACTTCCGTGTGACGTTCGACTTGTCTCATCTGTCGTGGATCCTCACGGCGAACAACGTCGATCTGGTTTCCGAACCTGTGCGGAGCCGGTGCGCGGTGATCGAGATTCCCGACGTGACGGAGGCTCAGCTTCTGAGCTTCGCAACAAGACGTGCTGCCAAGCTCGGTCTTTCCGATGAGGCGAGGGATGCGGTTCTGGATGCCATCGTGCTCGCACCGGCGGCTACAGGGAGGCGCCTGTGCCTCCGGGACGTGGTGCGCATGCTGACCCGGGCGGAAATGCTGGAGGGGCGAGCGCCTCTGCATTGAGGCGCGAATGGCCCCATAGGTGCTGCCCTGATGCGCAGGTCTATTCTAGTCTGAGACTTGGCATTGTTTCCTTTGCAGAAGCAAACTGTTGTCCGATCACAGATGACCTCGGGCAACTTCGGCCCTGCGAAAACACTGCTTGAATTTTGCGGATCCTAATTAAGGCCAGCAAATGCACCATGATGGCTTTGGGGGCATGCGAAACGGGTGATTCAAAACCGAAAGGCGAAAACAATCGTTGGTCCGCTTATTCGGATACATTAGGAAACAAGCTCCTTGAAACGTGAATTTCTGCGTGATCGGTGACGTGCCCACGGGTCACGCAGGGGAGCGCCATGGGGACTTACGCAAGCAGATACGTCATCAAGGAAAGCAAGAAACGGCTGAGCGGATCACATCAGGTCAAACGAAAGCATCGCCTTGCTGCGGGTTGGAGGACCATATCAGGAGCGGGCTTCCGGGCCCGCGCTGGCCCGCATTCGTAGCTCCAGGAAATTCCAGCCAAGAATAGTGAGACCTGATCATTATGGATGACGACAAGACTCCGAAGTATTTCGACCCGGAGAAGCGGAGGCGCCAAAAAGAACTCTCCCGACAGCGCGATGAGGAGCGTCTCGCCCGTGGTGAAATCACCATGATGGGACTTCAAAAAGAGAATATGGCGTTTCGCCGGTTGCGCCGGGATCGCATCATGTTTGCGCGATGTCCCAAGACCGGAACGCCGAGGTATCTGGCGATGGGGGATAAGCGGAAGTCAGACAGTGACGAGGGCAAGTAGGGCGTTTCTTCAGTGTCGGTCTCGGGACTGCTTCAACGCAGTTTTGAGCCGCCGATCTCTTCGTGCGGCTTTCCAAAGATGCAGGCGAGGTCGAGCTCACGTCGCAAGTACTGGCGCTGAGGGACCGTTTAGAGAGGGCGGCCGCACCGCAGCGGCGGCACGGTAGGTTCAATGGCAGCAATGGGCCGCTCGCAACGGCGCCAAGTAACTATTGTACTCACATGCTGCGGTTGCTCCCACGGCGGCAGCGAGCCCGGTTCAACCGATGCTGCGAGATCTACGAATGGCCGCTTGAAGGCAGTCTCGAATTGTTCGAAGGTGAATTAGGATCATCCTGGTGGTCACAGCAGTCCTCAAAAGGAGGTTGCCAGCCATTCACAAAATGCAGTTGATGCGCGCTTCTCGTTTGGGGTGGTGTTTCGTTGAATGACGTAATGAGACTGACCGTTCGCGACCGGATCACCGACGATCTGGATTGGTCGACCCGCCGCGATGGCTTGTTGCGCAAAACGCTCAAACATAATGGCACATCCGTTCTCGGCTGCTGCTAATTCACAGGCAGCAACAGAGGTATCAACGACAATGCGCGGGGAAAGGGTGTTAGTAGGCAAGCCATTGGCGGAAAGATAGCGCGCCCAATGGTCGTCAAAGCCCAAGACGTGAATCACGCCGATCTCCATCAGATCTGCGGGCCTTTGGATTTTCGTTGATGTTTGAATCCCGCAAACGGGTACGATCCGCTCGTCTGACAGCTTGACCATGTGCGGGTCAGATTGGGTCTGCGCGGCCAACAAAATCTCTACATCTACAGGATGTTTTTCCAGCTCGTTTTGCCACAGCGACGTTACAAGCTTGATCCCGATGTTGGGATGTACCCCTTGGAAGGCAGACAGTTTCGGCGACAGCCAGACGATCATCGCCGCAGAGGCGCGCACAATGATGGAAGTCTCCAACTCTGGCCCGAAAAGCCCGGTTGTTGAGAATTCGATGTGTTCAAGGGCGTCACGCACCGAAATCAAATAGGCTTGCCCGATGTCCGTGAGTTGCAGGCTTCTGGCACGGCGCATGAACAGGTTTTGTCCCAACTTGGATTCCAGCGCTTTGATGTGCTGGCTGACAGCCGTTTGGGTCAGGCCCAGCTCATGGCTGGCGGCTGTGAAACTAAGATGGCGCGCGGCTGCCTCGAAGGTGCGCAGCCAGTTCAAATTGAGGTTCTGTTTCATCCAAATTGCATAAATTATTTATGTTCATGGGCGCAAATAGTTTCATTTACCTTCTGGCTTGGGCCAACGTAACAAATGGAAGTGCCTCAACAATGAGGTTCCAGTTCTAAGGGAGAACACGATGCCACAGACCAACCTCGGCACAGAAACAGACATGGCCCTAAACCTTGTCGATATAGCACGCTACCCCATTGCTGATCTGGAGACAGGCGAAGGCGCGGAGTTTCTCAAAGCGTGTCAGGACCATATGGAGACGCATGGCTGGTGCAATCTGGATGGCTTCATTCGCGCGGAGGCATTGGCCGCCCTCGAGGATGAAGCCAGCAACCTGTTGCCGGGGGCCGAGGTGCTGACAATCAAGCGCAACATCTATCAAGGCGCGATTGATCCGTCCTTACCCGAAGACGACCCAAGACGGCGCGAATTACCCATGTTGCGACCCAGCTGGCCGATGATCAAATCCCGACCGACACGCTGATCCAGCAGCTCTATCAATCGGAAATTCTTACGGATTTTGTCCGCCGTGTGCAGAAGAAACCCGTCCTGTATCGCTGCGCGGATGAGTTTCAGGCGTTAAATGTTGTCGCGCTCCACCCCGGCAGTTGGCACGCATGGCATTACGACACGACAGAATGCACCGTGACGCTATTGTTAAAAGCCGCTGAAAGTGGTGGAGATTTTGCGTTCCTCCCAAATTCGCGCACCGACGAGGCTGAAGATCGTGACGCGGTCGACCGCCTTCTGGCAGGCGACATGTCGCACGCACAAAAGTTCGATCGCGGGGCTGGGACGTTCACGTTGTTTCGCGGCGGATATTCGTTGCACGGTGTCACCGAAGTGTTTGGCACAACCCCAAGAATTACAGCGATTATGACCTATGACGAACAGGAAGGTCGTGTCATCAGCGATGACATCAACGTGCGCATCTATGGCAAGCGCGTCGAGAAAATTCTAAGCGACCGCAAGGCCGCATTGGTCCAAGGGCAAAAGGAATATAACAATGAAAACTGCTCTTCTCGTTATTGACGTGCAAATGGCGCTCGCCCATGACGATGCTGCTGGGGCGGCGCGGTCTCGCCCTGAAGCGTCGGACAATATTGGGCGTTTGCTGGCGCAATTCCGTGCGTCTGGCGACAAAATTATCCATGTCCATCATCACGGCACAGATGCGGATGACCCGTTTCATCCAGATGCACCGGGTGCTGCCGTTCAACCGTTTGCGACGCCTCAGGGCGATGAGCAGGTGATCATCAAGCACGCCTCCAGCGCATTTGGTGGCACCACGCTTTTGGCCGATTTACGAAGCGCAGGCATTGAACGTGTCATCATCTGCGGGGCGACCGCCAATCATTGCGCGGAATCGGCTGCACGTTCCGCCAGCAGCCTTGGGTTTGATATGGTCTATGCCTCTGACGCGGTTTGGGCCTACGACGCGACTGGCCCGGATGGGGTTGCCCACACGGCCGCGCAAATCCATTCGGTCACCCTTGCAAACCTTCACGGCGAATTTGGTGCGGTTCAATCGACCGACGAAATTCTCGCGGCTTGAGCCAAGGAGACATACACATGCGCATTGGTTTTGTCGGGCTTGGCACGATGGGTGCGGCGGCGGCCCTGAACTTAATCAAGGGGGGGCATGAGCTGGCCGTTTGTGATCTCGACCCTGAGCGCGCCAAAGAGCACCTCGCGCTTGGGGCGACGTGGGCTGATACGCCTGCTGAAGCCGCCAAGGATGCCGCCATCGTCTTTACCATGGTCTTTGGTCCAAAGCAGATCGAACAGGTGGTGAGGGGTCCAAACGGGCTACTGTCGGCGATGGGTGCGGGACAGGTATGGGTCGATATGACAACCAACCAGCCGACCCTGGCACGCGCCCTTGGCAGTGAATTGGCTGCCAATGGCGTCCAGCCAGTCGACGCACCGGTCACAGGTGCTGTTGATGGAGCACGCAATTGGAACAAGACCCAGTTTGCCGGTGGCGATGAGGACACGATTGAGCGTATCCGCCCAGTAATGGAGCTAATGGGACCCATGCATTACATGGGCCCAAGCGGCAGCGGCTCGATCACCAAACTGGCCAGCAACCAGCTTTGGGCCATTCACGCAACAGCGATGGGTGAAGCACTGGTCATGGCCGTAAAGTCCGGCGTTGATTTGTCCCGCGCATGGGAAGCCCTAAAAATCGGGGCTAGCGAAAGTTGGTGCATGCACCATGATGCCCCTTCGGTCTTTGCCGGGCATTACGATCCGTCCTTCACGCTCGACCTGTGTCAAAAAGATTTGGGGCTTATCGTAGAGGCCTGTGATGATGCAGGTACACCCGCCCCAGCCACGCGTCTGGTTTGCGCGCAATTTGAGGAAGCGCGCAAGACGTACGGTGGGGACAAAGGTGAGTTGCATGTTGTGAGGCTCGAGGAAGATGCCGCAGGCGTTTCGCTGCGCCTTGATGGTGATTGGGTGCCGCATTGGGAAAAGTAGCGAATGTGGCTCCTTAAGGGAGGCCGCTACCTAAGGTTGGAAGCGGCCACTGGCGCAAGTGCAGCGGAAGTTCACTAAGTCCCGCAGATTGCGAGTTCGACCCCATCCAGATTTTGCCGTTGCAGCGAAATTCGGCAACGCGGGCTGCGGCCGCAGCATCTCGGCCAGTTGGCCAACGGCCGCTTTGGGCCGTGAACCGAACAAAGCAGGCCCGCCGGGAGGCGTAAGTTCGCTGCGGTTGCGCAACAACTGTTTCTGAACTGTTGAAGCAGACAATCAAATTTCTTCAAACCCTGTGTGTCCAGCGCGCCATCGCCAGGACCAAATTGAATCCCAAGCGGGATCTGATGGCACAACTGAGTGGCTGTAAGGTTGCGCTGGTGGCTTGTGTTTGAGCGCTGTCCTGCGGTGGAGGGCCAAGGGTCGGCATGACCTAACATTGATTTTCAGCGGGCTTTCAGTTCGCGCAAAATCCATTCGCGAAGAGCCGCGATATTTGGCCGCCGAGAATGCGCCTCGGGATAAACAAGATAAAACGTTGAGCCAAGAGGAATGGCCAAGTCGAAGAGCTCGACCACGCGTCCGGCCCGAACGTCTTTTGCCGACAGGAATCTCCAGCCCAGCACAACGCCTGCGCCGTCAATGGCCGCCTGTAGCCCGTGATCGGGCAAGCTGAAGCGCATGCCGCGCGAGGCGTCAACGCCGCTTGTTCCGCTTGCATCCAACCAAGTCTCCCATGTCGGGGCGTCGGGATCGAAATCCATGGAGTGATTGTGAAGCAAGACATGGTTTTTCAGGTCCGACGGAGTTCTTATTGCGTTTGGGCCTTCAAGAAGTCTTGGGCTGCACATGGGTATAACGGATTCATCGAACAGCTTGACCGCCTCAAGACCAAGCCATTGCCCGTGACCCAGCCTGATGGCTGCATCGAAATCATCGCGTTGAAAATCCACAAGCGCCAGGCTTGTTGAGATGCGCAGGTCAACTTCCGGATATTGAGAGTAGAAGTTCTGCAACCTCGGGATCAGCCACATTGCTGCAAATGTCGGCGCGACGGACAACGCCAATGAGCCACTCCGGTCGGCCTCCACAACGTTTTCCATTGCGTGATCGAGGTCCATGAAAACGGAGTGAAGCTCCTTCGCGAGGAGCTGCCCCGTTTCGACAAGAACCAACCCCCGTGTGCGTCGGCGGAACAACGGCACTCCAAGATAGTCTTCCAGCTTTTTGATTTGGTGACTGATCGCGGCGGGCGTCACCGAAAGCTCCTCTGCTGCGGCAACAAAGCTTAGATGCCGAGCCGCAGACTCGAATGCGCGCAGTGCGTTCAGGGGGTGGTTCTTACGGCTCATACGATGACCAAGTTTTTCTAAGCCTGCGATAGATAACATCGTTTGTCAAATTGGACGAGAACGTACCAAATATAGGTCACCGAAGGGCCAGTTGGGGCCCTGAGCCTAAAATAACTAATGCATCTCGAAAGGATAGCGCAGTGGCACGAGCTTTTGCGAACATTGCCTTCACGCCGGCGGTTCGAGCCGAGCAAGCCCGAATGGGTTCTGCAGACGGGTATGCCAAATTTCTCGAAGGCGACGCGACTTTTGCGGATGAACTGGGGCCGGAAGAAGCCAGCTTCATCATGGCGCGCGACGGGTTCTACCAAGCCACGGTTTCCCAAACTGGCTGGCCATATGTGCAATTTCGCGGTGGCCCACGCGGCTTTCTGAAGGTGCTGACATCGCGAACCGTCGCATATGCCGACTTTCGCGGAAACCGCCAGTACATCAGCGCTGGGAATCTCTTCGGAAATGACCACGTATCACTGATTTTGATGGATTATCCGAACCGGCGTCGCCTGAAACTCTGGGGCCGCGCGCATCTGATCAAAGGCCACGATAACCCCGAGGTTGTGAGCCAGTTGCACGACCAAAGCTACTCGGCCCGCCCGGAACGTGCCGTACTGATAACAGTCGAAGCGTTCGACTGGAATTGCCCAAGCCATATCCCGCGCCGCTTCACCACTGAAGAGGCCCATGAAGAGATCGCGGTGCTACGCCGTGAAAACGAGGCCCTAAGGGCCAAAATCTACGCCCACCGCACGTCCAAAAGCACCGGGCCCACTTCTCAAACTTGAAAGGACCAGTCCAATGAAAAACGAAATTCTTAGCTCATCTTTCGCAGCTCTTCTTGCCGGAACAACGCTGCTGCCTGTGACACTGCCAAATTCCGCAATTGCGGCGCAGAGCCCGTTTGCAGTCGACATGAAGACGATGGAGATTGACGGAGTGAACATCGCCTATCGCGAGGCGGGCGACCCTTTGAACCCAACCGTATTGCTGCTTCATGGATTTCCGACCTCTTCGCACATGTTCCGCGAACTGATCCCGGTCCTCGCCGAAGACTATCACGTCATCGCTCCGGATTATCCGGGCTTTGGGGCCTCCGACATGCCAGACGCTACCTCATACGAATACAGTTTCGCGAATGCCGCCGAGACCTTAACAGATCTCATTGATGCAAAGGGCGTCGAATCCTATGCTGTCTATTTGATGGATTACGGCGCCCCCATCGGCTATCGCATGTTCGCCGAGCACCCAGAGCGCGTCACCGGCTTCATTATTCAAAATGGCAATGCGTATGATGAAGGCCTGAGAGAGTTCTGGGATCCGATCAAAGCGTACTGGGCCGATCCCAGCACTGAAAACGGCGACGCCTTGCGCGGGTTCCTGACGATGGATGCGACAAAATGGCAATTCACGCATGGGGTTGGTGATATCTCCAAAGTGAACCCGGACAATTTCTGGCACGTGCAATACTTGCTCGATCGTCCCGGTAATCAGGAGGTGCAGCTTGAGATGTTTTTGGATTACGGTACCAACGTCACGGAATACCCCAAGTGGCAGGCCCTGTTCCGCGAGCATCAGCCACCGGCCCTGATTGTTTGGGGACAAAACGACTATATCTTCCCGCCCGAAGGCGCGCACCCCTACAAGGCCGATCTCAACGACGTAGAATTCCATCTGCTCGAAACAGGACACTTCGCGCTTGAGGAATACGGTGATGTCATCGCTGCCGAGATGCAGGACTTCCTGGCCCGGCTAAACCAATGACCAAACTCAGCTCCGGCGGAACACTCCGCCGGGGCCAAATGGAAACATTCAACGGCACCCCCAAGATTCTTGGTTGTGCGGTCTCGGATTGCCAAGGTTGAAAAGGATCAAACCCATGAAAGACATAGACAACCCAAATATTCTGCGTGTAGCGGCCTTCTCTGATGGTAACGTCGGCGGCAACCCCGCGGGCGTCATGGTTGGTGAAACGCTTCCGTCAGAGGCGGAAATGCAGCGCCTCGCAAGAGAAGTCGGATACTCGGAGACCGTGTTTGCTGCGCCGTTTGCCGAAGGGTGGCGAGTGCGATTTTTCTCGCCCGAGGAAGAAGTGGCGTTTTGCGGACATGCCACAATTGCATTGGGCAATGCTCTGAATGCCCGTGAGGGAGCAGGGCTGTTTCATCTTAAACTGAATTCGGGTCGCATCAGCGTGGAGACCATGGATGATGGTAGCACAACCCTCACATCGCCGCCCACCCACAGCGCCAAGGTGTCTCCCGATTTGTTAACCGCTGCGCTTGCGCTCTTTGATTTAGACGTCACTGACCTTGACCCTGCTTTGCCCCCGGCAGTTGCCAATGCCGGAAACAATCACCTGATCCTTGCCCTTCACGACAGGCAGGAACTTGCCGGGATGTCGTATGAACTCACTAAAGGAGCAGAGCTGATGCGAAATTATGACCTGACGACGATCAGCCTATTGTGGGCGGAAACGCCACGCCTCTTCCACAGCCGCAATGCCTTTGCGATTGGGGGTGTGCTCGAAGACCCCGCAACAGGGGCCGCCGCCGCCGCACTGTCTGGATATCTCCGCGACATTGGGTGGCCCCATGACGGCGAGATCAATATCGTGCAAGGAGAGGACATGGGCGCAAGGTCGCTCCTTAAAACAGAGTTCAGTGCCGTACCCGGAGAGGGAATTCGAGTTTCAGGAACGACCCGGATCATTGAAGCGGATGAAGGATCTCGAAAATGCTAGAACAAGTCGCTCAATACGATTCTTGCAGCGATGAAATTAACTGAGGGCACAATATAGGCGGGTCCGCAGGCGGTCTTACAGCGGCACTTTCTTGCACTTGAGGCAAGCGTGCTGCGCCGGGTTAAGTCGCAAACCCGATGGAATAGATCTAGATAGCTTTCAGTTCTAAAGCCATGAAGACAATCTGGACATGGTCAGGAAGGAAATGGAATTGCCCGATTGTCAGATGTTCTTTTCCGTCATTGAGCCCAGCGATTTTGATCCCAACGCCGACATGGATATTTAATTCTCTGTTGAGAAAGATTGAACAAGTGTCTGCGGCTCAAATATTTTGGGCCGTAAATTAGCCGGAAGCATTCATTCCATTTTGCAAAAGCAAAGAGCGGCTTTGTCCGCTCTTTCCACTTCCAGCGACGCAACGGTCTCGCAGCGGTAGCGAATGGCCTGCTCGATGAAGCTGCTTGCGATATGTCCCGATGCAAATAATGGCTGGTATGGGCCGCCCAAAACTCGACGAATGAGTGCGAGGGTGATGATGCTGGATTCGATACAACGGGGTCAAAGAGCCAATGCTGCGGGTAGGTCTTGCTTGACCCAATCTAAGAAAGCCTCCACAGCTGGTAGCATGCCGCGCCGTGTTGGGATCAGCAGACTGATTTGCGGGCGCCCCGCTGTCCAGTTCGGCAAAACGCGCACGAGTGTTCCTGCTTCGATTTCCGACCGGCACACGTAGGATGGCAGCGCAACCAGCCCCAAGGACATCTCTGCTGCGTTCTTGAGTGTCGACATATCGTCACTCGCGAACCTCACATTGCATGGCACTGACGCGGTTTGCCCGCTTTCATCTGTCAGCAGCCATTGATGGGTTTCGCGCGGCCGCCCGAGGACCAAAGCGGTTTGGTCTGCAAGCGCTGCAGGCTCATCCACACTTGCCGAAGCGCCAACATACTCAGGTGACCCAAACAAGTGCCATTCCACCCGCGCTAGCCTCACTTGGATCAGACTTGAATCCGGCAGGGTGGCCATATGTCCGCGAATCGCCACGTCGATCCCGCCCTTGATCAAGTCCTCCATCTGGTTCGAGGCCCGCTGCACAACGGTGACACCGGGATTGTCTTGTAGGAACCGCGGCAGGCTCTGGTTAAGACCGAACTGCGCCATCCCAACGGAGCACGATACCGTCACGGTCCCGCCAATGGTGTTGGTCCGGCGACGCACAGTGGCTTCCGCCGTTTCAAACCGCGAGAGGGCGTCGCGGGCATGGCGGTAGTATTCCTCTCCAATCTCGGTCGTCGTGACGATCCGCGATGTCCGCTGCAATAACCGCACGCCCAGGTCGTTTTCGAGCAACCTGACCCGGCGGCTCAACCGCGACTTCGGGATGTTTAGAAACCGCGCAGCCGCCGAAAAGCCGCCCTTTTCAACCACCTGGACGAAATAGAATGCGTCATTGAGATCCATGTCGCGCCTCTTACTGTCCTATCAATGGAACGATAAGTTCCAATTTTACCTAATTTTCGGACTATCGTCTCTCTCATATTCTCAATGCAACACAAGTGAGAGTATGGCATGACCACGCAACTGATTGATAAGCTCGCAGGCGTTCCCTGCGAAACCCACGCCCAAAGCGACGGCCGCAAGGTCGCCATTGGTGACGGGTTTGCGGCCCAAAGCTACCAACATGCGGACTTCGGCGGCCTGATGGATCCGCTGATCATGGTCGATCACTTCCTCATGACGAAGCCGACCTTCGGCACCCACGCGCACGCGGGGTTATCTGCTGTCACAGTCATGTTCGAAGATAGCGAAGGCGCGTTCCATAATCGCGACTCTGTGGGCAATGACCTCGATCTGGCACCAGGCGATCTGTACTGGTTTAAAGCTGCAAAGGGCGCGATCCATAACGAGGCGCCACGCCCCGGTGCGCGCACACACGCGCTGCAGGTCTTCGTCAATCTGCCCGCCGATCACAGGCACGACGCACCGTCTGCCTTTCACCTGAAGGCGAAGGAAATCCCGAAACTGACGGGCGACCGCAGCACGGCGCGGCTGATCCTGGGTCAAAGCCAAGGGATCGCAGGTCAGGCGGCACCGGACCTTTCGCTGACGCTGCTGGATATCTCCCTCCAGTCCGGTGGGACATTCGCGCACCACGGCGACCCGGGACAGCACGCCTGGATCCTTCCCATCAAAGGCACGTCCACCGTGACTTGGAACGCTGGGGCCACCGATCTGCAACCGGGCAAAGCCATCGCCTTTGCCGGCGCCACCGACATCTCTTTTTCCTCCGAAGGCGGCGCACATGTCGTCCTGTTTCGGGGTCACCCCCTACGCCAAGCATTTGTTCAACGAGGCCCATACGCCATGGGCAACGCGACAGAGCTTGACGCAGTCGAAGCCGCCTATCGCGACGGTCGGCTTGGATCAATTGACTAGGGTCCCCAACCCAAAAGATGGAGAATTCAATGACCAACGCATACAACCCAACACCATTGACACGCGACAATGCCGCCTTGGTGCTTGTCGACAATCAGGTTGGTCTGATGACCGGCGTGCGCGACTACCCTATCGCGGAATTGTGAGCTACCCCCTGAAATTCGGACAGTGAGGTAAGCTACGATTTGCATTCTGCTGATCTTCGACGAGAAGGAGATCAGAGATGTCGAAACGCAAGCAGCACGCGCCCGAGTTCAAGGCGAAGGCCGCGCTGGAAGCCCTGAAGGGTGAAGAGACGGTGTCCGAGCTGGCGAGCCGGTTCGGAGTGCATCCGACGATGATCCATCAATGGAAGCGAGCCCTGCTCGAAGGCGCGTCCGGCGTGTTCGAGCGCGGAGGCCGCAAGAGACCCGAGATCGACGAGGAGCAGGTGAAGGAGCTCCACGCCAAGATCGGGGAGCTGGCGGTGGCCAACTCTTTTTTGGAACGAAAGCTGAAGCCCTGGGGCGGGAAGTGAGGCGCGGCATGATCGAGCCTGACCATCCCCAGCTGTCCATCGGTCAGCAGTGCAAGCTGCTGTCGATCGCGCGCTCGTCCTATTACTACGAGCCGAAGGGAGAGACCGAACAGAACCTCGGCCTGATGCGGCAGATCGACGAGCAGTTCCTGGAGACGCCGTTCTTCGGTGTCCGCCAGATGACCTGGCACCTGCGCGATGACGGGCATCTCGTGAACGAGAAGCGGATACGCCGGCTAATGCGCCTCATGGGGCTGATGCCGATTTACCAGAAGCCCAACACGAGCAGGCCGACGAAAGGACACAAGACCTATCCTTACCTTCTGAAAGGGCTGCGCGTGAATCGTCCGAACCAGGTCTGGTGCTCGGACATCACCTACCTGCCCATGCGGCGCGGGTTCCTATACCTCGTGGCGATCATGGACTGGCACACGCGCAAGGTTTTGTCCTGGCGGATCTCGAACACCCTGGAGGCCGACTTCTGCGTCGAAGCGCTGAACGAGGCCATCCACAAGTTCGGCACGCCCGAGATCATGAACACGGATCAGGGCAGCCAGTTCACGTCCTTCGCCTGGACCGACCGGCTCCGCCGATCCGGCGTGCGCATCTCGATGGATGGGAAAGGCCGTTTCCTCGACAACATCTTCATCGAGCGGCTGTGGCGAACCCTGAAATAGGAATGCGTCTACCTGCATGCCTGGGAGACCGGATCAGAGACGAAAGCGGCCATCCGGAAATGGATGACCTTCTACAACCACCAGCGTCCTCACTTAGCCCTCGGCGGCAAGCCACCGGCGCTGGTCTATTGGCAGAGACATGTTATCAACCAACCTGATCAGCAGGTGCAAAGAGTAGCTTAAATTACGCCAGATCCTGTCCAAGAGACGGGGAGTAGCTCATTTCGACAAAAGTCGGGTTTTTGCTGCGAGCCATGAGATTTGCTGATCCTGAACGAAAAAGGGCGGTGTCGAATGGCACCGACCGTTTTGTTTCGTTTCTGTGCTGACTCACTTCGGAAGGGCAGGCTGCACTTCGTACTTCAGATAAATATTGACGTAATCCGTATCGCCGGGTTTGAAAGGGGCAACCCCTGCATCCCGCAACTTGCTTGAGAGCGATTGCCAGCTTTCCCCTCTGATCCGAGAGAGAATGCGCAACGTGACGAAGCGATCATGGAATGCGGCGGCATCAAAGCGGGACATCGGTGCAAATGCAGGTTCGCGATCACGCAGGTTCGTGCGCAAGGGAGATGAGGCCGTACGCTTGGTCATGTGTATCAGCTATGAACCAAACGAAGGCCTGCCAAATACGAGCGCGTCTGACCCAATCCAACTTCGCAGAAGAACAAAGCAGCTTGTTCTTTGTCCAAGCAATCCGCTGAAATAATGCGATCAGAGTGAATTCCGGAAGTTCGCCGCAAGCGTGAACCGGCCCGACGCCCGAACAGACCAACTTGTGGATATGGGGTGGGCCGAAGTAGTCCCGCTCGGTTTTTTCGGTCGGGAGCCTGGTACTTGCGGTTCTCGGTGGGACGTTCCTCCAATGTCGCGCGGTTACGCTCGCACAGACTTTCGGTCCGTCGATAGGAAAAGAATGTGATCCCCTTTCATCGGAGACTTTTTGCCTCCTAACTGTCTGGCACTGATGGTGACACGGGAACACTCTTCTCCTCTACCGTGCCGTCATCCATCCGCCTCAAGTCGCCCGTTTGCGCATACCGCCTTCAGCGGCGCGTGTCGGAACCAGTGCGCGGACGAGCTTCTGCATGTTCAGTACCCCGACGCGTCGCCCGCCCTGCATCACGCGGAAGCTGTGCGAGGTGTCACCGCCAGACCGCGCGATCACGGATTCCAGAGTGTCGTCCGCATCGACCTCGCCTGCAACACCCTCCTCAGGGTCGGGCGCGCCCGGCTCCATCACCGAGCGCACCCGCAGCACACGCGCGCGGTTGATGTCGCTGATGAAGTCCACGATGTAGGGATCGTTCGGGTGCAGCAGGATCTCCTGTGGCTCGCCTTGCTGGACAACTGCGCCGTCCTTCAGGATCACCAGATGGTCGGCCAGCTTCATCGCCTCGTCGAGATCGTGGCTGATGAAGACGATGGTCTTGTGCAACTCGCCCTGAAGTTCGAGCAGCAAGTCCTGCATGTCGGTACGGATCAGCGGATCGAGCGCCGAGAACGCCTCGTCCATGAGCATGATCGGCGAGTTCGAGGTCAACGCTCGGGCGATGCCCACGCGCTGTTGCATTCCGCCCGAAAGCTGGTGCGGATACTGGTGGCCCTGGCCACCCAAACCGACCCGGTCGAGCCATTTCTCGGCGTCGCGCTCATAGTCCTTTCGGTCGATGCCGCGCACCGCCTGCGCCATGCCAGCGTTGTCCCGAACGGTTCGGTGCGGCAAGAGCGCGAAGTGCTGAAACACCATCGACATCTGCTTGCGGCGCATATCGCGAAGGCGCTCGGCATCGTAGCGCAGCACGTCCTCGCCATCGACGACGATCTCGCCCGCCGTCGGCTCGATGAGCCGGTTGACGTGCCGGATCAGTGTCGACTTGCCTGAACCGGACAGTCCCATGATGACGGTGATGTCGCCACTACCCATGTCGACGTTGATGTCCTTCAGGCCAAGGACGTGGCCGTGCTTCTTCAACAGGTCGGCCTTGCCCACGCCATTACGGACGAGCCCGAGGGCGCGTTCGGGATCTGCTCCGAAGATCTTGTAGAGGTTACGGATCGAGATACGCGTTGTCTTGCTCATGGACCCGGTCTCCTCAGTGCCGTGGCAGGGAACTGGCGGCGTTCACCCGCGCCAGCGCCGCCTTGGTGACGCGGTCGAGGATCACCGCAAGCAGCACGATC
This sequence comes from Alphaproteobacteria bacterium, assembly GCA_030425145.1. GTDB lineage: Bacteria > Pseudomonadota > Alphaproteobacteria > Rhodobacterales > Rhodobacteraceae > Marivita. The sequence continues at coordinate 11,304 of JAUHVK010000037.1, read as the reverse complement.
CCGAGACCCGCGACAAGGCCCACGCCAAGTTCGAGGTTGCGGATGCCCCGAAGGACCAGCACACCCAATCCCGGTGCCGACACAAGGCTGGCGATCACCACCATCGCGAGGCTCATCATGATCGTCTGGTTCACGCCCGCCATGATGTTCGGCAAGGCGAGCGGAATCTCGACACCGTAAAGCTTCTGACGGTCGGTCATGCCAAAGGCATCGGCTGCCTCGATCACTTCCTTGTCGACCAAGCGGATGCCGAGATCCGTCAGGCGTATCACCGGGACGATGGCGTAAAGGATAATGGCGATCCCGTAGAGTTTGGGTTCAGTTACCGAGAACAGAAAGATCAAGGGAATGAGATAGACGAAGGTCGGCAAGGTCTGAAGCATGTCCAGAACCGGTATCATCGCCCGTTGCAGGCCGTCGCTGCGGGACATGGCAATCCCGATGGGCACTCCTATGAGCACGCAGAGACACGCGCAGACAAAGATGATCGACAGCGTCTGCATGGCGAAGCTGTAGTGGTCGATAAAGGCCAGAAAGCACAGCGCGCCGACGACGAAGCCAACCAACCGTGCCGATTTCGAGGCGTAGAAGACCACCAGTGCCAGGATCGGAATCATCAGCCACCAGGGTGTCCACTGGAACAGATAAAGCGCGCCCTCGAGCAGCCAGCTAAGCGGCTGCGTCAGCGGGTCGAGCACGACCTTGAGACCATCCTTGACGGCAAGAAAGCTCTGCTCTACGCCGCGCGTCATATCACGGGTACGGGCGACCGACGGGCACGCGGCATTCAATGCGTCCAGCGAAGGGAAGGGCAGGTTCCAGACGTCGGAAAGGCCAAAGGTCTCTTCGGCGGGTTGGGCCTTTGCACCGCCTGCAAGAAGCTGCTCCATGGTCATCGGTCCGCCAGCGGTGCCGTCATCGGCGTCTCCGCACCATCCACGCAGGCCAAGACTGTCGAAAATGAAATCGTAAGTGGCCAATGTTCGCTCCTCCGCTCGCCGCCGGAACAGGGGCGGCCCGCTGCGCGGCCCGCCCCGTTTTGTCGTTTACTGGAAGATCGCGCCCAGCTTGGCCGCTGCGTCTTCGTTCACCCACCCCATCCAGGTGTCCTTGTTCTGGGTGAGGAAATAGACCGCCGCTTCATCGGCCGAGGCGCTGTTATCGGTCTGCCACGCCAAAAGCTGGCTCATCTCGTTCGAAGTGAAGGAGATGTTACTGACGAGATCGAAAACCTCCGGGTTACGGTCGGCGAAGTCCGACGTCACGACGGTCAGCACTGGTGCGGCCGGATAGGACGACTTTTGCGGTGTGGCGCAATCGACGGTCTGGTTGCAGGCGTGGATTTCCGGATCGTGCGGTCCCATGTCCACCGCAACCATGTTGTAGCGGCCAAGGACGGCGCTCGGCCCGTATTGATAGCCAAAGAACGGATCGCGGGCCTCGTAAGCGGAGGCCATCGCGGCGGCGAGTGTCTCGCCCGAGCCGTGGTTGAAGACCTCCATTCCGTGGCCTTCAAAGTCAAAGGCCTTGACCAGGTTGTCGTTGGCGGTCCGGCAACCCCAGCCGTCGGGACAGTTGTGGAATTTTCCGCCCACCAGTTCGGGGTTGGCGAGGATGCCGTCGATGGTGGCAAGCTCGGGATGCTCTGCGACCAGATAGTCGGGCACAAACCAGTTCTCGGTTCCGCCATCCGAGAAGACGTCGACCGCTTTGCGGACTTTGCCCTCGGCTTCCAGCTTATTGTAGAGGGGCGCGGAGTTGATCCACAGCTCTGGCACGACGTCGGGCTCGTTATTCTCGGCCAGGGACGTGACGGCGGTGGTCGTCGCGGACGGAACCAGGGTGACGTTGCAACCGTAGCCCTGGGTCATCAAGAACTCGGTGATCTTGGTGATGATCGAGGCCGAGGCCCAGTTCATTTCAGCCAGCGAAACGTCGCCGCATTCCTGTGCGGCGGCAGGAACGGCAAAGGCGCCAAACGCGGTAGCAAGAAGAATTCTTCTCATGTTTCAGTCTCCCATTTGTCAGATTTTTTGTGGTCTTGGTTGCAGGAAGGAACCACCGTGTTTCGGAGGATTCCCTTTGGTTTCTGTCCCTTAGTCATTGTCGCGCGTTCCGGCGCCTGCGCCGGCCAGTGATTGCTCTGTTGCGGGAACGGTCATTCCGAGCGCGAGGCGGTCGAGGCGGTTCCACAGTGCTTCAGAGATCGGAAAGCCCTTGTCGTCCTGTCGGTTCTGATCCGCGGGAAGGGATTGGTCGGTGACGCGAACGATGCGCAGATTGCAGATCTGAAGGGCCGGGACCCCGCCGTCGATGGCAACAAGGGTTCCACCGGACACCCAAGCTGCCGGGGCGCCGTTTATGTCGAGCCGGAGCGGCGCACCAATTGCTGCTGATGCGCGCGCGGCGAAGGGCAGCACCAGAAACGCGTCCATGACCGGGCCAAGTGCCAACTCGGTGGCCGGGCCCTCGGGGAGGGTCGCGAAGTCCGAAAGCGCGATGCCGATCTTCAGTCCGCAGGATGGCCCTTCGCTGGTCCAGGTTCCGGCCGCCGGCCTGAAATCCGCGCCGGGAACACCTTCGAGCCGCGACAGGAGGGGCGTAGCCCAGTCCAGTCCGCTTCGTGCCAGCCAGACGGCTGCCTGGCCTGTTTCCTCGGCAAGGCCCCAGCCCAAACCGGCACCGCGCGTCGCGCGGGCCGTGAGTGACTCTATTTCTGGCAAAGACAGCCACACCTGTCCGTCATCCAACTCGACGGGCCGCGACGCGAGGGTCGTCGGATCCTGCATGCGGGCGCTCACAGGCCGACCTCGGTTGCCAATTCGTCGGGGTGCGGCGCGTTCTGGAACAGGCTGATCCTGACCCAGCGATCCGAGCGCGGATCGAAACGGGTTGCGCCGAAGAAAGCGAGCTTGCAGCGCAGCATGTCCACCGGCAGGAGGTCGGCCGATAGAAGATTGTCACGGATTTCGGCAAAGGGTTTGCCCTCGGCCATTTGCGCCCGGCGCACCATCAGGCGGTGTTCTGGCGCGTCCAGAAGAAGTTGAGCGACAGGTTCGTCCGCCGGGCGTTGCTCAAGCGCTTCAAACAGCGCTGCCGCCTGCCGTCCGATGTCCAGCGGCAGCTCTCGCTCCGCGCCGGGTTCCTCGTGCCGCTCCCCAAGACGCGGTTCGAGCTTGTCTTCGGACACGTACCAGAAGCGGGCGCATTGATCGGGCGCGGCGTAGTCGGTTCCCAGCGCCCAGGCATAGTCCCGGCGAATGAGGTCGCGCAGCGCGCCCGCCGTCATCGCGCCGTCTACCGAAAAGGTGGGGCTCTCGTCGCACATCGCGTCTGCCAGATCGTCCACCAATGCCCCATGTGGCTCCAGCATCAATCCAACGAGTGCTTCCTGCACCTCGATGGGTAGCTCGGCCTCGCCCCAGCGCCAGAGCGCGTCCCATGGATGACTGTCGGACCGGTTCCAATCCTCGGAGATGTGGGCGGCGATTCTGTCGAGACCATCCCTCAGATCCGCTAACTTCGCCACCTGTACCGAGTGTTCGCTTTGCCAGAGATTTGCGTTCCGGCGGGCGGCTTCCAGTGCTTGGACGAAGCCCGCAATTGCAGCATCGTCCGCCGTCTCTTGGGCGCGGATGCGGGCCAGCGCCTCTTCTCGCGCCGCCATCCAGTTGTTCAACAGAACCGGGTGACGCACGAGAAACGGTGCCATTCCGAGCCCGGTGGAGTTGCCGACCCCGAGCATTCGGCGGGTTGTCAGGGCGAGCCGCACCGCCCGCTCGCCGCCGCGCGCCTGCGCCATATGTTCCACGAGCTCGATGATGAAGGCGCGGGTGAGCCAGACCGACAACATCTCTGTTTGAAATGGCGGTTTCATTTCCGGGCGCGTTGCGATGGTGTCGCGCGCCGCCGCTCCAAACTTGCCCGAGCCGTACACCGCTGTGGTGCGCATGAGGTAGCCGGTTTCGGCCAGCCTCTTTGCATCGGGCTGGCGGCCTTCGGAAAGGCTTTGCACGACATACTCGAACAGACGGACCGAGCGGTTGGCACGGCTGAGCGACAACTCGCGCGGGCTGATGCGGCCCGCCTCCTGCAAAGGCACATTTGCGGCCAGGCGGTCGAGATCGGCCGCGTCTGGCGTACCGTCGAAGAGTGCAAAGGTCGCGTCCCAGGCGGTTGCGATCACCCGGTCAGAGCGCTGGTCTTCGGGAAGATCGTGCCCGAAGGCGACAAGGCTGTATGTCCGGTCGGGACCGATGGCACGGTAGACGGCGCGTCCCACACCCCGGGCATCGAAGTCGAACACCGGGCGATCAAAGCGCCAGCCGTCGTCGCGAAGGCGGCGCAAGAGCACGCGCAGGAATGACAGACGGGTCGGATGTGCGCATCCCATGCGTGCAAGGCGCATCACCTCACCCGGGTCTCGGCGGAACCGCGACAGATCGGCGGTGGAGGAGACCCGCGCGACGCTCATTCCGCGACCTGCTTCAGAGGCGCTTCGGCCGGACCAAAGCTTTGCTCGAAAAATCGCACCCAGTTGCCGCCCATCAGGGCTGCCGTCTCTTCCTCTGAGAACCCCGAGGCGCGCAGACCCTTTGCGATATTGGGAAAATCGGCGTTGCCGGCAAACCAGTCCGGCATCGGCGGAAACCCGGGCGCGTCCGCGCTGCCCTCGCCGAAATCCACCGTCTTGGTCCAGCGGCCCGTCCGCATCCACTCGACGACACTGTCGGGCTGGTCCTGGCAGAGGTCCGATCCGATCCCCAAATGCGACACGCCGTATGTCTCTGCGGTTCGCGCGATCATATCGCAGAACGTCTGGAGCGTGCAGCCACCCGCACCCTTCAGGTGGTGCGGATAGAGCGAGAAGCCCAGCATCCCGCCGCTTTCGGTCAGAGCCCGCAGCACGCGGTCGGATTTGTTGCGCAGGGCAGGGTGCCAGGCTGCCGGGTTGGCATGGGTGATTGCGATGGGGCGCGTAGAGTGCGCAATCGCGTCCAGGGTCGAGCGTTCGCCGGAGTGGCTCATGTCGATGACAAGACCAACGCGGTTCATCTCCGCCACGACCTCGCGCCCCATGCGCGTCAGTCCGGTATCCTCGACCTCGTAGCACCCCGTCGCAAGTAGCGACTGGTTGTTGTAGGTCAGCTGCATGAACCGCAGGCCCAACCGGTGCAGCACCTCCACCAGCCCGATGTCGTCTTCAATGCAGGAGGGGTTCTGTGATCCGAAGAAAATTGCAGTCCGACCGGTCTGGCGGGCGCGGTTCAGGTCCTCGGCGGTGAAGCCTTGGAAGATGAGATCGGAATGGCGCTCGAACAGGCGGTTCCAGGCCTCGATGTTCAGGACGGTTTCCCGGAAGTTCTCGTGATAGGTGATCGTCACGTGAACCGCGTCGACGCCACCTTCGCGCATCTGCCGGAAGATCTTCTCGGACCAGTTGGCATATTGCAGGGCGTCGATGACCGGTGTCATTCCGCGGCTCCTGCATAAACGTAGGCGGTCTTGACTGCGGTATAGAACTCGACCGCGTACTGGCCTTGCTCGCGTGGGCCGAACGACGAGGCACCGCGCCCGCCAAAGGGCACATGATAGTCGGTGCCAGCTGTCGGGAGGTTCACCATCACAGTCCCGGCCCGCATGTTGGCGCGGAAATGACTGGCGCGGGCGAGGCTCTGGGTCATGATCCCGGCAGTCAGCCCGAATTCGCTGTCATTGGCGATGGTAAGCGCCTCGTCGTAGCTGCCCGCCTTCATAACGCAGGTGATGGGAGCGAACATTTCCTCGCGGTTGATACGCATGTCGTTTGTCGTTTGCGCAAAGACGGCGGGTGCCATGAAGTAGCCTTCCGTCGGCCTCTCGAGCCTGTTACCGCCGCAGACCAGTTCAGCGCCCTCGCTCTTGCCAAGCTCGACGTATCCGAGATTGCCCTCCAGCTGTGCCGCACTGACCGCCGGGCCGATCTGGGTTCCCTTTTCGAGGGCATGTCCGACCTTCAGCGCCCGCGCCGCCGCCGCCAGTTTCTCGACGAAAGCGTCATGCACCATCTCGTGTACGATCAGACGCGAGGCGGCGGTGCATTTCTGACCGGTCCCGCCGAAGGCAGCACCTGCGCAATGGCTGACCGCGAGGTCGAGATCCGCGTCATCCATGACGATGATCGGGTTCTTCGAACCCATCTCGAGCTGAACCTTCGTCATGTTCTGAATGGCCGTCGCAGCGACGCCGCGACCGACCGGGACCGAACCCGTAAAGCTGATCGCATCAATCCCCGAGTGTTCCACCAGCTGCTGGCCGATCTCGGCACCTGGCCCGGCGAGCATCGAAAACAGGCCTTCGGGGATGTCCTGCCGGGCGATGATGTCAGCCATTGCAGCGGCACTTGCAGGGGTCAGGTTGGCAGGCTTCCAGATGACGCCGTTGCCGAAGGCGAGCGCAGGCGCGATCTTCCATGCCGGCGTCGCGACGGGAAAGTTCCACGGAGAGATGATGGCGACCACGCCAACGGGCTCGCGCCGCACGTCGATCTCGATGTCGGGACGCACACTCTGGGCGTGGTCGCCGATCTGCCGAAGCGTCTCGGCCGCGAAATAGGTGAAGAACTGACCCGCGCGGTAGACCTCGCCCTTGCCTTCGGCCAGGGGTTTGCCCTCTTCGCGCGAGACCAGCCGTCCGATTTCCTCGGAACGTGCCATCAGTTCTGTTCCGATCGCCATCAGAACGTCGTGGCGTTTCTGGATGCCGGATGCCCACCATTTCCGCTGCGCTCTCCGGGCGGCATCAACCGAAGAGTCGAGCTGCGCAACGGTTGCCTGGGCGTGGTGACCGATCACGTCCGACAGGTCCGAGGGATTGACATTGGCGACGGTCCCCGCGCCCTGTTCCCAGCGACCCGCAACCAGATTGCGCGTTTCGATCATTGAATTCATGCTCATCCTCAACTCCGAACCAGGCTCTCGATGCGCTGCAAAAGCGCGTCGTCCACTTTGACCCCCTCGGCCTCGATCCGGCTCCGGTTGTCACGACGCCGCCCGCCGGGTAGTCGCGCGCCGTCCTGCTCGGTGATCGATGTGCAGAGACGCGCCATAGAGGCACCGAATGCGGGGCCGCCGAAGGCATCAGGGTCGATGGCGATGAAGAATTGGCCGGTTCCCGGAGGCCCGCCTTTGGTTCCCGAAAACGGGCTGGCCTCAGTGCTGAGATTTGCACCCGAAAGTGCTGCCGCCAGAATTTCGACCGTCAAGCCCACGCCAAAGCCTTTGTAACCACCTGCAGGCAGCATCGATCCCTGGAGGGCCGCGTCGGCATCGGTCGTCTCGTGACCCTCGGCATCCAGCGCCCAACCCGGCTCGATCGGCTCGCCTGTCCTGCTGCGAAGCAGGATCTCCGACTTGGCCACGACGCTGGCCGACTGGTCAATCACAAGGCGCACGCCACCATCGCCGTCGGGCACAGCAAGCGAGAAGGGGTTGGTTCCGATCACGGGACGCTGACCGCCCGATGGTGCGATGGAAGCGGGTGCATGTGTGAAGCAGAGACCGATCAGCCCCGCTTCGGCGATGCGTTCGGCGTGGTGGCCAAGAACACCGCAATTGTACGAGTTGTGAATGGACATCGCGGCGATGCCCGAATGCTTGGCGGCGTCGGTGAACGCGCTCCAGCCTGCGTCAATCGCGGAATGAGCAAACCCGTGGTCCGCGTCCACCTGAACAGCGCCCGGTCGGGTTATTGTCACGCTGGGCGCGGCGTCCCGCGCGACCTTTCCGCACTCCAGATGTTCGGCGTAGATCGGAACATAGAGAAGCCCGTGACTGCGAATACCGTCCCGCTCGGCCAAGCGCGTCGATCTTGCGACCGAGGCAGCGGCGTCCGCAGTGGCACCGGCAGACATCAGGACACGCTTCGCCAGGTCCTCGATCTCGTCTAAAGTCAGCGTCTGGCTCATTCATGGTCCCCCTTGTCGTCATTTAGATCGGATTGAAAAACTTCAATCAATCGAATATTTCTGAACGAGACTTCAGAATTTCTGAACTAATAGGGGGCGCAGGTGCTGAAACTCGAAACACTCAGGGTATTCGTTGCCGTCGCGCAGCACGGCAACCTGCGTGATGCGGCGGATCATTTGGGACGCACGCAATCGGCTCTTTCGATGGCGCTGAAGCAGCTCGAAGTCGATCTCGGCGGCCCGCTTTTCGAAACCGACCGGAAGCGGGAACTCACCGATCTCGGACATTTCGTGCGGGACGTCAGCGAAGACCTTGTCCGCGAGCACGATAATGCCATCAGCTTGATCCAAGGATATGCGAAGGGGCGGGTAGGGCGGCTGCGTATAGCGTCGGTGCCTTCGGTCGCCGCGTTGATCCTACCCGATCTTCTCAGCGCTTTCATGGATGTCCACGAAGGCGTGCAGGTCGACTTGATGGACAGCGACAGCAGCAACGTCCGCGCGATGGTCGCATCGGGCGTCGCGGACCTCGGCATTGCCGGTCCCGCTGCGCAGAGCCAGTCGCTGCGGGACGATCCGCTGTTCAGTGATCCGTTGCACGCGGTCTGCCTTCAGGATTCAGCCTATGCGCGCGCCGCGGGCGGGCTGTCATGGAACGACCTGCGGGATGCGCCGCTGATCGCGAACCAGACCCTTGTTGTAACCGACCTGCCCGAAGCGGCGGCCATCGTCGCGAAAAGCCGCCTGTCGGTCCGCAATATCCTGTCGCTTCTCGCAATGGTGCGCTCCGGCATCGGGATCACCTTGCTTCCGGGGCTCGCAACAAGATCGCTCGAGCCGCCGCTGGCCGCGATCCCGATGACGGGCCCCGGCTGCACAAGGTCGATCGGTCTCCTTTCGCGCGGAGGCCGCACCGAAAGTCCACTGGTCAAGGCGTTCCGGCAGCACCTTTTTGCGACACTGCGCGAGGTCGCGCCAGAACTGGGACTGACGCTGGAATTCTAAGGTCCCGACGTAAGAAGACCTTTACCATGTCATGATGAGGGACGGGCATATGGCAGACTTCACCAACGCAGCGAATGTCTCCTTCAGCGGTTGTTTTTGTCCAACGATGCGGCCCTTGTTCCAAGCTGGGCGTTGAGCACGAATTGCAGGTAAGCTCGGTGTTTCCATGACTGATCCCCCGATCCGCCATTCCCTCCCAAAACGACAACCCGACATTGTCGAACACAGTGTATCACAGGATACTGCGTTGCCTCGGATGGCAGAAGAAAGCCCAAGACAGTCGAGCAAATACAATGCATAAGCTGGCTAAGGCTAAAGGTCTGGTAAATCCACGTAGACGAGAGCATGATCGCTAGCTTGGCTATTCGATGGAACTGCGTTTCCTGCTTCGGTAGTGTCTGTAGGTGAACGGCTCATCCCGGTTCGCACAATCTGCGGCACGGCCTCTGAGTACTCCATTGCAAGTCTTGGCGACAATAAAATCCGGTCCGGCCGCGATCGGACATGCGTATCTGGCACTTCATAAGTCCAGTCAGTTCCCGGCTTCATGCGGTCCAATAGACCGACCGCAAACCCTTGCCTCAATTGCGCAATCGCAGACGGCTGATTCACGTTGCTCATTTCAGGTTCATTGAAGTCTCCAAGTATGATCCATCGCGCTGTTTCAGGTTCAGGAAATCGTGCCTCGACAATTTTGCGTACGGCGCGTGCTTCCGCCTCCCTAACTAGGTATGCCTTTTCGGTATCTGGGTAGGGTGCTTTGAAGTGACACACAAAAAGCGTGAACGCCTCGAAGTCCACTTGAAGACAATCGCGTCGGAACAGCGGGCGGTCTCGAAGGTCATCCGGTAGCTCATCAAGACCCAAGTCCGCTCCTGTGAGATGTGCATGACTTTTGGCTTTCAGAGGTTTGATTGTTGCAAGAACCGCCACATCAAGTCCACGCCCATCATTTCCTGGCAGACATATGCGAATTGGATAATCTGGAGCGCCGGCTGGAACCAGAAAGTGATCACAAAAGAAATCGAGCGTCTTTTGGTCAAAAACTTCCTGCAGCGCGACAATATCGGCCTGGACCCCGGCAATCACTTTAGCGGTCAATTCTCGATCTAATATATCCTGCTCAATTGAACGTGGGCGGTTATCAAAATCATCGTCAACGGCACCACCCAACGCGAGCTGATCCTGACGCTCACGTAGCCTAAGATTCTGCAGATTGAACGTTGCGATGCGCATCTAGGTGTTCACCTCCCCATGAACGTAGAGGTTACGTGCAAAGCATTCTTTGTTTAAAGGGCAGCCATGTCTGAAAAGCAGTGGTTGAGTTGGCAGTCAGCTGCCGCTGCGCCGCCAATGATTATAGCTGATTGTTCGGCCAACGGCGGCTTCGAGGCCACCACCGCATTGGCGACCTATGACATAGTGGGGCGGATCACCAGCCTGAGGGAGGCAAAGGACCTGATCGACGGCTGGGCCAGTGAGACCGGAGAGCCGGACTCAGACGCCTTCGTCATTCAACTCGCGGGTGTGATCGGCAATCCGTTCGAAGGATTTGCCTGATAATTGAAGATAAGCGCAGTAGAAGTGCGCTCGTTTCGAAAGCGAGTTTTGCTGGCATCGCTAGGAAGACTTGCTTATCGACTTCCGCTTTGAAAACATGACTGGCGCGGTCAACCTTGCACAGCTCGTGCTACAGCCCGGCCTCGAAGGAAAAGGGTTTCAGGCGTTAGCCCGCGCTCCGCGTTAGGCATACTGTAGAGTTGCCTCACTTCAGTCGTCTGTCAAAGGAGCTAGGCCCAATCCGTGATTTTGTCCGTGACGCAATCATCGAAACGATGCCATTGAAACCAGGTCAAAGGTTGCTTGGCAGCCTAGTACGGTATCCTCGCCTCAGCGGTATCGACTCGATTGCCCATGCCGAGCTAATCCATTGAGTTTCAGTCCCCGCTCTATCGGTTTTGTGACGTTTTCCGATGTGTCTCAGGCACCGAAACCGAACCTGAGCATGCCGTCTTCCGCCCTCGGTTATTCGGTGTTTGAGCCCCAATTGCAGCGTTTGCACGCATTAAAATCCGCCGAAAACCAGTCCGAGTGACCGACGGCAAAGAGAGGGATGTTTTTATAAAACAGTGTGTTATGTGCGTGTGGTGCCACCTGAATGCGAAATTTGTTGCCATGTTGAAAAAGCGGTGCTCAGGTAGATGAACGACACTAGGGAGGAAAACATGAATAGATTTGCAGCATTATTGGGGACTTCGCTGTTAGCGCTCACGGCAACGGCGGGCGCGTCGCAAGCCAAAAATCTCACACTTTATTGCTCGGCACAGGAAGACTGGTGCCAGCTCATGGCCAGA
>JAUHVK010000097.1 GCA_030425145.1 Alphaproteobacteria bacterium | reverse complement strand
CCACTGGCGAGAGAGATGGTTTCGCAACATCGCTGAGCCTGCGTCAGTTGGTACAGCTCGAACGCGCCTATGATCAGGACTTCGACGACAACGGATATGTCACCGACATCGTCGAGAACCGCCTCGACAGCACCATCCGCAACGACGCCGGCGAAGTCGCCCTCTATGTCTCCGAAAGCGGTGCATTCTTCGTCAGTGAGGATGATGACAAGGTTGCAGATGAAGTTTGGTGTTCTGATGCGGATCGCGAGACACAGAGCGACGATAGTTTCTTGTTTGATGCTGACCCGCAAGACGAGTTGCTGGAGAACGGTTTCAATAGCCGCCCTTGGGAGACTGGTTTCGCAGGCGAAGATGATGAGGCTGTAGCAGTAAGACGAATTGACGATGGTGGATTCGAGGTTATCACTCGGCTTTCACTCACTTCGTTCCCTGATCGCTTTTACATAACCTACTTCGATGCTGACGGGCAAAGTGACGGTTATCGGCAACCAGTCGATGCAACCGATCTAGAAGGTGTCTTCCTGCAAGATCTCGACGGTGACGCTCGGATCAACTTGACGGGTGTGGATTTCGATGCGGCCGGCGGGGATTTCGCGACAGACGTCAACCGGCTCTCCTTGCAAGGGGAAACCGTCACTATCGCCGTTGCTGAAGTTTCCAAGCTTGAGGAAATCACGGGCGTCGGCGAACTCGTTTTGGTGGATGAAAATGGCTTTCCCATCGAGTTCCCAACTGATCCTCAAGAACTCGCGACTTTCATAGAAGGGCTCAGTTTGCCCGCTCTGAGTGCGTGCATCCTGTTAGTCGGCACAAATGAACCTCCTATTGCGAGAGACGATAGTCATACGGTCGACCAAGACAACACGCTCACGGTCACTGCTGCGTCCGGCGTGCTCGGCAATGACGATGATGCGGATGGAGACTACCTGACCGTATTTCTGGGAGTGAACGTGTCGAACGGTACGCTGACCCTGAACGCTGACGGGTCGTTCAACTATGTGCCGAACGAGAACTTCAGCGGCACTGACAGCTTCACTTACACGATCGACGACGGCAACGGTGGTACCGACACCGCGACTGTGACGATCACGGTAAACGCAGCGAATAATGCCCCTGTAAGTTACGATTTAGGCGCTGAGTTCGCAGTTCAGGCGGGTAAAAGAAGCGGCGAGCCCAACACAGTGGCCTTTGACGCCGGCTACGCTGTTGTTTGGCAAAACGCGGATTTTGAGGGGAATAATCAAGCTTACCTACGATTTTTTGACAAGAGTGGAGTTCCTACCTCAGGTGAAATCGCTGTGGGGCAGAATGAGCCCAACCAACGTCAGCCCGATATCGAGGTCATAGATGATGGCGTTATCGTCTATTGGCAAGACAATGATGACATCGTTACAGATGGAACTGACGTAACTGATTTGGTCGCTCAGGTGTATAACACTGACGGAGTTGCGCAGTCTCCAATTTTTCAATTGAACCAAAGTGGTTCCACAATTTTTCCAACGGTAAAATATCTTTCAAACGATAGTATCTTTGCGATATGGATAGATAAGGGAAACTTGGTTGGGCGGCATTTTTCTGCTGAAGTCGTCCCTATTTCAGATCAATTCATCATTAGCGCCGGCAGTCAGAATATTAATAGTTATCCGGGCGTTGTTAACCGCGAGACCGATGTTGCTGAGCTTGAGAATGGAAATTTGGTTGTTGCATGGTCGGCTGCATCTGATGTTGAGGATGGCTTCGACATTAAGATAGCTTTGTTGACGCCAAACGGAAGCGTTTTAATGCAACAGGTTACAGTTAATACTTTTCTTCTAAATAACCAACTTGATCCTAAAGTTGAGGCATTACCGGATGGTGGGTTCGTCGTTGCGTGGACTTCGGTCGGTCAAGATGATGCTGTGGATCCGGCGGATGCAAGTTTTTTTGAAAAGGGCGTGTATTTCCAGATTTTTGACGCAAATGGTGAACGTGTTGGTGGAGAGACACAGGCGAATACATTTGTCTTTGAACGACAAGAAGATCAGAGTATCACGGTGTTACCCGACGGGTCATTCCTAATTAGTTGGACGTCAAGCAATGAGTTCGGTAACCCGGATGTCTATGGGCAATTATTTGATCCCTCTGGAACCGCAATTGGAGAGGAAACTCTATTGAGTTCAAATGTGTTTGGCACTCAACGTGATCACTCTCTAGAGCATCTTGGAGAAAATAACTTAGTTCTCACCTATAAGAGTTCCTTTGGAGATTCGGCAATATACTCCCAGCTTATTTCGGTTGAAGGTTTGGCTGGTGACCTTGTTGTCTCGGAAGGTGGAACATTCGAGGTTCCGATTGTAGGCTTCTCAGAAACAGCCGTTGAGACCTTCTAGAAAATCGAAACTATCTCACGGAAACATAGTGCCGATTTCAGCAGCCCTGAGTGTAAATGCTGCTATTAAAGCGGAAAACCATAGGTACCACTCTTTTCGGAAGATGGTCAGAAATACCGTGTCTCGAATGGAGTAACGCTCGGAAAGTACCCAATGTCTTTTTCGAACATAGTCATCGAATTCATCACTTTGACTTCTGGCGTCATAGTCTAGGTTTGGTATGAGCTCATTGGCCATTCGCTCGATTCTTTTTAATTTTGCTGAAGCCCGCTCTTCCGTAATTATCAGAAGTAACGGAATGACTGTTATGCAGGGCAGCATTTGAAGAACAAAGTTCGCTTCGGCGGCTTCCGAAGCAGTTGGCAGAAACAAGGTCAAAGAAATCAAAGCAAACCAAAGAAAACGGTTACCGACTCGCGACAGCACTTCCGCCGAGCTGGCGCGCTCTAGTTCCAAAAGAAGCAGTTCTGCCGTTTTATTTGCCGACCAAGAAACCATCAATTCTTCTTCAAATCTTTGGCCAACTTTTCGATCAGCCTGTCAATCAGCGAGACTCCATAACGTTCTGTCGAGACTGATACGCATGGCATAATTGGTATCTTTGCTGCCCTTTCTTTGCCAAGCGCTCCTGCCAAACCGGCCTTGACAGCCTTGGAGACGGCTGTTTTTCGCGATGAATACTGTTTATCTGTCAGTTTGTCCCGTTTATTGATGACAAATATGAGGGTGCTAAGTTTTTTTCTTAGACGCTTGTCTTCAATCAAAATTGCTTCGAGCCTAGAGCAAAAATCGTCGACCCAAGTGACAATGTCTCCTTGGCTCTTTGTTCCATCCAAAAAGATGATCGCGGCGTGCGGCCTTTGGTCGCGCAAGGTATTTGCATGACCATCACCGTTAAGCTGGCCAGGGAGGTCGGTTGTGCTGCGCACTTTCAAATCCAGGGACTTGTCTTTTCCTACCTGTATTTTGTGTAGGCTAGAACGCCGTGGGTCTACCGTAGAGATATGGTAGTTTTCATCCTCCATGACACCAAACTCAAGATAGTCAGCGAAAGAGGTTTTTCCGGCAGCTTTAGGACCCAAGAGCAAAATATTCGCACCAACAGCATAGGTCACCACCCAACCAATCCCCTTTGGTGCACTTCGCGTGAGCGCGCTGATGCCCAATTTTATACCAATCGCAACAGGATCAATATCTGCCAATTTTCATCTCCGATCTCACGTCTTCCCGAAGTAATGTAATCATTTATTGGACTGAAATCCCCCAAGTACAATACCAGCGGTGCCAATTTGCCGCGAGAGCGCGAACTGATCAAGCTTTATGGTCCGGCTGTGCGGTACCCTGGCATTCGGACCATGCACTGAGCGGGATTTATGGTCTAGGTGTTTGATCCCAGGGTTTGATGGTGTGATCCTTTCGAAGGGATGGAAGGATACCCTATGGGACAAGTTCGTCAAGGAAGCGCCACGAACACGTACGCCGTCAGAGCAGCAATACAGCGATCGCAAGCTTCGCTCTCGCAGTTGAGCAAGGAACTGGGCATCAATCCCAAGACCGTCGCGAAGTGGCGCAAGCGTGCGACGGTTGAGGATTTGAAGACAGGGCCGAAAGAACCTCGTTCAACCGTTCTCACGGAAGCAGAGGAGGCGATGGTCGTCGCATTCCGGAGGCACACGCTGCTTCCGCTAGATGATTGCCTGTAAGCTCTTCAGCCATCTATCCCGCATCTGACGCGATCGGCGCTACAGCCGCCATGTGCCTCGTCGAGCCGATGTCGATCGCGGCCGCCCGAGGGTGACCAACTTCAGGTCCGGGTGGCCACCGGTCTTATGCTTCGTCATGGCTTCTCCTCCGTTCAAGGCGAAGGGCGTGGGCCATGCAAGTTCGTCATCTTCCTAACCGGGATCACCGCGATGGCGGCGTCACCACTCTCAAGTGCGCATCGGCCCATGTGCCACGTTTTTTAACGGGGTCCAGCCCACCAATAAGCCATCGGCAACTGCCCTTCAGCCACAGGATAGCACAGGCTGTTACTACCGCGCACAGGCGGGCTGCGGCCCGGAACCGTTTTTTTTGGATGTCGCGCTCCTCGGTCACCCGAGCCAGCTCGCGCTTCAGGCGTCGGTTCTCAGCCTCGTGGTCCACGCCCGGCTTCGGCGACGGCTCCCCGAACAGCTTCACCCACTTGTAGAGAGAATACGTGCTGACGCCCAAACGGCGGGATACCTCCCGCACAGGATACCCGCGCACGGTTATCTGATGCACCGCATCGCGCTTGAACTCATCGCTGTAGTTGCTTGTCCCCATGTCCGCCTCCTCGGCTCAAAGTAATGGGGCAAAGCATCTCCAAATCTAGGGGCACCTCATTCATCGTCAATCCGATCCACCAGATGCCGGGACTGAACACCTAGGTCGGGGGTTCGAATCCCTCCGGGCGCACCACCTTCTTGTGAAGGTTTCTGACACGCGCAATCTGACGGCAGTAAGGTAGGTTCGACACCTTCCGTATTCGCGAGATTTATTGGAAAAAAGCAGCGGGAGTTCGTATGAAACAGAGCGCCATGGGCATATTGCGGCGGACTCTGGTAGCGATCAGTATGATACCCTGTCATTTTGGCGTGCGGGATTGTGACGCCTAAG
>JAUHVK010000096.1 GCA_030425145.1 Alphaproteobacteria bacterium | reverse complement strand
CCCGTTCCTACCGCCACGCCAGAGCCGATGCCTTCGAAATTTGGGCTGAGTATGCACGCAAGTTGATCGCTTGAAATTTACGCGCAGCCCCGTTCTTGAGTGCCATCAATAACAACCTGACAATGCCACATCAGCTCTACATTCCGTCCCGCCTCTCGCTCCAAGCGACGGCTGGACGGAATGCGGTTCAGATAACCGTAGATAAAGAGCTTCAGATAAACAGACGGGTGGCAGCCCGGGCGTGCGGTGCAAGCGGGCACGCAACGCTCGATGCTGAGCGCCGGAAGGTCAAGCTCTTCGACGAAGAGGTGTAGGACACGTAGCAGATGATCCTCGCCGATCCAGTCCTCGAGACGATCAGGGAAAAATGTGACCTGTTCCCAGTTTATCCCTTCAATGAAACTCGCCATTCTGGTCTCCCTCTACATTGTGGAAGTTTATCACGAAAAAGATTTTCCAGACAGCCTCATTCGTTCTCCGTAACCTTATATCCCCCCGACAGCCTTCATCCCGCAAACAACCTTCCCAGAATTCCCCTTTTAGGTGGCTCCACGGCCTTCATAGCGAGATCTGTATGCCCACGTGGATCAAACTCTGGCCGGAACTCCGGTTCCTCCGGAAACAGGGTGCCGGCTTCGCGCGCTGCATCCAGGACCTCAAACCTGATCTGTGTTGAACAGATATTGAACGTATCATCATTTAAGCCACTGACTTCGATTAAGATCGGTGCGCCTGTTTGTTTGTCTGCATCGACCACCCATGCCTCGTAAGGTCCAGGAGGAATGTCGAGGGTGATTTTATCTATTCGGTCCCATCCCTCAATCGGCTCCTCCGTGACAAACAGGAACCTCAAAAGGGTGCCCCGGTTTTCATCAACAGGCGTGTCCGGAAATTCTTTGAGCTGATCAGGATGCAACCAAAGCAAGCCGGTCTCAAAATCACCTGAATAGTGGTATTGATCGTCATTTAAATCAGGATAGCCGCACCAGGGATTGAAGACTGGCGAGGACAAGAGACGACTGGCGGACCGGAACATCTCTGTATTCAGGAAGTTGAACAGCTTGTTGTCCTCGAAGTGCAATTCACCTGCGTTGACGTAGACCCCGCATAGGGGCTGGTTCGGATTTTCCGTATCGGTGAACTGGATGTCGTGATAATCTTGCGTGTAATCCAGCCGCACAAAGACATGTGGCGTGGCCGTGATGGAAATCCCGGTCGCATTGTCATGGACGTGCAGGATTTTGCGTTTCTTGTCGAAGAGGGCCTTGGCTCCGGCTGGGATATCGATCGGCATGGGCTGGCCATCATACTGGATCAGCCAGGGCGCGGTCATGGTACGGGGCTTGTCGCTGACCGAGTATTCAAACGGGCTTTCGCGCTCTTCAAGTGTCTTCATTGGCTTCCCTTATTCCGTAGCTGTGTCCCTTGGGCACGCCTTTCCAAAATTGCGTGCCTCTGAGATCATTCGGCAGCGCGAGCGGCTCTGGCTCTGTGGAGCCAGTCATCTGCGACAGGGTTTTATCGGTGTGATACTCCCTCCGCAGCGCCGCAATGGGCCGCTTTCCGGACGGAAGGATCAGCTGGAAGGGCTGGCCAACGCCGAGGGTTTCCCTGACTTCACCGGGCGTCATGAGCGGCGCGCCAGTCAGCTGCACCCCATGATTGGTGCCGGTGTTGACCTGTAGCCCGCCCGCCGCATCGCGCCCATTACCCCCGATGTTGACGCTTGGCACATCGATCGCGGTGGTTTTCTGCCCCAGAGTTTTGATGAGCCAATCCACCGTTTCCGCATCGGTCACCCCGAAGACGTTGACCGTGCTGCATTGCGAAAGGATCACGTTCCAGTCATCCGGATACAGGGATTTGAGCTGAGAGATATTCTGAACGAACAGCCAGAACCGCACGCCATAGCCCGCAATTTCCGCGAGCGCGCGAACCAGCTCTTTCATGGAGCCAAGAGCCGGGAATTCATCGATCAGGCAGGCGACAGGAATGCCTTCGGCTTTGCCGCCTTTGATCATGGCCTGGTAAAACTGCCCGATCATGAGACGCAGGAACGCGCCGTAATCGCCCATCTTGTCAAAGGGCAGGACGACATAGACGGTCACCACGTCCCGCTTCAGATCACCGAACGGCACATCGGTCTGGCTCACCGCCTTGGCAATCTCGGGCGTGTCCCAGATGCTCATCTTGGCGTTGATGCTGGCCAGGATGCTGGACTGCATTTTGACCTCATAGCCGATGAAGCTCTTGAGCCGCCGTTTTGGCCCCGGCTCCCCGGTACGATCAGCAAGGGCCGTCAGACCCCTCAATAGGTCAGACGGACCGTCGCTGCGCTCCGCGTTAGAGGCGGTCAGCACATCCCGGACATCGCTGAGCTGATCCCGCCCCATCAGAACGCAGGCGAGGATCACGGCGGACAGAAGGTTCAATGCCTCGTCATGCCAGAACTGGCCATCGCCCTTCGGCGCATCGCCAAGCAGAACCGAGGCAAGCCGCCGGGCATCGCCTTCGCCCTCCACAAACTTCATCGGATTGCAGCCCGCATAGGGCGAGACCGGATCGACCTCTGCCGTCACCCGGAAGGGATCGATCCGTACAACGCGTCCAAAGGCGCGCCGCCTGGCATGGGTCAGCGCGTAATTCTCGCCTTCAGGATCGATCACCACGGTAGACCCGGCATACATAAGCAGGTTCGGCACGATATGGCTTGTGCCTTTCCCGGCCCGTGTCGCCGCGATGGTCAGCAAATGCCCTGGAGCGAAGGAGGCGACAGGCCCAACTGTTTCTTTGGCATCAATGTCAATCCCGTCCCCAAGGGTAAAAAACGGATGACCGGGTCCAACCATTCCGACGAGTTCAGCATGGAAACGCCGCTCGATCTCATGCAAGCCGTCCCTGCGCATGAAATGCGCATCGCCGTGGATCGGTGGCGGGTTCTGGATCAAATGGGCGCGGTCCACGTGAGCCTTATGCAATCGCTTGCCGGTCGCTGTCCATGGGGGCGGGGAGCCGTGCTGTTCTTGCCAGATGCGATCAAGCCAAGTGCGGTAATCGCGCGAGAGCCAATAGAGCAATTGCGAGGGGGCTGACCTTGGGTCGTTCACGCGCGTCCTTCCCAGTAAATAACACAATCCAAAAACACATTGAGATTGCGTCTAACCGTGGGAGAGTTTCAGTCTTCGGTCGAGGGCTTAGGTCAATTGCGCTCTAAAGCGATCAAGCCCACACTTTGGAGAAAGCGAAAGAGTAGGGCTTTTTGAGTGCACACCGCACCTTCGCTCTTTGTTAGGTTTTGTACGTTGCGCGCCCGATCTGACACATAGCACCGTCACAGCATTCCAGATAACTGTGTAGAACGAACGCCAACGGACTCAGAATACCTTTGCAAACAATTAAGTCGTTCAAGGTCATTTGTTCAGAGGTATCTTTGGTAATAGCCAGATATCCCAAATCTGGCTTGGAGGGATTAAAAGGAAGAGCGCTCAAATATGTTTGGCGCGTGAGTTCTTGTCCCAATACAGGTTCCAGGAAATCACTTTCGTGCCTGAAAAAATCTACAAATTGTTTTCCAATGAATCGCATGGAGTGAGCGGATGGGGAATGTTCATCTTCCAATCCGCAGCTTGCAAAGTATTTATCAGTTTCAAGGTATTTGCTAAACAGCGCGACTTTGTTGACGCGGCATCCAAGGCGGATGGCAAATGCGGTCAAGACGCCGATATCTTCAATGTCCTGACAAGGATCGAAGTTTGCCCAATCTTTTTCTTGCAGGTTTTCGCGAAACCTGAACACGCGCCGAACGAGCCCAAGTGTAGCCTCGCAAAACTGTGTGTCGATATCATTCAATTGATCGTTCTTCAGTTCAGAAGCCACGAGCAAGCCAACGCTGGTATCTTCTTTTATTCTATCGGATTCAATAAGATAAAGCTTTTCAGCTTCGGGGAAAATCGAGGCTGGGTGGGAAAGCGGACACGTCTCAAAATCAATCGAAGCTTGGAAATTGGCGCTCAAGTTACCGATGAACGGGACCTTGCTTTTGACTTCAGAGGCCACGTTCGAGGACGCAAGCACCAAGTAGCTTTCTCTATGACGGAGATAAATCAGACAGCCTGAGATATCCAGTGTATTGGTAACCGCGACGGTAAGTCTTTCCAAGCATTTCAGAACTTGCTTGGACAGACCGTCTTTTTTGTGTGCGAGGAGTGCGGAACCCTGGCCCGCAAAATCAACGCGATACACATTCGAATTCTTGATATTGATTATACGATTAGAGCGGGTAGTGGATGACATCGTTTCAACCTGCCTTTTTCTTTGCCCGCTTGGTTTAAGATATTTTTTACCTAATGGTAACATTCACTAAAGATTAAATGAATATCGAAAGACTAATACCATGAGGCGCGGTTGAAATAAAAAGTACATAAAATTGTTACATTTAATTTTCCCCTTCATATTAGACATTTAGCATGCATATCTGAAACTATATTTATTTTATGCACATTTAATGGTACGCCTTCGGCGAGAGCCGTCTTAGCGGATTGAGGAATTAGCCTTAAGGCATGGCTTATGTCATGTTTAAGCAACTTTCCGAACGTCGAGATTTTATCCCCGGAGGACACGCCGCGGCGGCGGCATTGGTCTGATGAAGACAAGCTCCGGATTGTCGAAGAGAGCTTTGAAGGGGTCCGGCAGGGGTCAGCCACCGCGCGCCGCTACGGGGTGTCGCGATCGCTGCTCAGCCTGTGGCGGTGGGCGTATCGCGAAGGGACGTGGTGTGAGGGCGCTGAGCAAGGCGCATTCGTCCAGTTGGTTCCGGAACGCCCCATCCCCGTTCAGCCCGAGACAGATCATGACCGCAGCGATGGAACCATCGAGATAACTCTGGCCAATGGGCGGCGACTGACAGTCCCCGCAAGCATTGCCCCAGCGACGCTTGCAGGGCTGCTTTGTGTGGTGGACCCGCAATGATCGCATTTCCGGCAGGCGTCACGGTCTGGATCGCAGGAGGGGTCACGGACATGCGGTGCGGCATGAACACGCTGTCGCTGAAGATCCAGCAAGGTCTTGGGCGCGATCCCCATGGTGGAGAGATCTTCTGCTTTCGGGGTCG
>JAUHVK010000095.1 GCA_030425145.1 Alphaproteobacteria bacterium | reverse complement strand
GCGTCAGCCGACGGCCGTAAGCGAGTAGTGCGGTGTCCCATCCCAAACAAGATCCCAAGACGCGCCAGGCCGGACGTTCTGGATGGCGTGGGGCTCGAAGCAGACGAGGCAATTCCCGCCCGGCGCGGGAGCCCGAACTGAGGGGTAGATCAGGCCACGCGATCCAGCCCGGCGCAGATGCTGGGCGAGGCTTTGGCCCTCGGGATATCCGACGGCCGGATCGGGATGCAGAGCCGGATGGCCCGGCTCGTCGGTCATGTCGTCGAAGATGCCGATGAAATCCGCCAGCAGTTCCACATAGCGGGCGCTGTCATGGAAGCTCCCGGTAAAGCCGAGTTCGCGCGTGCGGTGCCAGGCCACTTCGCTGACGGACACCATCACGTCCCATGCGCAATACCACGCGCCGCGCTCCTCGGTGTTGAAGCGGTTTCCGCCAGCGCGGGTATAGGTGAAGGCCGCGTTGACATGACTGTCGCCATAGATGCGCAAATCTCGGCTGCGGCGCTGCCAGGCCAGCTCGCGCGGGTCCAGATGCGGGTTACGCCCGCGCTCGGCCAGAAGACGGCCGCTGGTCAGGCCCTCGATTTCGGCCAAGATCTCCATCTCGTCATCGGTATCGACGAGACCGCGCAGGGATGGCGGCTTGTGGTAGGTGGCAGGCAGGAGACGAACGAGACCGCGATCTGAAACCTCGGTCTGCTTCATGCCCCACCACGCAACGCATCGAGATAGGTCCGCACCGCGAGGATCTGCGGCAAGCCACCTTCGATGGCGGTGTCAACCGGACGGCTGCCCCCGAACAGCGGGCCGGTGTTCGGTCGGGTGAACCAGCTTCGCGCGAGCGGCTCGGAGAAGTAGAGTTCGAGCGACTTGTAGATGCCGATCACCGCACTGAGCCGCAGAAGCTGATCCTTGGTCAGTTCCCCCGCGAAATCCGGCTTTTTGGCGCGCTTCCACGTGCTCTCTGACATGTCGGCAAGGCCAGCCGCTTCCTTGAGACTGAGACCCCAGGCATCGGCCACGCGGGCATAAGCTTTCAACGCGACGGCGTTGACCTGTGCGGGTTCCCGAATTTTCTCAGCAACGTACATGGCGTCCTCCATTGGCCCGAATATAGATCATATGACCTCCTTGTAAAGATCAAATGAACTGCCTGCGCGCTCACCCGAACCGCCGCCCTCCTTCCGTGAACGTATACTCGTTAACGATGATTCCCTCCTCGATGGCCTGGTCTGAGGTGAGGTGATCGTATTCGGCTTCAAGCTGGCGGTAGAGCCAGCGGGCCAGATCACGCAGCGCCTCGGTCACGATTTCTTCAGCGTCCTCGGTCGGCGGCTGCCAGGTCGGGCTGTCCCGCGTGACGTCGATCGACATGGTGTATTCGTGATAGTAGCGGCCACGATGGCTGACCTCGGCGGCGAGCTGGTAGAAGTTCCGGCGCTGGATGGCCTGCAGACGGTCGGCGATGCCCTGCAGCGTCGCGTCGGTCGGGGCGTAGTCCCGGATGCGCGCGGCCGCACCCTTGGCGTGGAACCAATAGCCCTCGAAGCTGGCCCCGTCGCCTTGGTTCCAGAAGCCCGAGAACCAGATGCAGGGCTTGGCCAGCGTCCCGCTGCCCATCAGGCGGAGGGGCGTGGTCTTCAGGCGGATACCGAGGATGTCGCAGACCCGCTCGAAATCGTCATAGACCGCGTCCCACCAATCGTCGTGGGGGCCAAGCTCGCGATACCAGCTGCGCGCCTTTTCCTTGGCCGCATCCGAGAGTTCGGGGAACTGGTAGACGGTGGTGCAGATGAGCTCAGGCATCGACGCCCTCCTCATTCAGCGCAGCGGCCAGCCATTCCTGGCTGCTGGTCCAGCCAATGGATTTGCGTGCGCCGAGATCGATGACATGCGCGCCGCCACCAAAGGCGTCGAGCCGCGGCCGGGAGCAGGTCAGAGCATACTGGAACCCCCAAAGGCCGGTGAGGTCGAGGTCTTCGGCGAGCCGCAAGACGAAGCGGATGACGGCTTCGACATCGCCGTGTTCGTCGTCATGGATCCAGAGGCTGCTGCCCTCGGGGGCATCCTGGTGCACGAGATCGAAGCCAGCGATATCCGGGCCGTCGGCGTCCTGATCCGCAGCGCGCAGATCGTGAAACAGCGCGAGTGCTCGGGCCGCCTTTTTGGGAGTGCCGACGTCGAGCAGGCATGAGAAATGGGTGAAGTAATCCGCCATGGGGACCTCCTGAATGGGGAAGACCCGGCCAGAAGGCCGAGTACTGGATTGGAAGGGTCGGCCGGGAGCGATCAGCCGATCGACGTGTCGTCTGCCGCCTGTCGTGCGGCATGAGCGCAGAGCATTTGCCGGTAGAAGCGCTTGCGCGCCAGCCGGAGACTGCAAACAGCGCGCGTGTCGGGGTGTAGCGCCCGGACCGCCGCGCGAACCACTGCCAGTCGCGAAGCGGTCGGCGGCAAGCCAAGACGTCGATAAGTGGGATCGGTCATGTCACATGACCTCGACTACGGGCGAAGCGAGATACGGATCGACCTGAGCCTCGATCCGTTCGGTCCGACCCATCCAAGGCTCGGGCCGAATGGCCTTCACCCAATCGGCGAAGCTCGGGATGAAGCCGAGGTCCTCCTTAACATGCTGCTCGCCGACCCACCGGGTCGGGATGATGCGTCCGGTCGAGAGCGTAAGCGTCGGACCAAAGATGGTCTCGGCCATGAAGATGCCCTCGGCATGGTGACGCAACGCCCGGTGCCGAAAATCGGCTGTGATCTCCTTGCTCTGGTCGAACCAGGAATGCACGGCGAGGTAATCCTCGACCGTGCCGCCCCATTTCTTCACCGAGGACAGGGCGTGGTGATACGGATGTGCCATCGCCGCCCCCTCAGAAATCGTGTGCGTAGAGTTCGGACGAGGTGAAGCGCTCGTTGAACTCGAGGTGGATGGAGCGAGCGCTCGCGTCGAAGCAGAACTCGCCCCAGGCGCCGTCGTTGTTTTCCCAACCGCCATGGGTGTCGGAGAGCAAGTCGTAGGCCAGTTGCTCCACGACATCCTCGAGCGAGAGCGCCCGCATCTCGACCTCCGGGTCGTCCCAGGTCAATGCGGCGTAGGCGATCTCGGTCTTGGGGAAAGCAACTTCGGTCTCGCCAGCGTAGGCTTCGATGCTTTTAACTTGGCCGCTATCGCCATAGCCGTCGAAGCTCACCGTCACATGGGTGATGCCGGCGGCAGTCAGGCCATCGAAGAGGCGCTCCTTGTTGGCCGGACGCAAAGCTGCGATCCGCGCGTCACGCTCGGACTGCCGAGCCAGCACGGCAGCGAAATCAATCCTGGACGGCGCCATCGGCGCGGCCAGGGTGGGTTCGATCTTGGACATTGGAAACTCCGGAATGAGGAAAGGGATCTGAACCCCGAGGCTCTCTCGTCCTCGCAGGCTCACATCCTCCCCTGCCCTTCTCTGACTCTCGGGCGTCACGCCGCGATCTGCAGTGCGCGAGACGCGAAGACACGCCAGAGCGGATCGACAAGACGGGCATCGAGAAGGTCGGCGTGATGCCGCAGCCGTCGCGCGAGGCCATGTTCATGCCATTCGGCCGCTCGTATGGCCTGCGCGCGGGTCTGGCTTGCCTCGGACACGACGGCGCGGGCTTCGGCGGCATCCGAGACCGGGTGGCACCATGCGACCCCGCCATCACAGGTAGCTCCGGCCAGAACGAGACGGCCCTCCCGATCGAGGATTGCCAGGATGCGCGGAGCGTCTTCAGGTGTGATATCTTCGGCGTGAACGATTGCCCCCTGCATGGCCTCGGCCAGCGTGGCAAACCGCTCCAGTACCTTGGGGTGTGCCTGCCCGGACATGAGAGCTGCGGGCGCATGGCAAGCCGTCGTGAGTGCGAACGGCAAGTCTTGATCTGCAAGAACGGTCAGGAAGCTCGGCGGCAAACCTGTCTTCTGTGTTTCCGGCTGAGTTTGGAGAGTAAGGTCGAACATGGGCATATCTCCGACGGTGCGGAGAGCCTCTCTCCCCGCTTCAAACCGTCAAAGACCAAACCGCCCCCTCGGACTCTCTGTCGCTGATCGGGCCGATCATTTCGGCGTTGGTAAATCGCCCCATCGAACCCGCAAGTAGCGCCCTTCGCGCTTTGGAAGATCTTTTCGGTCGATCATCCGACCCGAGACCTGAAAATCCTCGTTGATCTTTACAACCAATAGCTTGTTGAAATGCCCATTTGTATCGACCACAACCACATCCTTTGTCTTGAATGGCGTAATGGTTTTGACCTCGACATGATCATTGCCAAGTCTTCCGTCAGCACCCTGGGCATAGGTCTTGTTCAGCTTGATACCATACGTGATAGCACCAAACAGCTCACCGATATCGCCGTAGACAGAGAGGTGAAGGCCGGTCTCGAGGTGGTAGCTTTCCGCGAGGGACAGGAGATCCTCAAAATATGGGATCATAGACCTAATCGCGTTCGGGTATTTTGCGCCCCACTCCTTGTAGCGAAGCTGCTCGTCGATTTCCGACCAGGTAACCCATTCACCGTCATCATAAAATGCACGATCTGACCAATCAATTTCTTCCATGCGCGTACTTCCAACACCTAAACGTGTCGGGCACAGTAGCAGATCGATGAAACAGGGACGAGACCGGAGGCGATATCGCCTCCGGTCGCCACCTCAACCAACGCGGTCGAGGAGCTTCTTGGCGCGCCCTTCCATGTCGAGCCGCGCATCCTGCTGGGTCTTGTCGCGCGCAAGCCGCGTGATGCCCTGCACGAAGTCGAAGATGCTTTCGGGCGGGCGGCCCTCTTCCATCAGTACCTTCTCGATGATCTTGCCGGATTCGGCCCTCGAGAAGCCGCGCTTGCGCAGGAAATCCGCACGATCTTCGTCGCTGCGCGCCACGATCTGCTGCCGCGCCGCTTTGATGCCGTTCACGAACCCCTGCGGCGAGGAATTGGCAAACCGCGTCAGCGCCGGCGCCGCCTCATGTGCGAAGCGCGACGCGGCGTATTTCGAGTGACGGATCTTGATCTCCTGGAAATCCTCGACGCCCCACAGGTTCCGGTTCTGGCACACCGCCCGCAAGTAGAAGCTCGCCATGCCGAGGGTCTTTGCCCCCACCTCGGAGTTCCAGCAGTAGAATCCCC
>JAUHVK010000094.1 GCA_030425145.1 Alphaproteobacteria bacterium | reverse complement strand
AACCTGCAGCGTAAACTTGCCCTGTGGTGAGGATGTGTCGATCGGGTCTTGGAGCGAGCGGAAGAAAGCCCCCTTGGCCTCGAGACGTTCGATCACCTCCAACAAGTGCGACAGAGACCGCGCAAGCCTGTCGATCCGCACAACGACCAGCGTGTCGCCGCTCTGGACACGTTCGAGCACGCGTGCCAGCACCGGGCGCGCGCGATTGCCGCCCGAGGCGTGCTCTTCAAAGATCTCGACGCAACCCGCAGTTTGCAGGGCCTCAGACTGGGGCAGGGGGGTCTGATCCTCTGTGGAAACACGGGCGTAGCCTATCAGGGGCATGAAATCGGGCCGTTTGCAATTTAAGGTATCGCTACTAAACGACCGTTTGAAAACGAATGCAAGGGCGCTCTCTGTGGCCCTGCTCAACGTAAAGCCCTTGGTTTCTATGCAGCGAGCGCGATCAGAGAGCCCTCGTCGACCATCGCCTGTGCGTGCTATATAAGAAGCGTGGGTGCACTCTGACAAAACCCTTGGGTAAAATGCAAAACTCCAGTATTTTGCACATATGAAGCCTCAAGCACCTGCCTTTCATGATGAATCTGAAACTCTCTTCCTCGACGCTGAGGAGGTGGAACAGTCGCCCGAGGGCGATCTTTGGTTCCTGCCCGGTCCCATGGAAGAGGAGCCGGATTATCTGCCCCCGGGACCACGGGCCGAGCCGCGTGAAGCCGAGGCCCTCGACGACTGGCGGAAAGCAGAAGCGGGTCATGCCGCGCAACTTGCCCGTGTGGCCGGTCGCGTCGGCGCGCTGGACGACCGGCTGAAGCGCGGCCCGGAAGGATGGCGGCACAGGTTAGCCCTGATCGAGGCTGCCGACCTCAGCTGGTTCGTGGGTGACCGCATCGGCCCGGATCGGCTGGCGCTCTGGATCTCAATGCGCATTTCCGGCCTGCAAGACGACACCGCGGCACTCGCGCGTGTTGGTTGGGCGCTGCGTCGTCTGACTGGGGGGCCAGGCCCAGAGGTGGACTTGTCTGCTTTTCTCGATCGCCGCGATCCCGAGAACATGGCAGATCAAGCCGAGGCCTTCGCGGATCGCGCGGGCGGTTGGCTGGATCTGATGGCACAAGCCGCCGATCTTCACCCTGTGACCCGCGCCTGTGTGGGCTTTCACTTTTGGAGCCTCGCGGGCCTCGGACAGCAGGGCGATCGAATGGAAGCGGCAATCACCGCTGTGCGGATCGCGGCCACCGAGGGCAAAGGCGCAGTCTTTGCGCCTCTGGCTATGGGTGGGGCAGGGGGGCTTCGCGCCGGTGGTCCGCCCGCGGACCGCCTGGCGCGCTGGCTTGACGGGATGGAGACGGCGTGTCTGACCGCGATGCGACACCTCGACGATATCGAGGCATGGTCAGCGAGGGCGGCAGCCGACATGACCTCGCTCTCGGGCAAGACCCCACGCGCGTTGCGCGCCCTGCTGACCGAATGGCCCCTAGTCTCCGCTCCGATGGCTGAGACCCTTACAGACTCGAGCCGCGCCGCGGTCCAGCGTAACCTCGCCTGGATGGAAGCGCGGGGTCTGGTCCGAGAGCTAACCGGGCAAGGACGCTATCGGATGTGGCGCACCACGAACTGAAGGCCGCAGAAGACTTCGCCGATTTTGCTGGCGGCCAAGGTGACCTTCATAACTCGCGCGCCAGTAGGGCGTGAAGAAACCCGTATGCAGTTAATGCATTTGTTGCACCCAGTTAACGTGACATCACCGTTGAATGTGTTATGATCCGCGAGAAAGACTTCAGAGGGGCGTGGATCGCGCAACCCCAAGCGCTTTGCTCTCGCCCTTTGCTGCCTGCCTTATACGGGAGGACACATCATGCGACGGGAGGCGCATCATGTAGAGAAGGTGATCCGCGTGGTCGAATCCGGGTCGGACGCGGCGCGTTCGCCTCTGGCGGCATCTTGGCGGCGCTCGATGGAGCATCACGGTCTTGATCCCGCCAATGACAAAGCGCCTTATCTGATCGAATGCAGCGAACTGGCTCGACGCCGGGACGAACTCGGAAGACTCCTCGCAATGGCGACGCCGAAGCTGGATGAGCTTTTCGCGCTTGTCGGCGCCTCGGGCTGCGGGGTTCTGTTGACCGATGCAACCGGGATCGTGCTCGACCTCAGATGCGCCGATGCGGATGCAGCAACCTTTCGCAACTGGGGTCTTCACCCCGGTGCCGACTGGAGCGAGGCGCACGAGGGCACGAACGGGATCGGCACCTGCCTGGCCGAAAAGCGCCGGATCACCATCCATCGCGAGGATCATTTTTTCGCGCGGAACACGGCCCTCAGCTGCATGGATGCGCCAATCTTCGGGGCGGATGGACACATTCTTGCGGCACTCGATGTCTCATCAGCGCGCGTTGACGAGACCGAAGGCTTCAACCGGCTGTTGTCTAACACGGTGTCCCAGTACGCTCAGGTCATCGAGAACTGTCATTTCAGATCGTCCTTCCCCAATGCGCGGATAATCATGGCAGGCCCGGACGGGATCGATGCAACAGCCCTATTGGCCGTGGACGGAGATGATCTGGTGATCGGTGCTACCCGTACCGCGCGCCGCATGTTCGGGCTTGAGCCGACTGGACAGATCAAACCCCGTCCGACAGTGGACCTTTTTGGTCGGGACGACGGCCCCACGGGCTTCAAGAAGGCTGAACGGGCTGCGGTTGTCCGCGCACTGGTCCGCGCAGATGGCAACGTCTCGCAGGCGGCACGGATGCTCGGGATCGGACGCGCCACGCTCTATCGGCAGATGCGCCGGCTCGGAATCGAAAGGTAAGACCGGCCAGCTGTCTCACTGCTGAGACACAGCGGCCCATCAGCCATACTTGGCTCTATTCGCCCCCCAATACCTCTGTGGCATGCTGATATCGGACCGGGAGGAGGTTCCGGTCAATCAACGGAGGAAAACCATGAACGAGATGAGCAAACCCGAAAGCGTCCGTGTCTCGCCCTTCAGGGACCGGTACGACAACTTCATCGGCGGCAAATTCGTTGCCCCGGTTGACGGCGCCTATTTCGACAATGTAACCCCGATCAACGGGCAGACAGTCTGTCAGGTCGCGAGATCAGGTCCTGCCGACGTGGAACTGGCACTCGACGCCGCGCACGCCGCAAAGGCGCAATGGGGGGCCACGTCCGCAACGGAGCGGGCGACCATAATTCTCAAGATCGCGGACCGGCTGGAGGAAAATCTCGATCTTCTGGCTCGGGCCGAAACCTGGGACAATGGTAAACCGATCCGCGAGACGACGGCCGCCGATATTCCACTTGCGATCGACCATTTCCGGTATTTCGCCGGGGTATTGCGGGCGCAGGAAGGCACCATGTCCCAGATCGATGCGGACACTGTGGCCTATCACTACCATGAGCCTCTCGGCGTGGTCGGCCAGATCATCCCGTGGAACTTCTCGATCCTGATGGCCGCCTGGAAGCTGGCCCCGGCCTTGGCGGCGGGTAACTGC
The DNA here is from genome assembly GCA_030425145.1 of Alphaproteobacteria bacterium. Classification (GTDB taxonomy): domain Bacteria; phylum Pseudomonadota; class Alphaproteobacteria; order Rhodobacterales; family Rhodobacteraceae; genus Marivita. The sequence goes on along the minus strand of JAUHVK010000094.1, from coordinate 1,653 downwards.
ATCGTGCTGAAACCCGCGGAGCAGACCCCCGCAGCAATCCTGGTGCTGGCCGAACTGATCGCGGACCTGCTGCCTGACGGCGTGCTGAACGTCGTCAACGGCTACGGTGCCGAGGTCGGCGGGGCGCTGGCCGAAAGCCCGCGCATCGCCAAGATCGCTTTTACCGGCTCGACCGAGACCGGCCGCAAGATCATGCAGGCCGCGACCAAGAACCTGATCCCGGTGACGCTGGAACTCGGCGGCAAGTCGCCCAACGTCTTCTTCTCGGATATCATGGCCGAGGACGACGCGTTTCTCGACAAGGCGGTCGAGGGTTTCGTGCTGTTCGCGTTTAACCAGGGCGAAGTCTGCACCTGCCCCAGCCGTGCTCTGATCCAGGAAGACATCTACGAGGACTTCATCGAACGCTGCATCGCGCGGGTGAAAGCCATCAAACAGGGTGATCCGCGCGACATGAAGACCATGGTCGGCGCTCAGGCCAGCGAGGAGCAGCGTGACAAGATCATGTCCTACTTCACCATAGGTGTCGAAGAGGGGGCCGAGGTGCTGACAGGTGGCGGTATGGCCGCCGTTTCGGACGACATAGCAGGCGGCTTCTACATCCAGCCCACGATCCTGAAGGGTCACAACAAGATGCGCGTCTTCCAGGAGGAAATCTTCGGCCCTGTCGTGTCGGTCACAACCTTCAAGGACGAAGCCGAGGCCTTGGCGCTGGCCAACGACACCATGTACGGCTTGGGTGCCGGTGTCTGGAGCCGAGACGCCAACCGCTGCTACCGCATGGGCCGCGGGATCGAGGCGGGCCGTGTCTGGGTCAACAACTATCACGCCTATCCCGCCCATGCTGCTTTCGGCGGATACAAGCAATCGGGGATTGGGCGTGAGAACCACAAGATGATGCTCGACCATTATCAGCAGACCAAGAACATGCTGGTCAGCTACAACCCAAACAAGCTTGGTTTTTTCTAAGGGAGAAGAAAAGATGTCAAAAACGATGAAAGCAGCCGTGGTCCGCGAATTCGGTGCGCCTCTCCGGATCGAGGAAGTACCCGTCCCCGAGGTCGAGCCCGGCATGATACAGGTCGCCATTCAGGCCTCCGGCGTGTGCCACACGGACCTGCACGCCGCCGAGGGTGATTGGCCCGTCAAGCCCAAGCCACCGTTCATTCCCGGCCACGAAGGGGTCGGATTTGTCTCGGCGGTGGGCAAGGGTGTGACCCACGTGAAAGAGGGCGACCGCGTCGGCGTACCGTGGCTCTATACCGCCTGCGGCCATTGCCGCCATTGCCTTGGCGGCTGGGAAACGCTATGCGAAAGCCAGCAGAACACCGGGTACTCGGTAAATGGCGGGTTTGCGGATTACGTTCTGGCCGATCCCAACTACATCGGCCACCTGCCCGACAATATCGGGTTCAACGAAATCGCGCCCGTTCTCTGCGCGGGGGTTACTGTCTACAAGGGCCTCAAGATGACCGATGCCCGTCCGGGCGACACGATCGCCATCTCGGGCATCGGCGGGCTCGGGCGGTTCTGCCTCAATCTGTGTGGCGCAGTGGCAGCATTCGGGCTCTGAGGAGTTCTGGTCCGGCGCGACCGTACATGGCGCGCTTGAGGGTCTTCAGGCGATTGACTTGGCCCTCAGCCTGACCGTTG
>JAUHVK010000004.1 GCA_030425145.1 Alphaproteobacteria bacterium | reverse complement strand
CTTCCGCACCGCCGGAAACACCCAGAACCTCGGACACGATCCCGGCCCAGCCGGAGCCGTACCCGAAATAGGTGCCACCCTGCGAGCCGGTGCCAACGGTAAAGCTCTCCGGCCAGCCTGTGCGGTCCTGAGCGACAGACATGGTAGCCGAGAAGGCAGCGACCACGACGGCCCCTGTCAAAGCAGTAAATTTCATTGTTTTCCTCCACTGTGTGCGTTGTTCGGGCGCAGGTTTACTTGTTGCTGCCCTAGCGGGCCGACCCGCGACGCATGTACATAACGCTACAGTCAAGGAAATCACGAATTCAAGGCAAAAGAAGTGTTCTTTGAGTGCAATGATTATTCAAATTTTTTGACCAATCGTGGCAATAGGCCGGTTCAAGCGGTCTCTGCCAGAGCCGCCAATCGGTCCTGAAGCACGGCGAGAAACGCATCACGGGCCGGGTGACGCGCATCCCGGACCCATACAGCAGACACGGCCAGACGGTTTCGGGCGCTTTCGGGCAGGTCGAGCGACACAAAGCTCACACCACCCACCGCCAACCGCGACGCCCAGCGCGGTACAATTGCGAGGCCCACCCCTGTGCTGACCAGGCTGACGATCGTCTGCTTTTCCTCTGCAATCTGCGCGACGCGTGCAGGGAGTCCGGCCTCAAGGAAAAGCTTCATCGTAAGGTCATGACTGTGCGGACGTGAATTGCGTTCCGGGACGATCAATGGCGCATCTGCCATGTCTTGAATGGATACCCGTTTGCGATCTGCTAGCGGATGGCTTGAAGGCACCGCAACAACTGCAGTTTCATAGAATAGGTGTTGATAAATAAGCCGACTGTCCCGCACTTCGGGCGGGCGCACAATCGCGATGTCCAACCGACCCGAAAGCAAGCGCGGAAGCAGGCGGATGGTTTTCTGTTCCAGCAATTCGACATCTATGTCTGCATGGCGTTCCCGGAAATGCGGCAACAGTTGCGGCATGAGACCAACGGCGGCGCTGTCGATGGCACCGATGCGCAAAATCGACGCCTGATCCTGATGGCTGTCACGGAACTTTGCTTCCAAGCGGTCTGCCTGTTCAACAAGATCGCGAGCCGCTTCGACAAAGACGCGGCCCGGTTCCGTGAGTGAAACGCTGCGCGTCGTTCGGACGAGGAGGCGGGTTCCCAGGTTTTCTTCCAACAGCTTGATATGCCGCCCAAGCGATGCGGGAAGCATGTCGAGGTTTTGGGCGGCTTTTCCGAAGTGCAGAGTGTCTGCGACCGCGATCAGGCATCTTAGTTGCCGGAGTTCCATACGAAGACCATTATTTCATTTTTTTATATGATCATTGGCGCGTTGTATTGCCTGGGTCAAGTTGCGATTGTCGCGCCAATCGTCCCGCGCAGCAGAGATCTGCGTGCGGAGAATCTACCAGGAGATCGTGATGCGGACTTACAAGATTGCTGCCATTCCCGCGGATGGCATCGGGCCAGAAGTGATTGACGCCGGAGCCGAAGTGCTCTCGGTTCTGGCACAACGCGCGGGAGATGTGCGTTTCGATGTCACGACCTTCGATTGGGGTTCGGACTATTACAAAAAGACCGGCAAGATGATGCCGGAAGACGGGCTTGAGCAGCTCAAGCCATTCGACGCGATCTATTTCGGAGCCGTTGGTGCGCCTGATGTTCCCGATCACATCACGCTTTGGGGTTTGCGTCTTCCCATCTGCCAGGGCTTTGACCAATACGCCAATGTCCGTCCGACCAAGATTATTCCGGGGGTGACCTCACCTCTGCGTGGGGTGGACGTTGGTGACCTCGATTGGGTGATCGTGCGTGAGAATTCTGAAGGCGAATATTCCGGCCACGGCGGACGTGCGCACCGGGGTATGCCCGAGGAAGTAGGTACCGAAGTGTCCATCTTCACTCGCGTTGGTGTGACACGCATCATGCGCTATGCCTTCCAACTGGCCCAGTCGCGCCCGCGCAAGCTTTTGACTGTTGTTACCAAGTCGAACGCGCAGCGCTTTGGCATGGTCATGTGGGACGAGATCGCGGCAGAGGTTGCGAAGGAATTCCCCGATGTGACATGGGACAAGATGCTGGTCGACGCGATGACCGTGCGGATGGTCAAGAACCCGCAATCGCTCGATACCATTGTCGCAACCAACCTGCATGCCGACATTCTGTCCGATCTGGCAGGTGCGCTCGCAGGCTCGCTTGGCGTGGCGCCGACAGCCAATATCGACCCGGAGCGCCGCTTTCCGTCGATGTTCGAACCGATTCACGGGTCGGCCTTTGACATCACCGGAAAAGGTATCGCCAACCCCGTGGCCACATTCTGGACCGCCAGCCAAATGCTAGATCATCTGGGCGAGGCCGAGGCTTCGGCGCGTCTGATGCGTGCGGTCGAAAAGGTGTGCGCAGAAGGCGTCCTCACCCCTGATGTCGGCGGTAAAGCGACAACCAAGGAAGTGACGGCGGCGGTCTGCGAGGCAATCCGCGGCGAGAACATCTAAGACCTACCCTCTCGGGCGCCGGGCTTGCAGAGCTTCGCGCCCGAGATATACCTGTTCGCCAAGACAGCGTCTGCTGTGCAACCTTTTGAAACAGGACGACCTTTCCGATGGCTCAGAACAGCTACAAGATCGCAGTCATTCCCGGCGACGGGATCGGCAAGGAAACCACTCCGGAAGGCGTCCGTGTTCTGCAAGCCGCCCAGCGCCGTTTCGATCTTGGGTTCGACTTCGAAGATCACGAATTTTCCAGCGCCGATTACTACGTCAAGAACGGTGAAATGCTCCCGCCGAACTGGAAAGACCGGCTTTCCGGAAGCGACGCGATCTTTTTCGGGGCGGTTGGCTGGCCCGAGATCGTTCCGGATCACGTTTCGCTGTGGGGATCTCTGATCCAGTTCCGGCGCGAGTTCGACCAATATGTGAGCCTGCGCCCGGCACGCGCGATGTCTGGTGTGCCGCTGCCTCTGGCCGGTCGTAAACCCGGCGACATTGACATGATGATCGTGCGCGAAAACACCGAAGGTGAGTACTCCTCTGTCGGTGGGCGTATGTTCCCGGGCACGGACCGTGAGGTTGTCATTCAGGAAACGGTGATGAGCCGGATCGGTGTCGACCGTATTCTAAAATACGCCTTTGATCTTGCCCGGTCTCGCGGCGGTCACCTGACCTCAGCGACCAAGTCGAATGGAATCTCGATCACCATGCCCTATTGGGATGAGCGCGTTCAGGAGATGGCGGGCCAGTATCCTGATGTGAAGGTCGATAAATACCATATCGACATCCTCACCGCACAGTTTGTTCTGCACCCCGACTGGTTCGATGTGGTTGTCGCTTCGAACCTCTTCGGCGACATCCTTTCCGACCTCGGTCCAGCTTGCACGGGGACCATCGGGATCGCGCCTTCGGGAAACATCAACCCCGAAGGCCGGTTCCCGTCGCTCTTTGAGCCGGTCCACGGGTCCGCCCCCGACATCGCAGGCAAAGGTATCGCCAACCCGGTTGGTCAGATTTGGGCGGCTTCAATGATGCTCGACCATCTGGGTCAGACAGAAGCCGCTGCGGCCATCGTGCGCGCGATTGAGACCGTGCTGGCCGAAGATGCGCTGCGTACCGCGGACCTTGGCGGCAAGGCTGACACCGTCACCTGCGGCACCGCGATCGCAGACGCCCTTCTGGACGGTGTCTGAGTGTGACCGCCTCGCGCTTTCTGGATGGTTTCACGCTGCGGGATGAGACCGTCAACGGCGTGCGCATCCATTTCGCAAGCGCCGGAGACGGCCCGCCGGTGCTCTTGCTGCATGGTCATCCGCAGACACATGTCGTCTGGCGCAAGATCGCGCCGGATCTGGTCAAGGCGGGCTATTCGGTCATGGCGCCGGATCTGCGGGGGTATGGAGACAGCGAAAAGGTAGAAAGCCACGCACCGCATCTGCCCTATTCCAAGCGCGAGATGGCACAGGATCAAGTTGCGCTCATGCGGGCGCTTGGCCATGAGAGGTTTGCAGTGGTTGGGCATGATCGCGGCGGGCGTGTTGCCCATCGCATGGCACTTGATCATCCCGACGCGGTTGACCGTCTGGTGGTGCTAGACATCGCGCCGACTTTGACGATGTACGACCTGACCAATCAGGAATTCGCTACGCGCTATTTCTGGTGGTTTTTCCTGATCCAGCCCGAGGATTTGCCCGAACGTATGATCGGTCAGGATCCGGAGTATTTCCTTCGTCGTCACATCGGGGGGCAGGTCAAGACCGCGGGTGCTGTTTGCGATGATGTGATGGCGGAATACCTACGAACATATCTCAACCCCGCGACGATCCACGCCATCTGTGAAGACTACCGCGCGGCGGCAACGATCGATCTCGAACATGACCGTGCGGATGCCGATCAGATGGTGAATGCTCCGCTTATGGCGATCTGGGGGGATAAGGGCGTGGTCGGAGAGCTCTATGATGTGCTTGCGACCTGGAAAGACAAAGCGCACCACGTCAGCGGACGCGGGTTCCCATGTGGCCACGCGATTCCTGAGGAAGCGCCCGAAGCGTTGCTTTCTGAGGTACTAGCCTTTCTGAAGGCCTGACAAAACAACAGCCATCAGCGCCGCAGCGGAATAAATCCGGCGCCCAAGCCCTTTCCCCTTCATGAGAAGCCGTCATTTACAAAGGACGCGCCAACTCCCGCGTTTGGTTTCTTCAGTGAGAACGATGCAGGCTCGGATCCTGTTGTCGCGGAATAAGCTAGGCTTTTATCGCTGACTTTGTCCGTAATCCTTGGCTATAGGTCGAAGGATGACTGACACGCTCGGCAAACCACCGTTTTTTGCAACAGACCCGGCACCTCGGCGGGCTTTTTACATTTTTGCGGCCGTGTTGGGACTTTGTGCTGTGGCGATTGCCAGTTATTTCGCGCTTGCGTCCTACTTCCTGCGCACCGAAGCCGCGCAGACCACAGAGCGCGCACAATTCTTTGCATCCTCCATCGACGATGCGCTAACCCGGCTGGAGCATCTGCCCTACGTTCTGTCGATCGACGAGAGCACACTGGAGGCGCTGGTCTCGGGCAATACCGAAAAGCTGAACCCTATCCTTGCAGATATAGCAAACAGGGCGGGCGCCGAGTTCATTTATGTTCTCGACCTCAATGGAAAGACTGTCGCGTCTTCGAACTTTCGTGATGCGGACAGCCTTATCGGAAATTTCTACACCTTCCGGCCCTATTTCCGCGATGCAGTTGCAGGTGCGGCGGGTCGGTTCTTTGCGGTGGGTGTGACCACCGGGCGACCGGGATACTTCATTGCCGAACCTGTCCGCGATGCGGAGGGAAAGATTCATGGAGTGGTCGCGGTCAAGATCGGGTTCAATGACTTGAGCCGGGCATTGTCGGGTAGCGGGGAGTTGGTGCTGGTCGTGGATGAACGTGGGGTGGTCTTGGCCAGTTCTGAGCCGGACCTGATCTATGGCTACATGTCGCCTCTGTCGGACGGAAACAGGCGCACCCTCGAAGAACAGCAGCAATTTGGAAACGAGACCCTGTTTCCCCTTGATTGGGCGCCCGAGAGCGAACGCCGGGCGCGATTGGATGGGACCGCCTATGTCTGGACCAAGGCTTTTTTGGAGGAAGAAGACTGGTCGCTACATCTCTTGTCCGAAGTGCGCAATTCCCGGCGTCAGGCATTGCTCTATGTTGCGGGTGGTTTGATGACGCTGTTGCTGCTGACGGTGGCGGCATCCATTTATCGGGCGGCACAATTGAGAAACGCATTGACGATTTCCAATGCGGATAGGCATCGCCTGACCCGAGAAATTGAAGAGCGTCACATCGCGGAGAAAAAGCTGGCTTCCGCACGTACTGAATTGGCGCAGAAAGAGCAGCTTGCGGCTTTGGGGCAGTTATCGGCGTCAATCACCCATGAGCTGGGGCAACCAATTTCTGCAATGCGCAATTATCTGGTCGCCGAAGAGATCGCGGCGGATGCGGGGCCAAATGAGCTTTGGCCTCGATTGTCCGGTTTGTTGGACAGAATGCAGAGAATCGTGGATCAACTCCGTCTGTTCGGACGCACGTCAGCCACTATCGCGACTAACTTTACAGTGCAGGATACTGTTCACGCGGCCGTGCAATTGGTTCAGCATACAGCCCGCGACGCCGGCACCGAGATCGTTCTGGAATTACCAGAAGACGCGATCGCCGTTCGCGGTGGGCCCGAGCGGTTCGAGCAGGTGATCGTCAATCTCTTGCGCAACGCGATTGATGCAACCCACGGAACGGATGGCGCCAAGGTGCGGCTTTCCATGTCTGTAGAGGCGGACGACGTTGTACTTACCGTCGCAGACAACGGTCCGGGATTGGGTGAACTCAACATCGACGACCTGAGCAAACCCTTCTTCAGCACGAAGCCTTCAGGCAAAGGGATGGGGCTTGGGCTTGCGATTTCGGGTCAGATCATAAACGAAATGCGTGGAACGCTGCATGCGGAAAACAACGTCCCTCATGGTGCGCTATTCCGAATAACACTGCCTAAGACTGAGTCTGTTGATGCCTGAGCAATTCCGTGTCCTGATCGCTGACGATGACGCCGAAATGCGGCAGTCCCTTGCGGTACTGCTTGAACGGTCGGGTTGGGAGGTGGATGCCGTCGGGAATGCTCAGCTTGCGCTGACCCGCCTTAATGCAACAGCGCCCGATGTGGTTTTGTCGGATGTCCGAATGCCGGGCATGTCCGGGCTTGAATTGCTGAATGAGATGGCCAATCGACCGTCACCACCGTTGGTCCTCATCTCGGCGCATGGCGATATCCCAATGGCCGTGGATGCGATTCAAACAGGCGCTTATTCCTTTCTTGAAAAACCTTTTGAGCCGCGCCGCCTTTTGACGGTCCTCAAACATGCAGCCGAACAGCATCGCCTCTCGGACATGACCAAACGGATGCGGGAACAGCTTGTTTCCCTTTCCGGGTTGGACCGCGTGCTTCTGGGCAGCGATTTGCGGGTGGCCGAGCTCAAGGCCGAGGCTGTTGATCTCGCGCTGTCTGATGCGCCTGTGCTGATCACTGGCGAGACAGGAACGGGAAAGGAACTGGTCGCCCGCGCGTTGCATCGGTTGGGGCCGCGCCGGGACAAGGAGTTTGTTGCACTGAACTGCGCTTCACTGGCCCCGGACCGTGTCGAAGAGCAGATGTTCGGAACCGCCGATACACTATTGGGCAGTTTCCGAAAGGCAGATGGCGGGACGCTGTTTCTTGATGAAGTAGCGGCTTGCCCCAACGAGGTTCAGGTCAAGTTGCTCCGGGCCTTGGAGACTGGTGTCATCCAGCCAGTTGGAGCCGATCAGGAGATTCAAACGAATGTCCGTATCGTTGCTGCGACCAATGAAGACCTGACGCCGTTGGTAGAGGCGGGAAAATTTCGGGCAGACTTCCTGTACCGCCTCAACACGTTCGAGCTGAGGCTTCCCCGGTTGATCGACCGGGGAGAGGACATCGTTATGCTCTACGAACATTTCGTGGGCCAGTTTTGTGAGACCTATGAAATCAGCCCGATCGAGATAACCGCCGAAGATGCGGCGGCGCTGCTGGCCCATTCCTGGCCGGGCAATGTTCGCGAGTTGAGGCATGTGGCCGAGCGCCGGGTACTTGCGGCGCGTCGTGGTGGCGGGTCTGTGGCCGAAGCGCTGAGGACGGATGATCTGATCGACGATGTCCCAGCGACGTTGCGTGAAGCCGTCGCTCGGTTCGAGAGAACTCTAATCTCGCAGGCGATCTCGAACCACGGTGGACGAATGGATGCGGTTGCCGAGGCGCTGGGCATTGGTCGGCGGACGCTGAATGAGAAAATCGTCAAGCTTGGATTGGAGAAGTCCAAGCTGCTCGATTGATCTCTGCGGATTTCCGCAAGGCGTGGTGTTGCCAGCCTGCGGAATGATTCCTACCGAAATGTGAATTTCGCGCTATGCTCCCGTTCAGCGCAGTTCAAGTGCGCACATGGGGAGGATTATATGAAACACTTCAAGACCGCCGCTCTTGCGGCGACCATTGCTCTTTCCGGCATCGCTGCGCATGCGCAGGACGAAGGCGGAAATTATGTTCTGACAACCGCGTCGACAGGCGGCACCTACTATCCGGTGGGCGTTGCGCTTTCGACACTGGTGAAGGTCAAGCTTGAGCCGAAGCACAAAATCGGCATGTCGGCCATCAGCTCGGCCGGGTCGGGCGAAAACGTCCGCCTGCTCCGTGAAAACGAAGCGCAGTTCGGCATTCTTCAGGGTCTTTTCGGCTATTATGCTGCGACAGGCACAGGCCCAATCGCAGAAGTTGGCCCGCAGGAAAACCTGCGCTCCGTTTCGATGCTCTGGCAGAACGTGGAGCATTTCGTGGTGTCGTCTGACGTGGCAACAACAGGCACGCTGGCGGACATGGTCGCCCTCAAGGGCGAGGCGATGGCCATGGGTGCGCAGAACTCGGGTACCATTGGCTCGAACCGCACTATCCTGTCCGGCTTCGGCGTCGACATCGACACCGATTACGAACTGGTTTACGGCGGCTATGGCCCCTCGGCCGAAGCGCTGCAGAACGGTCAGGTCAAAGGTATCGGTGCACCGGGCGGCGTTCCGGTTGGCGCGATCAGCCAGCTGATGGCGTCGGCGGGTGATAGCGTAACCCTGCTGAGCCTGACCGAGGAAGAAATGGCCACGGCAGACTCTGGCCGCGGTCTCTGGACGCCGTACACCATTCCGGCAGGTGCCTATCCGGGTCAGGACGCGGATGTGCAGACCGTTGCACAGCCGAACTTCCTTGCCACCAATGCAGACATCCCGGAAGAGCATGTCTACCAGCTGACCAAGGCGATCTACGAGAACCTGCCGTTCCTGCAGGCGATTCACCCGGCAACCAAGGTAATGAGCATCGAGAGTGCCATTGCCGGCCTGCCGCTGCCGCTGCACCCCGGTGCGCTGCGCTACTATCAGGAAGTCGGCTTGGACATTCCTGATCGTCTGATCGCAAAATAATCCACACGAATTCAGCCAGCTCGCGTCTGTGACGTGGGCTGGTTCACTGACGTTTGGGTGGGGCCATGTCAAAGACTGAGGAAGACGAGGACGGAGGACGACTCCGTTCATTCGATGGGCTTGCGGACAAGGCGCTGTCGGTCATCTGTTTCGTGATTGCGGTGGGTCACATCTATGTGGCCTTTGACCCGGTTCTTTCCGAACTCCAACGCAACGCGTTTCACTTTGCTGGCTTCGCCATGTTGGCGGCTCTGCTCTATCCAATGTGGCGCGGGTCCTCTGGCAGAACTGCTCCGCTCGCCCTGGATTTTGCCCTAGGTATTTCGGTTGCCGCGTCTGCCGTTTGGCTCGCTCAGGCTGAAAACGCGATTTATGATCGGGGTGTAAAATTCTCAACCGCGGATTGGATTGCCGCAACGGTCGCCATTGTCGGCGCAATCGAGCTGACGCGCCGTGTTGCCGGTATCATCATCCCCATCCTTATCATTTTCGCGTTAAGCTACGTGGCCTATTGGGGCCAGTTCGTTAGCGGCGTCTTTTCTTTCCCCGGTTTAAGCGCGGAAACCGTCGCCTTCCGGTCAATCTATGGCGATGATGCGATGTTCGGGACGATCGCGCGAATCTCGTCGACATACGTGTTTTTGTTCATCATCTTCGGCGCTTTCCTGCTGCGCTCGGGAGCCGGTGAATTCGTAATCAACATGGCTCGTGCCGTTGCTGGAAAGCTGGTGGGCGGCCCCGGTATCGTGGCGGTGATCGCTTCTGGCCTGACGGGCACGATCTCGGGATCTGCGGTTGCCAACACCGCATCCACCGGTGTGATTACTATCCCGCTGATGAAGCGCGCCGGCTTTGCCCCCAAGTTCGCGGGCGGAGTTGAAGCCGCAGCTTCAACCGGGGGGCAGCTGATGCCACCGATCATGGGCGCGGGCGCCTTTGTGATGGCGAGTTTCACGCAGATTCCCTACGAAACGATTGTCGCTGTCGCGGCTTTGCCTGCACTGCTTTACTTCTTGTCGGTCGCCTTCTTTGTCCGGATCGAAGCGCGCCGGAACAACCTTCAGCCGATACCGGATGAAGGCCAGACGCTTGGCTCTGCGTTCAGGGAAGGTGGCGCCAGCTTCATCATTCCGATTTGCACACTCATCGGACTACTGGTCGCCGGCTTTACGCCGACCTATGCAGCGGTGTTTGGTATTCTAGCGGTCATTGCTTCAAGCTGGCTGACCAAGAACCGAATGGGCCCGAAAGCCGTATTCGAAGCCTTTGTCATGGGTTCGAAAGGCATGGTCCTGACGGCAGTTCTTCTGTGTTCGGTCGGTTTGGTCGTGAACGTCATCGCCACGGCGGGGATCGGGAACACCTTCAGCCTGATGATCACAAGCTGGGCCGGTGGCAGCATTATGGTCGCCTTGATCCTGATCGCGTTGGCCAGCCTGATCCTCGGGATGGGTCTGCCCGTGACGGCCGCTTATATCGTTTTGGCAACTCTGTCTGCGCCTGCCCTGTCTGGCATGATCAGCGACCAATTCGTGATCGCCCAATTTGCAGCGGGTGCATTGCCAGATGCGGCCAAGGCCGTCCTCATGTTCGGAGTTCCGGAGCAGATCGAATTGCTGAGCCGAGACGTGACCTACGCCGAAGCGGCAGGGTTGATCCAATCGCTTCCACTTGAGATCGCGGCCCCGCTGCGTGATCTGGTTGTGCCGCCTGCCGTCGCGACAAGCGCATTGCTGTCAGCGCATATGATCATCTTCTGGCTGTCGCAGGACAGTAACGTGACGCCACCAGTCGCTTTGGCGGCATTCACGGCCGCCGCCATTGCCAAGGCACCGGCGATGGCAACCGGTGTCGCAAGTTGGAAGCTGGCCAAGGGCCTCTACATCGTTCCAGTTCTCTTTGCGTATACCCCGTTCCTGTCCGGTGAATGGCCGCTCATGATCCAGGTGTTCTGCTTTGGTGTGTTCGGGGTATATTCCCTGTCGGCTGGGCTACAAGGCTGCATGGAACGGCCCTTCGGGATCGTCATGCGCGCGCTTTGCGTAGGCGCAGGATTGGCCTGTCTCTGGCCCGGAATGCTGATGCTGAATATCGCAGGCATTGTCGCTGTGATCGGACTCTTGGTGTTCAACATCCGTTTCGGGACTCCCGCCACGGGGCCGGCAGAGTCACAACGCTAGGAGAAGGCGCAATCCGGCCCGCGGTCGAGCGGCGTGTCGATGGTGATCTCTGACGGAATCCAGTCGAAGATCGCCAGCGCCTGCCCGCCGTCGAACCCGACATAGAGTGTCCCGGTCTCGGGTTGAAGCGCCACGCCTTCCGCATCGAACCCGTATTGTGACAGCGGTGAAACAGACAGGACGCGCCCGTCGGGGGCCAATTCAAAAAGGCTGTTCAGACCCTCGTTGTCGTCCACCACAAGCATGTTCCCGGAATAAGGATCGCGGGTAACGCCCTGAGGTTCCGTCATCGGCGGATCGAAACTGTCACCGAAGAGTTCCATCAGCACCGTACCGTCGGGTGCAATCCGCAACAGGCGAGAAGGGTCGTCTTCCACAACGAGAAAGCTGCCATCGGCATCCCGGTGCAAACCTTCGGTATCGTAGAGAGTCTGGCTCAGTCGAAACGGTGCCTCCACAGCGCGCCCATTGCGATCCAGCCGCCGAAACTCGCCCCAGCCGCTGGCAATCAGGATGGTGTCGCCATCGACCGTAAGGCTTCTAACCGACCGCATCCCGGTATCGAAGCGCCGCAGTTCCTTGCCGAAGGTCGAAAGCAGGACGATCTCGTTGCGTTCGTTGGCAACCCAAATGCCGCAGACAAGTGCATCGTAGGCGATGCTCACTGCGCGAAAGTTTTGAATTGTCTCACGGTGAAAGATCTCGGCATTCGCATCGCTGGCGCTGACCGACGCCAGTGCGAGCGCAACACTTGTCAGAACTTCACGCATTACGATGCCCTCCGTTTCCTTAATGCTGTTATGAGTAGATGTGATTTCAAGTCGGCCAGCTACGATGAGAATGCAACGCAAGTGATCTGGAATATAGCATGTCGCCGTGCCATCGTGCGATCTGCCGAATTTACGCCAACGCTACGCACAGGATACGCGACATGACCAAGCACGCCATTGTCATCGGAGCCGGAATTGTCGGCGTGTCCAGCGCGATCTGGCTGCGCCGGTTTGGCCTGGATGTCACGTTGATTGACCGCGACGGTCCCGGTCAGGCGGCGTCTTTTGGCAATGCCGGGCTGTTGGCCGCCTGCGCGATGGTGCCGGTCACAACGCCGGGATTGATCACCAAAGCTCCGAAGATGCTGCTTGATCCGGACTCGCCCCTGTTCCTGCGTTGGTCTTACCTGCCGAAACTTGCGCCATGGCTTTTCCGTTACCTTAAGCATGCAAATGACCGCGATACGCGCCGGATTGCCGCCGATCTGACGGACATCACCGTAGATACGGTTGACCAGCATTACACGCTGACCGAAGGCTTGGAGGCCCGCCAGTACCTTCGAAAAAGCGACTACGTGTTCGCATACGAAGCCCGTGCGGAGTTCGAAAAGGACCGATATTCTTGGGAACTCCGCCGCGAACACGGGTTTGTGCCGACTCTGATCGAAGGCCCGGAAGTGCAAGAATTCGATCCGTGTTTCGGGCCCAAGATCAAATGCCTAGCCGTGGTCAAGGATCATGGATTTGTCACCGATCCGGGAAGCTATGTCGCGGCTCTTGCCCGTGATTTCGAGGCGATGGGCGGCCGGATTCTGCAAGCCAGTGTCGAGGATATCGACACTCAGGTCCAGCAAGCGCCTCGCGTCGTTACATCGAATGGAGTGCTCGAGGCAGACAGCGTCGTTCTGGCCTCCGGCGCTTGGTCGAAGTCACTGATGAAACGGCTCGGCTTGAATATCCCGCTTGAGACCGAGCGTGGGTATCATATCGTCATGCGCAACGCCGCTGGAGGTCCCAAAGCACCGTCAATGATTTCATCTGGAAAATTCGTCGCCACGCCGATGCAGATGGGACTGCGCTGTGCCGGAATCGTCGAATTGGGTGGGCTCGTTGCCGGGCCGTCCGAGGCGCCATTTGCAATGCTGCGTCGCAAGATTGCCGACGCGTTTCCAAATCTCGCTTTCGACCGGGAAGAGACCTGGATGGGTCATCGCCCAGCGACGACGGACAGTCTGCCGTTGATTGGGCAAGTGCGCCAGACAGGTGTATACACCGCTTTTGGCCATCAGCATGTCGGCTTGACGGCCGGTCCCAAGACCGGTCGCCTTGTAGCAGGTCTTATTGCGGATCAACCCAGTAACCAAAACCTGATGCCCTTTTCGCCGCACCGGTTTGGTGGGTGATGGCTGGCATCAAACGCCTCTATTTTTAGGTGTTAACGATGGGTTTACGTACTCCTGCTATCTCAGATGCGGGGTGTAAGGAGAGTAGGGTATGGCGACCGACAGAAATGTCGCGCCAGTCATTGTCAAACGTAAGAAAGTGATCGTTGCTGGCGGGCACCATGGGGGTGCCTGGAAAGTCGCTTATGCCGACTTCGTTACCGCTATGATGGCGTTCTTCATGTTGATGTGGCTGTTGAACGCAACCACGGAAAAGCAACGCAAGGGTATTGCGGATTACTTCAGTCCGACGGCCCCGATCAGTCGGTTGTCAAGTGGCTCTGACGGCATGTTCATGGGGGACAGCGTCTTTGCAGCCGACGTCTTGCCGCGCATGGGGGTTGGTGCCAGCGCTTTGCAAGAGATCCCGGAAGAGACAACTTCCGACGAAGTCGAAGCGCAGGATTTCACCTTCAAAGAAGTGCAGGATGTTTTGCTCGGGTTGAGCGGAGAAAGCATGCTTGAGGACAAATGGCTTCGCCACGTCGTCACCCGTGTCACTGACGAAGGTCTGGTTCTTGAATTCTTCGATGCTGAAGATGATCCCCTGTTCACAAATGGAGCCGAGCCGACGCAATTGATGCGTGACATTGCGTATTCGGTCCGAGAAGCCAGCAAGCTCCTCGAAAACGATGTCGCGATTGAATGCCACACCGCAAAAGTCCCTTTGGTGCGTCTGGAAGACCCTGCATGGGATTGGTCAGCCGAACGCGCGTTCGCCTTCTCGGACTTGCTGGTCGGTTACGGGTTCGCGCGTGATCGGTTACGCAGATTGACGGCCTATGGTGACCGAGAACCCGTCGTCGAGAACCCAATGGGCGCACGCAACAATCGGCTCGAGTTGGTTTTCCTGCGGTTTTGACGCGAGGCTGGCAAAGTAGATCAATTTTTAGCCGTTAGGCCGACGTTAAAGCACAGGCCTTACTGATGTGATCAAGACAAGCATCACACCAGAAAGGCGTCTTATGTCGATTTCTTCCTCTCTCAGTGCAGGCGTGGTTGGGCTTGCGTCACACGCAACCCGTCTGGCGACGATCTCCGACAACATCGCCAATTCGCAGACACCCGGATACAAACGGGTCGAGGCCAATTTTCATTCGATGGTCGTGACTTCTGGTGGCGGCACCTATACCGCCGGTGGCGTCCGAACGACGACGCAGCGCTATATTGATCAGGACAGCGCAATCACGACCACGTCGAATTCGACCGATCTTGCGGTCAGTGGTCGGGGATTCCTGCCTGTCGCACAAGCGACCGAGGTTCTTGCCGGGTCCGAGTCGCCACAGATGTTCCTCACCACGACGGGTTCGTTTCGCACTGATGCCAACGGGTATCTTCGTACGGCATCCGGCCAGATTCTCTTGGGATGGCCGGCAAATCTAGATGGCAGCATTCCCAATTATCCCCGTGCCACGAGCGAAGCGCTGGAACCGGTGCGGGTGAGCGTCAACCAGTTCAGCGGCGAACCAACGACCCGTATCGAATTGGGCATCAACCTGCCTGCTACCGAAACAGAAGAAGGGGCATTGGGGACGCCGCTGACGCAGTCGATCGAATACTACGACAACCTTGGCCGTGCCGAGACATTGGAATTCACGTTTACGCCTGTTGTTCCCGCGACCGGTACATCGAACCAATGGAACCTCCAGGTCGTTGACAGCGCCGATCCGGCAACGGTGATTGGCGAATACGATCTTGAATTCGACGACGCCCGCACGCTTGGTGGCACATTGCTGAACGTGACGGATGTAACCGGCGACCCGTATGATCCGGTCACGGGCGTTTTAACCGTGACAGCGCCCAGCGGACCGATCGACATCAATATCGGCCGACCGGGATTGAACGAAGGTCTATCGCAACTGTCGGACATTTTTGCACCGTTCAATGTCAGCCGTGATGGCGCGCCAGTGGGCAAGGTGACCTCGGTCGAAGTGGATGAGACCGGACTTGTCAACGCATTCTACGACACAGGCACCACACGTACGCTGTACCAGGTGCCCTTGGTCGATATCCCCAACCCGAACGGGATGGCTGCAGCCGGCAGCCAACTCTACATGCCGACCCCAGAAAGCGGGAGCTTCTTTCTCTGGGATGCTGGCAATGGGTCTACCGGGGACATCCTGTCTTTCGCGCTCGAGGAATCGGCCACCGATATCGCCAATGAACTGACCGAGTTGATCCGAACCCAACGCGCATATTCGTCGAATGCCAAGGTGATCCAGACCGTGGATGAGATGCTGCAGGAAGCGACGAATATCAAACGCTGATCGCTGAAACCGAAAAGGACATTGCCATGTCACTCTCTGGTGCACTTTCCAACGCCGTCAGTGGATTATTTGCAAATGCCGCCGCGACAACCGTCGTTTCGTCCAACGTCGCCAACGCGATGAACGAAACCTATGCGCGACGCGCTGTCAGCTTGTCGACCAATGCCAGGCAAACATCCGGTGGCGTCGTCGTCGCGCAAGTCACTAGGTACAGTGACCCGATCAGTGCTTATCAAACACGTCTAGCCATCGCGGAGCATTCAGCGGCTTCTTCACATGCCGCGTTTCAAACGGGATTGGAACAACTGGTCGGCAGCATCGACACTATAGGCTCCATCGCAGAAAAACTCACACGGTTTGAATCAGAACTGCTATCCGCCGCATCTGACCCGTCATCGCAAACACGATTGAAAAGCGTGTCCTCCGCAGCCGAAGCTTTGACCTTGGCTCTGAACAAGGCCAGTCAAGGCCTGGTTGACCTGCGATCAGAGGCAGATGCCAAAATCGCCAGTGCCGTTGCGGACATCAATTCGGGATTGGCACAACTTGAAGACATCAATACTCATATCATGTCGGCTAAGCATTCCGGACAAGACGTTCATGGATTGCTCGATCAGCGCGACGCCACGCTTCAGGCGTTGTCCAAATTCGTCCCGCTGCATGTCGTGGAACGGGGCAGTGGCGCGATTGCTGTCTTTACGACGCAAGGCCGCACGCTTCTTGACGAATGCGCGGCGAAGTTTGGCTTCACTCCGACGCCTGTAGTCTTGCCGCATATGTCAGTCGGCAACGGGCTCGTTTCACAACTCTCCGTCAACGACAAAACTGTCGAGATACCGGGGACCGGCATGTTGAAAGGGGGATCGCTCGAAGCACTCTTTGAAATACGCGACTTGATTGCGCCGAATGCGCATGACCATCTGGACGCGATTGCCCGAGATATGATCGAACGGTTCGGTGCAGGGGGACCGGATCAAACCCTCGGCACTGGGGATCTCGGGGTCTTCACGGATGATGGCGCGCAACTCGACCCGGCGGCGATCACAGGACTCGCTGGTCGCATTCGTTTGAATCACTTGTTGTCGTCGCCCAGCCCCGAAATCTGGCGGTGGCGTGACGGCCTCAATGCACTCCAGCAAGGCGATGCAGGTCAAAGTGACTTGCTTCTAAACCTTCATTCCGAAATATCCCTTGCTCGCATTCCTTCGGCCCCTGCTCTTGGTACAAACCCTCGTTCACTGGTTGGTCATCTTCACAGCCTATCGAATGACGTAGCATCAGATCGGCTTCGTCTCGTGGATGCAGAGGAGAGCGCGGCGACGAGACTTGATGATCTTCGTCAGGCGTCAGCTCGCAACGGGGTCAATACCGACCAAGAACTGCAAAAGCTGATCGAACTCGAAAAGTCTTACGCCGCCAATGCCCGCGTCGTTCAGGTCGTGGACGACATGCTTTCCGAACTATTGAGCATATAAGGAAACAAACCATGCGTGCCATCGGCGATCTTGCAACGTTCATGCTCTCTGGTCAATTCCAGGCCCGGCTTCGCATTTCTGCGGAAACTGCAGCACAAGAAGCGACAACTGGTATTACACAGGAAAAAACCAGGCATCTTGGTGGATCGACCCTCGCGATTTCCTTGCTCGATCGCAAAGCGCAATTGCTTGAGCAGCATCAGCGCGGCATCGCCGAAGCAGCCGTATTTGCCTCTGCCACACAACAGCTTCTCGACCGGATCCAAAATCAGGCGAGCCAATTGGCAAGTGACCTAGCACTTGCGTCACAGATACAGACATCGTCGGAACTGAAGACGTTGTCGGTCTCCGCGGAACGGGTCTTTGTCGATACGGTCAATGCCCTGAGCACGGAGATCGCTGGTCGTTTTCTTTTGTCCGGTTCTGCCACCGACGCAAAGCCACTTCTTGATGGTCAGACTTTGTTGGATATGCTGCGCAACGACATCGTCGGACCGATGACGCCTGATGCGGCAAAGAACGCAATCGCGGGATGGTTCGAGACTCTGGGAGGCCCGTTTGAGACCAATGTATATTCGGGCTCTGTCTCTGGGTTTGCTCAACATTCGATCGGGCCAGAGAATACCGTTACCTTTGGTCTGCGCGCAGATAGCGATAGTGTCCGTGAACTATTGGCGGGATTGGCAACAGCGGTTTTTGCGTCAGAACCGGCTCTCGGATTTGCCGTGAGTGACCAGCAAGACCTGCTTGAGCAAGCACGCAAGACCCTCGTTCAGACAGACCGAACCCTGACTGAAGAGAGAGCCGGGGTCGGATTGATCGAAATGATGATCGAGGCGTCCCGGGTTGAAACTGAAAACGAGCTGGAACGCACTGATTTGAATCGCATGTCTCTACTGGGGGTTGATCAGTTCCAGGCCGCGTCTGAATTTGAAGCAGCTCAACAACAGCTCGATGTCTTCTATCGCATTGCAGCCCGACAGGGTCGCGTATCGCTGGCGGAGTACCTGAGATGAGGCAGACAGTTCTCGCATTTCTGTTGATCCTCTTTCCCGGACTCGTTTGTGCCCAAGGAGTGCGACTCAAGGATTTGGCCGACTTCGAGGGGGTGCGCGGCAACGATCTGGTCGGCTATGGATTGGTCGTCGGGCTTGACGGCACGGGCGATGGGCTTCGAAACGCGCCGTTTACCGAAGACATTATGTCCAATATTCTTGAACGGCTTGGCGTCAATGTCACCGGAGAACAGTTCAGGGCAAAAAATGTTGCCGCCGTGATCGTTACTGCAGAGCTTCAACCATTTGCACGCGCCGGTAGTCGCATCGACGTCACCGTTTCCGCGATCGGAGACGCGTCAAGCCTGCGGGGCGGCACATTGGTGATGACACCGCTCAATGCCGCAGACGGCCAGATCTATGCTGTGGCGCAAGGTTCCATAATCGCTGGCGGAGTCGCCGCCGAAGGTGAAGCTGCAAGGATTGTTCAAGGGGTTCCTACCGCAGGAAGCATCCCGTCGGGCGCGACAGTGGAACGGGAAGTCGCGTTCGAGTTCGGCGCGATGGGCAGGTTGGTCCTCGCGCTGAAGAACCCCGATTTTTCGACCGCCTACCGCGTAGAACGCGCGATCAACGTGGCGGCAGGCGCGGGCCTTGCCACCATGGTGGATGCTGGAACCATTGCGATCGACTTGAAAAGCACTTCGGCGAACTCGCCTTCCCACCTTCTAGCTCAGATCGAAAACCTCCGGATCGAACCGGATACGCTGGCACGGGTCGTGGTTGATCAAAGATCTGGAACGATCGTGATTAGCGAGAATGTGCGCGTTTCGCGGGTCGCGGTGTCGAAAGGCAATTTGACGCTAACGGTTGAGGAGCAACCGATCGTCGTACAACCCAACCCCTTTGCCGAAGGTGAAACCGTTGTCGTTCCGCGATCTTCGGCTCGAATAGGCAATGCGCCGGCGGTCTCATTGGCGGAAGTTCCGGGAAGTACAACGCTTTCTGATGTGATCACGGGTCTGAACGCCTTGGGAATCACGCCGAATGATCTGATCGACATTCTCAAGACGATCAAGGCGGCAGGGGCGCTGCATGCCGATTTCGTCGTGATGTAATCCGGACAACGAGCACACAGGGAGCCTGCGATGATTGCACTGGCCGGCATCACTTTCACCTTTGTCATGGTCTTTGGCGGCTATCTTCTGGCGGGTGGCAAGCTTGGTATCATCCTCAAATCGCTTCCATTCGAAATGATGATGATCGGTGGTGCGGCCGTGGGCGCATTTGCAGTTGGTAACACCTTCGCGTCACTCAAACAGACCGGCAAAGATACCCTGAAGGTCTTTAAAGGCAGCCAGTGGAAGGCAGAGGATTACAACCAATTGTTGAAGGTGCTGTATCAACTGATCCATCTGGCACGCAAAAATCCCGTCAGTCTGGAGGCGCATATCGACGACCCGCAGGGATCCGAGATTTTTGCCCAGTTTCCGAAGCTGCAAAAGGATCATGCCGCGCTCGACATCATTTGTGACACGCTGCGCGCGGCGTCGATGAACTATGACGATCCGATGCAGGTAGAAGAGCTCTTGGACAGAAAGATCGAGGAAACAAAACACCACCTTGAGCAATCCGTGCATGGCCTTCAATCCATTGCCGACGGTTTACCTGCATTAGGCATTGTTGCCGCCGTCTTGGGTGTGATCAAAACCATGGGATCAATCGATCAGCCGCCTGAAGTTTTGGGAAAACTGATCGGCGGGGCGCTTGTCGGAACATTTCTGGGCGTGTTTCTCGCCTACTGCCTGGTCGCGCCATTTGCTCTCAAAGTGAAGGCTGCCGCAGATGAAGACATAAATTTCTATCGCACGATCAAGGAAGTCTTTGTTTCGCATTTGCACCAGCATCCGCCCAAAATGTGCCTCGAAGTCGCGCGACAGGCCATTCCGCACCAATTCCGCCCTGCCTTTGCGACGTTGGACGACGCACTACGGACGTTGAAGGCCAATGGCTGACATGTTTCGCTTTGCCTTGGTATTTGTCTGCTGTGCTTTCCCGCTTTCGGCAGCGGCAAACACGGGTGTTTTGCGCGGCGGCGAACATGGCAGTTTTACCCGCATGACCGTTGCAGTGGAGAAGGATGTGCAGGAGTGGCACATGCAAAATCTCGGCGCGCAATCCTTCCTTCTTCGCATCTCGCCTGCCATTACGTCTCTGGACGACAGCAGGTTGTTCGACAGGATCGACTCAGATCGCATTGCTTCCGTTTCCCAAACTGCAGAAGGCCTGGTGGTGGGGCTGGACTGTGAGTGCAAACCAGTTGTCCTCCTAGAGGATGCGAGACTCATCATTATTGATGTTCAAGAAAATCACCGGGTCCAGCCTGCTTATGTGCCGGTTTTGCCGCCAGAGGACGGCAGATTTCCCGAACGGTCTGAGCACCAAAGTGTGAAAACTGACCTCTTTCCTGTTGATTACTCGGTGATGGACCGCGTTCATCGGACGGTCTCGTCTCAACTCAGCGACACGTCGCATATTCAGGGGTTTTCCAGTCTGGCCAAGGCTCTTCCGGAGCCGACGGAAACGCACGAACCTGCCGCATTTGACGACGTGGTGTTGTCTGATCTAGGGCACGCAAAAGCGTGTTCTTGGTCCGAAAATGTATGGGAACGTATCAACGCGCGGAGTGATGAAAACAAAGAAAATAGGCTTGGGGCGTCAATCAGTGCAGATTGGGCGGACCCAGATTTGGCAGACACGCTGTCGCAGAACTCCGTCCTGAGCTATCTGTCCGAAGGTCGGCTCGAAGAGGCGAAAATGGCAATTTCCAATTTTGCCACTCCGCCGCGTGACCGAACTGAATTCATTGAATTCGAAAAGATGCTACTGGGATCGGCTGACATCGGGGCGCATCGTTTCGGGGAGTGCAACCCTTTGCATGATGTTCTGATCGCGACCATGCGGGCCCCACATGATGCGCCCAGCGAGGTAAAGATATCGGTGGTCAACACATTCGCCACTTTCCCCATTGGCTTGCAAATGTTGCTGTATCCAGGGATTGAACCGTATATTTCGGAAATTTCTCCTGACCTTTTCCCAGAGCTTTCCCAACACCATCGCGCCGAGATTACCTTAGGCGACAGAATGCCTGAGCAAGCCCCACCTTCCGAAGCAAGCACTGATCCAGATGCATTGGCTGCACTGACGATCGAATTGCGAGGAACAGAGTTGGAGCAGGAAAGCTGGCAGGCTGCTTTTCGCTCTTATCTCGCTCATGGTCGCTACTTTGATGCTTTGGCAGCTCTGTCGACCGACGCGGCGCTGGATGAAGCGACGCGAGAACGTGGAGCAACCGACCTTGTGTCTCATCTCGTCGATGCTGCGGACAGCGTGACCTTTGTCGAAATCGCCTTGGCGTTTGTCCCGAATTTGGAACCATCCCCTTCAAAGAACGCTATGTCTCGACTTGAGAAACGATTGTCGGATGAAGGGTTCACAATTTCGCCACGTTCATCTGCCACGCATCAGGAACGCGAGCGGCTTGGCGCGGCTGGAGCGGACGTGGAAACCACCCAATTGACGATCGGGTTGGATTTGCCCGTCGAACATCCACCCGTTTGGTCGAGTGATGACTGGACAGTTGAAAAGGCTAGGGAACGATTGGTTGCCGCAGAAGCCTTGCGTCGAGAGGTTACAGCACGCCTCGGAAGGTAGTGCTGAATCCCATGGAAGCGGATGCAGTTTCATTGTTATCTGAGGATAGTAATTTTCTTGGAGACCACATGCTCCTAAAAAACGCTCGAGTTTTGGCCCACATCGCGCTTTTTGCCATGCTGGTTTTGTCAGGTTTTACGAAACCAGTGTCGGCAGAAAATGGGGTCGCGTTCGGGCTGAACGGGATATCCGACTGGTCAACACAGCACCCTTTCATTGATGTGATGAAATCTGCCCGGCCTTGGATTGGCCACTTGCCGGATCGGTGGGGTGGTGCAGATTTCGACGACATGCGCGCAGAGGGCGTGTTCGATGATCACGGATGGCCTGTGCGGATCCCGGATGGTCTGACCAAGCTTGAAGCACTGATCCTGACTGATCAATCCGAGGATGCGCGCCATCTAAATGGTCGTTACGTGGTGAGATATGAAGGGCGGGGTAATCTGTCGGTGACCGGGCGGGCGAAGGTGGTTACTCGCGAACCCGGACGTCTCGTGTTCCGCTATACTCCGGGGCCTGGTTCGGTCGGAATTTCGATTGCTGCGACTCATGCGGATGATCCGATTCGCGATATCGAAGTCATTCCAGAGAAATACCTAGACGATTTTGATGCGGGTGCGGTGTTCAACCCTGATTGGCTGGATCGGTTGGGTCAGGTCGAGCAGGTTCGGTTCATGGATTGGATGTTCACCAATGGATCGCCTCTCGTCCATTGGGCTGAAATGCCCACTCCGGATGATTTTTCGTATGTCTGGCGCGGCGTTCCAGTGCCTGTGATGATCAATCTCGCCAACAGTATCGGTGCAGACCCGTGGTTCAACATTCCGCATCTGGCCGACGATGACCTTGTGCGCCGCTTTGCGGAAACGGTCAAAGACGACCTCGAGCCGGATCGCATGGCCTATATAGAGTTTTCCAACGAGGTCTGGAATTTCATCTTCGAACAATCCGTCTGGGCGCGCGACCAGGCGGAAAAGCTTTGGGGGGAAACCGCCGACGGCTGGGTTCAGTTTTATGGCCTGCGAGCGGCTGAAGTGATGAAAATCTGGTCTGATGTCTATGGAACAGAGGCCGCAACCCGAATGAACCGAGTCGTTGCCGTGCACACCGGATGGCCCGAGCTTGAACAGTCCATCCTCTTCGGTGATCGCGCCGTAAGCTCTTTGGGTCATGCGCCCGTCGACATGTTCGACTCCTACGCAGTAACTGGCTATTTCGCTGGAGAGCTTGGCGAGCCGGAGGTCTTGGGAGACGCACTGGAACAGGCGGCCGTCCATGCCGAGGCCGAGGGACGGGCCGATGGTTTGTCCCGCGTTGCGCTACGTGAATACGTGAAAGCGCATCAGTTTTCTGGGGTCGAAAGCTACGCGGCGGAATTGGTGCGATCCGGGTCTTTGCGGGAACTTACCGAAGACGTCTGGCCATACCACGCGCGGGTTGCATCCGATCACGGCTTGGAACTCATCATGTACGAGGGGGGTACACACGCGACCCCTTATGGCGGCGCGGTTGAAGACGAGAGGTTGGTCGGGTTTTTGAAAACCTTCAATTACAGCACTCAGATGGCAGAAATCTATCAGGAAGCATTGGATGCATGGAGCGGTCTGACAGACAGCCCGTTCAATGCGTTTGTCGATGTTGCCGCGCCCAGCAAGTGGGGAAGCTGGGGGGCATTGAGGCACCTGAGCGATGACAACCCGAGGTGGCAGGTGCTACGCAAAGCGGCCGGCATTAAGTAAAGACAACTAATGTACTCTTTTCCTGCCACCATGAAATTGGCACTATCCTTTGCCGACGCAGCCGTCGGTCTGCATTGCCTTGAACCCAAAGGAAACGTCTTGTCATGCCGCAGAGAGCGCACGGTTCGAAATCCGTGACATTGCCGCTGCTCAGCGTATTGATCCCCGCCTCTAACGAAGAGGCGCTGATCGGGAAGTGTCTTGACGCGGTCTTGCAAAGCGAATGGCAGAAAGATGTGCCTTTCGAGACGATCGTGATTTCGAACGGGAGCCGCGACCGCACCACTGAAAAAGCGCTTGAGATGCAACCCCTGTTTGCTGAACGAGGGCTGAGCCTTCAGGTGTTGGATCGCAAGGAAGGCGGTAAACTGGGCGCATTGAATGCCGGTGATCACGTGGCTCGTGCGCCGAACCGGGTCTACCTTGATGCGGATGTCGAAGTTTCAGAGCAACTTCTAAGCCAGTTACAGGATGTTCTCGAAACATCCCAGCCACGCTACGCGAGCGGTACACTGATCCTAGCTCCTGCAAAGTCCCGTATCACCAATGCTTATGCGCGCATTTATTCCAAGGTGCCGTTCATGACTCACGGCGTACCCGGAGCAGGTGTGTTCGCGGTCAATGCGGCGGGTCGGATGCGATGGGACAGCTTTCCGGACATCATTTCTGACGACACGTTTGTCCGCCTCTCGTTCCGACCGGATGAACGGGTTGGAGTGCCCGCAACCTACACATGGCCCTTGGTCGAGGGTTGGCGCAATCTAATCCGTGTGCGTCGACGTCAGAATGCGGGCGTTGATGAAATACGTGCGCTCTATTCAGAATTGCTCGCTAATGACGACAAACCAGCCTTTCCGCTGAAAGAAAAAGCAATTCTTGCCCTACAG
Source organism: Alphaproteobacteria bacterium (assembly GCA_030425145.1). GTDB lineage: Bacteria > Pseudomonadota > Alphaproteobacteria > Rhodobacterales > Rhodobacteraceae > Marivita. The sequence goes on along the minus strand of JAUHVK010000004.1, from coordinate 169,432 downwards.
GATCCATTGGGGTTTGCCGTTTACTCAGGTGTCGCTATCGCCGTTCGGTTGACCGGGAGCACGGACAATGGGTGGAGTCGAGGCCGGTAATTGCGGCGTCGACACTCAAGTTACGTGGCACATTACTCGATGCCGCGTTCACGCGGGGTTCCGCTTTCATTCCGGAGGGCTACGCAGCGTGGCAACTCTTGTGCCTGCATCGAACCCTTTGCTGATACGGCGCTTTTTTCTTTGAGCCTTCAGCAAGATAGTGCCGGTAGATCAAGTTTGACGCCGAGGCAGAACTCGCATCGCCATGATGCGCGTGAAGGACTCTCGAAAGAGTTCTTTTGCGATGCCGCAGCGCGCCCAACTTTGATCATATTTGTGCGATAGTAGCCAACAGTTGGGAATAGGGTACGGCTATGACGAATGAAATGCTTGCGCCGGTTTCGGCCGCAGAAGCTGACATCGCCATCGTCGGCATGTCCGCCCATCTGCCAGGGGCGGCATCGCTGGCACAGTATTGGCGCAACCTGCGGGACGGAGTGTCTTCGATTCGCAGATTGAACGAAGACGAGTTAATCGAGGCCGGTGTTCCACCGGGCCTCATGCGTCACCGCGACTACGTCCCATTTGCGGCACTTCTGGACCTCTACGACCATTTTGATGCGGAGTTCTTTGGCCTTTCGCCGAAGGATGCCGCGATCATGGATCCGCAGCACCGGCATTTTCTGGAATGCGCCTGGGAAGCGCTGGAGAATGCAGGGCACATGCCGGACCGTCACGACGGGCGCATTGGTGTGTTCGGCGGCTGCGGGATGGGCAGCTATTTCTATTTCAACCTGTGTTCCAACACGGACCTCGTCGAAAACACCGGGATGTTCCTGTTGCGCCATACCGGCAACGACAAGGATTTCCTGACCACGCGGGTCAGCCACATCTTCGACCTTGATGGCCCTTCTGTCGGCGTGCAGACCGCTTGTTCCACTTCGCTCGTTGCAACGCATTACGCGTGCCAGTCTCTATTGAATGGCGAGTGTGACCTTGCCCTTGCCGGGGGGGTCACCATCGAACTGCCTCAGGGGCAGGGCTATCTCTACAAGGAAAACGAAATTCTATCGCCGGATGGACAGTGTCACGCATTCGATCATCGCGCGAAAGGCACCGTGTTTGGTTCCGGTGCCGGCATTGTGGTCTTGCGTCGTTTGTCCGATGCACTGGCAGACGGCGACCACATTTGGGCCGTGATCAAAGGCAGCGCCGTCAACAACGATGGGGCGTCAAAAGCCGGATATCTTGCACCCTCCGTCAAAGGACAGGCTGATGCCATTGCCGAGGCACACGGCATTGCAGGGGTCTCGGCTGACAGCATTGACTATGTGGAATGTCACGGCACCGGGACCTATCTTGGCGATCCCATTGAGATCGCAGCGCTGACACAAGCCTTCGAGGAGACCAGCGAAAAGGTTGGTCACTGCCGGATTGGATCGGTCAAAACCAATATCGGGCACTTGGATACCGCCGCCGGTGTGGCGAGTCTGATCAAGGCAACCATGGCGTTGCATCATCGCCAAATGCCGCCCAGCCTCGGGTATGAAAAACCCAATCCCGCCATTGATTTTGAGACCTCGCCATTTCGGGTCAACGACCGCCTCACGGATTGGCCGCAACAAGATCATCCGCGCCGGGCAGGTGTGAACTCGCTTGGCGTTGGCGGAACAAACGCTCATGTGGTGCTCGAAGAAGCGCCCGAAGCGATCGCATCCGAAGACAGCGATTGGCCTTTCCAGATTATCACGGTCTCTGGCCGGACCAAGGCGGCGCTCGAGGCGAATGCAGAACAGCTTGCCGCGCATCTGCGGGCCAACCCGGATCAACCGCTGGCAGATGTGGCATGGACGCTTAAGGCGGGTCGGCGCGCCTTTGAGAAACGTCGCATTGTCGTGGCCAGCGATCATCTGGATGCTGCCAAGCTGTTGGAGAACGCGGACCAGCGGCGCGTGCATTCACATAATGCGCTGTCCCGCCCGGATGTGGCATTCCTTTTCCCTGGCGGCGGGGCGCAATATGTCGGAATGGCGTGCGATCTTTACGAGACCGAGCCGGTCTTTGCGGAATGGATGGATCGCGGGCTGGCCCATCTACAATCGCTTGAAACGCGCGACATCAAGGCATTGTGGCTACCCGAGCCGGGCGGCGAAGCGCAAGCTGCAGAAGCCTTGCGTCAGCCGTCCTTGCAGCTGCCTTTGATCATGATCGTCGAATACGCGCTTGCACAGCTTTGGATGAGCTGGGGTGTCCACCCGTCTGCACTTGCCGGCCACTCCATGGGTGAGAACACCGCTGCCTGCGTCGCTGGCGTCATGTCGTTCGAAGATTGTATCGGTCTGGTGCATTTGCGGGGAACGCTGTTTGATGGCGTAGAGACCGGCGGAATGATTTCCGTTGCGCTTCCTGCCGAGGAACTCCGGCCGCTCTTGGGGACGGGGCTTGATCTCGGTGCGATCAACAGCCCGGGCCTGAGCGTTGCATCCGGTCCGGCTGTGGCGCTGATGACCCTCGAGACCGAGCTCAAGAAGCAAGACATCGACTATCAGCGAATTCCGATCAACGTCGCAGCGCATTCGCGGATGCTCGAGCCGATCCTCGACCGGTTCCGTAGCTACCTCAGGGAAATCCAACTGAATCCACCGCAGATTCCGCTCACCTCGAACCGGAGCGGTGTGATGATGACGGACGAACAGGCGACCGATCCGGAATACTGGGTCGATCATTTGCGAGGAACGGTTCTATTCGCACAATGCTTGGATACGCTTGCCGATAGGCAGAATCGCATTTTTCTAGAAGTCGGTCCCGGCAAAGCGCTGTCAGCTCTCGCCCGCCAGTGTGAAGGCATCGAGGCGAACCAGGTCTTGTCGAGTCTTCGGCACCCGGACGAAACGATCGAAGATGATCGCCACATGCTTGAGGTTCTGGGCCGAGTCTGGGCCTTGGGCGGCGAGTTTGACTGGGATCAGCTTTGGGGTGATGTGCGCCGCAATCGTGTTCCGCTGCCGACCTATGCTTTCCAGAGGTCACGTTACTTCATCGCGCCGGGACGTCCTCAAAGCGAGACCGTGTCCAGTTTCTTGACCCGCATCGAAGGCGTCGAGAACTGGGGTTGGGCGCCTGTGTGGCGACCCAAATACGCCGCCGCGCCAGTGGATGTGCGGAACGAATTGGACAAGGTCGATCTGCAAAGCTGGCTGGTCTTCATGGATGATGCAGGCGTGGCCAGCGCCGCTGCGAAACGCTTGCGCGAGGCTGGTCATTCTATTGTCGAGGTGTGGCCAGGCGATAGCTTTGCGCGGCTTGACGACACCACCTATGTCCTTGCGCCGGAGCGCGGGCGCGAAGGCTATGACCTCTTGTTCCGCGATATGCTGGCCCGCGGTTTGGTGCCAAGCCGCATCGCGCATTTCTGGGGGGTCACCAAGGACGAAAGCCATCGTCCCGGTTCGAGCTTTTTCCACCGCATGCAGGAGCACGGGTTTTATTCCCTGATGTTCACAGCTCAGGCCATCGCGGACGACACGCTGCCCAAGCCGACCCATATTACGGTCTTCACAAACGGGGCGGCCGCGTTCGGACAGGAGAAACTCGTGTCGCCGGAAAAGGCGATCATCTCGGGTCCGGTCAGAGTGATCCCGCGCGAGATTGACGGGCTGACAGTGTCGTCCGTTGATCTGACGATACCCAAGAAACCCAAGCGTCACTTGTTTGGCGGTGTCGCAAACCGACGGACTGAACAGGAATGGGAAGACCTGACCGTTCAGGTGGTCGAGGACATGATCGCGGATCCATCGTCCTCTGTTGCGGTCATCCGTGCGGGCCGCAGGTACGAGCAATCGCTCCAGAAAACGGTTTTGAAAGACGATGGAGAAACATCGATCCGTGCAGGCGGCACTTATCTGATAACCGGTGGATTTGGTGGGATCGGCCTGACCGTATCGAAACTCCTTGCAGAGCAAGGATGCACGTTGGTCCTAACGTCACGCGACCCGCTTCCCCCTCGCGACGATTGGGAGCATTACCTTCGTCGTCATGCACCGCAGGATAAAAACTCCCGGCGTATTCGAGCGGTTCAAGAACTCGAAGAGCTTGGGGCAACCGTGCATGCGCACGCAGCTGATGTCTGTAATCTGCCAGAGATGAAAGCCGTAGTTGAGACCACGCAAGCTCACCAAGGGCGCATAGATGGCGTTGTCCATGCTGCCGGCATCATGGAAGACGCGCCGCTTCTTGCGAAGTCCACGGGCTCCATCGAGAAGGTGTTTTCATCCAAGATTCACGGGACAAAGGTTCTCGATCAGGTATTCCCGGATAGGTCGACGGATTTCATCGCGCTGTTCTCATCGTCCTCGACCCAGACAGCCCCGGCGGGTCAGATCGACTATGTTGCGGCCAACGAGTTCCTCAACGCCTACGCACACGCGCGGCGTGGAGACAAAACGAAGGTTCTTGCCATCAACTGGGGTATCTGGGCCGATGTCGGTATGGCGGCCACGGCCTTGGCCGATCGCATCGGTGACTCCGAACCAGTTCAGATGGCTCCGGTCCATCTTCCGCTTCTGGACGAGACCGGCTTTGATCCATCAGGGCACCGCATTTTCGAAGCCAGCTATTCGACAGAAGACTGGTTCATCGACCAACACCGCACCAAGCAGGGCGATGCCTTGTTCCCGGGCGCAGGTTATCTGACGATGGCCTCGAAGGCATTGCGCGGGCAGGGTGAAACCAGCAGCTTTGCAATCCGCGATATGACCTTTCTCCGGCCACTGCACGTGCCTGAGAATGAAAGCCGCGAGATCCGTGTTCGTCTGACGCGTCGCGATGATGGCTACCATCTGGACGTTCTCGGCAGTTGTACCTTGGAGGGTCGCAAAGGGTTTGTGCCTGTCGTGACGGCCGATCTCTCACTTATCCCGGAAGCCGAGCCAAAGCCGATAGACATTGCGGCGATCCGTGAACGCTGTGGCGCCGCGCGCGGCGCAAGTAGCGGTAGCAAACTTGCAGCAGCACAGGAAACGCAGCTCAATTTCGGCCCAAGTTGGCGCGTGTTGGACAGCTGCGCCTATGGTGATCGCGAAGGCATTGCTGACCTGTCACTAAATGCAGCGATCCGCGAAGATAAGGGTTGGCATTTCCACCCCGGGCTGCTGGACATCGCGACCGGCTGGGCAATGGAACTGATCGACGGGTATCAGGGTGACAAACTTTGGGTCCCGGTCTCTTACGACAAGGTACATGTTTACCATCGCCTGCCCGAACGCATCGTGAGTTGGGTCAGGTCTTCGGGCAGCAACCGCAACGCAGATGAAACGGCGTCCTTCGACATCACCATTGCGATGCCGGATGGAACGGTCTGCATGGAGATTGAAGATTTTTCAATCAAGCGGCTGTCAGACATGTCGTCCCTTGCTGCGCCTGTGAAAGTAAACAAGGCGGAATTCGAACCTGCTGACTTCAGCAGATCGACCCAACCTCTGTCGGCTGCAGAAGAACGGTTCCAGCATAACCTCTCGCAGGGAATCTCGTCGGTCGAAGGTGCAGACGTCTTCCTGCGCGCATTGCGGCGGGACGATCCGCAAATCTATGTCTCGTCTCTTGATATGGAAGCGCTCGTCAAACAGGCATCGGTCGCGGCGGAGACGAAATCCGAGACCCAGAAATTCGATCGACCGCAGCTTGATGGTGACTATGCAGCGCCGGAAACGGAGATTGAGCGCACGCTGGTTGGTATCTGGGAAGAATTGCTTGGCGTTCAGAACGTCGGTGTCGAAGACAGTTTCTTCGATCTTGGCGGGCATTCCCTGATCGCAGTGCGCCTGTTTGCCAAGGTTCGCAAGACCTACAACGTCGATTTCCCGATCTCGATCCTGTTCGAAGCCCCGACGATCCGCGCCTGCGCAAATCTGATCAAAGAGCGCACCGAAGTTGTCGAGGCCCCAGAAGCGCACGGCAAAAAGCCGAAACCGAAAGCGCGGCGGTTCAAGCATATCGTGCCGATGCACGATGGCGAAGGTGGGCGGAAATCCCCGTTCTTCCTCGTCGCCGGGATGTTCGGAAACGTTCTCAACCTACGCCACCTTGCGCAGCTCCTGGGCGAGGACCGCCCCTTCTACGGGCTTCAGGCAAGGGGTCTCTATGGTGATGAGACGCCGCACAGTTCGATCAAAGAGGCGGCGCGCGACTACATTGCCGAGATGAAACAGGTTCAGCCGCATGGACCCTACTTTGTTGGTGGATTTTCGGGCGGTGGCATCACAGCGTATGAGATCGCGCACCAACTCGAAGCGATGGGCGACACCGTGGCCCTTGTTGTTCTGCTGGATACACCGTTGCCCCAGCGCCGTCCGTTAAGCCGCAAGGATCGCCTGTTGATCCAGCTACAGGAAACGCGGCGTAGAGGTCTGACATATCCCTATATTTGGTTGCGCAATCGCATACGGTGGGAGATCGAGAAACGCCGCGCCACGGAAGAAACCCGGACGGCGCACAGTTTCCATAATGCGGAGATCGAACAGGCGTTCTTGCAGGCGGTAAGCCATTACGATGTCAAACCTTGGGATGGCCGTATCGCACTTTTCCGCCCGCCATTGATCGGCACATGGACAGTTTCTGACGGCAAATTGGTCAACCACGAACGGGCCTATCTTTTTGATGACAACGATTGGGGCCAATACACCCCCCAGATCGAGGTTTTCGAAGTGCCGGGAGACCATGACAGTATGGTTCTTGAACCGAATGTTCGGGTTCTTGCCAGCTATCTGCGAACTGTGATCACCACGACCGAAGCTTCGGTTGGTGGCAAAGGGCGAATTTTGTCGTTCAACACCACAGAAGCTGCGGAGTGATTTGAATGACGGATATCGTTGCTGTCGTCCTCAATTACAAAACACCGGATCTTGCTGTTCAGGCAGCGCAGTCTGCGGCGGCAGCAATGACGTCTTTCGGAGGTGCGATCGTTCTGGTCGATAACGACTCGCCGGACGATTCATTCACGCGCATGAAAAGCCTTGTCAACGCCGCGGAATGGCCAGCCCATCTCAACGTTCAGGTGCTACAGTCTGGGCGAAACGCCGGTTACGGGGCAGGCAACAACTTCGGAATCCATGCGGGTCTTCAAATCTGCCCGACTGCAGAATTTGTTTATATCCTGAACCCTGACGCACTGGCAGAAGAGGCGGCCATCGCTGCTCTGGTCGATTACCTCGGCGATCATCCAAAGGTGGCCATCGCAGGCAGTTGGGCCCACGGAGAAGACGGAGAGGACCATTGCAGTGCTTTCCGGTTCCCCGGCCTCGCATCGGAATTCGAAGCTGCTGTTCGTTTGGGTCCGGTCACAAGGCTGTTGAAGAACTACGTCCTTCCCATGCACGTGCCGGACGAGTCTGGCCCTGTTGGGTGGATCCTCGGCGCGTCCATGATGGTGCGAACCAGCGTACTTCGCGATATTGGCCTCTTTGACGAAACCTTCTTTCTGTATTTTGAAGAAACCGATCTTTGCCTGCGCGCACATCGGGCGGGCCACGAAGTGCACTTTGTCCGAGAAAGTCGGGTCTGCCATATCGGGTCAGTATCCACCGGCATGAGCACTTGGGCCCGAACGCCCGCCTATTGGTACGAAAGCCGCTGGTATTATTTCAGCAAAAACCACAGCCGGACCTATGCCATCGCCGCGACGGCGCTGAATGTGCTGGGTACGTCGATGTGGCGATTGAGGCGTTTTATCGAAGGCAAGCCGATCACGGGTGCAAAGCATTTTCTGGCTGACTTGGTTGCGCATGACTTGCGTGCACTGGTCCGACCGACGCCAAACGCGACGATCCGATCCATCGACCTGTCTTCAGAATCCTCACTACAGACAAGCGCGGAGTGAGCCATGACTTCTTTCGATTGTATTATTATCGGCGATGAAAGCTTAACCCAGCATTGTGCGGAGACTGCTCTCGCACAAGGCCACAAGGTGCAGGCAATGGTCACTGACAACCCAGATGTCCGTAAGTGGGCGCAGGGACGTGGCATCAGATGTGAACATCACGGGTCCGATCTGGCCGATCGCCTCAAGGGATCAGAGGCCGATTGGGTTCTGAGTATTGCCAATCTCAAAGTGCTTTCGCCCGAAATTCTGTCCTTGGGACGTAAGGGCGCTGTCAATTTTCACGATGGCCCGTTGCCGAAACACGCAGGCCTGAACGCGCCCGTCTGGGCGCTGTTGGAAGGTGAGAAGACACACGGGATCACATGGCATCTGATTGATGGCGGAATTGATACCGGTGACATTCTTGTTCAACGCAGCTTCGACATCTCGCCGCAAGATACCGCGCTTACTCTGAACACCAAGTGCTACGAGGCTGGACTGACCAGCTTTCCCGACCTGTTGAACGAATTGACGAACGATCTGACGGGACGGCGCGCGCAGGACCCAACGCAACGAACCTATCACGCTCTGAGCGACCGCCCCGATGGAAACGGTCTTCTGCAGTTTGATCAGTCTGCCGAGTCGGTTCTGCGCAAGATCCGCGCCTTGGATCACGGCGCTTACTGGAACCCGCTCTGCACGCCCAAACTGCGTATCGGTGACGTGTTGCTCAATATCGGCACAGGCCAGCCGCTCGAAAGCAATGCTGCGCCCGGCACAGTGATTGCCGCGGATGACGTATCGTTGACCGTCGCCTTTGCCAGCGGTGCTGTGCGGCTGTCGGATGTGAAAGGACCTGACGGTACACCAGTTGATCCATCAAAGCTGGTTTCTGTGGGTGCCGTTTTGACCGGACTTTCGTCGTCAGACTATGACGACATCAGCCAGACCATGCGCGCCGTTTCCAAGAGTGAGACGCGTTGGCGGCGTGCTTTGGCGTCTGCCGTGCCAATATCCTTGCCGTTTGTCGGCGCAGGGCAAAGCGGGATCACTGCTTATCCAACCGTCATACAGTGCGAATACCTTGGTGCTGCTCTCCGGTGTTTGATCCAGCGGCTTTCGTCGGATGAAAAAGCGTCGGTCGCGTTTTCGAACCCATCGCTCAAGGACCAGTCTCGCTTTGGACTGACCAGTCCGTGGGTCCCAGTGACGGCCGCAGAGCTCACCGCAACGTGGCCCGAAATCGACTCAGGCTTTGCCACAGATTTGCAGATTCGCGACTCCGCCTTGTCGGCTCTCGCGACGCCAACTCTTGGTGTTTCGCTCGGGTCGGGGGCGATTCCGGGCGTAGGTCTTACGTTCGAGGTGAGCGAGCAGGCGGTTGTCGCCCATATCGACGATGCGCGGATCATGCCCGCCTTTGCGACCGTTCTGATCCGGCGCGTCGCGTGGATTGCACTGCAACTGGCTGATGGCGTCGACGAGAACGACATCGACACACTGCCGCCCGAAGAGCGGACGGACCTTCTGGCAGCCTTCAACGACACGGCCATCGCCGTCGACGGGCCAACGACGATGCAGGGCGCATTCGAAGCTCAAGTCGCCCGCACGCCTGATGCGACGGCTCTGGTGTTCGAGAATACTGAAATCACTTTTGCCACGCTCAACGAACACGCGAACCGCGTTGCGCACACGCTAAGGGATATGGGCGTCGGGCCTGATGTGATGGTCGGGCTGCATTGCCGGCGCGGGCCGGACTTGGTCGCGGGCGCGCTGGGTATTCTCAAGGCGGGTGGGGCATATCTGCCTTTGGATCCAGATTACCCGCAGGACCGTCTGGCGCATTATCTCAAGGATAGCGGTGCTAGCGTGGTCATAACGGAACACGATATCGCGGCTGACCTGCCCGAGACACAGGCGGACCGCCTGATCATCGATCGTGATCCGCGCCTTTCATCCGCCCGCACCAGCAATCCCGAGCCAAGCGCGACGGGCGACTCCCTCGCCTATGTGATCTACACATCAGGTTCCACCGGACTGCCCAAGGGTGTCATGGTCGAGCATCGCAACGTCATGAACTTCTACGCTGGCATGGATGTGGTTGTTCATGATCGCGACAACGCCGCATGGCTGGCCGTCACCAGCCTCAGCTTCGACATTTCTGTCCTTGAACTTTTCTATACCTTGTCCCGCGGCATCAAAGTTGTGTTGCCGAGCGCCAGCCAAAGGGGTGTGATCTCCGGCGGTGCTGCGCGCAAGAATGGCGATGGAATGGAGTTTTCCATCTATTACTGGGGCAATGACGACGGTGTCGGTCGGGACAAATACCGTCTGTTGCTCGAGGGCGCGAAGTTTGCCGATGAAAACGGCTTTTGCGCGGTCTGGACACCAGAGCGGCACTTCCATGCCTTTGGTGGTCCCTATCCGAACCCGTCGGTCACCGGCGCTGCGGTTGCGGGTGTCACTAAACAGATCGGTGTCCGCGCCGGAAGCTGTGTTGCACCACTCCACCATCCCGCCCGCATCGCCGAAGAATGGGCAGTGATCGACAACCTCACCAACGGTCGCGCGGGTCTGGCCATCGCCAGCGGCTGGCAACCGGATGATTTCGTCCTGCGCCCGGAAAACACACCGCCCGACAACAAACCAGCGATGTTCGAGGCGATCGACCAGGTGCGTAAGCTTTGGCGCGGCGAAGCGGTGGCTTTTCCGCGCAAGGATGGCCGGATGCACGAGGTTGTCACCCAGCCGCGTCCGGTGTCCCGGGAACTGCCCATCTGGGTCACAACTGCGGGCAACCCCGAGACTTGGCGAGAAGCCGGCGCAAATGGTGCCAATGTTCTGACGCACCTGCTTGGTCAGTCGATTGACGAAGTGGCAGACAAGATCTCGATCTACCGCCACGCCATGCGCGAAGCCGGACACAATCCGGATGATTTCACCGTCACTCTGATGCTGCACACCTGCCTTGCTGACACGCGCGACCATGCACGCGAAATCGCGCGTGAGCCGATGAAGGATTACCTGCGCTCGGCCGCCGGTTTGATCAAGCAATACGCTTGGGCTTTCCCGGCCTTCAAGAAACCGGAAGGCGTCAAGAATGCGTTTGAACTGAACCTTGGCGATCTGAGCGAAGACGATCTCGAGGGCATTCTTGATTTCGCGTTCGAGCGGTATTTCAACGATTCTGGTCTGTTCGGTACCATTGAAGATGCACTTGCCCGCGTGGAGCAGTTGCAGGCAATAGGCGTGTCCGAGATTGCTTGTCTGATCGACTATGGCATTGCCGCGGATCAAGTGCTGGAGGGGCTCAAGCCCTTGGCCCAAGTTGTACAACACTGCGCACCTTCAATGGATCACGAAGACACCGATTTCTCTATTGCGGCGATGCTGGCACGGCATCGGGCAACGCATATGCAATGCACCCCGTCCATGGCGCGTATGATTGCAATGGACGACGACGCCCGCGCCAGCCTGCATGGTCTCAAGCACATCTACCTGGGTGGGGAGGCGCTTCCCGGTGCCTTGGTTGCAGACCTGAAGAAAGCCACAGGCGCGACGATCACCAACATGTACGGTCCGACGGAAACGACGATCTGGTCGTCGACCGAAAGCGCAGCGGCCGATGAGGCAACGATCAACATCGGCCGCCCGATCGCCAACACCCAGCTATACGTACTCGACGAGGCGCAGAACCTGCTTGGGATAGGTGAGGAGGGTGAGCTATGGATCGGTGGTGACGGCGTCACCCGCGGCTACTGGCAGCGGGAGGAGATGACGGCGGATCGCTTCCTCGACAATCCCTTTGCGCCCGGCCGCATGTACCGCACAGGTGATCTGGTCCGCCGACGCCCTGATGGCAAGCTGGACTTCCTCGGCCGGTCTGACACGCAGGTCAAACTGCGTGGGTTCCGCATTGAACTGGGCGAGATCGAAAGCGCGATACAGTCCATTCCCGGCATCACAAATGCTGTTGTTCTGGCGCGCGAAGACACGCCGGGCGACGTGCGTCTGGTGGCCTATGTCATTTCCCGGGCCGAGGTTGATGGCAAGAGCATTCGCACGACCCTGTCCGAGAAAATGCCGGACTACATGGTCCCGTCCCATGTCGTGTCGCTTGACGCGTTCCCGATGACCCCGAACCAGAAAATTGACCGCAAGGCGTTGCCTGCCCCAGTCAGTGTTGCGCAGCGACCCCAGCCAAAGGTCCAGAAACCCACCAAAGCGGCACGGCAGGCGGATGACGCCTTGATGGCGAGTATCGCCGTGATCTGGACGGAAGTTCTAGGCGTTCAAAAGATCCAGCCCGAGGATAATTTCTTCGACCTCGGTGGGCATTCTCTTCTGGCGGTTCAAACACACCGCGCGGTGCGCGACCGATTGCAGGTCGCCAAACTGTCGATCACTGATATTTTCCAGTTCCCGACGCTTTCGGCGCTGGCAGATCGCGTGGCACAGCTTGGCGCAATATCTTCGGCGCCGCAGTCATCCGCGCAGGTCACACCGATCTCGCAGCCGTCGATGCAGCCATTCGATCGGGCACAGGTACGCGCTGACGCAATGGCCCGCCGACGTGCCATGCGGGCAAGACGACAGGCCTGAGCATGATGCGCAGGCGTCTTGTCCTGTCGGGACTGGCGGCAATCGGCTGTGGCCTTGCGGCATGGGCTTACCTTGCCGGTCCCAAAGCCCTGACGGCGGATCAAATGGCGGCGCGATACGAGACGCCACTGCCTCTGCCAACGGGGCCGTTGAAGGTGTTTCACCTTGGGCATTCTCTCGTCGGGCGCGACATGCCGTCGATGTTGGCCCAGCTTGCAGGGCATGAGCATGCCTCACAACTTGGCTGGGGCACTCCGCTCAAGGCACATTGGGAACCGGATGAAGCCATCCAAGGGTTCGAGGTTGAAAATGCGCATGACCATTTCCGCGATGCCAAGGGCGCGTTGGCCAGCGGATATTACGACGCTTTCATACTGACCGAAATGGTCGAGCTCGAAGCCGCCATCGCCTATTTCAATGCGGTCGGCTACGTTGGAAAATGGGTCTCGGCAGCGCGAAGCGGCAATCCTGAAATCCGCGTGTATCTGTACGAAACGTGGCACGAACTTGATGACCCGCAAGGTTGGTTGAACCGACTGGACACCGACCCCGGGCGATACTGGGAAGGCACCCTCTTGGCGGGTGCCATGGCGAGTGATCCCGACGCACCTGCGATCTATGTTGTCCCGGCGGGACGGGTGATGGCCGAGTTCGTGCGGCGGATCGAAGCGTCAGGTGGCGTTGGTGCCGTGGTGTCGCGGGAAGACCTGTTTGCCCGGCAGGACGATGGGACAGTCGATCAAATCCACATCAATGACCTTGGCGCCTACCTTGTCGCGCTTACGCATTACGCGGTGCTGTATCAGACATCCCCTCTGGGTCTGCCGACTGAGCTGTTGCGTGCGGATGGAACACCAGCCACTGCGCCGAGCCCGGAATTGGCGCGTTTGATGCAGCAGACGGTCTGGGACGTGGTGTCCGTTCTGCCGGTCACGGGCATCCCGCAAAATTGAATGATTACAATGGAATGCCCGCAAAGCATCTAAGATGTGGAAACGCGTTGTTTCCGTATCTTAGGTATTTAGATGTCGTAATTTCGCCTTGTTTTAACTAGATTATGGCTTGTCCAAGGCGAGCGGTCACGTTCTGACCCGAATTGGGCAAGGCGGGGGCCTTGGTACTGGAGTTGGACGCGTGCTGTATTTTCAGTCGTTCGAAGAGGTATTCTCCGCGATCAAGCGGCGTTTGGGCCTCATCATCCTCATCACCTTCGTCGGGTGCGTGATCTCTGTCGCCGTGGCCTTGTCAAAGGTACCCGTCTACAACGCGATTGCGGTCGTCCAGATCGAGGATGCGCAGGTCGCCGGAACCAACACCAGTGTTGGATCGATGGTCGACAACCGCGCCAGCCTTGATGCGCGCCGTACCATCCAGCTGATCGAACAGCGCGTGATGTCGCGCGGGTCACTGGTTGAGATCATGGACAAGTACGACCTCTTCACCGACATCCCGGGAATGACGCTGTCTATGCGTCTGGATGCGATGCGCCGGTCCGTCAGCGTCGAAGCAATTGGCAGCGGCGAATCCTGGCAACCTGTGCAATCCGCCTCCGGAATGGTCATCACCGCCAACCTCAGCGACCCCCAGAAAGCCGCGGATGTGGCGAACGAGATTCTGGATCGCGTGATGCAAGAGGCACGCAGCCGAAGTGTTGATCGTGCTCAGCTCGAACTGACTTTCTTCAATGGAGAAGAGGCGCGCATCCGCGAAGAAATCGCGGCGGCTGAAAAGGTCATTGCCGATTTCAAATCCGCCAATGCCGAGGTTCTGCCGACGAATATCAGCGTTTTGCAAGGCGAACTGACAACCCTCAATTCCACACTGCTGACCCTTCGTCAGCAGATCCTGAGCCTCGAGTCAAACAGCGCTCGCACGCGGGCAGAAGCGCTCCAGCGCGAGGTTGGCCTCTTGCAGGATCAGATCAACTTGATCGAAGCACGCACCGCCGAGATAAACGCGCTCCTCGTCAGGGCACCCGCAATCGAACGCGAACTGGCGTCCTTGCAGCGCGAGCTGACCCAATTGAACGAACAATTCACCGTCATTTCGCGCCGCAAGGCGGATGCAGAAATGAGCCAAAGCCTTGAGGAACAGCGCCAGCTCGCGCGTTTCGAAGTGCTCGAACGCGCAATCGTTCCGGTCTACGCCGTGTCGCGCAGCAAACGCTCGATTGCGATGATGGGCGGTGTGGCAAGCGGGATGCTCGCGCTGGGCGTGGCCTTTATCCTCGAGATGTTGAACCCCCCGATCCGAAACGCTGCCCAGATGGAGAGAGTGCTTGGCGTGCGCCCGGTTATCTCGGTACCGGTTTTGGAGACAAGCGACACAGCCTCCAAGGGAAAAAAGCGCAAAGGCTGGAAGATCGCATTGGGGGCATTAATCGCCCTTCTGATCGGGTTGGCTGGACTTTTGGCAAAGCCGATTTCAGGACTGATCGGCTTTTCGCTGTCACCGCGTAACGCGCAGTAACGGTCAGTATGGGTAATCGCTGGTTTCGACGTGCTCGGCCTTGTTCAGGACAACGCCCAGTAGCGGAACCTTGTCACCCAGACGCCGTTCCGTTTCCTTGATGTCCTTGGCCTTGGTCATCCCGCCGGCTGCCACGATGAGCAACGCATCGAGATGCGGCAGCATCGCAATGACATCGTCATTCAAGAGGGCAGGCGGCAAATCGAACAGCATCACGTTGGGCCGGAACTTCGTTTCGATCTCGTCCAGAACGTCATGTGTTGACGGGTCCTGCAGCAACTCGGATGCATAGGGTTCGACAATCCCGTTGAACCCGATCGCGACGTGCGACCCGGCAGAGATCGTGTTGGGCGCAAAGCCCTGCAAATGAACTTCAGGTTCAATCTGACCGCGGAGCATATCGCCAATCGCACCGGTATCAGAGACACCAAATATCTTGTGCAGGCTTGGGCTGCGCATGTCCAAGTCCAAGAGCACAGTCCGACAATTCTCTTGCCGTGACAGGCTTATGGCAAGATTTGCCGCTGTGAATGTCTTGCCGCAATCCTTGGTCGGCGAGGTGATCGCCACGCGCGTCCAGCCGTTGTCGGCCAGGGCTTGCAGCATCCGTGTGCGCAGGATGTCGAACCGGGTATGCGCCGGATCTTGCCGCAAGGCGGTAATCACATGCCGATCAGCCAGTCTCTGAGGGTCCAACGGAAAGCGGTCTATGGATTTCCACACGGCTTCCGCATCAAACGCCGGAGCTGGGTCCGGGTCTACCTTGGGTGGGCTCGCCAACACCAGAGGCGACGATTTTGCCTGTTTGGCCTTTTCGCGTTGCGCGGCCTCGCGTTTCCGCTCGACCTCACGTTCGGCGTCCTGCGTCCTGCGTCCTGCGTTTCTCTTCTAGTTCCGCCTCGCGCTTGGCTTTTTCTTGTCGGGCCTTCTCCGCCGCCGCTTCTTCGGCACGGGCCCGAGCTTCTGCCTGTTCCGCCTCGCGCCGACGCTCGGCTTCGCGCGCCGCTTTCTGCCGCAAGAGAGCTTCTTTTTCTGCAATCAACGCATCGATCTGGTCGATCGCGGAATCTGTCGAGGAAACCGATTTATGGTTCGGCTGGTCGTCAACCGACGCTGCCACCCGCCGCTTGCGGCGTTGGAACTTGGGCTGTTCAGTCATGTCTCAGCCTCGTTGCGCGGCATCATTCTTTCCGGTTTTGACCTACGCGGTCAGGGACGCGTCCCTGTTGTGTGACAGGGCATTCTGTCAAGAATACGTCCGATTTGAGGGGATTGTTTATCAATTGATGGCGATCAGAACCCGAAAAGATTGGCTTTGCCGATGGCCTCTTCGATGAATTTGGTTTTGTCCTGTTCCGGCACCCAGCCCAATTCCGCCTTCGGTTTGGTGTTCACGAAGGGCGAAAGATGTGCCCGGCTCTTCCAATCTGCCAGCGACGGGCGGGTCAATCCGCGTCGCCGCAAGGCATAGACCTTAAGCACATGCTTTACCGCATCCGCCGCCCAGAACAGCGTCAGGTTCCCAGTGCTGACCCTGATCTTGGCACCCAGTGTTTTGTCGATCGCGTCGAAATAGCCTTTGCCCGACAGCATCGGTTCCCCGATCAGGTTGTAGCTCTCGCCAATCGCATCGGGATGCTCGCCCATCAGGATCAGCCCCTCCGCCACATCGTCGATCAGCACGAACGGCAGGATGTTGAGTCCGTTGCCCCAGATGCGCACCGCGCCCGCACCATGCCAGCGCCCGATCCCCCAATGCTGCAGCGGACCGCCATGTCCGACGACAATCCCTGGCCGTGCAATGACAAGCGGCAAGCCGTCCTTCCGGTGCATCTCCATCAGGCGTTTTTCGCATTCCGCCTTGGACCGGGCGTACATGTTCCGGTCGCTCATATCGTCGGGGAAGGGAACGTCCTCGGTGATCTTCTGCTGGGGCGAAGACATGTCGTAGCTGGCAATCGTCCCGGTATAGACAAGCCGTTTGACCCCGGCCTCCTGGCAGGCTTCGGCAATGCGGACGGCCACGCCGACATCATGCTTAAGTGCCTCTTCCCATGTGCCCTCCAGCGACCGGGCAAGGTTGTAAACCACGTCGATACCTTGCATCGCTTCAACCAGGGCGTCCTTGTCGTAAAGGGAAACTCCCACGGTTTCGACCTCGTCCGGCAGGTCTGGGAAGGGGCCAAACCGACCCCGGCTCAGCACGCGCA
The DNA here is from genome assembly GCA_030425145.1 of Alphaproteobacteria bacterium. Lineage (GTDB taxonomy): Bacteria > Pseudomonadota > Alphaproteobacteria > Rhodobacterales > Rhodobacteraceae > Marivita. The sequence goes on along the minus strand of JAUHVK010000004.1, from coordinate 152,266 downwards.
CATCCTGTCCTTTGGCGACAAGAGCACGGGTCAATGCGCGACCGATAAACCCGGTGCCACCAATCACCATCGCGGTCGGCTTCGGATCACGTGTCTTTGCCTTTGGCGCGGCAGCTTTCAGTATGTCCGTCGGGATTTTTGCCAAGGCTTGATCCAGCGCCGTCATCACCTTGACTGCGCTCTCGCCAGAGAACCGCGCATCCGGCGCTTTGTCTGTGCGAAGCGCGTCGTAGACCGCCGCATCCATGCCCTGAAAACTCAGCGCATAGGGCGACTTTCGGTTTAACGAGACTACCTGCGTGATCGTGTTGCCAATGCCTTCGCGCAGATGTTGCCAAGACAGGTCCAATTGCCGCCGCAGCGGGTTCAGCACCAGATCAGATGCGTTTTCGCGCTCCACCACCAGCGTGTCAGCCGCAAAGTCCAGCCGCGCGCGACCGGACGAACCCCGCAGCGTCAACGACCGATCGTCAATCGTTTCGACCATCGAAATGGTCAGCGTTACGTCCACATCCCCGGCCTGTGCCATGATGCGCCACGCCTGATGGCGTGTGTCATCCCCAGGCAGGTCAATCGGTTTGGACAGATGGACCGACTGAATGTCCGGCACGCCGAACAGATCGACGATGAACCCCATCAGATGCGGCCCCAGTTCGAGCAGCAGGTTCTTCGGCTCGCGCAGCAACCAGATGCCGAACGGCCCCGACCTCAGCGGCGCAAGAGGCAGGCACCAATGCACCTCGGCCGCAGAGACGCAGCCCAGCTCACCCTGTGCCAGCATCTCTTTCAGCCGGTCATAAGACGGCAGACCCATGAAGTTGTGACCGGCATGGAACCGGACACCATGCTCCTGCGCGACCGCTTCGATCTCGGCTGTCTCGGCTGCCGACGTCGCCACCGGCTTTTCGACCAGCACATGCAGTCCGGCTTTGAGGCACTGGATTGCCAGAGCGTGGTGAAGGTGCGGCGGCGTCAGGATGTGCACGGCATCGCAAACACCCGCATCGATAAGATCGGCCACATCCCCGAAGGCCCGCACTCCCAACCCCTCGGCCAGTCCCTTGGCCGCAGCTTCGGACGGGTCGCAGACGGCAGTGATCTCGACCCCATCTGTCGCGCGCAACGCGTCTGCGTGCCAGCTTGCGATATACCCGGCCCCGATCAGACCAACGCGAATTGTGGAAGACGCCATTCGCCTCTACCCCTCACTTGTACTCGATGATGCGCATCTGCGCGTTGTTCAGGCGCCGCCAGTGATAGCGGATCATGCCGATGACATTGGGAAACTTGGACAGCGTGAGAAACACCGCGTGCGACCGCGCTTCCTGTCCCGGAAGACCTTGGTCCATGAGCCCTTTCGCCGTTTTCCAGTAGGACAGCGCGTAAAGCCCAAGCACCAGCACGGGCACGGCGGGTGAGGACAGCGACCCAACTACAGCCAGAAACGGGAACAAAAGCCCATAGGCCCAGCCGCGCTGCCGTTCGCGCACAAAATAGTCCGGGTGCAGGTCGCCTACCTGCGCAAACCCGTGTCCTGTGCGTTCGGCCCGTTTCCACCATTGCGAAAACCGCATCATGTTGGCGTCATGCCCTGCCATCGGTTCCGCGATCCGCCAGAGCCGCCAACCCGCCTTGCGCAACCGCGCGCAGAACTCGTCATCTTCGGCGGCAATTACGGTGGGGTTGAAGCCCCCGACCTCTTCAAAGGCGGCCACACGCACCATCATGTTGCCGGGACAGGCAAGGATCTCCCCCGCCGGGCGCGACCACTCCACATCGAACATCTGGTTGTACACGCTCGCATCGCGGCGCATCTCGCGCTGCTGACCAGTGACCAGCGCAAGGTCGTCCTCGGCCCGCAACCGTGCTTCGGCTTTGGCGAGCCAATCACTGTCCATGAGACAGTCACCATCTAGGAACTGCACCACATCGGGTGGATCATCCTGCGTCATCAGCGCCGCAAACCCTTCATTGCGGGCGCGCGCGGCGGTGAAGGGTACGGACATGTCGAGGCGCACAACAAGCGCCCCCGCCTGTTCGGCATTGGCAACGCTCTGGTCTGTGGAACCACTGTCCACGTAAACCATGCGACGCGCCTGACGCGCGACCGAGGCTAGCGATCGGACCAGCTTTTGCCCCTCGTTGCGACCAATCAGAACAACATCCACACTCATGGTGTGCCCTCCTCGGACGGGCGCAGAGACGTAACAGAGCGCCCTTCACCGTAGGAGACGATCAGTTCTGACAGCCACTTCGCTTCCTGCGCCGCGTCGTATTCCGCAACCACTTTGGCCCGCCCCGCCGCGCTATAGGTTCGACGCAGGTCAGCATCCGACAGCAACGCATCCAGCGCTTCGGCAAAGGCATCCACATCGCCGGGCGGCACAAGGCGACCATTCACTCCGTCTTCGACCAATTCCGGAACCCCAGCGATCCGCGTGGTAACCACAGGCACCTGCGACGCCATCGCTTCCATCAACACGACAGGCACGCCTTCGGCAAAACTGGGCAGCACGAACACATCCGCCTGTGCCAGTTCTTCGGCCACCTCTGCCTGCGATTTGTAGCCCAAAAACTTAACGCGTTCCTGCAAACCACGCTTGGCCACTTCGGCTTCTAGCGCTTCGCGGTCCGGCCCATCGCCGACAAGGCGCAAGGTCAGATCGGGATATGTCTTGGACAGTCGCGCAACTGCGTCGATCAGGATCGGCACACCTTTGACACCCGCCATCCGCCCGACAAAGAGCGCGGTCAAGCCGGTTCGAACCGGCTTGGGCGCATACCTCGACGGGTCCACGCCGCAATGCACGATGTGCAGCTTGTGCCAGTGCTGCGCGTCGGCAAAACACATGAGTTGCGACCGACAGAAATGGCTGATGCAGGACACAAAAGCTGCTCGAGCAGCCTTTTCGTCTATCCGCCAGTGATGCGGCTCGAAAAAGATATCCGGCCCGTGGATGGTAAAGCTCCAGCGCAGACCAGAGAGTTCGCCGGCCAGCATTGCCACCGTGCAAGACGCTTTGGCGATGTGGTTGTGCAGATGCGTTACGCCTTCATCAGCGAGCTTGGCGGCCAGAACTCCGGCTTCAACGAAGTAAATCAGGTTATAGAGCCGCCCCTTGATCCCCTTCGGTGCCGTCCGCCACGCCGAACCGAGCGCGGACAAATAGCGTCCCGGCGTCTTCATCCATCGCCAATGCGCCTTGAGCGTTGTCACCGGATTGCGCACCGCGTCCAGCACCTTGAAGGTGCGGGCGTGTTCCTCGCGCTGTTCTGGGCCGACGAGATGTTCCGCCCCGGTGGTGCGGATCGAACATGTCAGGACTTCATGCCCTAAGGCGCGCAGGTTGGTGACCTCGCGCTGAATGAATGTATCACTCGCGCGCGGGTATTCTCCGGTCAGGTAGGCGATCTTGGGCAGGCTCATGCGGTTGCCTCCCAAGCGGGGGCCGGGTCTGGCAGATCAAGGCCCTTCGGCGGTGCAAAACCATAAGTCATCGGCAGCAGCCGCTGCCGCAGAACCGGCGCGCGAAACAGGCCGGGGAAGCTGGATGAAATCGGTCCAAGCAAGCGCGCAATGCCTGCCACAAGCTGCCACGGAAAGGGCAGGACCAGTTTCGGCCACCCCGCCTTCTGCAGTTCCGCAATGACGTCGCCGCGTGTCGGTAGACGCGGGTCGACAAGGGTGATCGTGTCATGCACCCGATTCAGCGTTGCCTGCACCAGTGCCGCGGCGCAACGCTGGATGTGGCACATCGGCAACGGATCATCCGATCCGGCCCGGAAAAGACACGGTCCCAAACCTAGGCCAAGATGGGCATTCCAGAGATGCTGCGCATCATAGACAATCCCAGGGCGCAGCACCGCCACGGTGTCGAAACCAGCGGTCAGCGCAAGGCTCTCCTGACGGGCCTTCGCGGCAGAATACGCGTCGCGTGGATTGGTTGGGTTCACAATGGGTGTGGTGTCGGTCAGTTCACCGCCTATCGCAACTTGCGACGTGTCATAGACGGCCAAAGAACTGACGAGAGCCAGGTGACCCACGCCCGCGCGTTTCATGGCAGAGATCACCCGTTCGGTTCCGCCGACTGTCAGTCTGGCGTGATCCTCTGGGTCACCCGACATGGCAGCGGCAAGGTGGATGACAGCGCTGCATCCGGTTAGGGCCGTTGTCAGAACCTCGACACTGTCCTGTACGGTAAGGTCCGCTGAAACGTACGTTACACCCGTACGGTCCGCCCCGCCGCGCCTTTGGACAGCCACGACCTCGAGCCCCGCGCCCAGCGCGGCGTCGACCGTGGCGCGTCCGATGAACCCAGACGCGCCGGTGATGAGGACACGGTTCACTGCGCCCATGGCATCGGCTCCATCGGATCGCAGCGGGTGGTCATGGCTTGTGCGCCCGACGTTTCGCCCGCGTTCTGCATGGCGAGTGTGACCTCGGTCATGTGCAGGGCAAAGTCGTTCGACAAGCGGGACGGGCGGCCCTCGCGGAGTGAGGCGAGCATTTCGGCGGGACCGAGCATGAAATTCATCGCGGCAGCCCCCCAGCGTTTGACTTTGGGGTGGGTTGGCTGGCCGAGCTTGATGGTTTTCGGAAAAGGCGATTCCATCAATCGGCGGCGGATCGTCATGCGCTTTGCAAAGGTGACCTTGGCCGAATTGTCCCACGCAGCTTTGCACGCCAGCACGCCGCCATCGCCGATGATGCGGATCTGGTGGTCATGCGGGGCGACGATGGAGCAGGTGAGCCGTGTCATGGGCCCATTCTCAAAGAACAGCGTGGCGACCGACAAGTCCGGTGCAAACGGTCCGGCGCCCTCTTTATCGGGGATGGTCTCGGCCGAGGCGGCCACCACGGTGCGCACCGACCCAAACCATGAGATCAGCCATCCAAGGTAATAGCCCGCATGTTCGAGCGTGCAGCCGACGCGGAATTCGTCCTCGAAGGGCCAGGGGGCACCGGATTCCGATATCCACTTTTTGTAAGCCGCTTGCGGTACAAACCCGTCATCTAGTTCAGCGTAGATTGCGCGGGGTGTCCCGGCGATGCGGGTTCGCAGCGCGTGTCCCAGCGTTTGCGCAGCTTCGCCCAAGACGCTGCACGGGGCCGATGCCAGCATCAAACCAGCGGACTGCGCCTGCGCATGAAGCGCCTTCGCGTCGTCCACGGTCATGGCCAGAGGCTTTTCGGAATAGGTGTGGCAATCAGCGGCGAGGCAGGCAGAGTTCACCTCGTAATGCGCCGACGGGTTGGTGAGGTTCAAGACAACCCCATCGCGCGGGTGCTGGCTCAGAAGCTCGTCCAGCGTGGCAATCGCGGGTACGTTCCAGAAAGCGCAGAACTCGGCCAGTCGAGCCGGGTTTTTGTCGTAAACCCCTGCCACGGTGATCCCGTCCATCGCGTGCAGCGATCGCATGTAGAGGTCCGCGACAAACCCGCAACCGATGATCGAGACGTCACCGCTCATGCACGCACCTTAGCGGGGCCACCGCCGGAGGCCGCGCCTTGAACAGGAGGGATTCGGGTGCGTTTCACAGTCTGCTCACGTGGTTCTGGCGTCTTTTCCGTCGGGCATAGACCATGCAATCATGGTCATAATTCGACAAACGCCCCATTTCTCATGTGTCTTAGGATATTTTTCGCGGGAATGTCTTGATTTTGCAGCGTCGTGGCCGCGATTTGGTCAAATGGCGCACTTATATGGGCTGTGGTGACGACTGAGGAAGCGCATATGCGGTTTTGGGGCGATACATTTGATGTGACGGTCAATGTCCCGGATTGGGTCGTGCTCGAACGGCATATTTCGTCACGCCTGCGCGCGGGTGAAGGATTTTCGCTCGCGACACTAAATTTAGACCATTTGGTAAAATTACGCCGTGAACCCCAATTCCGCGACGCCTATGAGGCGCAGGATCTCGTGGTGGCGGATGGCAATCCGATTGTCTGGCTGTCGAAACTGGCCGGGCGTCCGGTGTCACTGATCCCCGGTTCCGATGCGATCCTGCCATTGGTGCGGATCGCAGCGGCGCATGGCAAGTCGCTGGCTCTGGTCGGCAGCACTGATGACACTCTGGCTGCCGCCAAAACCCATCTGGAGCGGGAAGTGCCCGGAACACGGATCGTTGCGACCATCGCTCCGCCGATGGGGTTTAATCCGGTGGGCGCATCGGCGGATGCGGTATTGGACACGCTCAAACAATCCGAGGCCGACATGGTGCTTCTGGCGCTGGGCGCGCCCAAACAGGAACTCTTTGCCGCTTACGGACGCGGCAAGCTTGAACATGTCGGGTTTGTGTCCATCGGCGCCGGGCTGGATTTCTTCTCGGGTGCGCAGGTGCGGGCACCGGCTTGGGTACGTGCCATCGCCATGGAGTGGCTTTGGCGGGCCTTGTCACAACCCGCTCGTCTGATCCCGCGCTATGCCAAGTGTTTCGGGATTCTGCCCGAGGAAGTGATCCACGCGCTTAAACTGCGGTTCAGTGCGACGCGGAACACGCCTGCCCGCGAAAGCAAGTAACCTTTACGTACCTTAGCCCAACTGGTACAGGCGTCCCCCTGCCGCATCGGCATCGGCGTGGTCATGAGTGACCAGCAGCACGGGTAAGCCCTTGGCACGAGCCTGATCAAACACAAGCGTACGGATCTGGTCGCGACGTTCGGTATCGAGCCTTGAGAAGGGTTCATCCAGCAGCAGCGCCCTTGGACCGGAGAGCAGCATCCGCATCAGCGCCACCCGCGCCTTCTGACCACCCGACAGGGTTTCGGGGTCACGGTCGGCAAACCCCGCCAAACCGATGTCTTCCAGTGCTGCGTCAATTTTCTCTCGGCGCGCGGCACGGCCTTTGACCGAGGCGCGCAGTCCGAAGGCAAGGTTTTCGCCCACCGAAAGGTGGGGAAACAGCAATTCGTCCTGAAAGAGAATGCCGACTTGGCGCTGTTCCGGCACCAGATCGGTGATGTCGGAGCCGTTCAGGATTACGCGCCCCTTTGCCTCGAACGCCGTGTCCAGTGTGCCGATCACGTAGGACAAAAGCGTCGACTTGCCCGAACCGCTAGGCCCCATCACGGTCAAGACCTCTCCGGGTGCAACACGATCCGAGATGTCGACCAGCGTTCGCCCGTCGCGCCGGATCACCACGCCATCAAGGATCAGTCCGGAATCAGGCATGGCGCAGCCCTTTGCGATTGCGCCAGACAATGGCGGGAATGAACAGAGCAAAGGCAAAGGGCAGCAGCGCCAGTGCCGTCTGGCTGAGCGCATAGACCGAAATCACCCGTCGGTCACCCCCGGAGGTCAACGCGACCGCCTCGGTCGTCAGGGTTTGCACGCGGCCTGCGCCTGCGAGCAGGGTGGGCAGATACTGCCCGATGGACACGGCAAACCCCACCGCCGCCGCTGTCAGGATCGGGCGCAGGAGCATCGGCAGCCGCACCCGCCAAAGCACCCCGTCGCAGCCTGCCCCCAAGGCGCGCGCAACGTGGCCAAATCGCACATCCCACGCACGGAACGGATCGGCCAGAGACAGGAACACGTAGGGCAGCACGAAGATGATATGCACAGCGATCACCGCCATGCGGTTGCCGTCGATCCCGGTGAAGATGGCAAGCGTTTGAAGCCCGGTCAGAAAGGCGATCTGCGGGACGATCAACGGCACATAAAGCAGCCAAAGTGCCCGGGTTCCCGGTCTGAGCCCGTGCCGTTCTTCGGCCTCGAGGCACGCCAACGTCAAAAGCAAGGCGACGAATGTCGAGACCGAGGCGATGATGAGTGTTTCGGTGATGACGGGCCAAAGGTTCAGGGCGTGGCGCATCCAGGTCTTGAGCGTGAACGCACTGGGGAGCAGATCGGGAAAGCTCCAGAATCCTGCGAAGGACCAGACCAGCAGACCGAGGATGCCAAAGACAATGGCGCTCGCGCTCAGCAGGGCAGCTGTTAGTGAAATGGCGCGTATGGTGCGTGTCGCTCCACCCCGCGTGCCAGAGGCCACCCAGCGGTGACCGAGCCAGGCGATGGCGATCTCACCGACGCCCCACAAGAGCAACACGCCTATAACCAACACAAGCTGCCAGACAGCGGCGGCAGAGGCGAGGAAACGCATGTCCAGATCGGGGTCGTTCATCCATTTGAGGATTTGCACCGCCAAAGTCGGCGGTGTTGTCGGGCCAAGGATCAGGGACACATCCACCACCGTCATGGAGAATGCGAGAACGGCAAAGACGGGCAGTCTGATCTGCGCATAGACGCGAGGGAAGACGGTCTTGAACCAGGCTGTCACAGGGGAGTACCCCAAAGCCAGCGCGGTATCCCGCGCTTGCCGCATGCGGACTTGGCTGAGTGCGGCCAGCGTCATGAGCAAGAGGAAGGGCACCTCTTTGGCCACCAGCCCGGCAATCAGCGACAGGCCAAACGGGTCTTGCAGGATCAAGAGGTCCGGAGGCCTGTCCCATCCGGTAAGCCACGGCGAAGTGGCACGTGCGATCCATCCCGATGGTGCAATGAGAAAAGCCAGTCCAAAGGCGGCTGCGGCGTGCGGCACAGACAGGAGCGGCGACAGCATCCTTTCGATGATACGAAAGGCGCGCGACCCGCTCCATGCGGCGCAGATCAGAGCGACAACGAGCAGCGACAGAAGCGTGGCCGCGATCCCGGTGGTGACGCTCAGAACGCTGGCGCGGGTGATGCCGGGCCAGTCGAAAAGCATGGTAAAGGCGTTGAGAGTGATCCCGTCACCACCCAAGGCCGGCATGTAGCCAAAGGCCGGGGCCAGGGTGCCCAGCACACCGGCGACCACGGGGCCAAGCATGATGGCCAGGGTCAGAAGCGGGGCCCAGGGCAGAAACCGGGCCCGCGCTGAAGCTGTGTCGCAGCGTGAGGTCACACCGCGCCTATTGCGCGACGCCGTACCGCTCGGTCCAGTCTTCCTCGAGCTTGACCATCCAGCTCGGATGCGGCTCCGGCAGGGTCGCGCCCAGCTCTGCGGGTGGCAGGGTGGCGATGCCCAGTTCCAACGCATCAAACCGCGCGCGGTCTTCGCCTGACAGCTTGGCCAGATCGAGCACGGTACCCAGACCCCAGACCTCCGGGTCCTGCATCATCGCCTGCGCCTCGGGCGACATCATGAAATTCGCGACCACCATCGCACCGGCCTTGGCGTTGGCATTGTAGGGGATCGCGACAAAGCTGGCGTTCCCGATGCTGCCAGCGTCCATCACGAAGGTACGCACGCTGTTCTGCAACTGGCCATTGGCAATCGCGTTGCTGGCCTCGTTCGGGTTGAAACTGATCGCAAGGTCGATCTCGCCATCGGCCATCAGCTGGATCTGGCGGGATTCGTTCTGCGGATAGGCGCGGCCCGAGCGCCAGAGGGTCGGGGTGAGGCCGTCGAGATAGGTCCAGAACGCGGCGGTTGCGGCGTCGTAATCTGCCTCGTCGACCGGCGCTTGCAGCACCGCAGCGTCAGGCACAAACTCGATCAGCGCCTGCTTGAGAAAAGTCGAGCCAAGGAAGTTCGGCGGCTGCGGATAGGTGAAGCGCCCCGGATTGGCGGCGGCATAGGCGGCCAACGCCTCCATCGTGGTGGGAGGCGTCTCAAGCCGCGCGGTGTCGTAGTAGAACACCACCTGTGCCATGCCCCACGGTGCCTCAAGCCCATCTGTGGGCACGGTGAAGTCCGAGATCACGGCCGGTTTGCCCGCCACATCCACATTCGCCCAGCTTGGCATCGCTTCGACCCAAGGACCGAACAGCAGATCCTGTTCTTTCATCGCGGCGAAGTTTTCACCGTTAATCCAGATCATGTCGATTGCGCCGCCTTCATCCTTTCCAGCGGTCTTTTCCGCCAGAACGCGGCTGACCGCATCAGCGGTGTCGGACAGCTTCACATGCTCGAGCGTGACGCCGTACTCTTCGTTCACCCGGTTGCCGATCCACGCGATAAAGCTGTTGATCGTGTCGGACCCGCCCCATGCGTTCCAGTAGACCGTCTGGCCGCGCGCTTCTTCGGTCACCGCGTCCCAGTTCGACGGATCGGGTTCGGCATGGGCTGCAAAAGCAGTGGCGGCGGCAAGGGTGGCGGCTAGCAGTGAGCGCATATGTCATGTCCTGATCTTGGAGGCGGACGCCCCGGTCTTGTGCGTTAAAACCAGCACTAACGCGATCCGGTCAAATGACAAACAGGTGTGCAAGATTTCAGTGGCCCACGTGATGTGTGGCCGCTATGGCGACGGGGTACCATCTGAACCAAGGGTTTCACATGATCGACGCCACCCTCCTGCCGCTTGTCAAACGCGCCATCGACCGACCGGCGCGGGCGTTGGTCGCGCGGGGGATCAGCGCCGATCATATCACGCTGCTGGGCTTCGGGATCGGTCTGGTGGGCGTTGGCGCGGCTTGGGCGGGTCTCTTCAGTGGGGCGCTTCTGTGCCTGCTGCTGAACCGTCTGTCAGATGGTCTGGATGGCGCAGTGGCGCGTCTGACCCAGCCCACGGATCGTGGCGCGTTTCTCGACATCGCGCTCGACTTCATGTTCTACGGCCTTTTTCCGCTGGGGTTTGCGCTGCACGATCCGAGCACAAACGCACTGCCCGCCGCCGTGCTGATTTGCAGCTTCATCGGCACCGGCTCCAGCTTTCTGGCGTTCTCCATCATCGCCGAAAAACGCGGGATCACGTCCGAGGACTATCCGACAAAGGGCATCTACTATCTCGGCGGTCTGACCGAAGGCACCGAGACCATCGCGCTCTTCGTGGCCATGTGCTTGTTCCCAATGGCATTTGCCTGGGTCGCCTATTTCTTCGCCGCACTCTGCGCGATCACCACCCTCACCCGGTGGCTGGCAGGATGGCGGATGCTCCAGTGACACGCCTTTAGTCTTCTTCTTTTCATAAATATGCCGGGGGTTTGGGGGCAGTGCCCCCAATTGGTCGGACCGCGTTAGCGGTTCGATCAAACGGGAGACGCACCCTCTCCACATCCCGCGCCACCTCTGCTACACCGCGCCCACGGCCGGGCCGAGCAGAGGACACCGCATATGACCACCCCGAAACCTGTCGTTCTGACCATCCTTGACGGCTGGGGTCTGCGCGACGACCCGACGGCGAATGCGCCGAAACTGGCCAATACGCCAACGATGGACCGCCTGATGGCGGCCTGCCCGAATGCGACGCTGATCACGCATGGGCCGGATGTCGGCCTGCCCAGCGGGCAGATGGGCAATTCCGAAGTCGGGCATACCAATATCGGCGCGGGTCGCGTGGTGGCGATGGATCTTGGCCAGATCGACCTTGCCATCGAAGACGGCAGCTTTTTCGAGAACGCCGCAATCCTCGCGTTTGCCAAATCCGTCAAAGACGCCGGAGGCCGGGCGCATGTCATGGGTGTGGTCTCGGATGGTGGTGTGCATGGCCATATCAGCCACATCAAGGCGGCGGTGAAGGCGCTGACGGATCAGGGTGTCGAGGTGGTGCTGCACGCAATCACTGACGGGCGCGATGTGGCACCGACCTCGGCCAAGGGGTACGTTGACGATCTGGCGAGCAGCCTGCCTGAGAGCGCCAGCATCGGCACCGTGATCGGGCGCTATTTTGCGATGGACCGGGACACACGCTGGGACCGGGTCGAGCGGGCTTATAATGCGATGATCCTCGGGCGGGGGAACAGCGCCGATTCCGCGCTCAACGCGGTAGAAAACGCCTATGCCAATGGTCAGAATGACGAATTTATCGAACCCTGCGTGATCGGCGACTACGCGGGTCTAGAAAAGGGCGACGGGTTCTTCTGCCTGAACTTCCGTGCAGACCGGGCGCGAGAAATCCTTGCCGCCATCGGTGATCCTGACTTTGAAGGGTTCACGCGGGACAAGCCCGAACTGTCCGGCCTTCTGGGCATGGTGGATTATTCCAAGGCCCATAACGCCTACATGACCACCGCATACCCGAAGCAGGAGATCAAGAATACGCTGGGCGAATGGGTCTCCAAACATGGTCGCAAACAGTTCCGGCTGGCCGAGACCGAGAAATATCCGCATGTGACTTTCTTCCTGAACGGCGGCCAGGAAACGCCGGAACAGGGCGAAGACCGGTTCATGCCGAAAAGCCCGAACGTTGCGACCTACGATCTGCAGCCCGAGATGTCGGCAGATGAGGTGACCGAGAAATTCGTCGCGGCGGTCGAGGCAGGGTATGACCTGATCGTCACCAATTACGCCAACCCCGATATGGTCGGTCACACAGGCGATCTCGACGCGGCGATCAAGGCCTGCGAGGCGGTGGATGCCGGGTTGGGCAAGGTACTCGCCGCTGTCGAAGAGGCGGGTGGCGCGATGATCGTCACTGCCGATCACGGCAATTGCGAAACCATGGTCGACCCCGAAACCGGTGGGCCACATACGGCGCACACGACGAACCTCGTTCCCGTGGTGCTTTATGGCGGGCCGGAGGGCGCTTCGCTGGCAGACGGGCGGCTGGCCGATCTGGCGCCGACCTTGTTGGCGCTGATGGGGCTGCCGCAACCGGACGAGATGACCGGGACAAACCTGATCCGCACATGAAGCATTTGGCGCTTCTTCTCTGCCTGATCGGCGCTCCCCTGTCGGCTCAGACACCGGCGGATGTGGCCCGCAGTGCGATGGTGCAGCTCGAGGATGCAACAGCCCAGCTCGACGCAGCAGAGACCGCGCGGGATCGGGTCCGGGCGCTGACCGAAGCTGTACAGGCATTCGAGACCGGGCTTGCGGCAATGCGCGACGGATTGCGGGCGGCGTCGATCCGGGAGACCGAACTGCGCCGTGAGCTTGACGCCCGTGATGCGGAGGTGACTCGCCTTCTTGCGGGGTTGTCGGCTTTGGGGCCGGATGCCGGACCGCAGAATTTCGTGCATCCCGATGGGCCGATCGGGGCGGCACGGGCGGGGCTCTTGATGGCCTCCGTCACACCTGCGCTGAACGCGGCTGCTGCCGATCTGCGTGCGGATGTCGAAGAAGCTACCGCTTTGCGGCAGTTGCAGCAGGACGCGGCCAACACATTGCAGACCGGGTTGGCGAACATCCAGATGGCGAGAACTGCGCTCAGTCAGGCGATGGCGGATCGCACCGATCTGCCGCGCAAGTTTACCGAAGACCCGGTGAAGACGGCGTTGCTCATCGCGGCGTCTGAAACGCTGGACGGCTTTGCCGCAGGATTGAGCCAGATTTCGGAGAACGAAGCCGATCTCGACTTGCCCGCTGCCAGCAATCGCAAAGGGCGCTTGCCGTTGCCGGTGGCCGGCGAAATCCTGCGCCGTGCGGGTGAAACCGATGCGGCGGGTGTGACCCGCCCCGGCGTGTTGATCGCAACGCGCCCGCGGGCGCTGGTGACCACACCTACTGCGGCGACCATCCGCTACCGGGGCCCGCTGTTGGATTACGGATTGGTCAGCATTCTGGAGCCGGAGCCTGATATCCTGTTTGTCCTCGCAGGGCTGGACACGGTGTTCGGAGAGACCGGGCAAGTGTTGCCCGAAGGAAGTCCGGTTGGATTAATGGGCGGTCCGGCGGGGACAACAGACGATATTCAATCACCATCCGGTGAAAGGACTGGCGGAGCGCTGTCTGAAACGCTCTATATAGAAGTCAGATTAGGCGATACGCCGGAGGACCCCCTAGGGTGGTTCGAAGAGGACAAGGGAAGGACCGAATGAAAAAAGTAGTCATGGCGGCCATGGGCGGCACACTGGCAGGCATCGTGGCGACGACGCAATTCGTCGGTCCGCTGGTCGCTCAGGAAAGCGCTCGCACCACAAACGTCTACGAGCAGTTGGACTTGTTCGGCGACATCTTTGAGCGCATTCGCGCGCAATATGTAGAAGAAGTGGATGCCGGTGATCTGATCGAAGCGGCAATTGACGGAATGCTGACCTCGCTTGATCCGCATTCCAGCTACCTGTCGCCAGACGATGCCGCTGACATGCGCGTGCAGACGCGCGGCGAGTTCGGAGGACTTGGGATCGAGGTCACGCAGGAAGAAGGCTTCGTGAAGGTAGTCTCGCCGATTGATGGTACGCCTGCCGATGATGCCGGGATCGAAGCCGGTGACTTCATTACCCATGTGGACGGGGCTTCTGTACTGGGCCTGACGCTTGACGAAGCGGTCGACATGATGCGCGGTCCGGTCGGGTCGGAGATCATCATCACTGTTGTGCGCGAAGGCGAGGCCGATCCGTTTGACGTGTCGATCATCCGCGACACGATCAAGCTGACCGCAGTTCGCACGCGCCTTCAGGGTGATGCTGTCGTGCTGCGCGTGACCACGTTCAACGACCAGACTTACATCAACCTTGAAGAGGGGCTGGCCGAACAGATCGAAGCGGCAGGTGGCATCGACAATGTCGAAGGCATCGTCCTCGACCTGCGCAACAACCCCGGTGGTTTGCTCAATCAGGCGATTCGGGTCAGCGATGCGTTCCTTGAAAAGGGCGAAATCGTCAGCACCCGTGGCCGCAACCCCGAAGATGGCGACCGCTTCAACGCGACGCCGGGCGATCTGGCGCAGGGCAAGCCGATTGTCGTGCTCATCAACGGCGGTTCTGCATCGGCGTCCGAGATCGTCGCCGGTGCGCTTCAGGATCACCGCCGTGCCATCGTTGTAGGCACCAAGTCCTTCGGCAAAGGCTCGGTTCAGACGGTGATGCCGCTGCGGGGCGATGGTGCGATGCGCCTGACCACAGCGCGGTATTACACGCCGTCCGGCCGGTCGATCCAAGCGCTGGGCGTGTCGCCCGACATCGTGGTGGCTCAGCCACGTCGTGCCGAAGCCAGTGCAGAGGACGAAGAGGAATCCAACGTCTTCAGCCGGTCCGAGGCCGATCTGCGTGGCAGTCTCGACAATGACAGCCTGAGCGAGGACGAGGTCCAGCAGATCGAAGCGGACCGGGCCAAGGCCGAAGCCGCCGCAGCTCTGCGCGAAGAGGATTACCAGCTGGCTTATGCCATCGACATCCTCAAGGGTCTGACCGCCCTTCAGCCGTCGAAAGACTAAGACCACAAAGTGGCGCGGGTAAAATCCCCGCGCCGCATTTGCACGAAAGCCCACCAATGAGCCCTGAAGACATCGCTAAGCTACCCTATCGCCCCTGTGTCGGGGTCATGTTGGTCAATCGCGAGGGCAATGTCTTTGTTGGCCAACGCATCGACAACCCCGGCCCGGCCTGGCAGATGCCACAGGGCGGTGTCGACAAGGGCGAGAGCCCTCGCGAAGCGGCGCTGCGCGAGTTGTGGGAAGAAACCGGAGTGCTGGCTTCACTGGTCAAGGTCGAGGCAGAGACCAAGGACTGGATTCCCTACGACCTGCCGCATGATCTTGTCGGAAAGCTTTGGAAAGGGCGCTATCGCGGTCAGGAGCAGAAGTGGTTTCTGATGCGCTTCAACGGCACAGACGATCAGGTGAACATCGCCACAGAGCATCAGGAATTCAGTCGTTGGCAATGGATGGCGCCGGACCAACTCATCAACAACATCGTGCCGTTCAAGCGGCAAGTCTATGAGCGGGTGTTGGCCGCGTTCCAGGGTCACTTGTGACCCGGTTGGGCATTGCACTTGCCGGCCTGATGGCGCTGGCGCAACCCGCTCTCGCGCTAAGCTGCAGGGCCCCGGACATCGCCCGCGACTACCAGCGCGCTGCAGAGTCCGAGGACACTTATATCATCGTCAAAGGTGATCTGTTCTTCGACGAGGCCGAGCTGCCTGACCGTATGGATCAACGAACATCGCGCTCACGCGACAGCGTCGATGTCGCCGCGTGGATGGTTGGGCACTCACTGACCAAAGATGGGTTCACCAAGCGGTTCGAACGCGATGTGACATTGCGGGTATCGTGCCTTGGTCCGTGGTGTGGCAGCACCTCAAAGGGCGACCATTTGGCCTTTCTCAAGCTGGAAGATCGAAATTGGGTGATGGAGCTCAATCCCTGCCCGGGCATGACCTATGGCATGCCGACCGCGGAACAGGAGCAGCAGGCGCTGGACTGTTTCAGGGGGGACACCTGTCGCGCGGATTGAGCGCGACCGGCTCGGGGGGAAAGGCCATGCTTTGCAAAATTGGTGAGGTCGAGGTCTGGAGGCTGCTCGACATGCACGGCCCCTTCATGCCTGCTGAAGAGTTGTTCCCGAGCGCTGGGCCGGACGTTGCGCACATCATTGAAGCCCATGCACCCGGTTCAATCTGCCAGGCTTCCGGCCGCCTGATCCTGCCCATTCAGGGCTTCCTGCTCATCACTCCGACGCATCACATCCTTGTCGACAGCTGTGTCGGAAACGACAAGACCGTCCCGGCCTTTCCAGACTGGCATCAGCGGTCGGACAAGCGCTTTATGGCGTCCCTTCAGTCAGCCGGGCTTTCGGTTGAGGACATCGACTACGTTCTGTGCACGCACCTCCATACAGATCATGTCGGCTGGAACACCCGACTGGAAGATGGGCGCTGGGTCCCGACATTTCCAAATGCGCGTTATCTGATTCCTGCTGCCGATGAGGCGTTCCATGAGGAACGAAAGACCGATCTATATGTCGAGAGCGTTTTGCCTGTGATCGAAGCGGGGCAAGCCGAGATCGTGCAGCCCGGCCATATGCTGGGGGATCACGTTGCACTTATTCCTACACCGGGACACACACCCGGGCATGTTTCGGTGCGCATCCGCAGCGGCGACCGTGAAGCGATCATCACGGGCGACGCCATGCATTCATCCGTTCAGTGTCGTCACCCGGAATGGCACTTCAAGTTTGATGCCGATCCCGAAAAAGCCGTCACTTCGCGCAGGCATCTTTTGCAGACCGCGTCAGAGGCCGCATGCCTTGTGCTTGGAAGCCATTTCTCGTTGCCCTCGCTCGGTCGTATTTCGGCGGATCAGGATACGTTTCGATGGACCGATTTTGCTGATCTCTGATTGGCAGATCATCGCCTGAGCTGTTGTCGCCGACCTGCGCGATGTCACGCCTGTTCGCCAAACCTGTCATCACGCGCCATGCTGACAGTTAGCCTCAGAACTTCGGGTGATGACGAATGAACGGAGAATAGCTTGGGCGTTCGCTGCGCAGCCTGCCAAGGTCGTCAAAATCGGCGTCCTCGTTGAAGGGTAGCAAGGGATGGGTGTCAAACCCCGCGATCACCTCGTGCTGCGCTTGAAGCGTGGCCTCTAGGCGCTGGGTCAGCTCCGTCTTGCGATCCCCCCGGTGGTAGCCGTGAACTCCGTGGACCACGACGGGTTCCAGCACATCAAATCCCAGGTAACGCATCGTATAGGCGGTCGGCCACAGCAAAAGACGGACATCACCTTCCTTGCCGTTGAAGGCGCTTTCTTCGGCCTGTGAACCGGTGGTCACACACATCAATACACGCGTTCCCCGGAACAGGCCGGTGTCAAAGCGGTTGTCCACGTCGTGCAACGCACCATGTTGAAATGCGCGATCGAACCAGCCCTTGAGGATCGCGGGCGGCGCAAACCACCAAAGCGGGAAATGCAGAACGATGCGGTCGGCATGTCTGATCTTCGCAATTTCTGCGGCAACAGTTTCAGGGGTGGTCCCGCTACCTGCCGCACCTTCCTGCGCCTTGAGCGGGTCAAAGGGTGTGTCCTCGGGCCAGTCGGCATAATGTGCGGCCTGCTCGACCGCGTCGAACCCGATTTGGCACAGGTCTGAACGCAGGACGGTGTCACCCTGCGCTCGCGCAGCCGCCTCGGTTGCATCCGACCACGCACCGTTGAACGACCGCCGGTCGGGATGCGCGAGAACGATCAGGGTTGTTGGCATAGGTCAGGCCTTTCGCCGCAAAGGCGGGGTCATCGCCCCACCGGTCCGGCCGTCATCCTAACGCAGTTTCTTGAGGATGTTCAAAGAGGCATAGCCATCCGGGATATCCCCGATCGACTGTTGGAACGCCCGCACCGCGTTGATGGTCAGCGGTCCGATCTTGCCGTCGATCTTCTTGGTGTCGAAGCCCTTGGCCGTCAGCAGACGCTGCATTTCCTTACGTTCGTCAAAAGTCAGAGCGCGGTCCTCGCGCGGCCAGTCCGACCGGATCGGACCCGCGCCGGTAATGCGGTCACTCAGATGACCGACCCCGATCACGTAGGCGTCTGCGGTGTTGTAGGTTTCAATCACGTCGAAATTCTTGAAGATCAGGAATGCCGCGCCTTTAGCCCCTGCGGGCAGCAGGACAGAGGCCGACCCATGATCCGGGACCTCTTTGCCATCCAGATCGACAATACCAATCTTCGCCCAGTCCGACGGCATCCGCAGAATGTCGCGGTTCGCCAGCGTGTAATCAAAGCCTTGAGGGATCCGCACCTCAACGCCCCAGGGCATACCTTTGGCCCAACCGTTTTTGGCGAGGTAGTTGGCGGTTGAGGCAAGCGCATCGGCGGGATCGTCCGACCAGATGTCACGCTTGCCGTCGCCGTCGAAATCCACGGCCAAAGATTGATACGAAGTCGGGATGAACTGAGTGTGCCCCATCGCGCCTGCCCAGCTTCCCTTGAAATTCACAAGTCGTACGTCCCCGCTTTGCAGGATCTTCAGCGCCTCGATCAGTTGTTCCTCGAAGAAATCGCTACGCCGAGCGTCATAGGCCAGGGTCGCCAGCGACCCTATCACCGCATTGGACCCCCGGAAGGTGCCGTAGGCCGATTCCAGCCCCCAGATCGCGACGACCACGTCCTTATCGACGCCATACTGCGTTTCGATCCGGTTCAGCAGCGAACCGTGCTTGCGCAGCGCGGCTTTGCCATTGTTCACCCGCGCGTCCGAGGCGGCGCTGTCGAGGTAATCCCAGATCGTCTTGGTGAATTCCGATTGGTTGCGGTCGCGGCGGATCACGGCGGCGTCGTATTGCACCCCGGAAAAGGCGCGGTCGAACACGTCGGCCGAAATGCCCTGCCGTAGCGCGCGGGGGCGGAAGTCTTCTATCCAATCTTCGAACCCCGATTGTGTTGCGGTAGAGATCAGTGTTTCCGGGGTCTGTACGACGGCGGGTCTAAGATTGGGGCGCAAAGAGTTCTGTGGCGCAACAACCGAGACCAGCGACACCGCGCTGCGGCTGACTTCAATGTCCTGTGCTGTGCGGCTTAGGGGCCGGATAGATTGATCAACGGTGCCCGCTTGTGTGGCCCCACCCATCATTGCCAAAACAGTGGCGATCACTCCAATACGCATCTTCTTTCATCCCGCTGCTCGCGTCCGTTTGCCGGACTTTGCCCAAGACTAGCGTGGAGGTGGGCATTTGCGAAGGGATCAACGGTGGGCCAAGCGGTCTCCTGCCGCTTTGGTCACCCGTTCCGCTGCCGTCGTTTGACCTTGCGCTTAACCTTTGCGTCTTTCTTTTTCGCCTTGGCCAGCTTGCGCTTCGGTCCGCCCTTGCCCCTGGGGCGTGATCCGCGGCCCATGCGGCCTTTTCCAGATCCGCTGGGCAGTTTGGCGTCTTCTAAGGTCAAGAGCTCAAGCCCAATGCCGCCGGTCACAGGGGCCGCTTCGACCAGTTTGACGGTCACGCGCTGGCCGAGACCGATCAACGTTCCGGTGTTCGACCCCATCAGCGTTCCGGCGTCGGCGTCGAAATGGTAGTATTCGTTGCCTAGGGAGCGGATCGGGATCAGACCGTCTGCCCCGGTTTCGTCAAGCTTCACAAACACACCAAACCGCGCGATGCCGCTGATCCGTCCGCTGAATTCAGCGCCGATCCGATCAGACAGGAAGGCGGCAAGATAACGGTCGGTCGTATCGCGTTCGGCCATCATCGAACGTCGTTCCGTGTCACTGATATGCTCGGCGGTCGCCTTAAGGCGTTCGATGTCCTCGTGTGACAACCCATCATCGCCCCAGCCATGCGCCTTGATCAGCGCGCGATGTACGATCAGGTCGGAATAGCGCCGGATGGGCGAGGTGAAGTGTGCGTAGTTCTGCAACGCGAGGCCGAAATGCCCGAAGTTTTCAGGGTTGTAATAGGCCTGCGTCATGGACCGCAGCGTGGCGAGGTTGATCAGTTCCGCCTCGTCCGACCCGGCGGCGTCGTGCAGCAGGCGATTGAGTTGGGCTGTCTTGAGCACCTGACCCTTGGCCAGCGTCAGTCCCGCCGCCTCGGCGGTTTCGCGCAGGCTGTCCATCTTCTCGGGCGGCGGTTCCTCATGCACGCGGAACAGCAGTGGCGTCCGCTTCGCGATCAGGGTTTCGGCGGCGCAGACATTGGCCAGCACCATGAATTCCTCAATCAGACGGTGCGCATCCAGACGGTCGGCAAAGTTGACCGATTGCACGGTGCCATCCTCGGCCAGCACGATCTTGCGCTCGGGCAGATCAAGGTCGAGCGGCTGGCGCCTGTTCCGCGCTTCGGCCAACGCTTTGTAGGCGGCGTATAGTGGGCGGATCACATCGTCCATCAAAGGCGCGGTCATGTCGTTCGGCGCGCCGTCCATCGCGTCCTGGACCGTGCGATAGTCGAGCGACGCGACCGACCGCATCAGCCCGCGCTGAAAACTGTGGCTGAGCTTGTTGCCATGCGCGTCGATCACCATGCGCACCGCCACACAGGCACGCGGCACCCCTTCGTGCAGTGAACACAGGTCACCCGACAGACGGTCGGGCAGCATCGGCACCACGCGGTCAGGGAAATAGCTGGAATTGCCGCGCTTACGAGCCTCAGCGTCCAGAGCAGAGCCAGACGTCACGTAGTGCGACACATCCGCGATGGCGACCCAGACTACATGGCCGCCTTCGTTCTTTGGATCATCGTCAGGATAGGCGAGGCAGGCATCATCGCGATCGCGGGCATCCACCGGGTCGATGGTGATCAGCGGCATGTCCCGCATGTCGGTCCTGCCCTTGAGGCCCGCCGGCTTCATCGCGTCCGCCTCGGCGATCACATCATCGGGGAAGCTGTCTGGGATGCCATGCTGGTGAATGGCGATCAGCGACACGGCGCGCGGGGCGGAGGGATCGCCCAGCCGTTCTGTGATGCGCGCACGTGGCAGGCCCAGGCGCCCCGCCGGTCCGGCCTGTTCCGCCTCGACCAATTCGCCATCCTTGGCCCCGCCAGTTGCGTCGGGGGCGACCATCCACTCCTTGTCAGAGCCTTTGTCGATGGCCTTGATCCGCCCGCCTTCCGAGGTCTTGGCAAAAATGCCGACCACCTTGCGCGGGTTGCTCCCGATGCGGCGGATCAGGCGGGCTTCATAGTTGTGGTCTTCCTCATGTACGACCTGCATCCGCGCGAGGATGCGGTCGCCCTCGCCCAGGGCGGGATCACTGGCGCGCGGCACGATCAGCACGATGGGTTCGACCCCTTCGCCGTGCCACTCCAATGGCCGTGCATAGAGGTCGCCATCCGGCGTCGGAGCCTTGACCTGCAACACGCTCACGGGCGGCAGACGGTCCGGGTCGCGATAGGTCTTCTTGCGTTTCTCAAGATGACCTTCGGCTTCCAGCTCTTTCAGCAGGCGTTTGAGGTCGATCCGCGCGGCGCCTTTGATGCCAAAGGCTTTGGCGATGTCGCGTTTCGCAGTGAGGGTCGGGTTGGCGGCGATCCAGTCGAGGATGTCCGCCTTGGTCGGCAATTTGCTCATGCGACTCAGGTAGCACGCGCTTGGTTGCGCGTCATGGCGAAAGTCACGTCAGGTGTCGAAGCGCAGTTCCATCATGCGGTGGTCAATCCCCGCATCGTCGAACACGTTGCCATAGGCGGTGAAGCCCAGCTTTTCGTAAAAGCCCAAAGCGTCGATCTGGGCGCCCAAGGCCGCGCGAGTGATGCTAGGCGTGTCGCGCAGGATCACCAAAGCTTCGCGGATCAATGCCGCGCCAAGCCCTGTGCCACGGGCATGTTTCAAAATGCAGACACGCCCAATTTTGCCGGTGTCGGCTTTGATCACGATTCGTGCCGCGCCGACCGGCTGGTCGCCATCGCGCGCCAGCAGATGGATCGCCGTCGCGTCCAGTTCGTCACGCTCCAGATCTAAGGGTACGTTCTGTTCGCCGACAAACACCTCGTACCGGATCGCCATGCACTCTGCCGGGTCCGTGACCCGTTCAATCGTCACCGTCATTGTGCGAAATAATCCTGCAAGATGCGGGTGTAGATCGCCTTCAGTTTCACGATCTGGTCTACCTCGACCCGTTCATCAACCGCGTGCATCGTTTTGCCGACAAGGCCGAACTCCACCACCGGACAATGGTTCTTGACGAAGCGCGCGTCTGAGGTGCCACCCGACGTGGACAGTTCTGGGGTGACGCCAGTTTCCGCCGCGACCGACTTAGCCACCAGATCGGACAACGGCCCCGGAGGCGTCAGGAACGCCTCGCCGGAGATCTTGATCTTTACGTCGGTCTTTGTGCCGAATAGGGAATCTACCTTGGCCGCCTCGTCGCGCAGCCAGTAGGACAAACCTTCACCTGTATGGATGTCGTTGAAACGGATGTTGATGCAGGCGCGGGTTTCGGCAGGGATCACATTCGTGGCTGCGTTGCCCGTGTCGATTGTCACGATGGCCAGCGTCGAAGCATCGAAATGGTCGGTCCCCTGATCCAACTCGTTTGAGGCGAGCCGGTCCATCAACCGCGCCATTGCGGGCATCGGGTTCAGCGCGCGGTGCGGATAGGCGGAATGACCTTGTTTGCCCGTCACCGTGAACCACGCGTTCATCGAACCGCGCCGCCCGATCTTCATCATCTCGCCCATGTAGTTGGGGCAGGTCGGCTCGCCGACGAGGCAGACGCTCATCTGCTCGTCATGGGTCTCCATCCAGTCGAGCAACGCCATCGTCCCGTCGATGGCATCGCCTTCTTCGTCACCGGTTATCGTCAAGATCACGGCCCCATCAGGTGGGGTGTTCTGAACGAAATCCACCGCAGCGGCGGCAAAAGCAGCGACGCCCGATTTCATGTCGGTGGACCCGCGCCCGTACATCATGCCGTCTTTGATCTCGGCTCCGAAAGGGGGCATCGACCAGTCATCAGGGTTGCCCAGCGGTACGACATCTGTGTGGCCGTTGAACCCGAAGGTCCGTGCATGGCCCTTGTCGCCCCAGCGGGCGAAAAGGTTGCAAATTCCGTCCCGATCCACCCGTGTGCAGGTAAATCCCGCGCCTTCCAGAAGGTCTTGCAGCAAAGTCAGCGCGCCACCCTCTTCGGGCGTTACCGACGGGCAGCGCACAAGGGCGGCTGTCAGCTCTACGGGATTGGTCTCGGTCATCGGTATGGCCCCCTGTTCGATCTTGTGCCTTGGCTATCGCCTCTGCTCGGTAGAGGCAAATGTGGCGAAAAGGACTCAATTTCATTGTCTCCGGTGGTCTTCGCGACCATCGAAGAGATGACACCAAGTCTCCAATCGTGTTAACCTTTGTAGAACAAAGATAAAAAGGCTCGAGGCGGAGCAGCAATCAGTCAGTTAGTGCGGCACGGTGAAAACATCGGTCGGACGTTTTGCGCGACTGAATACATGCCTTGGGTCACATCGAGGCAGAAATGGCAACAGGCGCGGAGCTAACATACAATACCGGTGCCAGCGCACTGGCGATGGCCAATGCGATCTTCGGAACCGGGGTCAGCGTCGTCAACGCCAGCTATTCCGGCGACAGCCGGGCGTCCGCGATCTATTCCAATGGCGACGCTCTAGCGCCGGGTGTCACCCCGTCGGACAGCGGTGTGATTCTGTCGACCGGGCAGGTGCGGGCCTTTACCCAAAGCAGTGGCGATCCCAACCGCAGCGGCTCTACCACGACCGGAAGCAGTGGGCAGAACAACAATCCCGACTTCAACGCAGCCGCCGGGAACAACACCTACGACGCAAGTTATCTCGACATCGACTTCGTACCCGAGAACGACGTGATGACCATGCGGTTTGTGTTCTCCTCGGAGGAATATCCGGAGTTCACAAACTCGATCTATCAGGATTTCGTCGGCGTTTGGATCAATGGTCAACAGGTCGAAATCGTTGCGGGAGACGGGGATGTCGACCCTGCGAACCTCAACACCACGGCGAATATCAACCTGTTCAAAGACAACACAGGTGATGATTATAACACCGAGATGGATGGCTTTACCGTCACGTTGACCATGACGATGCAGGTCAATCCCGGTGAGGTGAACTCCATTCGTATCGGCATCGCGGATGTGGCGGACTCGAGCTACGATTCGAACCTGCTGATCGCGGGGGATTCCATTCAAACCGAACTGGTCGCGCGGTCGGATCTGATCAGCATGTACACCGACCGGACCAAGGTTCTGGATGTGCTGGATAACGACATCAACCTGACCGGCGGTGTGATGTTCATCACCCATATCAACGGCATCGCCGTGAGCACGGGTGACAGCGTCACGCTTTTGACGGGGCAGGTTGTCACCCTGAATGCCGATGGCACACTCTCGGTTACTTCTGACGGGGATTTCGAAACCGTCAATTTCACCTATGGCGTAGCCGCCAGTAACGGTGAGGTCGACACCGGGTTCGTCACCATCGCAACAGTGCCCTGTTTTGTAGCGGGCACCCTGATCGAAACAGAGACTGGTCCCCGTCCTGTGGAGGATCTTGCGCCCGGTGATCGGATTTGGACGCTGGATCACGGATTGCAGCCCCTTCGATGGACTGGACAGCGGACCATCGCTGCAGTTGGGCAATACGCGCCGGTGCGCGTTGCGGCACGCACGTTCGGCAATCACCGCGCGCTGATGTTGTCGCCGCAACACCGTATCCTGGTTCGCGACCCATTGGCTGATCTTGTGTTCGGTACGCCCGAGGTTTTGGTTGCGGCCAAACATCTGGTCGATGGCCGCACCGTGCAGACCGTCGAAGGCGGCACTGTCACCTATGTACACCTGCTGTTTGATCGCCATGAGATCATCCTGTCGAACGGGCTGGCCACGGAAAGCTTCCTGCCCGGCCCGCAAACGCTGGATGCCTTCGAGAGCGACATCATTGAAGAGATCGTTGGCCTTTTCCCCGAACTCAATCCTGAAACCGGCGAAGGTTATGGCGCTGCAGCACGGCAGATCCTCAAGAAACACGAAGCGCAAATGCTGTTTGGGGCGGCGGCATGAGTTGGTTCGCCTTATTCGATGGCGAACAGAGGGCGCCGTGGGTCCGCGACGAGGTCAAGGAAATCCTTGATCGACGTCCACGCGCCTGTGCGCCGCGCGGATCGGTTGTTCTGGAAACGCGCCTTTCTCCGGACGCGCGTCCGCAAACGCTAGTCAGCTACAAGCGCGACGGGGCCTCGGTTTCCAGCTTCTCACTGATGTCGACCCCGCATGGCAGCCTGGTGCTGGTGATCGCACAGGGCGACGACGTTGTGCACGAGGTGGTGGAACGCGGACGCGAAGCGCGCACGGACACTTTGCAGGTGACCATCAGCTGGGACGTGGCCAAACAACTCGGGCGATTGGTCGTGGCGCGGCCGGAAACCGAACACGTGCTGATCCGTCATTTCGTGATGAAGCAAGCTCCGCTGTTGGCCGATCTGGCAGCCCTCGCCTGTCCCAAGGGGCTGACCGACATCGATCCTGACGTGATTTTTCTGGCGCTTTCGACCGAGATCGAGCCGGTCGGGCCGATGCCAACACTGTCCCCTTCCGTCCCCGTCGAAACCGCACAGGGTCTGCGTTTGGCGACGACCCTGCAACAAGGTGATGTGGTGCGCGCGGCGGATGGCAAGCTTGTTCCGGTTCTGCAAACCGTGGCTCGCCGCGTACCCGCGCTGGGATCATTTCGGCCGGTGCGGCTGCGTGCGCCTTACTTTGGTTTGACGCAGGACGTGGTGGTTTCGCGACATCAACGGCTGTTGGTCAGCGGGCCCGAGGTTGAATACCTCTTCGGACATGAACAGGTGCTGATCCCCGCCTCGACGCTGGTGAGCGGCTATGCTGGACATTATGAACCTGCACCACGGTTCGTGACCTACCATCAGGTGCTGTTGCCGCATCACGACGCCATTCGCATTCCCGACGCCGCGCTGGAATCGCTCTACATTGGGCGTATGCGACGGGACAAGGTGCTCTTCGGCGCGTCGATGCTGAGCGACATGTCCCGCGCCACCCTGCCGGAACACCACCGCGCGGGTTATCAGGTGTTGCGCACTTTCGAAGCCATTACCTTAGCCGAGGCGCGCGCAGCTTAATCGCGCTTTCCGTCGCCGAAATACGGGGTCACCTGCGCCACGATCACTGAATTTTCGTCCAGCGCCTGTTGCATGAGCTCGATTTCGTCTTCCTCGATTTCGTGCCCCAGCTCCTTGCGGTCTTCGAGGGTGCCGTAGCCGGTCACATCAAGCGGCGCCATGTCCGCCTGTTTCAGAATCGCCACGGTTTCGCGCACCGCTTCGGCCTCGTCGACGCCGGACGCATAGCACATCAGTGCTGCTCCGGTCGCGCCCTTGGGCAAGCCATCGCCGGACTTGCGCCCAACTTCGACAACAAGCGTATAGACCGAGTGGAGTTTCTTCGGCTTTTTGGGTGTGTCGCTCATGATTAGCCTGACTTCTAAGATGCGCCCAGCATGTGCCACGAAACCCGACGCGCGTCGAGGGTTGTTGCCACTAGCGCGCTGGGCATACTGCGCGCCAAACAGGGAGGAACTTTATGAAATCTGTGAAGGACATGGTTGCAGCGGCAAACGAGGTGGTCGATCACGCTCTGGCGTCCGAGGTCATCGGCATGCACGGGAAGGAGGGTGTCACCTTTGTCGATCTGCGGGATCCACGCGAACTTGAACGCGACGGCATGATCCCCGGCGCGTTCCACTGTCCGCGTGGGATGCTGGAATTCTGGATCGACCCGCAAAGCCCTTATGCCAAGCCGCAGTTTCAAACCGGCAATCAGTTTGTGTTCTACTGTGCTTCTGGCTGGCGTTCAGCGCTGTCGGCTCAGGTGGCGCAGGACATGGGGTTGAAGAATGTCAGCCACATCAACGACGGGTTTGGTGGCTGGAAAAAGGCGGGCGGCCCGATTGGTGAGAAGCCCGCCAAGAAAGCGTAGGGTGCGTGGTTCCACGCACCCCGTTTATCAATCGCGCAGCAGCTCGTTGATGCCTGTCTTAGAGCGGGTCTTTTCGTCCACCCGCTTCACGATCACCGCGCAGTAGAGGTTGATGCCGTTTTTCGACGGCATCGACCCGGCAACCACCACCGAATAGGGCGGCACTTCGCCGTACATGACTTCGCCGGTTTCACGGTCGACGATCTTGGTCGACTGGCCGATGAATACGCCCATGCCCAGAACAGAGCCTTCGCGGACGATGCAGCCTTCGACGACTTCGGAGCGGGCACCGATGAAGCAGTTGTCTTCGATGATGGTCGGTCCAGCCTGCATCGGCTCCAGCACACCGCCAATACCCACGCCACCCGACAGGTGCACGTTCTTGCCGATCTGCGCGCAGGATCCCACGGTCGCCCATGTGTCGACCATGGTGCCTTCGTCAACATAGGCCCCAAGGTTCACGAAGGACGGCATCAACACCACGCCCGGCGCTATATAGGCCGACTTGCGCACGACGCAGTTCGGAACCGCCCGGAAGCCCGCGTCGCGCCACTGGGTGTCGCCCCAGCCTTTGAACTTGCTATCTACCTTGTCCCACCAGCCGCCGCCTTGCGGGCCGTTGTCGTGCTGTTCCATGTCCTTGATACGGAAGCCCAGCAGCACGGCTTTCTTGGCCCACTGATTTACATGCCAATCGCCGTTTTCCTGACGTTCGGCAACACGAAGCTGGCCGCTGTCCAGCGCGTTCAGCGTGTCTTCGATGGCCTCGCGGGTTTCACCGCCCGTGGACGGAGTGATCGTGTCGCGCGCATCCCACGCGGCTTCGATGGCTGTTTCCAGGCTAGCGGTGTTCATATCGGCCTCTCCTCGCTTAAGGTCGATGCTCCTTACGCAATCGCGGGGCTGG
Organism: Alphaproteobacteria bacterium; assembly: GCA_030425145.1. Taxonomy (GTDB): domain Bacteria; phylum Pseudomonadota; class Alphaproteobacteria; order Rhodobacterales; family Rhodobacteraceae; genus Marivita. The sequence goes on along the minus strand of JAUHVK010000004.1, from coordinate 124,375 downwards.
GGGCAACGACGGGATTAAGGTTGGCGCAGGCACGATCCCCAAACCCACGAAACGCATGATTGGAGTCCACGTGACGTTAATCATTGCATTCTGATTGTTTGCGGACCTTTTGAAAATCGATTTGAGGGTGTTTTTAGAGTGCGGTGCATTTGACCTGTTCTGTTGGATTGGGTGGAATCAACCTGCCCACGGAGCTGACAGAAGTTCGTTTTCTTCTTCATGTTCATATCTTCGGCGATTCCCGATTTCGCGAACATTGCGCCAATGCAGATCTTTTGACCGCAGATGGTTTTGCCTTGATACCGGATCCCGACCCCGCCTCTGCCGCGATCACGCGAAGCGCGGTTGTTCAGTTTCAGAACAAGATCATGTTCTGGTCGTTCGAAAAATGTGACGGAACAACCGTTGCGCGGGAGTGCCTCAACGCAGCGCGATTACCGGCTCCGGCGCGATGTTGCCGCCACAGACCAGAACCGCAACGCGTTCTCCCTTCGCCGGTGTGTAGGCCCCTGACATCAAAGCGGCCAGGGCCGTTGCCCCGGCGGGTTCAACCAACTGCCGATGGGCTTGCCACAGCGCCTGCTGCGCGTCGATGATCGCGCTGTCCGAGACCAACACGCTGTCCACGCCGTTGACTGAGGCCAAGTCGAAGCAGATCTCGCCAATCCGCCGCGCGCCAAGTGCATTGGCAGCGATGCCGGAGACCGGCACGTCAACCGCTGTGCCCGCAGTCAGGGCCTCATGCAGCGCGCAGGACGTCATCGGCTCGACCGCAACAACCTTGCGCCGTCCAGCCAACCACGCCAGCGCGCCGCCGATCAGCCCACCACCGCCAACCGCGATCAGCACCGTATCTGCGTCGAGCCCCTGTTCCTCCCACTCCAGCATCACTGTGCCCTGACCAGCGACTGTCAAAGGTGCATCATAGGCGTGGATCTGCATTGCACCGCTTTCTTCCGCTTCGCGCTGGGCAAGTTCCAGCGCGTTCGCGTATTCGCCGGGCACCACAGTGAGGTCTGCCCCGGTGCGTTTGATGAGTCCGATCTTGGCTGGTCCCGCCATCTCGGGCACAAAAATTCGCGCCCGGTGGCCCAATTGCCGCGCTGCATAGGCCACAGCCGCCCCGTGATTTCCGCCCGAGGCCGCCACCACACCCGCCTCGGGTACGTCGGAGGCCAGCAGCGTATTGACCGCGCCTCGGGTCTTGAAGCTGCCGGTGTGCTGCATCTGCTCCAGCTTGAGTGTGATGTCCCGCCCGAATGCGTTACTGCGCAGGATCGGGGTTTCAACGACATGCCCTGCGATCCGCGACTGCGCTGCTTTGATCTCGTCCTGCCACTGCATGGATTAGCCTCTCTGGTCACTTTCCGCCGGACGCTATAGGTCTGACCGCAAGCAAACAAGGAACCCATGTCCATGAGTGACCAACGCAATAGCCCATTCCGCGACGCCGGTCTTGATCGCAGCACGGCCAGCCATGTCCCGGATACCGTGCAGACGCGGTCTTCGGCCTATCGGTTGGCCTTTGCCGATGAGGAATTCCTGTGCCGCGAAGAACTGCGCCCCGTCCGGTTGCAGCTGGAGTTGCTCAAGCCGCAGTTATTGCTGGACGAACATCACATCGAGAGCACCATCGTTCTATTCGGGGGCGCGCGAATCCCGCGCCCGTCCGAGGCAGAAAAGGCCCGTACCGAGACGCTGGCCGAGCTTTCGCATTTCTACGACGAGGCCCGCAGTTTTGCCCGCCTGATGACCCGCAAGTCCAACGACAGCCAAGGCCGCGAATTCGTTGTGGCCACCGGCGGGGGTCCGGGCGTCATGGAGGCCGGTAATCGTGGTGCGGCTGATGAAGGTGGGAAGTCCATCGGTCTGAATATCGTCCTGCCGCATGAGCAGGCGCCGAATGAATACGTGACGCCCGAACTCTGCTTCAACTTCCATTATTTCGCGATCCGCAAGATGCATTTCCTGATGCGCGCCCGCGCCATCTGCGTCTTCCCCGGCGGGTTTGGTACCCTCGACGAGATGTTCGAGTCGTTGACCCTGATCCAAACCGGCCGGATGCAGCGAGTGCCGTTCCTGCTGTTCGGTTGTGCCTTCTGGAAGAAGATCATAAACTGGGACGCTCTGGCCGATGCAGGCACGATCAGCCCCGAAGATCTCGACCTCTTCCGCTTTGTCGAAACCGCAGAAGAGGCCGCCGAGATCATCGAGAATTGGGAGCCCGCTCCGCCGCGCTCGGATATTCCGGGGCGGTGATCTCTACGTGCCAGGCGGGTCTGTGAACAGCCGGAACCCAACGGTTTTCCACATCAGCGTCCAAACCCGCTTGTCAGTGAAATAATGGCTGTGCCCACCGGGTCCGACCGCAAGATCGTTCTCGGGTGGGATGCCAGTGGTCTGGATCGTCTGGCCGACATAGTCCCGGTCTCGGTAGAGGTTGTGCCAGATTAAATCCTTGGAAAGCCCCGCGCGTTTGATAGGGTAGTTCTCGGGGAAATACTCTTCGTAGATATGTGAAATCGGGGACCCCATCGTGATGAGATGCACACTGCGGGCCAGCTCCGGTTTGGAGTGGAGGAGGTCTGGCAACAGCCGTTTGAGCGTCCGCGCGGCCACCACAGTACCCTGCGAATGGCTGATCACCGTAATCCGCTGCGGGTTCAATGCGTTCACTATAAAGCGGAACACCCGCTCGAACCGCGCCTCGATCAACGCGCGCCGCGGGTAATTGCTTTCACGTTCGGCCGGGGTCGCCGTCCATTTGCACTCCGCCCGCACAAGGTAGACGATCACATCCCGCGCCACCCCAAGTGCGGCGGCCACCGTTTCGTTGAAATTGTAGATAAACAACGCACTGCCGAGCGCTATGATCAAAGACACGCTTTTCAGCGGCGAAAATGGATTGCCGTGTACGGAGTTGCCTGTGATGTCGCCGCTCAAGACAAGGATAAGGACCAGCGCCACTGGGAAGACCACGAGGATCGCGCGCACCCACAGATTGACGATCACCCGCTGGCCAAACGTATAGGCAAGAATGGCCGCGAAGAGGGTCAGGATCATGAACGCGACCGAGATCGCGAGGGTGCCCACCGCCTGCTCCATATGCAGGCACAAAAGCCCATATGCAGTTGCCCCATTGTCGTTCAGCGGCAATAGCGAACCCGCCTGCGCAAGGGTGTCACCCAATTCGCCACAATTGTCATGCGCACGGTCGAACTGGTCCAGAACCTGCCGTAAGGCCAGCCAGAAACCAGTGGTGAAGACGGACCAGAACATCAGCATGGCGCCACAGACCGAAGGGTAGATGACCCGACGTGGTGTTTTCGCGAACCCAACTAGCGAAATTACCACCAGAAGCGCCGCGAAGAGCCAGAAGACGCCCATCGCAAAGATGTTCAGCTCGACAAAACACGAGATGCTCTCGATCCCGAAATCAAGCGGGCTGCTGTCGAGAGCAAAGGCGTCGAACAGGGCGGCGCAGCCCTTGCTCTGCGACGTGAGTGTGTCCGGCAGGGCGGCAAACACGGATTGGAACCCAGCCTTCACCGCGTTGCCCGCGACAAGGCTCAGCGCTAGAAGCGCGACCACACAGGCCGACCAGACAATAACGCCGCGCCGGAAGACCGTCACCAGGAACCGTGGGTGCTCTTTCTCAAGGTGCGCCAGATACAGCCACAGCGCGACACCGGCCCCGGCGTTCAATGCGATAACGGTAAAATATCCTGCACCGGGCAGGTAGTTTTGCCCCAGCAGCAGAACGGTGCCGACCAGTAGCATCGCATTGAGGACGGCGATCCCGCCGTAGAACACCCAGTTGAACAGATGCACGAGTCCGCGATGGAACAGATGCGACTTGGTGTTCTCGACATTGTCCATTGCGACATAACCCAGACCCAAAATCAGCTTGAGGAGATCGAGGATCGTCGCAATCGCCCCTTTCGGCGCAGGCGACATGTCAGACCAATGCACTTCGGCAAACACCGCGCGTTGTTGTGTATCGCCAGCCGGTTCGAGTGAATAGGTTTGACAGGTAAAGACATCTTCGACCGAATCATCGGGCGGTTTGGAGAAGTCTTTTTCCGTCAGGCATAAATGTGAGGACTGAACCGAAATCGGCGCATCGGCGTAGTCCGAGGCCGGGCGTGCGGGGTGTTTGGCCATCGCTCCGGCCACAACTTGATCGACGGTTTCACCACAGGATTGTTCACCAATCCCGTGCACCACGAGAATGAGATGCGTATTGGACTGTGACATTTGACCAAAAAAATTGGTTAAAAGGTTCGTATTTAAATGCCAACAGGATACCACTTTTACGGGAATTCGGCAAGAAGCTCTGCTTTTCGGTGTGTGAGCTGTCGAATTCGCAATCGGTTCTTTGCTGCGCAAACCGCGCTGTTTTGGTAATTTTGCCGCGTCACGCAACACCCTTTCGCACACGCAGCAAGTCCTGTAAGAGCGACGCTCAGTCCAGCCCCGGTCACGACACAAGGGCTGGCAAGTGAAAGGAGAGCCAAATGGGCTACAGAGTCGTCGTTGCAGGCGCCACCGGTAATGTGGGCCGCGAAATGCTGAACATTCTGGCCGAGCGCCAGTTCCCCGTTGACGAGATCGCCGCGCTTGCGTCGCGCCGGTCGATGGGCACGGAGGTCAGCTTTGGCGACAAGACGCTGAAGACACAGGATCTCGATACGTTCGATTTTTCAGGTTGGGACATTGCCCTGTTCGCCGTTGGCTCGGAAGCGACCAAGAAATACGCGCCCATCGCCGCCAAGGCGGGCTGCGTGGTGATCGACAACTCGTCGCTCTACCGCTACGATCCCGACGTGCCGCTGATCGTTCCCGAAGTGAACGCACAGGCGATCCACGGCTATTCCAAGAAGAACATCATCGCCAACCCGAACTGCTCGACCGCGCAGATGGTTGTGGCGCTCAAGCCGCTGCACGACCGCGCCCGCATTAAGCGCGTTGTGGTCAGCACGTATCAGTCGGTGTCCGGCTCGGGCAAAGACGCGATTGACGAACTCTGGGATCAGACCAAAGCGGTCTACAACCCGACCGACAATTACGAGCGCAAGGTCTACCCGAAAGACATCGCGTTCAACGTGATCCCGCATATCGACGTCTTCCTCGAAGACGGATCCACCAAAGAAGAGTGGAAGATGGTTGCCGAGACTAAGAAGATTGTCGATCCGTCGATCAAGGTTACGGCCACCTGCGTCCGCGTTCCGGTTTTCGTTGGCCACTCCGAAGCGATCAACATCGAGTTCGAAGACCATCTCGACGAAGCCGAAGCCCGTGACATCCTGCGCGAAGCGCCGGGGATCATGGTGATCGACAAGCGCGAGCCGGGTGGCTACGTCACGCCCAAGGAATGCGTCGGCGATTTTGCGACCTTCATCAGCCGCATTCGTCAGGACAGCACGATCGAGAACGGCATCAACCTTTGGTGTGTGTCCGATAACCTGCGCAAGGGCGCCGCGCTGAACGCGGTGCAGATTGCCGAAGTGCTTGGTCGCGAAGTGCTGAAAAAGGGCTGATCGCCTCCAAATCATTTCGAAAGGCGTCGCAATACTGCGGCGCCTTTTTTTGTTTGTGGCGCCAATCCTTTGCTCGGATCACCGGTGTCGAACCGTCCACCAAATTGTCTTTATTCTTCTTATTGTTGCCTAAAAATCGGTCAGTTCACCCCGTATTCATTTTTGATTGTACGATTAATCAATTGGGTCGCTGTGATGTCCGACGCTGAAATTCCCCTACTGTTTGAGAAGGGCCCGCTACGGATCAGGTATCTCGAAGGCGAAGGGTCTGACCTTGTGGTCAGCTTTTCCGGCGTCGGAACCCAGCGCAGCGAAGAACCACCCCCCGAGTTTCCCGGAATTGCGTCGGCAGACCGCCAAAACCACGTGCTTTTCGTCAGTGACGTTTCGCGCAGTTGGCTGAATGGCGATGGTATGGCCGATCATATCGTCCTCTGCATCCGCGCAACCGCCGATCATATCAATGCAGACCGGGTCATTGCTCTGGGCAATTCCATGGGCGGCACCATGGCCCTGCACGTGTCGCGGCTTTTCGACTTCGATCGGGTGATCGCTTTCACGCCGCAATATTCCGTGCTGGCAAACGAAGTCCCGGAAGAGGACCGCTGGGTGTATTTCCGCAAGCAGATCCAATCCTATCCTTTTCCCCGCGTCGAAGACCTCCGGACGGACACTACGAAATATTACATCTTCCATGGGGACGAGCGCCGGGAATTGGCACATGCCCTGCGGTTTCCAAAGGCACCGGGCATTTCGCACTACATCATGCCCAACACGGATCACAAAGTTGCGGCGACCCTGCGCGATCGCGGTGTTCTGCGACCGTTGGTGCAACATGTCATCAACGGCCAATCGATGCGGCTCCGACGGCAGATCGCCGACATCGGAGCCATCCCGATGGTCAAGTTCGATCCCTCCACCGTTGCAAATGCTGCGGTAACCCCGGCGGCCGTCGCATAATCGTCGGAGCTGATGCACCCTGTCCGGTCCGTTTATCGCGCGGTCCGGCTTGGTGCGTCTCACACTGCAATCAAGGAACCTTCCAATCTGTTGCGTGTTGTTCACACCAACGGGCGGTTCTTTTGACTGCCCCATTCTCGCCGCAATTGGCCCGCACCCTTTTGGGACGTGCTAGGAAAAACTGAAGGTGCCCATGATGGCCATACACTCAGTACCCTCATCCGCAGATGCCCAGGCACACATGCCGGGACCGCTCGACAGCGAAACCGCAATGTTGCTGCGCACTGTTCTCCTCCCGCATTTCGAACGCGCGACAAGCTGGGGTGATCTCTGTAATCGCCTTGCTGGAAAGGGATACGAAATCACCTTTCGGAACGGTCACCTTGTGCTGGCGGACGAAACCGGAAAACCCGTTTGTACCGGGTCGATGATCGGATCACCGCTGGCCCGTTTGGCCGAACGTCTGGGCCGCCCAAAGGTCCGCACCGACTGCACCGGCGCCCGGGCAACTCTGCAAAGCTGATCAGACCGGCTGGAACGACCGCGTTTTCGGTTCGAAATACTCCAGCTCGCCTTCGCCGATATCGGTCCAAAGGCCATGCAAAGTCAGCTGACTCTGTTCGACCGCCTCCCGGATGAAGGGAAAGGTCATCAGGTTTTCCAGCGAAACGACCACCGATTCCTTCTCCAGCGCACGCACCTCTCCATCCGGAGTGTTCATCGCCTTGATCCGCTCGTAGCCGGGCCGCAGAATATCCATCCAGCGCCCGACAAAGCTTGACTGCTCTTCAAGATGTGGCGCGTTGCCGGAACACATGTCCAGACAGCCCTGAACACCACCGCATTGCGAATGACCCAGAACAATCAAATGCGCCACGTTCAGCGCAGTCACCGCATATTCGATTGCGGCTGATGTTCCGTGGTGATCGCCATCCGGTTCGTAGGGCGGCACCAGATTGGCGATGTTGCGGTGGATGAAGAATTCGCCCTGATCCGCACCGAAGATCGACGTGACGTGCACGCGGCTGTCGCAGCAGGAAATCACCATTGCCCGAGGACGCTGCCCTTCGGACGCAAGGCGTTTGTACCACGCGCGGTTGTCGGAATAGGTCGTGGCCTTCCAGCCTTGATAACGCTGGATCAGATATGCAGGCAGCGGCTTCGCGGCGTTCATGAAATCCTCCACCTATTTGGTCGTTGTTACACGCGGGATACGTCGAAATTAATCGGAATTCGAGAGAAAAAACCGTCGCGGCCTTACCATTTGGAAAGTTCGCTCTGTGATACCGGTCATCGGGTTGGGGTGAGAAAGGAATGACCAAGATGCAGAGAATCTCGGTTTTGCATCCGCGCGACACTGCCTATTTTGATGAAGATACGCTCGATGACCTCAGCCGCGATCTTGGTCCGTTGGTGGCCGAAAACATCCTGTGTCGCGCGCTCGAAGACATCGCTGTCCGCTTCGTTCAAATCCGTGACGACTATGCCAATGGCGAATACGTCGCCTTGCGCAAGTCAGTCCACGCGGTGATCCCGATTGCCGCTCAGATCGGTCTCACCGGTCTCGTGCAGATCGGGAGCGACGTTGTCACCAACATTGATCGCGGTGATCCGGTGGCCCTCGCGGCAACGCTTTTCCGCTTCCTGCGCTGGGGGGAAACGGCCATCGCCTGCGCCGATATGGGGTCCGACCTGTCCCTCTGATTCCGCTTGCAGCGCCTGTCCAAGGGCGTACCTTCGCCGTATCGAAGAAGGGGAATTAAATGACCGTCGCACTGGCGCCAAAGGGCACGAAAGCTTTGCCAATTCACGTTCTGGGCACCGAAGATGTCGCCCTCTGGGCCGGGAAGCAAAGTGATCGTATCCGCACTTGGGTTGAGGCGAATGCCTTCAAGGGCGGTATCGGATCCGCACTGATGATCCCTGATGAGGCTGGGCAGCCCGCGATTGCTCTAGTTGGCTACGGCACCCCGGCGTCCCGCAAACGCGATCGGTTTGCACTGGCTGCCGCGCTGTCCAAACTCGCACCCGGAACCTACCGCATCGAAAGCGGGATCGACACGGCCAACCTCGAACACGAAGCCTTGGGATGGCTGCTCGCATCCTACAGCTTCACACAATACCGCGACAACTCCACAGAGCACCCGACGCTCGTCGCCCCCGAAGGTGTCGATCCCGCGCGCCTCGCCATTTTGGCCGAAGCGGAATTCCTTACCCGCGACCTGATCAACACCCCCGCGTCCGACATGGGCCCGGCCGAGCTCGAAGCCGCTGCGCGCAAACTCGCGGATCAACACAAGGCCAAGATTAACGTCACCGCCGGAGATGACCTGCTCAAGGACAATTTCCCGATGATCCACACCGTCGGTCGCGCCTCGGATCGCGCGCCCCGACTGATCGACCTGAGCTGGGGCAATCGCGGCCCCAAGATCACGCTGGTCGGCAAAGGCGTCTGCTTTGACACCGGCGGTCTCAACATCAAACCGGGCAGTTCGATGGGGTTGATGAAAAAGGATATGGGCGGCGCAGCCAACGTCCTTGGTCTTGCCCAAATGATCATGGCGTCGGAGCTGGATGTGCGCCTGCGCGTCCTGATCCCGGCGGTCGAAAATTCCATCAGCGGCAACAGTTTCCGCCCGCAGGATATCCTGACCTCGCGCAAGGGGCTGACTGTCGAGATTAACAACACCGATGCCGAAGGCCGTCTGGTACTTGCCGACGCCCTGACCTACGGGGCCGAAGGCAAACCAGATCTGATCGTGTCCATGGCCACCCTGACCGGGGCGGCCCGCGTCGCCGTTGGCCCAGACCTCGCGCCCTATTACACCGACGATGATATCGTCGCGACATCTCTCGATCTGTCTGCACGCCGCATGGCCGACCCGGTCTGGCGGATGCCATTCCATGACCCCTACGAGACAATGATTGAACCGGGCATCGCCGATCTCGACAACGCGCCCAAAGGTGGATTTGCCGGCTCGATTACGGCTGCGCTGTTCCTGCGCCGCTTCGTCAGCGAGCAGGACCGTTACATCCATTTCGACATCTATGGCTGGCAGCCCGCGGCGGCACCGGGCCGCCCCAAAGGCGGAGCACTGCAAGGCGCACGCGCGCTCTTTGCGGCTCTGCCTGACTTGCTCGACCTATGACAGATCGCCGATCCCTCTGGTCGAACGGTCGGGTGGCCCACTCGAGCCTCAAAGGCCAGGTTGACGCCGATAGCTTCTCTGAAGGCGCGGAGTACCGCGTGACGTGGCCTCCTTTGGCGGCTCTACGCAGCGCCCCTTTCGGCGAGCGTGACCGCGAAATTCTCTGGGGGCAGGAGTTCTGTGTCCTGGAAATCCACAATGGCTTTGCATTCGGTTACATCCGCGCGGACGGCTATGCGGGTTATGTAGACGCGCAGATGCTCGCGCCAGTCGAGGCGCAGGCCACCCATCGGGTCAGTGTCAGGCAAACCATCGCGCTGGCAAAGCCTCAGTTCAAAGACACCAAGACAGAGCAGGTGGCATTGTCCCTCGGGTCGCATGTAATCGTCTTGGGTATGGAGAACGGTTGGGCACGCATTCAGGGCGCGCCACATGATCTCTATATCCCGGCACCACATCTTTCTGCGATTGATGCGCCAGACAGCGATCCGGTGTCAGTCGCCGAAACATTCCTTGGAACGCCATATCTCTGGGGCGGCAATTCCGCCTTCGGGATCGACTGCTCCGGTCTGGTGCAGATCGCCTGCCAAGCCTGCGGCATCCCATGCCCCGGGGACAGCGATCAGCAGATGGCACAGCTCGGCGATACCCTTGCCCCGGGCACGCCCCCTTTGCGCGGTGACGTGTTGTTCTGGAAAGGGCATGTCGGTTGGGTGGCTGATCCCGACACGCTTTTGCACGCCAACGCGCATTCAATGTCGGTGACATGCGAGCCATTGCAAATGGCGATTGACCGGATCGCAGGGCAGGGTGATCCGGTCCTCCGTCACGCCCGCTTGACCCCGTGCAAAAAAAACTTTTAATCGCGGCCCTTATCGGAGCAGTTTCATGACACCGCGTGCGCCTATGTTCACGCCCGTCCTTATCGGCGGGTGCATCATCATCCTCGTGTCCTTCGCGGTCCGCGCCAGCTTTGGCGTGTTCCAGATCCCGATCGCCGAGGAATTCGGCTGGCTGCGGGCGGAATTCTCCCTCGCCATCGCGATCCAGAACCTCGCTTGGGGGATCGGACAACCAATTTTCGGCGCGCTTGCTGAAAAGATCGGGGATCGCAAGGCGATCATCCTTGGCGCGCTCACTTATGCTTCTGGTCTGGTGCTGTCTTCCTTTGCGGTGACACCTACCGCGCACCAGTTCTACGAAATTCTTGTGGGGTTCGGCGTTGCAGGAACCGGGTTCGGCGTGATCCTCGCCGTCGTCGGGCGGGCCAGCTCGGACGAGAACCGCTCCATGAGCCTCGCCATTGCCACCGCAGCAGGTAGCGCCGGTCAAATCTTCGGCGCACCGATGGCGGAATGGATGCTGACTTTGATGAGCTGGCAGATAGTGTTCATCTGGTTCGCCGCCGGCATCCTTGCCGTGCTGCTGGTTCTGCCCTTCATGCGCTCACCCACACCCCCAGCGAGCCGGACCGATCTTGAAGAAAGCATGGGCACGATCCTGGTCCGCGCCTTCCGCGACCCATCCTATACGTTGATCTTTCTCGGCTTTTTCAGCTGTGGCTATCAGCTTGCCTTTGTCACAGCCCACTTCCCGGCCTTCGTGACCGAGCTTTGCGGCCCGATCCAGCCGGGCGGCGCGCTCTATTCCATCGGCATCACGTCGACTTCGGCCCTGGGCGCGGTGTCGATTTCGCTGATCGGCTTGATGAACATCGTCGGGACGCTCACCGCCGGATGGGCTGGCAACCGCTGGTCCAAGAAATACCTGCTCGCAGGAATTTACGCGGGCCGGACGATCATCGCCGCGCTCTTCATCATGTTCCCGATCACACCCACAACAGTGATCCTGTTTTCAGCCGCAATGGGCTCGCTTTGGCTCGCCACAGTGCCGCTCACCTCGGGGTTGGTCGCGCATATCTACGGGCTGCGCTACATGGGGACGCTCTACGGGATCGTGTTCTTCAGCCACCAATTGGGCAGCTTCATGGGGGTCTGGCTGGGTGGCCGGATGTATGACATCTACGGCGACTACACGCTGGTCTGGTGGATCGGTGTCGGCGTCGGCGCCTTCAGCGCGCTGGTGCACCTGCCGATCCGCGAGAAACGCCAGCCCGCACCGCTCGCGGCCTGACAAAGGCGCGTTTCCGTGAACGGAAACGCGCGATGCGTCGACGCATCGTGGCCCGGCTCTTACCGGGCGCGCCAGCGGTCGAGAATGTAGCGGCTGACCATCAGATCCAGATGCGCCCCGCCGCCATTCTTGAACACCGTGATCTCATCCTCGGACTGGCGCACAAACGCCCCCAGATCATAGTACTCCGCCACAATATCGCTCTCGCGGATCACGCCCCGCGCAATCGGGTCCTTGATCTCTCCGATATGCCCAACGGTCGTGTTGAGGGAATCCACGAACAGCCGCCCCCGCGTCAGCACGTCATCATCCGCCTCGCGCATATCGGGCCGGTACGCTCCGATCAGATCGACATGCGTTCCGGGTCGCAACCACTCGCCCCTAAGAACCGGCTCAGTCAACATGGTGGCGCAACTGACGATATCGGCCTGTCCCACCGCGTCGGCGAGATCCTCGACCGCTGTCACATGCGCAAACCCATCCGCCAGCTCCTGCGCCTTCGCGCCCGTCCGGTTCCAGATCAGGAACCGCGCTTCGGGAAAGGCCGTTGAATAGGCTTCGACCAAAGATCGCGCCACTGTCCCGGCCCCGACGATCAGGATTACCGCACTGTCCGCTCGCGCCAGTCGCCGCGCTGCAAGCAAGCTGTCCCCGGCGGTCTTCCACTTGGTCACGAGATGGAAATCGATGATTGCCTCCAGCATCCCGTCCGCATCGGAATAGACCGACACCCCGCCATTCACGGCTGGTTTCCCGACGCTGGCATTCCCCGGAAAGATCGTCGCCGACTTCACCGCCAGTCCCAGACCGTCGATCCAGGCCGCCCGGTTCAACAGCGTATCATCCCCACGATAGAGGAAACTGTCCGCGATCTCGGCTTTCGGCAAGCCATGCCCCGACGCAATGGCATCAGTCAGACCGATCCAGTCGAGCTGCGCTTCACCTTCCGCAAAGGGAATGATCTCGGGTGTCGTCATCGCTGCCTCTCCCATCAAGTCCTAGCGCGGCACGTCCTGTGCCGCCGCCCGCATCTCGCGCTCCAGCGCATCCAGAAACCGCGACCGATCCGCCTTGGAGAATGGCCTGCCGCCGCCCTGCCGGAAGGGGTCCGCCGCGCGCAGGTCCGCCATCAGATCCCGTGTCGCCAGCACCTGACCGATATTGCGTGCGTCCAGCCGCTCGCCATTGTGCTTGAGCACGCGCGCCCCGTTCTCCACGCAGCGCGCCGCCAGAGGAATGTCCCCGGTGATCACCACATCCCCAGGGCCGGCACGATCCGCGATCCACATGTCCGCCACGTCAGGCCCATCGGGCACCACGACCACCTCGACAAACGGGTTCTCGGACATCCGCAACCCGCCATTCGACACCAGATACATCTGCGCCTTGTGCCGCGTCGCAACCCGCTCTGCCTCGACTTTCACAGGGCAGGCGTCAGCATCGACGAATACCCGTGTCACAGCCCCAGCGCGTCGGCGTGGAACGCGATGTGATCTGGGATGAAGGTGGAGACAAAGAAATACGAGTGATCGTAGCCCTTCTGCATCCGGAACACGCCGTCCTGACGCCGCGCCGCCATCGCATGGCTCAACGCTTCGGGCTTCAGCAACTCAAGGAACTGATCCGACCCACCCTGATCCACCAGCACCGGCCCGTCAAAGCCAACCGCTTGCATCTGCGCCGTCGCGTCATGCTTGGCCCAGGTGCTTTCGTCCGCGCCCAGATAGGCCGATAACTGCTTTCGACCCCAATCACTCTGGCTCGGGTTGGCAATCGGTGCAAAGGCAGACACAGAGGCAAACCGCCCCGGATGCGCCATCGCAAGAGTCAGCGCGCCATGGCCACCCATCGAGTGCCCGGTGATCGCCTGCCGATCAAGGTCGACGGCGAACTCGGCCCCCAACAGCGCGGGAAGCTCCTCTGCCACGTAATCCCACATCTTGAAATGCGGCGCCCAAGGGTCTTGCGTGGCGTTCACGTAGAACCCTGCGCCCTTGCCCAGATCGTAGGCCTCGTCATCGGCAACCGCGTCGCCACGCGGGGACGTGTCCGGGAACACCACCGCCATACCCGCATCTGCAGCAAAGCCCTGTGCGGCCGCCTTGGTCATCGCATTCTCATGGGTGCAGGTCAGACCGGACAGATACCACAGCACGGGCACTGGGCCGTCCTTGGCCTGTGGCGGCAGGAACAAGCCAAAGGTCATGTCGCACGCGCAGGCGTCCGAGGTGTGGCTATAGACGCCCTGCACGCCCCCAAAACATCTGTTCTCCGAGACGGTTTCCATGCTGCTCCCTTTCTATATCAGTACTTTGCTGATCACGAACGACACCGTCACGATGCTGATGGTGGTCGAAATCAGAATGGCCGCCGACACCCGTTGCGGGGCCACTTTGTAATGCTGGGCCAAGATGAACACATTGCCCGCCACTGGCAAGGAGGCGGCTGCCACCACCACACCCGCCTTGTACGGGTCCGCGGGAAACAGGAGATACACCCCAATCGCCACCAGCGCCGGGTGGATCACCAGCTTGCAGAAGCTCAGCCAACCCGCGATGGTCAACCGCTCCGCCGACTTGCTGGCAAGCGATGCACCGATGGCGAACAACGCACCGGGCGTTGCCGCCGCCCCTAGGATCGACAGGAACTGATTGACCGGCTCGGGGATCGGAACCCCGGTGGCGGACACCATGAACCCGCCGACGATCGACACGATCATCGGGTTCTTGAGAAGCCCGATGCCGACCGTCTTGAAGATACCCAGAGACATGCGTCCCTCGCGCGATCCGACCACAAGGATCACGATCAGCGACGAAAACACCACGAGGTCGATTGCCAGAACGAGGATGATCGGACCAACGGCTTCCTGTCCCATCAGAAGCGCGAGCATCGGGACGCCCAGAAATCCGGTGTTCCCGATCGCTGCTACCTGCCCCTCGAATGCGGCGGTTTCAGTGTTCATGCCTCGCAGAAAACCCACGGCCATGCCGATCCCGTAAACAAAGGCTGTGCCCCACAGATACCCTGCCGCGATCCGCCAGTCGAAAATCTCTGCTAGAGACAGGTTCGCCGAGAAGCGGAAGATCATCGCTGAGAGCGCAAAATAGAACACGAACTTGGTCAGGTAGGCGGTCGCTTCCTCGGTAAAGAACCCTGTCTTGCCCGCGCCATAACCTACGGCGATCAGGGCAAAAAACGGCAAGGTCTGAAGGAAGATGGCCAACATGACAAACCTGTTACCACGGGGGGCAGCCACGTCAATCGCACATCAGCTCTTGCTGCTCTGGTTAATTCGACAGAATGGATTTCAATCAAAACATGAAATACCGGGTCTGGGTAATGATCGCCGCCAATATCAGCGCGATGGGCATCCTTCTGAAATTTGTCTGACCGCATCAAACCCGCGATCCTCCCATAGAAGAATCGCAAAACACATGCTACATCTCGTGGCATGAACTCCCACGCACCCAATATACGCGCCTCAATCCAACCCCTTGAGGAAAGCGCGATCAACCGCATTGCAGCGGGTGAGGTGGTCGAACGCCCTGCTTCAGCTGTCAAGGAGCTGGTGGAAAACGCTGTCGATGCCGGGGCAACGCGCGTTGATGTGGCCATCGCCGACGGTGGCAAGACCCTGATCCGTGTCACCGATGATGGCTGTGGCATCCCGCCCGAGGAACTGCCGCTCGCCATTGCGCGCCACGCGACCTCCAAGATCGACGGGTCCGACCTGCTCAACATTCACAGCTTCGGGTTTCGCGGCGAAGCACTGGCTTCGCTGGGCGCGGTCGGTCGCCTGACCCTCACCAGCCGGGCCGAAGGGCATGACGCAGCCGAGCTGTCTGTTACAGGCGGCAAGGTCGATCCTGTTAAGCCCGCGGCCCTCTCGCGGGGAACCGTCGTCACCCTGCGCAACCTCTTTTTCGCCACACCTGCGCGCTTGAAATTCCTGCGATCTGATCGGGCCGAGATGCAGTCGATCTCGGACGTGATCAAACGGTTGGCGATGGCCGAACCTTCGGTCAGCTTCACCCTGCGCGATGTGTCGGGTGGTGGTGAAGGCCGTGTGACCTTCCGCGCCGATGCAGTGACGGGTGATCTCTTCGACGCTCTGCGCGGACGGCTTTCCCAAGTGATGGGCCGCGAGTTCACCGACAACGCCGTTCCCATCGACGCAGAGCGCGAAGGCATCCGCCTCACGGGTCTGGCCGGGTTGCCCACCTATTCGCGCGGTGCTGCGGTGGCGCAGTTCCTCTTCGTCAACGGCCGCCCTGTGCGCGACAAGCTCCTGATTGGCGCGCTGCGCGGAGCTTATGCCGATTTCCTCAGTCGCGACCGGCACCCGGCGGTGGCGCTCTTTGTCGACTGTGATCCCCAAAAGGTTGATGTGAACGTACATCCCGCAAAATCCGAAGTGCGCTTCCGCGATCCCGGTCTGGTGCGTGGGCTGATCGTATCGGCCCTCCGTCATGCCTTGGCCGAAGCGGGGCATCGTGCCTCTACAACCGTCGCCGGAGCCACTTTGGGCGCCATGCGCCCCGAACAGCCGCACCCGCCACGAGTCTACCAGATGGACCGCCCGAGTTTCGCAGCGAGACAGACGGCTTACAAAGCGCAGGCACCGGGCTTTGCTGATATGCAATCGAGCTATTCCGGCAGGGTGGTCGAGGTCGAAGAGCGCGCGCCCGCAGCCGAAGAGGCCCCTCGCGAAAACCTGCCCCTCGGGGCTGCGCGGGGGCAGGTGCATGAAAACTACATCATCGCCCAGACCGAGGACGGCATCGTCATCGTTGATCAGCACGCCGCGCATGAGCGGTTGGTATACGAGAAGCTCAAAACCCAGATGGCGCAGAACGGTGTGTCTGCGCAGGCGCTTTTGATCCCCGATGTGATTGAGATGAGCGAAAGTGACAGCGCCCGGCTGCTCGAGATCGCTGACGATCTGACCCGCATGGGCCTGACCATCGAACCCTTCGGCAACGGAGCCGTGGTGGTTCGCGAAACCCCGGCCATTCTTGGGGAGGTCAATGCCGACGCGTTGCTGCGCGACATTCTTGACGAACTCGACGATCAGGGCGAAGCGCGCGCGGTGCAGGACCGGATCGAAGCGATCCTCAGCCGCGTTGCCTGCCACGGCTCCATCCGCTCGGGCCGTCAGATGCGGGCGGAAGAGATGAACGCTCTGCTGCGCGAGATGGAATCCACTCCCTATTCCGGCCAGTGCAACCACGGCCGACCCACCTATGTCGAACTGAAACTCAGCGACATTGAAAGACTGTTTGGCCGCACATGATCCAGATCGGTGACCTCATCCTCGACCTGAGCGATCCGGTCGTTCTGCTGGGCTTGGCTCTGGGAAGCCTAGTTCTGCTGCTGCTTATCATGTCGCTCCTGTCCGCGCGTCGCGCTGCGAAACTCAGCGAGCCTTTGGTCTACCAACTCGCGCAGGTCGGGCAGCGGGTGCAGTCATTGAGTGACGGGCAGGAACGGCTGTCCGGTGGTCTCACTCATGTGTCCGAGGCGCAGGCGCAAAGCCAGACCGCGATGCTGCAACTGATGGAGCGGCGGTTGGCGCAGGTGCAGGAGCAGATGAACGAGAACCTGCACGGCTCGGCCCGGCGCACGGCGCAGTCCCTGGGGGAATTGCAGCAGCGCTTGCAGAGCATCGACAAGGCGCAGGAGAACATCACCAAGCTGTCGGGCGACGTGCTGTCCTTGCAGGACATCCTGTCCAACAAACAGACGCGCGGGGCGTTTGGAGAAATCCAACTGACCGACATTGTTGGCAAAGCGCTTCCCAAGGACAGCTATGATTTGCAGGTCACGCTGTCGAACGGAAAGCGGGCGGATTGTCTGATCCACCTGCCGAACCCACCGGGTCCGATTGCGATCGACAGCAAGTTTCCCTTGGAGGCCTACGAGAACCTGCGCCGTGCGGACTCGCAGGATCAGTTGAACCGCGCGGCCCAGCAGCTCAGGCTTTCGCTGCGAAAGCACATCCGGGACATTTCCGAGAAGTACATCATCGAAGGCGAAACCGCCGATGGGGCGTTGATGTTTCTGCCCTCCGAGGCAGTCTATGCGGAACTGCACGCGAACTTCCCCGAAGTGGTGCGGGAGGGGTTCAACGCGCGGGTCTGGATCGTGTCTCCGACGACCTGCATGGCGACGCTGAATACAATGCGTGCGATCCTGAAGGATGCTCGGATGCGCGAACAGGCGGGAGCGATCCGAAAAGAGCTGAGCCTGCTCTATGCGGATGTGGACCGTTTGGGCAATCGGGTCGAGAACCTCGACCGGCATTTCGGTCAGGCAGCCAAGGACATCGCGGATATCAAGATCAGTGCCGACAAGGCAGGGCGTCGGGCGCGCAGATTGGACAATTTCGATTTTGAGGAATTGGCCAAGGACGACGCGTCCTCGGTGGTGCGACTGGCCAAACCGCCGGGAGAATAGGTCAGTTTGTACACTTGGGGCTTCGCCCGTTCGCGCCTCAAACCATCCCCCGGATGGTTTGTTCGCCAATGGCGAAACCGGCTCGAACTGTCTCGCGCGCGAAACATTAGGGCCGATCCGGACCCTTTAACCCTTTGTTAACCTATGAAGAGGTGAACGATGCGTCGACGCATCGTCCGTTTCCGTTGACGGAAACGGGTTCATCGCGCAACGCTTGAAAAAACACCGGATTGTTGGGATGAATTCTCATGATTTCCTCAGATTTGGATCAATTCGACAAGGCTATCCTTCGCATCCTGCAACGGGATGCGAGCCTCAGCGTCGAGACCATCGCCGATCAGGTTGCGCTGTCGCGGAACGCTTGCTGGCGGCGGATCAAGGCTATGGAGCAGGCCGGGATCATTAAGGGCCGGGTGGCCTTGACCGATCCGGTCAAACTGGGCTGTCCGCTTGAGGTGATGGTGATGATCCGCGCGGGGCGGCATGACGCCGATTGGCTGGACAGCTTTCACAAGGCGGTGCGCAACATGCCGGAAGTGGTGGGTGCGTATCGCATGACCGGCGATCTGGATTACCTGCTGCGGGTTCGGGTGGCCGATGTCCCGGCCTATGACGCCTTTTACAAGCGCGTGATCGCGCGGATTCCGCTCTCGGATATTTCGGCCAGTTTCGTTATGGAAGAGATCAAGGAAACCACGGCCTTGCCGATCTGAAAGGTGCAGCGAAATGAGCCAGGATATTCGGACCACCGCAGAGGCGGCTGAAAACGACGTGCTGCCGCGTCAGGTCGAGGCGCATGCTGCGGGTTCCGGGGAAACGGGCCAAAAGCCGCTGCCGGACGTGATCACCCGCAGACCCATCAAACAAAAGAGCGACGCCGAATGGGCCTATGAGCGGTTGATCCTCTACATCCAGAACTTCGAGCAGCAGTTAGACAATGAGCACGAGGTCGCGATGGGCTTTGCCGGGAACGAGACTGGCATTCTGCGGATCGAGGGGCTTGGCTATTTCGACCCTGACATCGTGACCTTCTACGGTACGGACGACGAGGGTGGCCGTATGCAACTGATTCAGCACGTCTCACAGCTCAACGTCGCGCTGCGTGCGATGCCGATTCTGCGTGACGATGTGGAACCGCGTCGCATCGGCTTCCGTCTTGCGGCAGAATTGGAACAGGATGCGTAAGGCGCGACACACTGCGCGCTTGGCATAGGTGACACGGTCGGGCAAATCGGGTACCGACTCGAAAACATTTGTAAGGGATGTCTCAAATGGCTGAACACAAGCACGGAACAATGGATATCACCACTCAGGAGAAAACCTTTGAAGGGTTTGTCCGCTGGTCGATGCGCGTCGCGATCTTCTCGATCGCTGTTCTGATTTTCCTGGCGATCTTCAACTCCTGATCTTTGCTCAAGGGCTGACATGATGCTGATCTCTCGCGGCTTTGCCGGACTTGCATTGTTGGCCTTGGTGGGATGTGGCGCGGGCGCGGATATGCGCCCGGATGCCTCTCCTGAAGTGATCAGCAGTGCGTCTTACCGCCATCCCGGCCCGACCGAGCTGACACTGTTCACGATGATCAACAACCGGTCTGGTGCCGGCGCACATACCAGTCTGATGATCAATGGATCGCAACGGGTGATCTTTGATCCCGCTGGGACCGTCCGGCTGAGTGCAGTGCCGGAACGGAATGACGTGCTTTACGGAATCACGCCCGGCGTGGCGGATTTCTATGCCCGTGCCCATGCGCGGGAAACCTATCATGTCGTTATCCAGACCGTCGAAGTGTCGCCCGAAGTGGCAGAGCAGGCGCTACGGCTGGCGATTGGCAATGGGCCTGTGGCCTCGGCCCAGTGTGCGCTCAGCACAGCGGCGATCCTGCGCAAACTGCCAGGATTTCAGTCGGTGGGTTCGACGTGGTTTCCGAAACGTCTGATGGATGATTTCGAGAACCTGCCGGGTGTGCGCACCACCAAGATTTTCGAGAATGACAGTGACGACAAGTCTGTCGCCATTGCGCAGTATCAGCAGGCTGTGGTCGGGCAGTAACCCCGGTCAGAGCATTAGGCTGAGCGAAACCAGCACCGTCGCGCCGACACCCATCGCGGCAAACACGTTTTTTGTCAGATAGCCGACAGTGAACGTCGCAATCGCGGCGGCCAGACGTGTTGGATCCGGCTCGCCGCCGGTTGCCGTGGGCCAGAGCACGAGCGGCGCCACCAGTGCCGGGATTACGGCAACGGCCGTGTAGCGCAGGTGGCGCAGCACCCATTCCGGCATCGCGCGGTCGCCCACCAGCCCCAGAAAGGCAAAGCGAAGGCCGAAACTTCCCAGCCCCAGCGCGATGATGATGATCCAAAGTTGGGTTGTGTCGGTCATGGTTTGATCCCCAGACGTACCTCGGCCTGAGCTCCGGCGATCATGCCGCCCAGACCGGCGACCAGCAGGCCCATATTGTAAGGCAGCCATGCGAAGGCGAGGGCAAGGATAACAGAGGCCAGCGCAGCAATCCGGTGCGCGGGTGTGCGCAGCATCGGGCCGATCATGGCGAGGAACGCGATGGGCAATGCGAAATCGAGGCCGAGGCTGGGCGGGATGCTTTCGCCCAGAATGGCCCCGAGGAAGGTGAAGAGATACCAAGGCGGGCAGATCGGGGTCATCACGCCAAGGAAATAGGCGAATTTCTCGGAGGTGGTTTGATCAGGATTGCGTTCACAGTCCAGGATCGACTGGGCGTAGGTCTGATCGACGAGGAAATACGCGGCGATCCCACGTTTCCAGAGCGGCAAGGGCCCCAGATGCGGGGTGATCGACGCCGAATACATCGCCATGCGCAGGTTCACCGCAAGAGCCGAGGCGATGATGACCAGCGTGGGGGCGTTTTCGTTCAGCAGTTGCAGAGCGGTGAATTGCGCGGCCCCGGCGATCACGACAATCGAAAAGCCCATGGTCTCGTGCACGGCCAGTCCGGCCTCGGTGGCGAGCACGCCAAAGAGCATGGCAAAGGGACCGACGACGGCCAGAAAGGGCAGCCCATCCCGGACGCCCCGCCAGTAGCTTGACATTGCGGTCCCTGCCGCCATCACTGTGCCTCGTCTGCTGTGTTCGGATCGGACGTAGCTTTGGACGAGGGGAGATGCAATACATGCCGGACGACGTGTTGCGGGACTACCTGATTGCGCCTGATCCGGGCGCAGCACGGCTGACGCGCCGGGTGGTGGGCACCGATCACACCGGGGCTGAAACCGAGATCAGTGTGGTCGAGGAGCGACCTTTGACGATTTTCCTGAATTCTCAGGAAATCGTGACGGCGATGACGATTGGGGACTATCCCGAATACCTGGCGGTTGGGTTCCTGCGCAACCAGGGCATGCTGCGCGACGACGATGTGGTGACGAAGGTCGAGTATGACGATGACCTCGAGGTGGTTGTTGTGCGCACTGAGCGGCAGACCAGCTATGAAGAGAAGGTCAAGAAAAAGACCCGCACCAGCGGATGTGCCGTGGGCACGGTGTTCGGCGACATGATGGAAGGGCTCGACAAGGTGGTGCTGCCGCAGGTCGAGCTGCGTACCTCGTGGCTTTATGCACTGGCGCATAAGATCAACACGACGCCGTCGCTGTACCTTGAGGCGGGGGCCATCCACGGAACGGTGCTATGCCATCAGGATCGCCCGCTGGTCTATATGGAGGATGTTGGCCGCCACAATGCAGTGGACAAGATCGCGGGCTGGATGTTTCAGGAAGGTGTCGGACCGGAGGACAAGATCCTTTACACCACCGGGCGGTTGACCTCTGAGATGGTGATCAAGACGGCGCTTATGGGAATCCCGGTGCTGGCGTCGCGGTCGGGATTTACCGCTTGGGGGGTCGAGATTGCGCGGCAGGTCGGTCTGACCTGTATCGGGCGGATGCGCGGCAAGCGGTTTGTCTGCCTGTCGGGTGAAGAACGACTGGTGCGGGATATGGACCCGGACAGCGTGCCCGAGGAAAGCAAGAAAAACCGCAGGAAGAGCTCGGAATGAGTGTGCCTTTGGGAGTGATCCTCGCCGGTGGTCTGGCGACCCGCATGGGCGGCGGCGACAAGGCGCTGTTGTCCGTTGGAGGGCAGACGCTGTTGCAGCGCGTGATCGACAGGTTGAAGCCGCAGGTGGCTGGCATGGCGCTCAATGCGAATGGTGATGCGGCGCGGTTTGACGAGTTTGGACTGCCCGTGCTGCCCGACAGCATCGAGGGCTTCCCCGGACCGCTGGCAGGCGTCTTGGCTGGACTCGACTGGGCTGCGGAGCAGGGCGCAGAAGCGATTGTGACCGTCGCCGCAGACACGCCGTTTTTCCCCGCCGATCTGGTCGCGGTGTTCCAGAGCAAGGCACAGGGCATGGCGCATCCTCTGGTTCTGGCCGCCACGCCCCGTGGTGAGGAAAAGACAAGGTCCATGAGCCGGTCCGGTCTGATCCGCCACCCAACCTTCGGTCTCTGGCCGGTGGCCTTGCGTGACGACCTTCGCGCGGCCTTGGAGGACGGGATCAAGAAAGTGGTGATCTGGACCGAAAAACACGGTGGTCGCGAGGCGGTGTTCCAGACGGATCAGGGTGATCCGTTCTTCAATGTGAACACTCTCGAAGACCTTGAGGCAGCAAAGGCGATGGTATGAAGATTTACGGGGTCACCGGGTGGAAGAACGCGGGCAAGACCGGGTTGATGGAGCGGTTGGTGACCGAGATCACCGGGCGCGGGATCACGGTATCGACCGTCAAACACGCGCATCACACCTTTGATGTGGACCATCCCGGCAAGGACAGCCACCGACATCGGGTCGCCGGGGCGACCGAGGTGCTTCTGGCCTCGCGTAACCGCTTTGCGCTGATGCACGAGCTGCGCGATGAGGCGGAACCAACGCTGGAAGAGCTGTTGTCCAAGCTTATGCCGGTCGATTTGATTCTGGTCGAAGGCTACAAGCGGGACCGCCATCCCAAGGTCGAGGCCTTCCGGGCCGAGACGGGCAACGATCTGATCGCGCCGGGCGACCCGACGATACGCGCCGTGGCAAGCGACACGCCGATAGAGTTGGACCGCCCGGTTTTCGACCTCAACGACACCAAGGCGATTGCAGATTTCATCCTGTCAGAGGTTGGGTTGTGAAGGGTTTTGATACGGCGCTTATGATTGATTGGTCCGGTGGAAATGACCGAGGCGCAAGCCCGAAGGCCGACGCCATCTGGGCCTGTACCGCGCGCAAAGGCGAAACCGAGCCGCCCGTGTACCTTCGCAACCGGCAGGTCGCTGAGACGTGGATCACCGATGTTATTGACGCGGAGCTCGCCGCCGGTCGCCGGGTCATTGCCGGTTTCGATTTCCCGTTTGGATATCCTGAAGGGTTCGCAAAGACCCTTGTGGGTTCTGCCGACCCTTTGAAGCTGTGGGATTGGTTTGACGCCCGGATCGACGATGGCCCGGATGGCAACAACCGATTTGATCTTGCGGGTGACGTGAACGCACGGTTCCCGGCTGACGGACCGTTCTGGGGCAACGGTCTCAAAAGGGATGTCCCGCACCTGCCTCGCAAGAAGCCAGCCATTGCCAGAAACGGATTGAGCGAAAAGCGTTGTGTCGAGAGTTTGGCCAAAGGCGCTTTCACTGTCTGGCAGCTGTCGGGCGCTGGATCGGTGGGTTCGCAGGTGATGATGGGCATGCCCGTTCTGGCGCGACTCCGGAACCGTTTTGACGGCCATGTCGCGGCGTGGCCTTTTGAGGTTGCGGACAAGGCGCTTGCGCTAATCGAGATTTGGCCTTCGCTTTTTGTGGGGCGCGGTCCCGATGCCATTATCAAGGATGCTTGGCAGGTGCACGAGGTTGCGCGCGTGGTATCGATCCTGGAAACGGAAGTGTTGCACCGGATGCTTGGCGTTTTGGCGCCGGAAGAGGGGTGGATCCTCGGCGTTGGCAGCGGTCACGAGGAGGTGCTGCGTTCCTATGCCGCTTGAACCACCGCCCTTGCGCAACGATTGTTTTGCGCTGCCTGCCGGTGTGGATTGGACGCCGGTGGATGATGCGCTGGCCCTGCTACGCGACCGGATGACTACGGTTGTGGGTGTCGAAACAGTGCCGCTGATGCAGGCGGCGGGGCGTGTTCTGGCGCATGATCTCGTGGCAAAACGGTCGAACCCGCCGCATCCGAATACGGCTGTGGATGGCTACGGTTTCGCCGGTGCCGCCATCGGCGATGGGCCGCAGGTCTTGCCGTTGGTCGACGGGCGCGCGGCGGCGGGTGCGCCTTTTTCAGGCATGGTGCCAGAGGGACATGCGATCCGCGTGCTTACCGGGGCGGACCTGCCCGAAGGTGTGGACACCGTGGTTCTGGACGAGGACGTGCGGGTGGGCGACGGGCATGTGGCCTTTCGCGGACCTCTGAAGCGCGGGGCCAACACGCGCAAGGCGGGTGAAGACGTGCGCCAAGGAGATGTTGCGCTGAGTGCGGGGCGTGTGTTGACACCCGCCGATCTGGCGCTTGCGGCAGCGGTGGGCCACGGCGCGATAGCGGTGCGCAAACGGCTGCGGGTGGCGGTGCTGTCGACCGGGGATGAGATAGTCGAGCCGGGAGCGCAGGCAGCCGAGGGGCAGATTTTCGATGCAAACCGACCGATGTTGCTTAGCCTTTGCGCGCAGTTCGGGTTTGAGGTCGTCGATAAGGGTCGTGCGGCGGATGATCGGTCAGCGGTGCGCTCGGCGCTCGATGCGGCGGCTGCGCGGGCTGATGTGATCCTGACTTCAGGCGGGGCTTCGGCGGGAGATGAGGACCATATCTCCGCGCTCTTGCGCGAGACGGGTGCGATACAGGAATGGCGGATTGCATTGAAGCCAGGACGCCCTTTGGCGTTGGGAATATGGGAGGGCGTGCCGGTCTTTGGCCTGCCGGGCAATCCGGTTGCAGCACTTGTCTGCACGCTGATCTTTGCGCGCCCGGCGATGGGGGCGCTCTCGGGCGCGGGCTGGCACATACCGCAAGGGTTCACGGTGCCAGCGGCATTCGAGAAGCGCAAAAAACCGGGGCGGCGGGAATATTTGCGGGCACGCATCCGCGATGGCCGTGCTGAGGTGTTCAAGTCCGAAGGGTCTGGGCGGATCAGCGGATTGAGCTGGGCTGAAGGTCTGGTCGAACTTCCGGACGGTGCGATCAACGTCCAGGCGGGCGATCCTGTCCGCTATATCCCTTTTTCTTCGTTCCTGATTTGAGAGCGGCCCGATTTTTCGTACGAAAAATCGGTGCCCCGCGTGAAAATGTCAGGAAAGAATTAAGATACAGTGCATGAACGCGGGATCAATCGAAGGTGCCCGTCACACGCCCCAAGAGCATGAAGGCGCGTGCAGTTCGGGTGCCCGCCAACTCTGATATTTCTGAATCGGTCGCATTGTTTTCGAACCGCGCAAAACCTTTGTCGAACAGCCGCAGAAAATGATGCGCCGCATCGCGGAAGATCGGATCCTGCTTCATGCGGCCCGCGGCCAATGCCAGCGACGAGCGGTCGCGCACACCGCCCAGAGCGGCGATGGTACGCCCGCGTTCGCCCTTGGCAAAGCGCCGCCACATCTCGGGGCGGGCCATGTCGGGGCGCAGGTCGTCCATGTAGATGCCGTCCTGGCTGAGTAGGGTCAGCACGTCCTGTGCCGCCTGCACAAGCTGCGCCGAAGGCCGGTCTTTCAGAGCGCGGCGCAGGGCAGCAAAGCCTTCCTGGTCGTCGGCGGTTTCCGGGAAGTGCAGAGCGCGGATGAAGTCGGAATTCGATAGGGGCGGCAGCAGGGCTTCGGCCGGTGTTCCCAGAGCGAGGGCAGGCTGATCACCGGGTTCCGGATCCGGTGCAGCCGCATGCACCGCGATCTGCGCTGCACGGGTCGACGTGAACATCGCCAGCGTCGTTTCGGCCTTTTTCTGCGCATTGGCGATCTCATCAAGTTTCTTGACGATTGACGGATGTGGAGCCTGATCTCGCCCGCCAGCCTGACTCTGGGTGATATAGGCATGGCGGATTGCGTCGATGGCGGTTTGAAGACGTGCGCTTTCCTCGCGCATGATCCGCGATGATCGCGCGCCAATGGCGGCGACCCAGATCATGCCGACCGGAAAGAAAATCACCATCAGCGTCAGCAGAAAGCGCATCCCGTCCGCGCCGTTATTCCCTGACAGCAGGAAAAACGCCCCCGAAATCAACAACCAGGTTACGCTGAGTGCCGCTGCGGTAAGTTCGATCCCGCTGAGCTTGCCAGCGGTCTCAGGGCGACTCGGGATAGTCACCGGACCTGGGCGGGTGTCTTTGTTCTGTGCCATGATGGGCCCTGACCTGTCAGATATACTCGATCTTCAGAACTTCGTAGGATTTGTCACCGCCCGGTGTGCGCACTTCGACGCTGTCGCCTTCTTCCTTGCCGATCAAGGCGCGGGCGATGGGCGATTTGATGTTGAGCAGGCCCTTTTCGATATTGGCCTCGTGCTCGCCGACGATCTGCCACGTCTTTTCTTCGTCGGTGTCTTCATCCACCAGCGTCACCGTCGCGCCGAACTTGATCGGGCCCGAGAGCCTTGTCGGGTCGATCACCTCGACAAGGCTCAGAACGCCTTCGAGTTCTTTGATGCGGCCTTCGATAAAGCCCTGTTTTTCACGGGCCGAATGGTATTCTGCGTTTTCCTTCAGGTCGCCCAGCTCACGTGCTTCGGCGATCGCCTTGATCACGGCAGGGCGCTCTTCGGACTTGAGCGTTTTCAATTCGGATTCCAGCGCGGCGTGGCCCGCGCGGGTCATCGGTAACTTTTCCATGGGACGGTTCCCTCTTGGTCGGCAGAGCGAAGAACTCTGGCGCCTCTTCAGTCTGGCGCGTTCTAAAACATGTCACTTGCGTTGGCGCAACAGTGACCTGACCCGCGATCGAAACGCAAGAGGGGTTCCAGAGACATGAAAGGGTTGGTGCATGAAATTGCAGCATTTCCGGAGCAAACGGGGTTGTAACGCCGTGTCGCAATTGACCGATCTTGACCCGCACGTTACGTCACCGAGCAGGTTTTCGACACGTGAAATTCAGGAAAGAGCCCGACATGAGCGAACACACGCGCGAAGCGATGGAATATGATGTTGTTATCGTCGGCGCAGGCCCTGCTGGCCTGTCCGCCGCGATCCGTCTGAAACAACTCGACGCCGAGCTGAACGTGGTCGTGCTCGAGAAAGGCTCCGAAGTGGGCGCACACATCCTGTCCGGCGCGGTGTTGGACCCGTGTGGTCTCGATGCGCTGATCCCCGATTGGAAGGACAAGGGCGCACCGCTCAACGTGCCGGTCAAGGAAGACAAGTTTTACATGCTGGGCGAAGCGGGCCAGATCCGCATCCCCAACTGGCCGATGCCGCCGTTGATGAACAATCACGGCAACTTCATCGTTTCGATGGGCAATGTCTGCCGCTGGATGGCAGAGCAGGCCGAGGAACTGGGTGTCGAGATATTCCCCGGCATGGCCTGTTCCGAGATCGTCTATGGCGAAGACGGTGAAGTCAAAGGCGTGGTTGCTGGCGAATTTGGCAAGAACGCCGACGGCACACCGGGGCCGGGCTATGAACCCGGCATGGAACTGCACGGCAAATACGTGTTCCTAAGCGAAGGCGTGCGCGGCAGCCTCGCCAAGGAAGTGATCGCCAAATACGACCTGTCGAAAGACAAGGAGCCGCAGAAATTCGGCCTTGGCATGAAAGAGATCTGGGAAATCGACCCTGCGAAGCACCGTGAGGGCTCTGTCACCCACACAATGGGTTGGCCTCTCGGCTCGAACGCGGGCGGCGGATCGTTCATCTACCACCTCGACAACAATCAGGTCTATGTCGGCTTCGTGGTGCACCTGAACTACGAAAACCCGCACCTTTATCCCTACATGGAATTCCAGCGCTTCAAGCACCATCCGATGGTGGAAGAACTGCTCAAGGGCGGCAAGCGCGTGGCTTATGGCGCACGGGCGATTTCCGAAGGTGGCTACCAGTCCATGCCCAAGATGGTTGCGCCGGGTGTGGCGCTGCTGGGCTGTTCGGTCGGTATGGTCAACGTGCCGCGTATCAAGGGCAACCACAACGCGATGCTGTCGGGCAAAGCCGCCGCCGAAGCGGCCTATGCCGCAATTCAGGACGGGCGTGCGTCTGACGAACTGAGCGATTACGAAACTGAGGTTCGGACAGGCGCGATTGGCACTGACCTCAAGAAGGTGCGCAACGTCAAACCGCTCTGGTCCAAGCGGGGTCTGCTTGCCTCACTCACCGTTGGTGGGTTCGACATGTGGACCAACACGCTGGGCTTCTCGTTGCTGGGCACTTTGGGCCACGGCAAGACCGATGCCGAAGCGACAGGCGAGGCGTCCAAGTTCCAGCCCATTGATTACCCGAAACCTGACGGCAAACTGTCCTTCGACCGCCTGACGAACGTGTCTTTCTCGGCGACCAACCACGAGGAAAGCCAGCCGGCGCATCTGAAGCTGAAAGACCCGTCGATTCCGGTGTCGGTGAACCTGCCGAAATACGCTGGTCCGTCGGCGCGGTACTGCCCGGCAGGTGTTTACGAATTTGTGAAGGACGAGTCCGGAAGCGACAAATTCGTCATCAACTTCCAGAACTGCGTTCACTGTAAAACCTGTGATATCAAGGACCCAAGCCAGAACATCAACTGGACGGTTCCACAGGGTGGCGACGGACCGAACTACCCGAACATGTAAGTTGAAAGGCCGGGCCAGCGCCCGGCCTTTTTGCATCGGTTGCGTGTGTCTGAGCGGCGCGCTACGGTTCGCCAAATTCGCCTTTTTCAAGGAGAAACACATGGCGCATTCGAGCATGAAGCGGCTTCTGGGATCAGCAGCGCTTGCGCTCTGCCTGATGGCACCGGGTGGTGTCGTCGCCAACAGTCTGGCGGGGGATTACCTGGCCGGTCGGCAAGCCAGCTTTGACGGAGATATTCAGGCGGCAGCGTCTTATTACGGGCAGGCGGTCATGTTCGACCCGGAGAACCCGGTGATCCTCGAACGTGCTGCACTGGCCGAGATCTCGCTAGGTGACGTGGAGCGCGCGGCGGCTTTGGCCACAAAGATGGTCAATGACGGCCATCGCAGTCAGGTTGCGCATATGGCGATCATCGCGCAATTGGCCGCGTCAGAGGATTATGACTCGCTGATCGCCCAGGTGAACGACGAACGGGGCGTCGGGCCGCTGGTGGATGGTTTGCTCCTGGCATGGTCCCAGTTGGGCCAAGGCGACATGTCGGCGGCGCTGGTGCAGCTCGACGATCTGTCAAACCAGCAGGGTCTACGAAATTTCGCGATGTACCACAAAGCGCTGGCGCTTGCGTCGGTCGGCGATTTCGAAAGCGCGGCGGCCATCCTTGAAGACGCGGGCACAGGCGGTATGCAGCTCACCCGGCGTGGTGTCATGGCGCATGTAGAAGTGCTGAGCCAACTTGGTCGTAACGCTGATGCGCAGACGCTGATCGAGACCGCGTTCGGCGCTGAACTGGACCCTGGCCTGAGCCTGATGCGTGATGCGCTGCAAGCGGGTGAGGCGATCCCTTTCACTCACATCCGCGGTGCGCGCGACGGGCTGGCGGAAACCTTTTACACGCTGGCCGCCGCACTGGCGAACGAGGCGAATGACGAGTTTACCCTGCTCTATACGCGGGTGGCCGAATACCTGCGCCCCGATCACATCGACGCCATTCTGCTGACCGCCAGCCTGCTGGACGATATGGGCCAGTCAGAGCTTGCGGTGAAAGCCTATGCCGAGGTGCCCGAAGATCACCCCGCGTTCCACGCCGCAGAACTTGGTCGCGCCGCAGCCCTGCGCGACAGCGACAAGGTGGATGCAGCGGTCGAAGTGTTGCAACGTCTGGCCAAAACCCACGGCGATCAACCTATCGTTCATTCGACACTCGGCGACACGATGCGCCAGCTCGAACGCTACGACGAAGCGATCGGCGCCTACACGCAGGCGCTGGCCCTTTTCGAAGAGGAAAGCCAGAGCCAGTGGTTCCTGCACTATGCCCGAGCCATCAGTTATGAGCGGTTGGATCGCTGGGATGAGGCCGAAGCGGATTTTCGCGCAGCGCTCGACCTGAACCCGGAGCAGCCGCAGGTTCTGAACTACCTTGGCTATTCACTGGTCGAAAAGCAGATCAAGCTGGACGAGGCGCTCGACATGATCGAACGCGCGGCGGCTGCGCGGCCTGACAGCGGCTATATTATCGACAGCCTTGGCTGGGTGCTTTACCGGCTGGGTCGCTACAAAGAGGCGGTTGGCCATATGGAGCGTGCGGCCGAATTGATGCCGGTTGATCCCATCGTCAACGACCATCTCGGCGACGTTTACTGGGCCGTGGGGCGCAAGACCGAAGCGCGTTTCCAGTGGCGCCGTGCCTTGTCCTTTGTGGTCTACGAAAGCACTGCCGAAGAAGTGGACGCAGACCGCATCCGCGCCAAGCTGGACGTGGGGCTGGATCAGGTTCTGGCTGATGAGGGCGCGCCGCCTTTGCAGGTGGCGAATGACGACGGTTAACGTCTTTGCGCCTGCCAAGATCAATCTGACATTGCACGTGACCGGCCAGCGGGCGGATGGGTATCATTTGCTCGACTCGCTGGTCACCTTTGCTTCGGTTGGGGACAGGCTTGAGATCGTGACCGGCAACGCGCTGTCGCTGACGGTGGAGGGCCCGGAAGCGGCTGGTGTGCCAGCCGACATGGATAACCTTGCCCTGCGCGCTGCGGCTCTGGTTCAGCAGGACGGCGCGGCGTTGCGGTTGGAAAAGTATTTGCCGTCTGCATCCGGTATCGGGGGTGGGTCAGCCGATGCAGCGGCGGCATGGCGGGGCATGATTTGCCTTGATGACGCTCAGGCCGACGAATTGGCGCATGCGCCTCAAGCGATGCTCAAGAAATATCTCGCAGACCTGACGAGCCTTGGTGCCGACGTCCCGATGTGCATTGCCTGCAAGCCCATGCGCGTCAGAGGAATCGGCGAACTGCTTGATGCCGTGCCGCTCCCAACAGTTTACGCCGTGCTGGTCAATCCACGTCTTCCCGTGTCAACGCCGTTCGTATTCAAAGCACTGAACTCTAAAACCAATCTGCCAATGCCTGACAGTATCCCAGCGTTTAAAGACGCCGCTGCGCTGATCGATTGGCTTAAGGGAATGCGCAACGATCTGGAGGCACCCGCCATTGCGGTGCAGCCTGCGATTGCCAACGTTTTGAAGGTGCTTGAGGTACAGGCTGGCTGCGGACTTGCGCGGATGTCGGGTTCTGGTGCCACCTGCTACGGGCTCTTTGAAACCGAAGACGCCGCCAAAGAGGCAGCGCGCAGGCTCTACACTGCGCATCCCGATTGGTGGGTAGCAGGCTGCGTGCTTGGCGATCAGTTCGACGCGGCCCTGCCCAAGGTCAGTTGACCCGCGCCACGACGTAATCGGCGAGATCGTCCAGCATGTCGCGGATCGGATGCGCGGGCAGGCTTGCCAATGCGGCGCGCGCCTTGGCGATCCAGCCATTGGCCTCTTCCCGAGTAGCCTCAAGCGTACCGTGCTTGTTCAAAAGCGCAATCGCGTGTTCAAGGTCGCCCTCTTCCTGACGGCCCTTCTCGATCGTCCGCTTCCAGAACGCGCGCTCTTCGTCGTCACCCAATGCCACGGCTTTGATCACCGGCAGCGTCAGCTTGCGCTCGCGGAAATCGTCGCCCACGTTCTTGCCTGTGGCGTCAGACCCCCAGTAATCCAGCAGATCGTCAACGATCTGGAACGCGATACCCAAAGCGTCACCGTAATCGAACAGCGCTTTTACCTGCGCCTCGTCCATCTCGGCGATCACGCCACCCACTTCGGTTGCGGCTGAAAACAGTGCGGCGGTCTTTCCGCGGACCACTTGCAGGTAAGTCGCTTCGGTCGTGCGCAGATCCTGCGCCGCCGTCATCTGCAAGACCTCGCCTTCCGCAATTGTTGCCGCCGCATCGGACAGAATGCGAAGCACGCGGATGTTGTTGGTCTCAGTCATCAACTGGAACGAACGGGCAAACAGGTAATCGCCCACCAGAACGCTGGATTTGTTGTCCCAGAGAAGGTTCGCCGTGGGCCGCCCGCGCCGCTTTTCGCTCTCATCGACCACATCGTCGTGCAGGAGCGTCGCGGTGTGGATGAACTCTACCGTTGCCGCCAGCTTGACGTGGTTATCGCCCTCGTAGCCGCACATCCGCGCCGCTGCGAGCGTCAGCATTGGGCGCAGCCGTTTGCCACCCGCCTCGACCAGATGTGCCGTTACTTCAGGAATGCGCGGCGCATGTTCCGACGCCATCCGCGTCCGGATCAGTGCGTTGACCGCTGCCATGTCAGCCGAAAGTGCGTCTGCCAACCGTTCATGCGGTTTCTGACTTGGTTTATCCAACATCATCACCATTCCTTCAGGAAGGCTCGACAAAGCGGGCCGGGTGTTTCTACATCATGGTCATGGAAGAGCTATTGCGCACCAATGACATCACATTGATACCGCTCGCCCGAGCCGTGCTTGAGGACGAGGGTATAGACAGCTTTGAATTGGACGTAAACATGAGCATCCTTGAAGGGTCCATCGGGATCCTGCCGCGCCGCCTCATGGTACGCAGTGACGAAATCGACGATGCAAAACGCGTCCTGCGTGAATACGGTGTCAGGTTTGAGGACTGAGCCCTTTGCGGGCGACGATCTTACTCGCGATGATTTTCTTGGCGGGGCTGTTCAGCTGTGGCAGCCCAAGGACGGATACCGCGCGGGTGTCGATCCTGTGCTTCTGGCGGCCTCCATTCCGGCTCAGGCCGGGGAAACCGTGCTAGAATTGGGCTGTGGCGGCGGTGCCGCTATGGCGTGCCTTGCGACGCGGGTGCCCGGCATTACCTGCACTGGCGTGGAAATGCAGCCCGCCTATGCCGCCTTGGCGCAGCGCAATCTGGACGACAACGGATTGGAGGGGATCGTGCATTGCGCCGACCTTGCCAATCTGCCGATGGCCGTCAGATCCCAGCGCTTCGATCACGTGATCGCCAATCCGCCCTACTTCGAGGATTTCCGTGCCGTCGCCGCGCGGTCCAAGGAGCGGGCGGTGTCCCGATCCGGTGCTCTGCCGCTTGAGAAATGGGTGAGCGTCGCGTCAAAGCGGCTCAAACCCGGTGGCGTCGCAACCTTCATCCAGCGTGCCGACCGTCTTCCCGAATTGATGTCGGCGTTCTTCGGGTGTCTTGGTGCATTGGAGCTCTGGCCGATCCATCCGCGCAGCGCGCGACCCGCGCGTCTGGTCCTGTTGCGTGGTCGGAAAGAGAGGCGGGCGGCGTTCATTGCGCACCCGCCGCTTGTGCTGCATCGCGGTGAAAGCCACGAGAAGGATGCCGATTCGTATACCGAGACAATATCGAAAGTATTGCGGTCTTCTCATGCACTGCCATTTCCAGTTGAAAACCACAGGTCTCCACAGCGAAGACGGCGATAATTCACCAAAATTGCGCGTGCGGCGTGACAGATTTGTAAAACTATGCTCGACTGAAGATCCAAGCAGTCACAGGAGGACTTCATGAGCTTGACGTCACATCTTCAGGAACTGAAGCGGAAGCACCAAACCCTGTCTGAAGAGGTCGAACAGGCCCAACGCGCCCCAGGTACGGATGACCTGACGATCGCGTCCCTGAAAAAGCAGAAACTCCGGCTAAAAGAAGAAATCGAGCGCCTCTCGTAAATCATATCGGCCCGGGTCTCCCCCCGGGCCTTTTCATATCTGACCCACGGGAACCAACCGCTTTTCCGGCAGCTGTACCAGCAAAGCTCCAACCTTTTCATCCAGCCAATCCGAGAACGCCGCGACCTGCGGTTTCTTTTCGTGCCCCACCGGACAGACAAAGCGAAACTGTGCGTCGGTCGACAGCGCAATGTCGAACGGTGCCACCAACTGTCCGTCTTTCAGGGCGCCTGCCGCCAGCGTGCTTCGCGCCATGACCACGCCACCCCCTGACAGTGCCGCATCGATCGCGTGATCGGCATGGCTGAAATGCGATCCGGTCAGTTTCGGCGCGGTGATGCCATTGGCTCGGAACCATTGCGCCCAGTCGGCGCGGGGTCGCAGGAAATCAACGCTGTCATCAAAGATCAGCGGTGCACTCAGCAGCTTTTCGGGCGTGGTATACACCTCGGCCAGCGCGGGCGTCATCATCGGTGCAAACCAGTCTCGCATCAGAACGCGCGAATACAGCCCTTCATCCGGGCCATAGCCAAACCTGACAGCGGCATCCACGTCATCGCGCACAAAATCGACCAGCCGAAGGCTTGCCGAAAAGCGAAGGTCGATATCCGGGTGCGCCTGCGCAAATTCAAACAAGCGCGGGGCCAACACCTTGGCGGTAAAGGCGGGGCCGGCTGTTACCGTGAGGATATTCGACTGCGCCTGCCGCCGCGCGGATCGCCACGCTGTAAGGATCAGGTCGAACCCCTCTTGGACGCCCGATTGCAGCGCCACGCCTTCAGGCGTGAGCTCGACCGCGCGGTTGAGGCGGCGGAACACGGGCGCGCCCAGATGTTCTTCAAGTGACTTGATCTGGAAGGACAGCGCGGCGGGTGTGACGTGCAGTTCGGCAGCCGCCTGCGCAAAGGACATATGGCGCGCGGCAGCTTCGAAGGCGCGCAATGCGGTCAGAGGGGGAAGACGGTCGCTCATCTTCACATAAGTAATACTTAACTGAGGTGGTGAAAAGTCTCGTTTGTTCGAAAAGATGTCAAGGCGCATATAGGGATCAGTTAAATTTTGCAAAAGCGAGGATCAGGAAAATGATCGAATATGCTAAAGACGCCCGTCACCGTGATGCCATCCGCGCAGCACATGAAGCCCGTGGCGACATGGTGCGCAGTCTCTTGCGGGCCTTGTTCCGCAGATGACTGGGATCACAGCGCAAAACAAATGAACGCCCCCGCACCAAATTTGGCCGGGGGCGTTTTTCGTTCAGAGCATATGTTCCTGAATGGCTGTCAATTCTGATTGCACCAGTTCATGCCCGCCGGGATGCCAGTGTTCCCTTACATCGGCCTTCTGTGCGCGCAGATAGTCGAGCAGTGCCTTTGTCAGCGGCGCTGGGCAGATCGGGTCGCGTTCCCCGGCAGTGATCAGCCAACGTGTGTTTTCCAAACCGGGCTGGGGGTCTGGGGTCCACGGGATCAGCGGGTGCATGGCAATCACGTCGGTAAACAGATCGGGGTCTTCGAACGCCACCGCTGAAGCGATGTTCGCGCCGTTCGAATAGCCCAATGCGATCACCCGTGTGGCCCCGGTTGCCTCTATATGCGTTCGGATGAACGCCGCCATCGCCGCGCGCCGCTTGGCCAAGTCCGCCATATCATACACACCTTCTCCGGTGCGGCGGAAATAGCGGTTCATTCCGTGTTCCGACACGTCACCGCGTGGCGAGACGACATGCGCACCGGGCCAAAGCTGTTCAGCCAACCCGTGAAACTGGGCCTCGTCGCCGCCCGTGCCGTGAAACGTGAACACCAAGGGCGCGCCCGGCGTGCCCTTGGTTTGGCGTGTGATGTAATCAGTCAATGATCGGCTCCAGATACCTGTCTTCTAGGATCTTGCGCAGATGCTCGTGCTGTGTCGGCAGCTTGAGCGCTTCTCCCAGATGCGCCGTGTCTTCGTCCCGGTCAAAACCCGGTTCATTTGTAGCCACCTCGAACAGCACCCCACCCGGCGTGCGGAAATAGATCGCGTAGAAATAGTCGCGGTCGATCACCGGGGTAACCTGATAGCCCGTGTCCATCAGCGCCTTGCGCACTTCCAGTTGCTTTTCCCGGTTGTCCACCGAGAACGCGATGTGGTGCACCGACCCCGCGCCCTGATCGGCCATCGGGGCGTTGACCTGCGTGATGTCGATCACATTGGCCTCATTGCCGCCGGGTACGTGAAATCGGGTCACGTTGTCCTGCCGGTCAAGCTCTTCATAGCCCATGTATCTCAGCAGTTCCGCACTCGCCGCCGCATCGCGCAGGCGCATGTCGGCGCTGTGAAAGCCGCGAATGGCGGCGTCCGCCGGGACACCGTTGTTGGTCCAGGGCGTACGGGAGTCCCCGTCGGTTTCAACGAGTACAAACCCGTCGCCATCCGGCCCGTCAAACCTCAGGCGGTTCTCGCCAAACGTGGTTTCGGTCTTGATGTTCCTGACGTCAAAGGTCGCCAACCGCTCCTGCCAATAGGGCAGGCTCCCCTTGGGAATCGCAAAGCCGGTGATCCCAACCTCGCCCGTTCCCGGTCGACCGCGCCGTGCGTTCGGGAAGGGGAAATAGGTCATCACGGTGCCGGGCGTACCCGCCTCGTCGCCGTAATACAGGTGATAGACCTCGGGCGCGTCGAAATTGACCGTCTTCTTGATCCGGCGCAGGCCCAGTGTCTTGGTGAAGAATTCGTTGTTCGATTGCGCCCCGCTTGCGATCGAGGTTACGTGATGCAGTCCGTTGATCTGGTTGATCATGTCGGCTCTCCCAAAATACCGCGTTTCTTTGTTTCTGGTATCTAGCTGTATCTCAGTGCACATAAATCCACTTATGCGCGCCTATTTTGTGCAAATCCGCACTTAAACGTGGCGGGACGCCAAGGCTGCAATCCCCGCACCGATGGTGATCAGCACCGCCGCAGCCACCAACTGCCATGAAGAAACGGCAAAGCCCGCCACAATCAGGACCAACGTAGACAAGAGAGGCGCAGCATAGCTGGCGACGCCCAAAACCTGAATGTCGCCCTTCTTGACGCCAATGTCCCAGACGTAAAATGCCAGCCCCACAGGGCCAAGGCCCAGAGCCACCACCGACAGCCAGCCAAAACCGCTTTCGGGCCAGACGGTTGTTTCGAACGCCATATGCGCAGGCACCGACAGCAACGCCGTCAGCACGCAGAACACCGCGACCGCTTCGGTGGGGGTGGTGCCAAGACGACGGGACAGCACCGAATAGCTGCTCCAGGTCAGCGCGCAGAATCCGGCAAGGATCAGGCCCGGCGTGGCGGCAGCGTCGAAACTGAACCCGTTGCGCAGCACGATCAGCGCCGCCCCTGCAAAGGACACCAGCGCGCCGACGATATGCCCCGCGCGCAGCCTCTCTCCGGGAAGAAGCCCGGAAAAGAGCACAATGAACAAAGGCCAGAGATAGGCGATCAACCCCGCCTCTGCGGGTGGCGCCAATCGCAGGGCCGAGTAATAGAGCGCGTGATAGCCGAAGAGACCCGCTGTCCCAAACGCGTAGACGGTCCAGGGCACCTGAGCCAAGATCGAAAGCCGCCCGCGCGCCAGGACCCAGATCACCCCCACCGCGCCGCCGATGCCAAAGGTCAATGCGTTCAGCAGGAAGGGAGGCACCGGGGCCGATCCGGCAGTGAACAATGCGAGAAGCGCCCAAAGCAGGACGGCGACAAATCCGATGGCGGTGGCAGCGGTGCGGGTCATGTCTTCCGCTAGACCGCGCCGGACAAAAAGAAAAGGCCCGCCGAACGGGCGGGCCTTTCCGAAAACCTTGGGTGTGGTTCAGACGAAGAACTGCGCGCCGTTGGCCGAGATGGTCGAGCCGTTGATGAAGCCCGACTGCTCGGAGGCAAGGAACACCACGCAGCGTGCGATTTCCTCGGGCTCGCCCAGACGGCCAGCCGGGATGCCCGCAACGATTTTCTGGCGCACCTCTTCGGGGATCGCCATGACCATCTCGGTGGCGATGTAGCCCGGGCAGATCGCGTTTGCGGTGATGCCAGCGCGCGCGCCTTCCTGTGCCAGCGACTTGACGATGCCCAGATCGCCCGCCTTGGTCGCGGCATAGTTCACCTGGCCGAACTGACCTTTCTGACCGTTGATCGAGGAAATGACGATCACGCGGCCGAACTTGCGCTCGCGCATGCCGGGCCAGACGGGGTGTACGGTGTTGAACACGCCGGTCAGGTTGGTGTCGACCACTTCTTTCCACGCCTCGGGGGTCATCTTGTGGAACGGCGCGTCACGGGTGATGCCCGCGTTTGCGACAACCACGTCGATCGGGCCGAGATCGGCTTCGACCTGAGCGATACCTGCCTTGGACGACTCGTAGTCGGCCACGTTCCATTTGTAGGTCTTGATGCCGGTCTCTGCAGTGAATGCTGCGGCCTTTTCATCGTTGCCTGCATAGGTGGCTGCGACTTCATAGCCTTCAGCTTTGAGTGCTTTGGAAATGGCTTCGCCGATGCCGCGGCTGCCGCCGGTGACGAGTGCTACACGTGCCATGGGGAGTCTCCTCTTGGGTGGTCTGGCTTCGAAAGGTTGTTATACTCTGATATTTAAATGCGCAATATTATTGCGTGGAGGAAGTGGCTTCTCAGGTGTGACTACGAAAAAGGGGCGCACGCGGCGCCCCTGATATTCGGTCAATCGCTTCGGGGTCAGCCGCGCTCTACGCAGAGAGCCACGCCCATGCCGCCGCCGATGCAGAGGGTCGCCAGACCCTTCTTGGCGTCACGGCGCTGCATTTCGAACAGCAGCGTGTTCAGAACACGAGCACCGGAGGCGCCGATCGGGTGACCGATGGCAATTGCGCCGCCGTTCACGTTCACGATCGCCGGATCCCAGCCCATGTCCTTGTTCACGGCGCAGGCCTGAGCCGCAAACGCTTCGTTGGCTTCGACGAGATCGAGATCGCCAACCGACCAGCCAGCTTTTTCCAGCGCCTTGCGCGACGCGTGGATCGGGCCAACGCCCATGATCGACGGGTCGAGACCGGCTGTCGCGTATGACGCGATGCGGGCCATCGGTGTGATGCCGCGCTTGGCTGCGTTTTCTTCGCTCATCAGCAGAACGCCGGCGGCGCCGTCGTTCAGACCCGATGCGTTGGCTGCTGTAACCGACCCGTCTTTGGTGAAGGCGGGACGCAGTTTCTGCATCGCATCGATGGTTGCGCCGTGGCGGATGTATTCATCCTTGTCGACCACGATGTCGCCTTTGCGAGTCCTGATGGTGAACGCGATCACCTCGTCGTCGAACTTGCCTGCCTTCTGTGCAGCTTCGGCCTTGTTCTGCGACGCCACAGCGAATTCGTCCTGCTGTTCGCGGCTGATCTGCCACTTCTCGGCGACGTTCTCAGCGGTCTGACCCATGTGGTAGCCGTTGAACGCATCCCAGAGACCGTCGCGGATCATCGTGTCGATATATTTGACATCGCCCATCTTGTGGCCGGCGCGCAGATGCGCGGCGTGGGGGGAGAGCGTCATGTTTTCCTGACCACCGGCGCAAACCACATCGGCATCGCCCAGCATGATGTGCTGTGCGCCCAGCGCAACGGCGCGGAGGCCCGAGCCACAGACCTGGTTGATGCCCCAGGCTGCGCTTTCCTGCGGCAGACCGGCATTGATGTGTGCCTGACGCGCCGGGTTCTGGCCCTGTGCCGCGGTGAGAACCTGACCGAGAATAGTCTCGGACACGGCCTCTTTCTCGATGCCTGCGCGTTCGACCAGTGCATTCAGGACGGCAGCGCCAAGATCATGTGCGGGAGTGTTTGCGAAAGAACCGCCGAACGAGCCAACGGCTGTCCGTGCGGCGGATGCGATAACGACGTTGGTCATTTGTTCCTCCACCAAGGTCATGGTCCAGATGTGATTCCATGGTGATTATCGCGGATTTGCGACCACGGCCCCAGACCTGTTCTAGCGACCTCCTAACGGAATGGTAGACCGTCGCATACCGGACAGGGTGTCTCAGGGCTTTTGTGCATGGCGGAATTGACGCTGCGTCATGGCGGGCCCTGACGCTGTGTCAGTGAACGATATGGCTGGCCTCGATCGTACGCCACTGTGGATCGACCGTCGGAGCTCCGAAATAATAGCCCTGAAGGAAGTCGACACCAAGGTGCGCCAGCGTTTGCGCATCCGCTGCGGATTCGACGAATTCCGCCACTGTGAACATGTCGAACTGCTGGGAAATCGCGAGAATGGCGCGTGTCAGAACTTGGTTGTCCGCATCGGTTGCAATGCCCCGGATGAACTGACCGTCGATCTTGAGGATGTCGAACTGGAATTCCCTCAGATAACGCAAGGCAGTGTAGCCCGCGCCGAAATCGTCCAGCGCAAAACTGATGCCAAGGCGCTGCAGGTCGCGCATTGCCTGCACCACCAGTTCGGGGACACGCATTGTCGAGGCTTCGGTGATTTCGAGAATCAGCCGCTCTGCCGCCGACGGGTCCCGCGACATGCCGCGTTCCAAGACCTTGCGCCATTTCGGATACCCGATTGACCGGGCTGACAGATTGATCGCCAGTCTTATGCCCGGATTCTGCGCCAGAGTACGCAACCCATGCTCCAACGCCAGACAATCCAGAAGCCGCCCGCTTTCGCGCTCTTCTATGATGTCGATGAACTGACCAGCAGGAATGATACGACCCGTCGGATCGACAACGCGGATCAAGCCTTCGTAAAACGCGGTGTGTGCCTGTTGCTGCGCCTGCACAACGGGTTGAAATGCCAGCCGCACCTCACGGTGGCGGATCGCGTCTTCGACGATGACAAGGATGTTCTGATCCCGCGTCTGGGCCGCCGCATCCAATGGTGACGGACCAAGTGTCTTACGAACGGCACGATGCGGCATGTAACCCTCATTTCTTTGGTGTGGGCAGCCTGGGGCATCCGTCTTAAACAAGGCTTAATGCGGGTGCAGAATTCGTCTGTTGACTCTGTGACGGACCACCGTATAAGCGCGGCTTCATTGGTGTTGGTGGCCCCCGCAAGGGGATGCCTGTCATGGGTTTCAATCCCAAGAGGACAACGCCCTTCATAGTCGCCCATGTGGGCGTCGTACCAAGAAGGAGATCAGCCGTGACCAAACGCACGTCTGCCAAGTACAAAATTGACCGACGGATGGGTGAAAACATCTGGGGTCGTCCGAAATCCCCCGTCAACCGCCGTGAATACGGTCCGGGCCAGCACGGTCAGCGCCGCAAGGGCAAGATGTCCGACTTCGGTCTGCAGCTGCGCGCCAAGCAGAAGCTCAAGGGCTACTACGGCGACCTGACGGAAAAGCAGTTCCGCCGCATCTTCGCCGAAGCAGAGCGTCTGCGCGGTGACACCGGCGAACAGCTGATCGGTCTGCTCGAGCGCCGTCTGGACGCGGTTGTCTACCGCGCCAAGTTCGTTCCGACGATCTTCGCTGCTCGTCAGTTCGTGAACCACGGCCACGTTACGGTGAACGGTCAGCGCGTGAACATCGCGTCTTACCGCGTCAAAGAAGGCGACGTGATCGAGGTCCGCGACAAGTCCAAGCAGATCGCAGTCGTTCTTGAGGCAACTCAGCTGCCCGAGCGTGATGTGCCCGATTACATCGAAGCCGATCACTCCAAGATGAAGGCGACCTTCGTCCGCACTCCGGGTCTCAGCGATGTGCCCTACCCGGTGATGATGGAACCGAACCTCGTCATCGAATACTACGCTCAGAACTAATCTGGGCAGGCGTACGGGTCGACCGTACGCTTCGACCTCTCGGTCCGTACGTTTCAAAGCCGTCCCGCTGGGGCGGCTTTTTTCTTGTTCGACCGCAAATGCCATGCCGAAAAAGAAAAAGGCCGCACGATGCGTGCAGCCTTTTTTCCATCAAGTCTTTTCGGAAGAACCGATTACAGCCAGTAAAGGTCCCGGAATACGTGGCGCACGATTTCGTCGCGGCGGATGCCTTTGGCAGCCAGCGCTTCGTCGGACATCGCCTGAAGCCGCTCGACTTCGTGGATACGGGAGTTTGCTTCCGCAACCTGGCTCACACCGCGAGTCAGGCCGTCAAGCAGGCTGGAGAAGAACCCGGGCTTTGCGCCTTGGTAAGACTGTGTCAGTGCCATGATATGCCTCTGCATTGCTCAAAGATTACTCACTGTCATTTAAGTCGTTGAAATCGCGCTGAGTACCTCCGCTTTGGAATACCCGCCAAGCCCTGAACGCATAACGCCGCAGTGCAGCATTTGACAAAAAGAGCATCTCTAAAAATTTTACCAGTTGATAAAATTTTTGACCCGTGAGACCGTTCATCAACTGTTCAAGCTGACTTCGGAGTGTGAAGATGGACGCCAGAGCATTGAAAGAAGGGATTGTTTCAGGCCGATTGGATGCCGATGCGCTTAGCGCGGGCTTTGCCGATCTGCACGCGCCCCTGAGTGATCACGAGGCCTTGGTGGCGGCGGATCGTTGCTATTTCTGCCACGATGCACCCTGCATGACGGCATGCCCCACCGATATCGATATCCCGCTCTTCATCCGCCAGATCGCTACCGGCACACCAGAAGCGGCGGCCAAGACGATTCTGGCGCAGAACATCATGGGTGGCATGTGCGCCCGCGTCTGCCCCACCGAAACGCTCTGCGAAGAAGTCTGCGTGCGCGAAACTGCCGAAGGTGAGCCGGTTCAGATCGGCCGCTTGCAGCGCTACGCGACCGACACGCTGATGGCGCAAGGGGTGCATCCTTTCTCCCGGGCGGCTTCGACCGGCAAGCGTATTGCCGTTGTCGGGGCCGGTCCGGCAGGATTGGCCTGCGCCCATCGTCTCGCAATGCATGGGCATGACGTTGTGGTGTTCGACGCGCGGCCCAAGGCTGGTGGTCTCAATGAATACGGCATCGCCGCTTACAAGAGCACAGAGGATTTCGCGGCACGTGAAGTCGACTGGCTTTTGCAGATCGGCGGGATCGAAATCCGCAACAGCATGGCGCTGGGGCGCGATGTGACGATGGCGGAGCTCCAGTCCGACTATGACGCAGTGT
This sequence comes from Alphaproteobacteria bacterium, assembly GCA_030425145.1. GTDB lineage: Bacteria > Pseudomonadota > Alphaproteobacteria > Rhodobacterales > Rhodobacteraceae > Marivita. Next base: position 81,340 of record JAUHVK010000004.1, on the reverse strand, counting down.
TTCTCGGTATGGGTCTTGGAGGTGTGAACGCACTAACCGCACCTGGCGCCGAGAAGGAGGGCGTGCTTGATGCTGTCGATTTTATCGCTGACCTTCGGCAATCCTCTGATCTGAGCGCACTTCCGGTAGGCCGCGACGTGGTTGTGATTGGCGGTGGGATGACGGCGGTGGACGCAGCGGTGCAGTCAAAGTTGCTCGGCGCTTTGAGTGTGACCATCGTGTATCGCCGGGGCCGCGACCGGATGAATGCCTCGGTCTGGGAGCAGGAACTGGCCGCCGCCAAGGGCGTGCGGATCATCACCAACGCCTCGCCTGTTGCAGTGCATGGCAACGGGGCCGTGCGCGAGATCGAGTTCGAATTCACGGACGACGAACTGAAGCCAACCGGCCAGACCTTCCGGCTTGCTGCCGATCAGGTGTTCAAGGCCATCGGTCAGACCCTGACCGGTGAGGACCTGCCCGATCTGGATGGTCGCAAGATCGCCGTGACCGGGTCGGGTCGGACCTCGGTCAAAGGTGTCTGGGCCGGGGGCGATTGTGCCGCTGGTGGGGAGGACCTGACCGTGACGGCAGTGGCCGAAGGGCGCGATGCCGCCGAAGATATCCATGCCGCGCTGATGCGCGCCTGATCCGGGAGGATTGAGAATGGCTGACCTGACAACCGATTTCGTGGGCATCAAAAGCCCGAACCCTTTCTGGCTCGCCTCGGCGCCGCCGACGGACAAGGAATACAACGTCCGCCGCGCCTTTGAGGCGGGATGGGGTGGCGTCGTCTGGAAAACGCTGGGCGAGGCGGGGCCACCCATCGTGAACGTCAACGGGCCGCGCTATGGCGCGATCTGGGGAGCGGATCGGCGGCTTTTGGGCCTCAACAACATCGAGCTGATCACTGACCGGCCCTTGGAGGTGAACCTGCGCGAGATCAAGGCGGTCAAGCGGGACTACCCCGACCGCGCAATGGTCGTGTCGCTCATGGTGCCTTGCGTCGAGGACGCGTGGAAGGCGATCCTGCCGCTGGTCGAGGAAACCGGCGCGGATGGGGTTGAGCTGAATTTCGGCTGTCCGCACGGCATGTCGGAACGCGGCATGGGCAGCGCTGTGGGTCAGGTGCCGGAATATATCGAGATGGTGACGCGCTGGGTGAAGCAGAACACCCGCATGCCCTGCATCGTGAAGCTGACGCCGAACATCACCGACATCCGGAAACCCGCGATGGCGGCGCATGCGGGCGGGGCTGACGCGGTGAGCCTGATCAACACGATCAACTCCATCACCTCGGTCGATCTGGACCTCTTTGCTCCGGAGCCGACGATTGACGGCAAAGGCGCGCATGGCGGCTATTGCGGGCCAGCGGTGAAGCCCATCGCGCTCAACATGGTGGCCGAGATCGCGCGTACGCCCGAAATGGCAAATCTGCCGATCTCCGGGATCGGTGGCGTGACGACATGGAAGGACGCCGCCGAGTTCATGGCGCTCGGAGCGGGCAACGTGCAGGTCTGTACGGCGGCGATGACCTATGGGTTCAAGATCGTGCAAGAGATGATTTCCGGCCTGTCGCAATACATGGACGAAAAAGGCATGACCTCGACCAGTGAACTGGTCCGCAAGGCGGTGCCGAATGTCAGTGATTGGCAGCATCTGAATCTGAATTATGTGACCAAGGCGCGGATTGATCAGGACTTGTGTATCTCTTGCGGGCGCTGTTTTGCGGCCTGCGAGGACACGTCTCACCAGGCGATTGCGATGTCAGAGGATCGTGTGTTCACGGTCAAAGATGACGAATGCGTGGCCTGCAACCTCTGTATCAATGTGTGCCCGGTTGAGGATTGCATCACGATGGAGCGGCTGGAGGTCGGTGCCATCGACGAGCGCACGGGACGTCCGGTGGCGGCGGAGCATGGCGATTGGACCAGTCATCCGAACAACCCGTCGGCGCAGGCGGCAGAGTAAGTTGGGGCGGTTTTCTGCACCTGCTTAGTAGAATTTTATGGGTCGCCTGAGAATCTTCGTACGAAGATTCTCGGTTGCGCCCATAAAATTCTGGGGATTCTGGATGGAAGTGCGCGCAGCAAAACCGACAGTGTTGAAGTCTGCTGTTTCTTGAAAGAAGGCAGGCTGGATCAGGCGAGCCGCGTGATCGGCTGTGAGTGGCAGACGATCAGATAATCTGTGCCTACATCGAAGAGCTGAAATCCGCGCGCCTCGACTTCGGCCCGTAGCAGGCTCAGCCCAACCTCGCGATGGATCGCACCTTTCTTGCGGCGGACCACGCCTTTGCGCCGCACTGCATCAGCGCTGAACAACTGGTCTCTCCATGCCGGGTTGTAGGCCGTGGGCGACTCGAAAGGCGTGTGCATAACCATGCGCCCAATCTGACCCCGTTTTGATTAAGGCCCTGTAAACGCTGTTACGGTGTCAGCACTTTCCGGAACATCATCTCGACAAACTGGTCTGCGCCCCGAGCGCGTTTGTCATCTCCCGGCAGAAGGACAGCGATCTGCGCTTCGAAATCCGCGTAGTGCTGCGTCACCGCCCAGATCGAAAAGATCAGATGCGCCGGGTGCATTTCGGCAATCTTGCCGTCTTTCATCCACTTCGCGATGATCCCGCATTGTCTGTCGAAAAGCGGTTTCAGCGTGCTTTCCAGATGCGGCAGCATCCGTGGCGCGCCTTGTACGATCTCGTTTGCAAACAGCCGGGATTCGCGCGGATAGAGGCGGCTCATCTCCATCTTGCGGCGGATGTAGCCGATGATTTCCTCGAGCGGATCACCCTCCGCATTCATAGCGTCGAGCGGGCTGAGCCATTCTTCCATCAGCGTGTTCAGCAGGTCGATATGGATCGCTTCCTTACTGTCGTAATAGTAAATGAGGTTCGGTTTGTGCATCCCGCAGGCGTCGGCGATCTGATCAAGCGTGGTGCCTCGAAACCCGTGTGTGGCAAAGAGACCAAGCGCGGCATCGCGGATGCGCTGGCGGTTTTCGGTCTGGATGCGGCTGGGCTTGCGGGCGGGGCTGGTCATGGTGGGTTTCCCTCATGCTGCAATTACAGGCACGGCCTGTCTCAGAGACCGGCGCGCACGAACTCATTCCAGATCATACCTTGACAGCTTGAGGGCGCGTTGCAATCGTAACTTTACCAAATGGTAAAAAACTTGCGGGGGCTGTTGTGGCGTCACGCGAGACAGCCAGCGGCGAGGGGAAAGAACATGGCAGCACCCGGAGAAAACCTGCGGATCAATGGCGACCGCCTGTGGGACAGTCTCATGGAGATGGCGAAGATCGGGCCGGGTGTCGCGGGGGGCAACAACCGCCAGACACTGACGGATGAAGACGCCGAAGGCCGTGCGCTGTTCCAGACATGGTGCGAGGCTGCGGGCTGCACCATGGGTGTCGATGAGATCGGCAATATGTTCGCACGCCGCGAAGGAACGGACCCTGACGCGCTGCCGGTCTATGTGGGATCGCATCTCGATACCCAGCCCACAGGGGGCAAATATGACGGTGTCTTGGGTGTGCTAGGCGGGCTGGAGGTGATCCGGTCGCTCAATGATTTAGGGATCAAGACCAAGCATCCGATTGTCGTGACCAACTGGACCAATGAAGAAGGCACCCGCTTTGCGCCGGCGATGCTGGCCTCGGGGGTATTTGCCGGTAAGCACACGCTTGACTGGGCCTATGACCGCACCGATGCCAAGGGCAAGAAGTTCGGCGAAGAGTTGGCGCGGATTGGTTGGAAGGGCCCGGAAAAGGTTGGGGATCGCAAGATGCACGCGTTTTTCGAGTTGCATATCGAACAGGGTCCGATCCTAGAAGCCGAGGGCAAGAATATCGGGGTCGTCACCCATGGGCAGGGGCTGCGCTGGATCGAATGCACGGTGACTGGCAAGGAAAGCCACACCGGATCGACGCCGATGTATATGCGTAAAAACGCCGGGCGCGGGCTCGCTCTGGTGACGGAACTGGTGCATGAGATTGCGATGAAGAACCAGCCGAACGCGGTTGGCGCGATCGGGCATATCGACGTCTACCCAAACAGCCGGAACATCATTCCGGGCAAGGTTGTGTTCACTGTCGATATGCGGACGCACCTTCTGGACAAGCTGAACGGCATGGTAGACGAGTTCATGGAGCGCGCGCCGAAGCTGTGTGAAGAAATCGGTGTGGAGTTTGACTGCCATATCGTTGGTCAGTTCGATCCACCCGCGTTTGATGAGGCCTGTGTGAGCGCCATCCGTGATGCTGCCGAGCGGTTGGGTTACAGTCACATGGATATCGTGTCTGGGGCCGGGCATGACGCCTGCTGGATCAACGATGTTGCGCCGACGGCGATGGTCATGTGCCCTTGCGTCGACGGGCTGTCGCACAACGAGGCGGAAGAGATTTCCAAGGACTGGGCGACGGCGGGGGCGGATGTGCTTTTTCATGCGGTTGTCGAGACAGCGGAGATCGTCGGCTAGTTGGGGGCGCTGCCCCCGTCGCGCCCTGCGCGACTCCCCCGAAGTATTTTTGAACCAGAGAAGATCAGGACCACGGAGTAGACCATGACCACGATCATCAAGAACGGAACGGTTGTCACAGCGGACCTGACCTATGAGGCAGATGTTGTCATCGAGAACGGGGTCATCACCGAGATTGGTCCGAACCTGAAAGGTGACGAGGAACTGGACGCTACCGGCTGCTATGTGATGCCGGGTGGGATCGACCCGCATACGCATCTCGAGATGCCGTTCATGGGGACTTACTCCACCGACAATTTCGAAAGCGGGACGCGCGCGGCGCTGTCGGGCGGGACCACGATGGTGGTGGATTTCGTGTTGCCGGGACAGGGGCAGGGTCTCGTCGATGCGATGAAGGGCTGGCACAACAAGTCCACGATGGCGAATTGCGACTACTCGTTCCACATGGCGGTGACCTGGTGGGGCGAAAAGGTGTTCGACGAGATGCCCACGGTGATCAACGATCACGGGATCAACACATTCAAGCATTTCATGGCCTATAAAGGCGCGCTCATGGTCAATGACGATGAGCTTTTCGCGTCATTCAACCGGTTGGCCGAATTGGGCGGGATCGCCATGGTTCACGCCGAGAATGGCGATGTGGTGGCAGAACTGACGGCGAAGCTGCTGGCCGAAGGCAATACCGGGCCGGAGGGCCACGCCTATTCGCGGCCTTCGCAGGTCGAGGGCGAAGCGACCAATCGCGCGATCATGATCGCGGATATGGCAGGTGTTCCGCTTTATGTTGTGCATACCTCCTGCGAGGAAGCGCATGAGGCGATCCGGCGGGCCAAGATGCAGGGCAAGCGGGTCTGGGGTGAACCTTTGATCCAGCACCTGACGCTGGATGAAGGCGAGTACTTCAATACAGATTGGGATCATGCCGCACGCCGCGTGATGTCGCCGCCGTTCCGCAACAAGAAGCATCAGGACAGCCTCTGGGCTGGTCTGCAATCGGGGACGTTGTCGGTGGTGGCGACGGACCATTGCGCCTTTACCACCGAGCAGAAGCGCTATGGCGTGGGCGATTTCTCGAAAATCCCCAATGGCACAGGTGGGCTTGAGGACCGGATGCCGATGCTTTGGACACATGGCGTGGCGACCGGGCGGTTGACGCCGAACGAGTTTGTGGCTGTGACCTCGACCAATATCGCCAAGATCCTGAACTGCTATCCGAAGAAAGGGGCTGTGCTGGTTGGCGCGGATGCCGATCTGGTGGTCTGGGATCCGGAGAAGGAAAAGACCATTTCCGCCAACACACAGCAATCGGCCATTGACTACAACGTGTTCGAAGGACACCACGTCAAAGGTCTGCCGCGGTTCACGCTCACGCGTGGGCATGTGGCGATCCATGATGGCGAAGTACGCACGCAGGAAGGCCATGGCCAATTTGTGAAACGGCCGGGCAACGGCACGGTGAACCGGGCGCTGTCGACCTGGAAAGAGCTGACCGCGCCGCGCCCGGTGGAGCGGACTGGCATCCCTGCGACGGGGGTTTGATGCAAGACCAAACTAACGCTCCGGTCCCTGACCGGAGCACGACCAAACCGGTGATTTCCGCGAAATCGCTGGATCTGACCTTTGAGACCAATGACGGGCCGGTGCATGCGCTGTCCGGTGTCGATCTTGATATCGGCAAAGGCGAGTTCGTCAGCTTCATCGGGCCGTCGGGCTGTGGCAAGACCACTTTCCTGCGGTGCATTGCGGCGCTTGAGACGCCGACAGGCGGGACGCTTACGGTCAATGACATGACGCCGGATGAGGCCCGGCGCGCGCGGGCCTATGGCTATGTGTTTCAGGCAGCGGGCCTTTATCCGTGGCGGACGATCGAGAAGAACATCGCGCTGCCTCTGGAGATCATGGGCTATTCCAAGGCCGAGCAGGATGAACGGATCGCACGGGTGCTGGACCTCGTGGAGTTGTCGAATTTCGGCAAGAAATATCCCTGGCAGCTTTCCGGCGGGATGCAGCAGCGCGCGTCGATTGCGCGGGCTTTGGCGTTTGATGCGGATATTCTGCTGATGGACGAGCCGTTCGGCGCGCTGGACGAGATTGTGCGCGATCACCTGAACGAACAACTGCTGGACCTCTGGGCGCGGACGGAAAAGACCATCGGGTTTGTCACGCATTCGATCCCGGAAGCCGTTTACCTGTCGACCAAGATCGTTGTGATGTCGCCCCGGCCCGGACGGATTACCGATGTGATAGACAGCCCTTTGCCGAAAGAGCGGCCATTGGACATTCGGGATACCCCAGAGTTTCTGGAGATTGCACACCGGGTGCGTGACGGGCTGCGGGCGGGACATGCCTATGACGATTGAGGCATCATGAAGAACCTGTTGCCCATTCTTACGGTTCTCGCCGCGATTGCGGCGCTTTGGTATGCGGCGGTCGCGCCCATGAATATCCGAGGTGCGCTGGATATTGCGGAACGGGGTGGGGCCGAAGTTGTTCCCGCTGAATCCATTGCCCGCTTTGACCGATCCGTGTGGCGGTTGATGATCGACAATCCCGAGTATATCGCCGCGGGCTATGCGCTTGAACGGCCGCGCTTGCCGACGCCGGGTCAGGTCGGGGCTGAGCTTTGGAAAACCACCGGGGACATGGCACTGCGAGGGCGGGCGCTGTCCAAACGGTCGCTGATCTATCACGGGTGGATCACCCTGCAATCGACGCTGTGGGGATTTGCTCTGGGCACCATTCTGGGCATGGCGGGGGCGGTTGCCATCGTCTACAGCCGAGTGGTGGATATGAGCCTGATGCCTTGGGCGATCATCAGCCAGACCATCCCTATTGTGGCCCTAGCACCGATGATCATCGTGCTGTCCAGCCAGGTCGGCATTGAGGGCCGGACGGTGCCAAAGGCGATCATTTCGGCTTACCTGTGTTACTTCCCTGTACTTGTCGGCATGGTCAAAGGGTTGCGGTCGCCGGGAGAGGCGCAGCTTGATCTGCTGCGGACCTATTCCGCGTCGGGCTTGCAAGCGTTCCTGAAGCTGCGTCTGCCAGCGTCGATGCCGTATCTCTTCACATCGCTGAAGATCGGGATCGCGGCGGCGTTGGTGGGAACCATTGTCGGTGAGTTGCCGACGGGGGCGATTTCCGGGCTGGGCGCGCGTATTCTGATCGGGGATCAGTTCGGCACGCCGTTGGCCATCTGGGCGGCGCTCTTTGCGGCAGCGATTCTGGCCGGTGCTCTGGTGACGCTGCTGGACGTGATGCAGCGGGTGACGTTGAAGCGGATGGGGATGCAAACATGAGCTGGCTGATCTTTGCGCTGCTGTTCTGGATCGGGGCTTGGGCGCTCAACACCTGGCTTGCCAATTCGGTGTGGCGTGGGTCGGTTGTGGTTCGGGTGCTGATCCCGGTGCTGTTCGGGGTGACGTTGATCGTTCTGTGGGAAGGCATCGTGCGCGGGTTCGGCGTGTCACCAGTGATTTTGCCTGCGCCATCGACCGTGGCACAGACCTTTGCCGCGTCGACCGATATCCTCTGGGAGGATTTTCGGCAGACCGTTCTCAAAGGCGCGCTGTCCGGGTTTGTGATCGGCGTACTTGCCGCTTTTGCAACTGCGATCCTGATCGACCGATCCGCCTTTCTGACACGAGGCCTATTGCCCATCGGCAATTTTGTGGCGGCACTGCCCATCGTCGGTATCGCGCCAATATTGGTGAGCTGGTTCGGCTTTGACTGGCATTCAAAGGCGGCGGTGGTTGTGGTGATGGTGTTCTTCCCCATCCTTGTGAACACAGTGCAAGGTTTACGCGAAACCGACTCGATGCAGCGCGACCTGATGCGCACCTATGCTGCGAGTTATTTTGATACGCTGCTCAAGTTGCGCCTGCCTGCAGCCCTGCCGTTCGTGTTCAACGGGCTTAAGATCGCGACGACGCTTGCATTGATCGGGGCAATCGTTGCTGAATATTTCGGGTCACCGACGCGGGGGATGGGATTCCGGATTTCGACCGGGGTCGGCAGTTTGTCGATCGATTTGGTCTGGGCTGAAATCGCGGTCGCGGCCCTGGCCGGAACGGCTTTCTACGGGCTGGTGGCATGGATCGAAAAACGCGTGACGTTCTGGCACCCGTCGCACCGCGGACATGGATGAACAACAAACGACAACACGGAGGTACTACCATGAAGACGAAACTACTTGGCGCCTTGGCGGCCTTTGGTCTGGCGGCCCCGGCTTGGGCTGCGGATGACGTGACCCTGCAACTCAAATGGGTCACGCAGGCCCAGTTTGCAGGTTACTACGTGGCGCTGGAAAACGGCTATTATGAAGAGGCCGATCTGAATGTCACCATCAAACCGGGTGGCCCGGATATCGCGCCCACGCAGGTGATTGCTGGCGGTGGTGCCGATGTGACCGTTGAATGGATGCCTGCTGCACTCGCGGCCCGCGAAAAGGGTCTGCCGCTGGTGAACATCGCGCAGCCGTTCAAAAGCTCTGGCATGATGCTGACCTGCTGGAAGGACGCGGGCATTTCCTCGCCCGAGGATCTCAAGAACCGCACATTGGGCGTCTGGTTCTTCGGCAACGAATTCCCGTTCATGTCGTGGATGAGTTCGATGGGGGTCTCTACGGACGGCAAGGGCGAGAACGGTGTCGAGGTTCTCAAGCAGGGCTTCAACGTCGACCCGCTGTTGCAGCGTCAGGCGGACTGCATCTCGACCATGACCTACAACGAATACTGGCAGGTGATCGACGCGGGCGTCAGCCCCGATGACCTGGTGACCTTCAAGTACGAAGATCAGGGTGTAGCAACATTGGAGGACGGTCTCTACGTGCTGGAAGACCGTTTGTCTGATCCGGCCTTCGTCGAACGGATGCAGCGTTTTGTTGCGGCGTCGATGAAAGGCTGGAAATGGGCCGAGGAAAACCCGGATGACGCGGCGTTGATCGTTCTCGAATATGATGAGACCGGCGCACAGACCGAAACGCACCAAAAGCGGATGATGGGCGAAATTGCCAAGCTGACGGCAGGGTCGAACGGCACACTTGATCCGGCGGACTTCCAACGGACGGTTAATACGCTGCTTGCCGGTGGCTCCGATCCGGTCATCACTGCCGATCCGGGTGAAGCGGCCTGGACACACGCCGTGTCCGACGTTCTCAACTGATCTGCGGGTAAACGCAGCTAACAAAGGAAAGGGCCGCTGCGTGCGGCCCTTTTTCGTTTCTAGCGGCGCAGCGTGTCGCCGTAGCTGATCTTTGGCGTCAATTCGACCACCTTGGGAGTGTCGGCATCGGGAGAATTAACCCGTTCCGCAATGATTTCCGCCGCTTTGCGCCCGATTTCCGTCCGGCAGGCATCCATCGTGGCAAGCTGACGGGGCAAGCCTTCGAGAAGTTCGACTCCGTTGAACCCGGCGAGCCCGATCTGGTTGGGGATATCGACCCCTTTTTCCATTAGGGATAGCAAACCGCCCGCAGCGATCATGTCATTCGAATAGTACAGGAAATCCAGCTCGGGGTCGCGTTTGAGCATGGTTTCCGTCATTTCCCGACCCTTGGCCAGCGCCGAACCGCCGGAATAGAATTCCTGATCCGCGACTTCGACGCCGCCCTTGGCAAGCGCGCCGGTAAACCCTTCGAACCGTTTGCGCGCGCGGTGGTCGAGTGGCATCTTTGTGCCAAGGAACCCGATCCTCTGGTAGCCAGCTTTCAGAATGGCTTCGGCCATTTTGCGCCCGGCGCGTCGGTGCGAAATGCCGACCATCGAATCTATTGGTGTTCCGTCGACATCCATGATCTCGACCACCGGAATGCCACTTGCCTTGAGCATGGCGCGTGACGCGTCAGTGTGTTCCAGCCCGGCAATGATCACACCGGAGGGGCGCCATGACAGCATTTCATAAAGAACCCGTTCCTCCTTTTCAGGAAGATAGTCAGTTACACCAACGACGGGTTGCAGTTCGGTCTCCTCGAGAACGGCACTGATCCCCGACATGACCTCTGGAAACACCATGTTTCGCAGGCTCGGGATGATCACCGCAACAAGGTTCACCCTCTGGCTTGCCAATGCGCCGGCGATCTTGTTCGGCACGTAGCCGAGGGACTTGGCTGCAGACAAGACGCGTTCCCGCGTGGCCGTTGAAACATCGCCGCGATTGCGCAAAACGCGGCTGACTGTCATTTCCGAAACACCGGACGCTTCCGAAACGTCACGCAGCGTGAGAGGGCGGGTATCGTCACTTGCCAAGGGCGTCATCCTATTCTGTCAATGTGATGTTACCGCAATCTTTTACATCCCAGCAAGCGATTGCGACCCTTGTGAAAAAATGACTGAAGAGATGACAAGCTCCAACGGTATGGGTATGCCTGTGACGCGTGGTCCCGTGGCTCAACTGGATAGAGCAGCCCCCTCCTAAGGGGCAGGTTGCAGGTTCGAATCCTGCCGGGATCACCATTTCCTGCGATAGGGGTCAGTCCAATGGGATATCCGCGTTGCGGCCTGCCAATTCGACGCTGATCTCGTAGGCCTTAGAAGGGGTCATGCCAGCCATGATTCTCGCGGCGCTGTCAGAGGCCATGCGGCCGAGAAACCCTGCTGCGAAGGTTGAATCCATCTCTTCAAACAAAGCCGCCGCCTGTTTAGGTTTCATGTTGGCATAGACCGCCGTGAGTTGGGACAGGTCGTCCTCTGCCGCCTCAGCGGCCAGTGAGATTGTTTGTCGCAAACTGAGTTCCGCCTGCTTCAGTTTCTCAAGCTCTGCGTCAATTGCAATTTCCGCCGCTGCGAGGGTCGCCTCGCGTTCGTCCAGTTCAGCTTCCCTTGAGATCAATCTCTCCTCGCGCACCTTGATGGCATCAAGCGCCGCGGTGAGCGTATCGGGCCGCGCCAAATCAGTGGTGGCTGCGCTGCTGCCTTCGATTTCCGCAGTCTCGCTTGCGATAGCTTGTCCTGCTTCTGTCAAAAGCCGAATTCCACCTGAGAGCAGAAAAAGCGCTCCGATGATGGCGAGCGTACCCTGTTTTCTGCGCGATTTTCCGGCTTTTTTGCGCTGTCCTTTGTTTGTCATCCGGCACCTCCGGCATGGCGGGAAAACACTGGCCCGGCAGGTGGGGGTGGTGGTCCTGCCTTGGGCGAAGCGGGCGGCAGATCATGCATCGAAGCGACCATCAGTTCGAGCCGCTTGGCCGCATCCTCGGCACGGCTTGTCAGGTCCTCCAGGCTGTCGCTGGAATGGGTCGCTGTTTTCTGGGCGGTTTCCAGCGTAGTCTGCAAATCTGTCACCTGCGCCGAGAGCACAGCGACTGCGGCCCCAACTCCGTTTTCCAGGTCGGTAAACCGCGACAGACGACGTGACAGTACAAAGCAATACAGCCCAGCACCAAGGGCACCTGCGACCAAAAGGATATCGGCAACCATTTCCATAACGCACCCTTAATTCAAGACAAATTCTGTCACGAGAAGGCCGTTGGCTTTGCCAAGCCCAACGACCATGACGATCCGGCGAAAGAGCTGCATCCGGATTTTAAATAATGCCCCTGCGCCCTCAATGTCGTCGGCCGTCAAGGCGCGCAGATATCCGTTCAGCACGTCCTGTATGCGCGGCATCAGGAATTCGACTTCTTTACGATGTTCCGCAGGCACTTCGATCTGACCGGTGAAGCGAAGATGGTCGTTTTTGGCGCCGGGCGGGAGTGTCACGATGATTGACGGGATTTCGACGAAACTTACGTCCGGAACAGCCAGGTGTGCATCGGGGGTTGCATCGCTTTGGACCTTGGGCGTGTGCAGAGGCAACAACCCCGTCGAAACGCCGAAATAGCCGGCGGCTGCACCTGTAAGGCACAGGATCACCGACAGAACCAAGCCTGTCTTTGATGACTTAACTGGAGGTGCGTCATCATCTGGAGAAGAAGATTCTGCCAATTCCATGATCGTTCCACTTGTCGTTCACAGCTTGTTTTTATCGGTGAGGCACTAACCGATTGTTAACGTGCACGCGCAATAACGATCCCATCGAAAAGCAGAATGTTTTTGGGTTCGGAGGCGAGAGTGCAGAATTTACTGCCGATCTGGCAAAGTCTTTCCAATACGCGCAAAGCGGTCGTGGTGGGTGCTACAATCGCGGTTTTCCTTGCGATTCTGGGGATGTCACGGCTTGTCACACAGCCGCGCATGACGCTGCTTTACTCCGGGCTTGATCCGTCTGCGGCGGGGGAGGTGATCCAGTCTTTGCAGCAGAAATCAGTTCCGTTCGAGGTGCAAGGCACATCGATCTTTGTCGCCGCCAAAAACCGCGATCAGCTGCGGCTGACACTTGCGACTGAAGGTCTTCCCGCGTCGACGAGCCAGGGCTACGAGCTTCTCGATTCGCTGACCGGCTTTGGCACGACGTCGAAGATGTTCGATGCAGCCTATCTGCGCGCCAAGGAAGGCGAACTTGCGCGGACCATCGTCTCTTCTCCTGATGTCGTGTCTGCCAGAGTTCACATCGCCACTGGAAGCGATAATGCCTTCCGCCCCGATCTTGCGCCAAGCGCATCTGTGCATGTCACCACGCGCATGGGGGGGCTGGAGCGGCAGCAGGCGCAGGCCATCCGCTATCTGGTCGCTTCCGCTGTGGCGGGGTTGGGGCCGGACGCGGTGTCTCTGATCGATTCCCAGTTGGGCCTGCTATCGGACGCGTCAGATATCGCCAGCGTGTCGCGAGATGCCGAGCGCGGCGAAATGCTGCGGGACCGTGTGCTCCGGTTGGTTGAAGCGCGTGTGGGGCCGGGAAACGCAGTGGTCGAAGTCAGTATCGATACGGTCACCGAGACCGAGTCGATACGGGAACAGCGTTTTGATCCCGAAAGCCGCTTCGTGATCAGTTCGGACAGTGAGGAGCGGGCGGACCAATGGGAAAATGCTGGTACCGGCGCTGTGACTGTGGCGTCCAATCTGCCGGATGGAGATGCGGCAGGTAGCGAAGGTGAAACCCGCCAAACCGCTGAAACGCGCGAACGACTGAATTACGAAGTGTCTCAGACCACGCGCGAGATCATCAGATCACCCGGTGAGATCCGGCGCTTGACCGTCGCCGTGATGGTTAATGGTACGATGCAGACAGATGCGCAGGGCACCACCACATTTGTGCCTGTTCCCGAAGAGGAACTGGCAGCTCTCCGCGATCTTGTGGCTTCGGCTGTCGGCTTTGACGAAACGCGCGGCGATGTTATCACTCTCAGATCGCTGTCGTTCGAACCAATGGCGCCGGTTGGGTCGCTCCCGTCTGAGCCAAGTTGGTTCGCCGGACAGATCGATACGATGTCCCTTATTCAGCTTGGAGTTCTGGCTTTTGTCGCGTTGGTCCTTGGCGTATTCGTTCTGCGCCCTTTGTTTATGTCAGGTAAGCGTTCGTCGGGCCCCGCTTTGCAGATAGCCAAGCCTGCAACGGAACTCGATCAGGATTTGCCGGTGCTAAGCGGAACGATTGAGCCAGAGGGTGGTGACGACTTGCCAATCCTCACGAATCCGCTTGTTCGGACCGAGCCGCAGGACACGGAGGATGCCGTTGCTCGGCTCAAATCTCTAATTGAAGAGCGGCGGAGCGAAACCGTCGAAGTCCTGCGCAGTTGGCTTGACGAACCAAGACGGGAGGATGCGCGATGACCTCACTCGCGCTTTATCTGGAGGATTTCGGTTCCACAGCCACCCCAGAGAAACAGGTTTCCATCTCTGATGACACGCTTGAAACCGAAAGGCTTGAGGCATTCGACAAAGGGTACCGGGCCGGGTGGGACGACGCCATCAAGGCCAAGTCGGACGAAGGGGCTCAACTGGCAGATGGGGTCATGCAGAACCTTCAGGATCTGTCGTTCACCTATCACGAGGTTCACGCGCAAATACTGTCAAATCTGCGCCCCTTGTTTGATGAAATCCTCGGAAAAATGCTGCCTGTGCTCGCCCGGGAGACTTTGGGAGCACATGTGGCGGAGCAACTGGCCGGGATGGCGCGGGAGTTGGGAACGGTTCAGGTAGAAATCGCGGTCGCGCCGGGTATTGCCGATCATGTGACCCCATTTTTGCAGGCAACCGCCGGTAGCCTGCCGATTTCGGTGGTCGAGTCCTCCGATGTGCCCGGAGGGGGGGCCGACATCCGACTGGGGCGCAAAGAGATCTCGATCGATCTCTCGGACGTAACCGCACAGATCACAGATGCCGTTCAGGCGGCGCTACACGACCAAACGGAGATGCGCGCCCATGGATAATTCTGTACCGCAGGTTGAGGCTCGCCAATCAGAAGCCTCATTCAAGCATGTCCCAATTGAAATCATCGTGTCCGTCGGCCGCGCGCGACCTCTGGTCCGCGACCTTCTCAGGTTGGAAGAAGGATCGGTTCTGATGCTGGACAAGCGTGTCGAAGACCTTGTCGAGCTGTATGTCGGCGACCGGCTCATCGGGATGGGGGTGCTTGAAATCGCTGATGCGGGTGAGCATCACGGTCAACTTTGCGTTCGGCTGGTTGATGTGAATGACTTGGGCCCGTCCGTGGGATAGGTGGTGAAACCGGGTCTCGCCATAAGTGCCGTGATCGTGGCGCTGACTGCGGCTGGTGCCTCGGCGCAACACCTCTCGGTTGACTTCGGAGACGGAGGGTCCATTACCGCCGTCACTTTTCAGCTGATTGCTTTGATCACCGTGCTTAGCATTGCACCGGGCATCGTTGTCACCATCACGTGCTTTCCGTTCATCGTCACCGTTCTTGCCATCCTCAGGCAAGCAGTCGGTTTGCAGCAGTCGCCGCCCAATATGCTGATCGTCAGTATTGCCCTGTTTCTGACGTTCTTCGTCATGGAGCCTGTTTTGCTAGACTCTTGGGAGCAGGGGGTGAAACCGTTGCTGGATGAACAGGTCACAGTTGAAGAGGGGTTTGAGCGCGGGTTCGAGCCATTTCGCATCTTCATGGCGGCACAGGTCAATCCCGACACGTTTGCGACCATGGCGCGTATCAGACCGGATCTCGGCCTGACTGACCCAGGCCCTGACACTCCGCTGTCGGTTCTGATTTCGACTTTCCTGCTTTCAGAACTGTCCCGTGCATTTCAGGTCGGTTTTCTGATCTTCCTACCCTTCCTGATCATCGATCTGGTGGTTGCAGCGGTGCTGATGTCCATGGGGATGATGATGGTCCCGCCAGCCATCGTTTCCCTACCGTTCAAACTGGCGTTTTTCGTTGTCGCGAACGGGTGGGCGCTGGTCGCAGAAAGCCTTGTGAGGTCGTACCAATGACTTCAGCGGCAGAACGACCCGCTTCGGTAACGTGCGGTGTCGAAGTGGAAATGGTCCTTGTGAAACCGATCGGAGTCCGGGCCGAGAACGGTTCCAAAAATGCCGCAAGCCCGTTTGTGCATCTTGCGCAGGATGGATCCAGTGTCCCGACGGTCCCAGCCTTGGATAAGTGTGATTTCCGACCCGTCACGTAGCCGGAACCCTGAAATGTCGATCGCGCGCCCCTTGCCGTGTTCGCTCACCTTGGCGCCAGGCTGACTGTTGCGGGTACGGCAGGCGTAATGCGCGGCGACCCGGATTTGGGACACTCCCCCTCCCCGGTTCCCGATCGCTGGTTTCATACCTTTCGTCACCCAAGTTTTCAGAGCCTTGGCCGTCCGGCAATCGATGATCGCCGACTGGCTGAGCGTAATGCCCGCGACAGACCGAACTTTCACCGCGTCCTGAATGCCACAGGCCGACAACCGTCCCGGTACAAAGCCGACGGTCTCACCCTGAATATCTGGATCACCGCAAACAGCACCCCGCGCCCGTGCGCGCTGCTGTGCCATCGCTTTTTGCACCATGCTGTCCGGGCGGAGATTGGGCCGGATCGAAAGGCCCGTCGCCTGCGGTGAAAAGGTGGCAAAGGCGCGTGTCGCCTGTCCAATCTGGTCGGTCAAAGCGCGTTGAAAACCGGGATCTGCTTCACCTTCGAACTGACGGGTCAGCTGATCCGTCAGTGCCGCTTCAAAGACGGCGGGGCGGGCCGTTGGCCGCGTCTCACCCAGCGCGGCTTGTGGCGATTCCAGAGTCGCGGAGTTGCGAGCGACGGGTCTCAGAGAGGTGTCCGGTGCGGCCTGCGCCGTGGCGGCCAATCCGATCCAAACACAAACCAAAACACTCGTGACCCGCATCGATACCCTATCCAGATCGCCCGAAGTTGGGGGCCGCCGTATCCTGGCCCGCTTCGATGATACCGCGTCGGATAGCCCGCGTCCGAGTAAAGTAATCGTGAAGCAGCGGTCCGTCGCCCTGTCGGATCGCTCGTTGCAGGGCGAACAGCTCTTCCGTGAAGCGCCCGAGGATTTCCAGCGTCGCGTCCTTGTTGGTCAGGAACACATCGCGCCACATCGTCGGGTCTGACGCCGCAATGCGGGTAAAGTCGCGGAACCCGGCGGCGGAGTATTTGATCACTTCGCTGTCGGTGACGCGCCGCAGGTCATCCGCCACGCCGACCATGGTGTAGGCGATGAGGTGCGGACAATGCGATGTCACGGCCAGAACAAGGTCGTGATGGTCCGGCTCCATCACATCGACATTCGATCCAAGCCCACGCCAAAAGCGCGACAGGGTTTCGACGGCCTCGGGATCGGTGCCTTCAGACGGCACAATCAGGCACCAGCGGTTGTCAAACAGCGTGGCAAAGCCCGACTCCGGTCCGGAATGTTCCGTCCCCGCCAGTGGGTGGGCCGGCACGAAATTCACACCCTCTGGAATGTGCGGGGCGACATCGGTGATGACCTGGCCTTTGACCGACCCCACATCCGTGACGGTCGCACCCGGTTTGAGGTGGGGCGCAATCTCTTCGGCAATCTGCCCCATGACGCCAACCGGCACCGCCAGAACAACAAGATCGGCATCTTTGACAGCTTCGGCCAGCGTGTCACATACCGTGTCACACAACCCGATCCGGCGGGCGGTGTCGCGAGTGTCCGCGCTGCGCGCGTAACCGGTGACATGACCCGCCAGTCCGCCGCGTTTCATCGACCAGAACATGGACGACGCAATCAGACCCAAGCCGATCAGGGCAACACGGTTGTAAATCGTCGTCATCGTGCACCCGCCTTGAACTGACCGATTGAGTGGGCCACACGACGGCAGCTGGCCTCGTCACCCACGGTGATGCGCAAAGCAAAAGGCAGGTTGTAGGACCCGACCTGCCGCACGATCAAACCCTGCTTTTGCAGGTAGAGATTGCAGGCCTCGGCCTCGGCTTCATCGGTGAACCGCGCCAGTACGAAATTCGCCATCGAGGTGTCTGACGGCACGCCATGTTCGGCCAGCGCCTCGGCCAGCCAGGCCCGCAGACGGGTGTTTTCGAGTCGGCACTTTTCCACATAGGCGGTATCGCGCACGGCCACCTCGGCTGCGGCGAGTGCGGTGTTCGACAGGTTGAACGGCCCGCGGATACGATTGAGGACGTCAATCACCTCTTGCGGACCATAACCCCATCCGATGCGCAGCCCGCCCAGGCCATAGATTTTGGAAAAGGTGCGCGTCATCACGACGTTGTTCCGCGCATGTACCAGCGCGGCACCGCCGTCATAGCCTTCGACAAACTCGGCATAGGCCCCATCCAGCACCAGAAGCGTCTGCGGAGGCAGGTTTTCGGCAAGTCGCTCGACCTCGGCCAGACCGATCATCGTTCCGGTCGGGTTGTTTGGGTTGGCGATGAACACCAGTTTGGTCTTGTCCGTGCAGGCAGCCAGAATGGCGTCGACATCCGTCACGCGTTCGTGCTCGGGCACCTCGACCGGGGTTGCCCCGGCGGCGAGGGCGCAGATCTTGTAGAGCGCAAAGCCGTGTTCGGTGTAGATCACCTCGTCGCCCGGTCCGGCATAGGCCTGACAAAGAAAAGTGATGATCTCGTCCGAGCCGACACCGCAGATGATCTGCTCGGCGTTGAGGCCGTGCACTTCGGCAATCGCTGCGCGCAGCGCTGCATGATCGGTCGACGGATAGCGGTGCAGCTCGAGAACAGACCGCCGCACCGCCTCTTGGGCGGCGGGGCTTGGCCCGAACGGGTTTTCGTTCGAGCTGAGTTTCACCACATTGGACACGCCGTCGACATGCGATTTGCCGCCGACATAAAGCGCAATATCCATGATTCCGGGTTGTGGGGTGATTTTGGTCATCTGGGCCTCCGCTATGGCAGACGGTTTAGCGGCGCAACGGCGCAAGGGAAAGCGGCAAACCGCCCCAATTCAAGGCCGGTTCAGGGGTGTGTCTCTGACACGATACCCGCAAGGAGCGAGTCGTAGAGTTCGAACGAACCCTCGTAATCTGGGCCACGGGGAAGGTCGAACAAACGAACGTCTTTGGCGCCAATCAACTCTGGTGCGATGTCTTCACGGATGTTGTGAAACGAAAAGCCTGTCTCTTCACCGAACAGCGCTTGTCCCAGTGCCTTGAGCGTCTGATAGCGCTCCGTCGTCAGTTGGAACGTCTCCCATGGTATTACGTTCTCGACAGCGCTCGGAAGGTTGGGCTGAATATTGGACCAAATCAGATGCGTCCGACCCGGATAAGACGGGTTCAGTAAAGGAGCCGCCAAGTGAAGCAGCTTGCTGGTTAGCGCGTCTTTCTGCGCCGGGTCGTCGAAGGTTCGTGCGATGTCTTCTTCATGGAAAACACAGAAACCCGGGATCTCGTCATGGAACAGCAAGGCTTCCCAGTCGACATGGAACAGGCTCGCGTCAGCCAGCGCGTCCCTCAATGTACCATCCAGTGCACGTTGCAGGATCGTTGTGGTCCCAACGATGGACACGATGTTCCAATCGAACAGGGACTTCACGAAATGGACTTCTGAACCGGGATGGCGGCGCTGGAAGAAATCGAATTGGAACCGGTTGATGCAGCTGCATCCGATGGTCATCACGCGGGTCGGAGCGCGGTCCATGTGCGGAATGTCTGTCAGACGTTATAGGTCGGGTGGAATCGACCTGCAGGCGAAGGTGTGAACACCTCGCAACCATCTGCAGTGATCCCGATCGAATGCTCGAACTGAGCCGAGAGGGACTTGTCCCGTGTCACGGCTGTCCAGTCATCGGCGAGGACCTTGGTTTCCGGTCGGCCAAGGTTCACCATCGGTTCGATGGTAAAGAACATGCCTTCCTCAAGGCGCGGGCCGGTGTCAGGCCGTCCATAGTGCAGAACATTCGGCGGTGCATGGAACACGCGACCCAGACCGTGGCCGCAGAAATCGCGGACAACCGACATGCGGTTCGCTTCGACATAGGTCTGAATGGCGTGGCCAATATCACCAAAGGTATTGCCGGGCTTAGAGGCCTCGATGCCCTTCATTAGCGCATCATGTGTCACCTGGATCAAACGCTCTGCCTTGCGGCTGAGTTTCCCGGCCACATACATGCGACTGGTGTCACCGAACCATCCATCAACGATCACCGTCACGTCGATGTTCAGGATATCGCCGTCTTTGAGCGTTTTTTCACCGGGGATGCCGTGGCAGACTACGTGGTTCACGCTGATGCAGCTGGCGTGCTGGTAGCCTTTGTACCCGATGGTCGCAGAGGTCGCGCCTGCTTTTTCCACTTCGGTCCGGATGAAATCATCCAGCGCTCCGGTGGTCTGTCCGACAAACACATGTTCGGCCACGTCATCAAGAATGCGGGCCGCCAATTCTCCGGCTTTGCGCATGCCAGCAAAATCCGCAGCCTCGTGGATGCGGATACCCTCACGTGTCATGCGCCCGTCGTGATTATTGTTCACAGGGGAACTCCAGTAACTTTCATTGCGGTTTTAGCGGCCTGAGCAGGGATTTGCCAGTAGCGCGACATTACGGCCCAGCCGGTGGCACCACCGATATCGGCTTGCCCAGTTTCACCGCCTCTGGCGTGATGTGGCAATCAAGCGCCACGGTTTCAATTCCGGCCGCCGTTGCGGTCTGCCAGGCCTGCGCGTAGGTAGGGTCGATATCCGGCGCCAATGTCATCCGGTCACAATCTGTCCGCTGTACAAGATACAGCATGACGGCCCGGTGGCCTTGTTCCACCATGCGCGCCAATTCCTTTAGGTGCTTGGTGCCTCGCGCTGTGACGCTGTCGGGAAATTCTGCAAGTCCGGTCTGGCGCGACAGGGTTACGGATTTGACTTCTACATAGGTGTCCGGGGCGCCGGTGCTCGACAACAGGAAATCAATTCGGCTCTTTTCGCCGTAAGGCACCTCGGCGCGCATAACGTCGAAAACGTCGAGCCCCGGTACCTCTCGCGCCTCGAGCGCCGCACGCAACATTCGGTTCGGCACTGCCGTATCCACTCCGGTGAAGTGGCCATTTTCGTGCTCAACCAGCCGCCAACCGTACTTCAGCTTTTTCTTCGGATCGTCGTTCGGTTCAAGCCAGACGCGCATTCCCGGTTCCGCCAGACCCATCATGGAGCCGGGGTTGGCGCAATGCGCAGTCACCTCCTGTCCGTCCGCAAGCGTGACATCAGCCAGAAAACGTTTGTACCGCCGGATCAGGGTGCCCGGAACAAGAGGGGTTTGAAAGCGCATAAGCCACGCCTATACCTGAGTAAAACCCGGATCAAGGAGGCAGCGTATGCCCAATCCAACCGCAGCTATGCTCGTGATCGGCGACGAGATCCTGTCGGGACGGACCCGCGACGCGAATATGCATCATCTGGCGCAGGAGCTCACCAAGGTGGGTATCAACCTGCGCGAAGTGCGGATCGTCAGCGATGACCGCGATGCGATTGTCTCTGCGTTGAACGCCCTGCGCGCGGGGCATGACACGGTAATCACATCTGGCGGGATCGGACCGACTCATGATGACATCACCGCCGATTGCATCGCAGAAGCGTTTGGTGTGCATATCGACGTGCGTGACGATGCGGCAGCCTTGTTGCAGGCGCATTATGACAGGCGCGGGATGGAGTTCAACGACGCCCGCAAGCGCATGGCGCGCATCCCCGACGGCGCGACCCTGATCGAAAACCCGGTATCCATCGCACCCGGTTTCACCATCGGTAATGTGCATGTGATGGCAGGCGTGCCTTCGGTGTTTCAGGCAATGGTCGCCAGCGTGATCCCGACGCTGACGGGCGGTGCTCCGATCCTGTCGCAGACCCTACGGGTGGACCGCGGCGAAGGCGATATCGCCGGGCCTTTGAGCCAGATCGCCGCCGATTTCCCCGATTTGTCGATCGGCTCGTACCCGTTTCAGCAGAACGGCGCATATGGCTCTAACATCGTAGTGCGCGGAAGCGACGGGGCGCAGGTGGATCACGCTATGGCGCGCTTGGCCGAGCTTTTTTCATGACATTTCCCTCGGTCCAGACCCTCTATGCCGTGACCGAGGCCACGTGGCCACCGGCGGATCACACGCCCGCCGGTCCGTGGATGCTGCGCAACGGGGCTGGGGGTGGCAAACGAGTGAGTGCCGCAACCGTTGAGGGTGACTGGGGCGACGATGATGTGGCCGCCGCCGAAGCTGCCATGCGGCTGTTGGGGCAAGACGCGCTTTTCATGATCCGCGAAGGAGATGACGCGCTGGATCTCGCTTTGGCCGCACGCGGCTACGACATCATCGACCCGGTGAACCTCTGGGTTTGTCCGATTGACCAACTGACCGATCTGCGAGTGCCGCGCGTTACCGCTTTTTCGATCTGGGAACCGCTGGCGATCATGCGCGATATCTGGGCGGCAGGTGGTATCGGCCCGGAGCGCATCGCTGTGATGGAGCGCGCCGAGTGTCCCAAGACCGGGATATTTGGTCGGATCAGCGACAAACCCGCAGGGACCGCCTATTGCGCGATTTCGCAAGGCATCGCGATGGTCCATGCGCTTGAAATCGCAAAGGCGCACCGTCGCAAGGGCATGGGCGTCTGGCTCATGCGGCAGGCGGCGCATTGGGCCAAGGCAAACGGAGCCGATTGGATGTCAGTTCTCTGCACAAAGGCGAATGTCGGCGCAAACGGCCTCTATGCTTCCCTCGGGATGCATGTTGTGGGACAGTACCACTACCGCATACTGCCAACCACAAGCGACACAGAATGACCAAGAAAACACTTCCCACGGCACTCAACCTGCCGATGGTCGATCCACTGCCCCCTGAGACGCAAAAGTATTTCGACGTATGCCAGGACAAGCTGGGCATGATTCCGAACGTACTGAAGGCCTATGCCTTCGACATCGACAAACTCAATGCCTTCACTGCGTTGTACAATGACCTCATGTTGGCGGGCAGCGGGTTGAGCAAGCTGGAGCGAGAGATGATCGCGGTCGTGGTCAGCTCGGTCAACAAATGCTTCTACTGTCTGACGGCCCACGGCGCGGCGGTGCGCGAACTGTCGGGCGATCCCAAGCTGGGCGAGATGCTCGTGATGAACTGGCGCGTCGCTGATCTGCCGCACCGCCACCGGGCGATGCTGGCCTTTGCCGAAAAGGTCACCAAGACCAGCGCCGAGGTGGCCGAGTTCGACCGCGAGGCGTTGCGCGATGCTGGCTTCAGCGACCGTGACATCTGGGACATCGTGAATGTCGCGGCCTTCTTCAACATGACCAACCGCGTGGCCAGCGCCACGGATATGCGGCCAAATGACGAGTATCACGCGCAAGCACGCTGAACGACTGGCACTGTTTCTTGCAGCGGTCGTCGCGGCGCTGCCTGCCGCCGCACTTGAACTGGCCCTTCCGATGGGCGCACGCGAAACTATTTCGCGTGTCACGCCTCAGGGAAGCTATGATCTGCCAATCTCCGCCTGGAGCGAAGAGACAGGCATCCCGGTTGCCAGCCTTGAAGGCGAGGTCCGGCGAACGGCATGGCGCATCTCGGGTGCGGGTATCACCACCGGTCAAGTGTTGGGGCCACTGCGCGAACAGCTGATGGCGGACCGTTACGACATCATCTTCGAGTGCAGTGCCCGAAGCTGTGGCGGGTTCGATTTCCGCTTTGGAACCGAGGTTCTGCGCGCGCCAAACATGTATGTCGATCTGTCGGACTACCGGTTCCTTTCGGCCAAATCCGCCGATGCCACGCAGGCGCTCAGCCTTCTGGTCAGCCGAGATGGCGACGCGGTCTTTGTCCAGTTGATCGAAGTTGGTCCACCGGGCAGGTCAACTGCCACAGTGTCGACATCGACAACTGCATCAATCCCGCAGGATGCTGGTGACGTGGTTTCCCAACTGGAAACCACTGGCCATGTCGTACTGGTCGATCTCGATTTTGCCAGCGGCTCATCCTCTCTGGGGGACGGCCCTGTGCAATCGCTGGATGCTCTTGTGGCCTATCTGACCGCAAATCCCACCCGTCAGATCACCTTTGTCGGTCACACTGACGCCACCGGATCGCTGCAGGCCAATGTCGCCCTGTCACGCCGCCGGGCCGAAGCAGCGCGCGCCTATATACTGGCACGTGGCGTGCCCGAAGCACAGGTCGGCGCAGACGGTGTCGGGTATCTGTCGCCCCGTGCCTCCAACCTGACCGAAGACGGGCGCGAAGCAAACCGCCGGGTCGAGGCCGTACTCATCTCGGTGCAATGAAAAAGGCCGGAGGCGCCGCCTCCGGCCAATTCTCACGACACGCGGCCGTATCTTATGCGGGCAGCTTGGCCTTTCGCAGATAGGGCAGCACGGTTTCGATCTTGCCATACTTGGCAATCGCATCCGCATCGCTGACCGCCATCGGCACGATCACGTCCTGACCAACGGTCCAGTTCGCCGGAGTTGCCACGTTCTCGCGTGCCGAGGTCTGCAACGCATCCAGCGCGCGGAGAACTTCGGCAAAGTTTCGACCCACGGTCATCGGGTAGGTCATGGACAGCTTCAGCTTCTTGTCCGGCCCGACGATGAAGACGACGCGCACAGTTGCACTGTCCGCTGGGGTGCGGCCATCGGGCAGGACGTATTCTGCCGGGAGCATGTCGAAGGCTTTGGCAACGGTCAGGTCTTCATCCGCGATGATCGGAAAGCCCGCCTTGGTGCCGGAGGTCGTTTCGATATCGCCCTTCCACTTCTTGTGATCTTCGACGCCGTCGACGGAAATACCCATCACCTTGGTGCCGCGCTTTGCCCACTCATCAGCCAACTGCGCAACCGCGCCGAATTCGGTGGTGCAGACCGGGGTAAAGTCCTTCGGATGCGAAAACAGGATGGCCCAGCTGTCGCCGATCCAATCGTGCAGAGTGATCGTTCCCTGATCCGTTTCCACGGTCAGGTTCGGGATTTCATCATTGATACGCAGGCCCATATTTGCCTCCTTGGATGGGTTCATAGTCGAGAACTTACATAGGCAGGAGGGCAGATGGTTACACCCCCTTGCGGGGGCCGTTTGGGGGTGACACAGTGTCGTCTGCAACACTCTGAGGGGAGACAATCAGATGATCGAGAAACGCCAGTTTTACGTCAACGGTGCATGGGTCGACCCCATCGAAGGGCGCGATCATCAAGTCATTGATCCGTCTACAGAAGACCCCTGTGCGGTGATCTCGCTGGGTGGGCAGGCTGACACTGATGCGGCCGTTGCCGCTGCAAAGAACGCATTCCCGTCATGGATGGCAACACCGCCGGCCGAACGTATCGCGCTGGTGGAAAAACTGCTTGAGATTTACCAGGCCCGTGGCGAGGAAATGGCTCAGGCCATGAGCATCGAAATGGGCGCACCGATCGACATGTCGCGCGCGAGCCAGGTCGGCGCGGGCACATGGCACCTGCAAAACTTCATCGATGCGGCCAAGTCGTTTGAATTCGACCGCCCGCTGAATGACCACAGTCCAAAGGACCGGATCATCTACGAAGCGGTCGGCGTATGTGCGCTGATCACACCGTGGAACTGGCCGATGAACCAGGTCACGCTCAAAGTCGGCGCGGCCGCCATTGCGGGCTGCACTATGGTGTTAAAACCATCCGAGGAAAGCCCGCTCAACGCGATGCTCTTTGCTGAAATGATGCACGAAGCCGGGTTCCCGCCGGGTGTGTTCAACCTCGTGAATGGCGATGGCGTCGGCGTCGGCAGCCAGCTCTCGTCTCATCCCGATATCGATATGGTCAGCTTCACCGGCTCCAGCCGCGCAGGCAAGTTGATCTCCAAGGCCGCTGCAGACACGCTCAAGCGCGTACATCTGGAACTCGGTGGCAAAGGTGCGAACCTGATTTTCGCCGATGCCGATGAAAAAGCCGTCAAGCGCAGCGTGCTGCATATGATGCAGAACACCGGCCAGTCCTGTAACGCCCCGTCCCGCATGATGGTCGAAGCTCCGATCTACGACCGGGTCGTCGAAGAAGCGGGCGAGATCGCCGCGAAGATCAGCGTCGGCCCGGCCTCTGCCGAAGGCCGCCATATCGGTCCGGTGGTGAACGCGACCCAGTGGCAGAAAATTCAGGACCTGATTCAGAAAGGCATCGACGAAGGTGCCCGCCTCGTGACCGGCGGCACCGGTCGTCCCGACGGTCTGAACAAGGGTTTTTACGTGCGCCCCACCGTGTTTGCGGACGTGACCAACGACATGACAATCGCACGCGAAGAGATCTTCGGCCCGGTCCTGTCGATCATGAAGTTCGACACCGAGGAAGAAGCGGTGCAGGTCGCCAATGACACGGTTTACGGTCTGACCAACTATGTCCAAAGCGAGGACGGCGCGCGCCGCAACCGGTTGGCGCGTCAACTGCGCTCGGGCATGGTGGAGATGAATGGTGAAAGCCGTTCGGCCGGATCGCCCTTCGGCGGCATGAAACAGTCCGGCAACGGGCGCGAAGGTGGTGTCTGGGGGATCGAGGACTTCCTTGAAGTCAAAGCTGTCTCCGGTTGGGCTGCCGAATAATCGTGACAAAAGGCAGGGG
This sequence comes from Alphaproteobacteria bacterium, assembly GCA_030425145.1. Taxonomy (GTDB): domain Bacteria; phylum Pseudomonadota; class Alphaproteobacteria; order Rhodobacterales; family Rhodobacteraceae; genus Marivita. The sequence continues at coordinate 55,056 of JAUHVK010000004.1, read as the reverse complement.
GCGCAGGCCCCCTGCTTCTCCTTTTTCCAAATATGCAATTCGCGCAGCCGAAGGCTGCGCGTGTCGGACGCGCAAGCGTCCGAAGCACCTTAAAAGGGCGCTGCCACCCGAAACTTCACACCTTCCCCGCCATCCGGGTGCCGCAGCCGCAATTCTTCGGCATGCAGCATCATCCGGGGGTACTGATCTGCCGTTTCGGGCGCATAAAGCGGATCGCCCAGGATCGGATGTCCCAACGCCAGCATATGCACTCGAAGTTGATGGCTCCTCCCGGTCTGCGGAAACAGCTTAACACGACTCTCGGCATCGGACGCCTTCATCACCCGCCAATCCGTTACCGCCGGTTTGCCGGTCTCATGATCGACTTTCTGCAGAGGACGGTTTGGCCAGTCTACAATCAGAGGCAAATCCACCGTGCCGGTCTTCGGTTCCAGCCGTCCGGCCACGCGGGCGAGATAGGTTTTCTTGGTCTGTCGCTTCTCGAACTGCAGTCCCAGATGGCGCTGGGCGTGGGGCGTCAGGCCAAAGACCATCACGCCCGACGTGTCCCGGTCCAACCGATGCACCAAAAGCACTTGCGGATATGCCGCCTCCAGCCGCGCAATCAGGCAATCAGCCAGTTCCGGCCCTTTCCCGGGCACTGACAGCAATCCCGCAGGTTTGTTGACCACGAGGATTTCGTGGTCTTCGTGCAGGATGTCCAACGGCGTATCGGGAGGTGTGTAACCGGTCATCCGCACCGTCTACGCAGCTCAGCGTTTTTGGGCAAGGCTCAGGATTTTCGTACGAAAATCCTGCCGCCGCAGAAACTTCGTACGAAATTTCTGTTACGCTTTCACCCTGGCCGACTTCGGATCATAGATCGGCTTCAGCGACGCCTCCGCCTTCACCCGTGTACCGGCCACGTCGATCTCATAGCTCGACGCAAGGACCTGCTCTGCGCTTTCACCGGCGCAAGGCACGTATCCCATGCCGACAGCGCTCCCCAGATGGTGACCGTAAGCGCCGGAACTCAGATAACCCACGATTTCGCCGTCCCGCAGGATCGGTTCGTGGTGATAGAGCAGGGGTTCCGGGTCCGTCAGGCAGAACTGAACCATGCGGGTTTGAAAACCGGCGTCACGCTTCTTCACCACCGCATCTCGTCCGATGAAATCGGGCTTCGCGGTTTTCACGGCAAAGCCCAGACCGGCTTCCAGCACATGGTCTTCGCAGGTGATGTCATGCCCGAAATGCCGGAATGCCTTTTCGATCCGGCAGGTGTCCATCGCATGCATCCCGCAAAGCGTCAGCCCGTGATCCTGCCCGGCCTCCCAGAGCGTTTCGAAAACATGCCCGGCCTGATCGGCCGACATGTAAATCTCCCACCCCAGTTCGCCGACATAGGAGACACGGTGCACCCGCGCGGTTCCGAGACCGATCTCGATCTCCTGCGCGGTGCCAAACGGGTTGGCGTCGTTCGAGAAATCATCAGGCGACACCGCCTGCATGACCTTGCGTGCATTCGGCCCCATCACCGCCAGCACAGCTTCGCCCGCTGTCACATCGGTGATGACCACCCGGCGGTCGCCTGCATGGCGCTGCAACCACGTCTGATCCGCAGCCCGTGTCGCAGCAGGGGTCACCACCAGATAGCAGGTCTCGGACAGGCGCGTGACAGTTACATCCGCCTCGATCCCGCCGCGCGTGTTCAGGAACTGCGTGTAGACGATCTTGCCCACCGGAACCGACATGTCAGCCCCGCAGACATGGTTCAGGAACGCCTCGGCATCCGGCCCTTCGACCCGCAGTTTGCCGAAGGAGGACATGTCGTACATGCCTACGTTCTCGCGGATCGCTTTATGTTCGCGGGCAACGTTGTCGAAGAAGTTCTGCCGCTTCCAGCTATAGGCGTATTCCGGTTTCTGGTCCTCGGTTGCGTACCAGTTGGCACGTTCCCATCCGGCGATCTCACCCATGACGGCACCCTGTGAGAGAAGGTGCTGGTGGAACGGCGTCCGCCGCACACCTCGCGCGGTGGCTTTCTGCCGGTAGGGGTAATGGTCCGCGTAGAGCAGACCCAGCGTTTCCGTCACCCTCTCCTTGAGATAGCGTCGGTTGCGCTGGAAGGGCTGCGCACGGGCAATGTCCACGTCCCCCAGATCGAACGGCTTGGCCCCGTCCTCCATCCACTGCGCCAGCGCCATGCCCGCGCCGCCGGCAGACTGGATACCGATGGAGTTGAACCCGGCCGCAACCCAGACATTGTCCATCTCGCGCGCTTGGCCAAGATAGTAGGCGTTGTCGGGGGTAAAGCTTTCGGGCCCGTTGAAAAATGTGTGAATCCCCGCCTCGGCCAGCATCGGCATCCGGTTCACGGCTGCTTCGAGGATCGGTTCGAAATGGTCGAAATCCTCAGGTAGCTGATCGAACTCAAAGCTTTCGGAAATGCCGTTCATGCCCCAGGGCTTCGATTTCGGCTCGAACGCGCCGAGCATCATTTTGCCGGCGTCCTCCTTGTAGTACGCGCATTCATCGGGCACGCGCAGCACCGGCAGAGCTTCCAACCCTGCGATAGGTTCGGAGACGATATAGAAATGCTCACAGGCGTGCAGAGGCACATTGACCCCCAGCATCTGGCCTACCTCGCGCCCCCACATGCCGGCGCAGTTTACCACGTGATCGCAGGTGATGGTGCCGCTGCTGCCATCCTCCGCCGCCCAATCAACAGATGTGATCCGCCTCCCGTCGCGGTTGACGCCTGTCGCTTTGGTTCGTTCAAAAATCTGCGCCCCGCGTTGCCTTGCACCCTTGGCCATCGCAAGCGCGATATTGGCAGGATCGCCTTGGCCATCGCTTGGCAGATACACGCCACCCACCACATCGCTGGTATTCAAGTGCGGGTACTTGTTCTTGATCTCGGCTGTGTCGATTTCCTCGACCGGGACCCCGAAGGCCCGGGCCATCGCAGCGGTACGGCGCAGCTCCTCGTGGCGTTCCTTGGTCAGCGCAACCGAGATGGATCCAACCTTGCGGAACCCGGTTGCGACACCGGTTTCTTCTTCGATGGTCGAGTAAAGATCAGCGGTGTATTTCGCCAGCTTGGTCATGTTCGACGAGGCCCGCAACTGCCCGATCAGACCGGCCGCATGCCATGTCGTGCCAGAGGTAAGCTGCTTGCGTTCCAGCAGAACCACATCGTTCCATCCGAGTGTGGTCAGGTGGTAGGCCACTGAACAGCCGACAACACCACCACCGATGATGACGGCACGGGCATGGGTTGGGAGGGTCATGGCAGGTCTCCTTGATTTCCCATTCCTGGGAGGATGATGGGGTGCTGGCTTGTGCGCCTGTCCTCGCCTTTGCCGCGCGTTAGTCGGCTTGGCGGTTCGGACGTTTGCATATTTGGAAAAAGAAGAAGCAGGGGGCCGCGCGTTAACCTTAATCCGGGATTAAGCGAGAACGAATGGTGCGGCCGCCTGCGGGTCATGTCTGTCAGGCCTTCGCGAACCGCCGCGCCAGTTCGGCGATATGGGCTGGGGTGGTTTCGCAGCAGCCGCCAAGGATCGTTGCCCCATGATCGACCCATGTCGCGGCCTGATCGGCATACGCCTCAGGCCCCATGTCGCGGCGCGCTGTCAGCGCGTCGACCGTGGGTTTGTCAGCAAGAAATTCCTTGGTGATCTGCGTGAATGCGTTGGCATAGGCGCCAACGGGTTTGCCGCTGGTTCTGAGCACGTCGATCGCGGCGGGCATTGCCTCGGGGGCCGAGCAGTTGGCGAGCAGGGCCGAGGCGTCGCCACATAGGGCAACTGCCTCGGCGAGCGGTTCGCCGGAGCGCAAGCGGTTGCCGTCCTCGTCATCGACAGAGAACGCAATCCAGATCGGTTTGCCGAGACCTTTCGCAGCCTCCAGTGCCGCGCTTGTCTGGGCGGCCGAGATCACGGTCTCGAACAGCAACAAATCACAGGCGGGTGCGAGGAGGCCCGCAACCTCAGCCATTAGTTCGACCGCGATCTCGTGCGGCGGTTGCAGATCGGCACGGTACGACGCGCCAAGCGGCCCGATGCTGCCCGCAATCCGACCGGACCCGTGTGCGTCGCGGGCGGCCAAAGCCATGTCTATCGCGATGCGGTGTAAGTCTTCGAACCGGTCTTCGTGCTCGGTTCCCGCCAGCCGGTCGCGGTGGATGGCATAGGTGTTGGTGGTGGCGATGTCGGCTCCGGCAGCAAAGTAATCTGCATGAATCTCCCGCACGAGATGCGGCATGTCGATCATCACCTGAGTGGACCAGAGCGGGGTTGGTGGAGTGCCTGAACGGTGGATGAGTTCCTGACCCATCCCGCCGTCCAGTATGGTTATTGTCATGCGCGCAGCCTTTCGTTTTGCGGATCCCAGAGGGGTTCGTCCTTCTGGACGACCGCCTTGCGCATTTCGCCGAAGATGTCGATCTGAAGTTCCGTGCCCGGCACCGCCAGATCGGCCCGCAGCATACCCAGCGCAATGGAGGCATTCACCCGGTAGCCCCAGTCTCCGCTGGTGGTCTCACCCACGACCTGCCCGTCATGCCAGAGCGTCGACATGTAAGGTGCATCATAGTCACCGGCATCGACGATCAGCGTGACAAACCGTTTGGTCACACCTTGCTGTTGTTCGTTCTGAAGCGCGGCTTTGCCGGGAAAATCCTGGGGCTTGTCCAGTTTGACCAACCGATCCAACCCGCCTTGGAGCATGGTGTAGTCGGTCGAGAGATCGCCCTTCCAAGCGCGGTAGCCCTTTTCGATCCGCAAGGAATTGAGCGCGTACATGCCAAAGGGTTTGGCCCCCGCGCCCAGAATGGCATCGTAGATCTCGGGTGCATCTTCAGTCAGGCAGTGCACCTCCCATCCAAGCTCACCTGCGAAGGACACGCGCAGCAGAACGCACGGTTTTCCGCAGACGTTGGCCTCCTGGAACGACAGCCAAGGCAGCGTCAGGTCGGCATCCGTCAAAGGTGCCAGCATCTCACGCGATTTCGGCCCGGTCACGAGGAAACACTCGTATTTCGTCGTGCGGTCCTGCACGGTCAGACCCTTGGGCAGATCGCGCAGCAGGACATCGCGGTCGTGCCATTGCGCAACGGCAGCCGTGATCAGCCAGATCGCCTCGTCGCTTTGCGGGATCACCGACATCTCGGTCAAAATGCGCCCCCGGTCGTCGGGAAAATAGGCCAGACCCACGCGTCCCGGTTTCGGCAGGGTGGAACAGGTGAGCGCATCGACATGCGCCCGCGCGCCGGGACCTTCTACCGACAGGCGCGTAAAGCCGGAAATGGCGATCACACCCGCCGCATCGCGCACCGCCTCACATTCTTCCTTGATCCGTTGTTGCCACGGGCCTTTCCGCGCCCAGGTCTGTGTGCTTTCTTCGGAGGTATCGTCACCCGGCTGCGCGAACCAGTTGGCGCGCTCCCAACCGTTATAGGCCCCCATCACACCGCCTGCGGCGAGGATATTGTCATGCACCGGCGACAGTTTCTTGTCGCGCCCGGCAGGCCAGGCATGGCGCGGGAAATGCATGGCGTATTCGTGGCCGTAAACCTCGATTGCCTTCTGGTCGGAATAGTCCTGATCGGCGTAATCGGTGTAGCGGCGCGGATCGACGGCCCACATATCCCATTCGGTCTGGCCTTCGGTAACCCATTCCGCCAGAACCTTGCCCGCGCCACCGCCCTGGGTGATGCCAAAGGTGAACACGCAGGCCTCGAACGCATTGGGCACACCCGGCATCGGGCCGATCAGCGGCAACCCATCCGGCGCGTATGGGATCGGGCCGTTGATAACCCGACCAACACCCGACGCCCCTAGGATCGGCACGCGGGCCATCGCGTCTTCGATATACCATTCGAGACGTTCCAGATCGTCCGGGTACAGTTGGAAGCTGAAATCATCCGGCATCGGATCATCCGGCGTGACCCAATGCGCCTTGCAGTTCCGTTCGTACGGCCCAAGATTCAGACCGTACTTTTCCTGCCGCAGGTAGTACGAACTGTCCACATCGCGCAGCAGTGGCAGCTTGCCGTTTTCCTTGGACCACGCTTCCAGTTCGGCCACCGGTTCGGTCAGGAAATACTGGTGGCTCATCACCGTCATCGGCACTGTACGCCCGCCATAGGGTTTGAACCACTCGCCGACGCGCTGGGCATAGTAGCCTGCGGCGTTCACCACCTTTTCGCAGGTAATGTCACCCTTGTCGGTGTGCACGATCCACTCGTCGCCTTTGCGGGACACGCCGGTGGCTGGGCAGAACCGTTCGATCTTTGCCCCCATCTGGCGCGCACCTTTCGCCAGAGCTTGTGTCAACTGCGCCGGGTCGATGTCACCATCTTCGGGGTCGTAGAGTGCGCCTGCCAGATCATGGGTTTCGATGAACGGATAGCGGTCTTTGATATCGCCCACCGCCATCATTTCGAGGTTCATGCCCTGATAGCGCCCCATCGACCGCGCGCGTTCGAATTCCTGCATCCGCTCTTTGCTGTGGCCCAGACGGATCGACCCGGTGACGTGGTAGTTCATCGGGTAATCGACCTCGTCGGCGAGTGTCCGGTAGAGCGAGAGCGAATAGCGCTGCATGTTCATCACCGCCCAGCTTGTGCTGAAGGACGGGCAGTTCCCGGCTGCGTGCCATGTGGAGCCAGCGGTCAGTTCGTTCTTCTCCAGAAGCACGCAATCCCAGCCTGCTTTGGCAATGTGATACGCGCAGGACGCGCCTACGACGCCGCCGCCGATGATGACAACACGGGTGCTTGTGGGGAAATCGGACATTGTGGTCTCCTCAGTTCCAAGCCAGGCGCAGCGCGAGCCCGCCAAAGACAATTGCAGACAATTTGTTGATCCACCCCGACGCGCGCTGGATGCGCGCAGCGGCCATCCCGGCAAAACCACCGAGAATGCAGTAGACGGCAAGCTCACCAACCGCGAGAAGCGTGCCGAGGATCAGGATTTGTTGCCAGACTGGGCTGATCTCGGGGTTGGCGAATTGCGGCAGGAAGGCGAGCACGAAGAGGCCCACCTTGGGGTTCAGGATGTTGGTCAGAAACCCCCGCCGGAACGCGCGCCACGTATCGCTACGCCCTTCTCGCCGGGCGGGATCCGATGTGTCGGTCCAACTGTGCCACGCCAGCCAAAGCAGGTAGGCCGCGCCTGCATAACGCAGCGCGTCATAGGCGATGGGGTAGGTGATCAGCAGCACCGCAAGACCGGCGGCTGCGATGATCACATGGCCCATAACGCCCAGCCCGATGCCGGCCGCCGCCGCAATGCCGGACCGCGCGCCGCCGCGCATCCCGCTGGCCAGGGTGAACATCATGTCCGCACCCGGCGTGATATAGAGGATCAGCGCCGCCCCCATGAAGGTGACATAGGTCCAGAACGGGATCGAAAGCGCTACTTCAAGCATGGATCAGTCCTCGCGTTGTGGGTCGGAGGGGTTGATCGTGTAGTAATCGCCCTTGCTGCCCGTATAGATGTGTTCCGCCAGCGTTAATCCGGTCGGCCCGTCAATGGAACCTGTCGAAAAGCAGATGAACGGGTCGTCCTCGTGATCCCAGAACAGCGCCGATCCACAGGTCGGGCAGAACCCGCGTCGGGCTTTCTCGGAGGATTTATACCAACGCACTTCACCCGTGATCTCAAGCGTGCCGTTCGGCACATATGAGGATGCCCAAACATGCCCCGACTGTTTGCGGCACTGGGTGCAATGGCAGGCAATGGGCGCACCTGCCGCGTTTCGCGCGACATAGGTGACTGCGCCGCAGAGGCAGCTTCCGGTCAGGTTTTTGTGGCCAGTGGGTTCTTTGTAGTCAACGTCGCTCATTAGTACACCGGTGGGGCGATGACCCAGATCGCCACGGCGGGGTCATCATAAGGGTTGATCCATTCAAACGGTTCGGCCTTGATCCGGAAGCTGTCGCCCGGCGTCAGCGTGAACATTCTTTCGCTGATGATAAGGTCAAGCTTGCCAGACAGGAGATAGCCAACCTCCTGTGTCGGCCGGGTGACGACTTCACCGATCCGACTGTGCGGCTGGAACGTGGAATGCACCACCTCGAAATCATCTGACAGATCTGGCGATAACAGTTCTTCGATCAGCCCGGAGTCGCCGCTGCCTATGGGGCGCCGCGCACCCGCACGTACAACGTACCCCGCCTCTTCTGCTGCCGCCTGCGGGGTTCCGAAGAGAAGCGATACGGGCACGTCAAACAGCTTGGCGATACGGCGCAGATCGGTAATCGACGGCTCGGACAGATCGCGCTCGATCTGGCTGACCCAGCCGACTGAGCGTCCGAGCCGGTCGGCAATATCCTGCAACGTCAATCCACGCGCCTTGCGCAGCGCCCGAAGGTCTGTGCCAAGTGTCTTGCTGTGAAGTACCGGATCGTGTTGCACGACTCGCTCATGAAATTTCCACTTGGAATTTCATGGCACGGTTTGGTGAAAATTCAAAAGAAATTTTCACCATGGCGATACGGTCGCCAAATTAGCTGAGTTCTACCGCAGGGAACCAAGTACGACGACCGGTGGTTTGTGAGGTGCGCAACCCTTGTCGAGGACCACCTCATGAACCGCATTATCTATCTTGTCGGCTTGATCGTGATCGTGCTTGCGATCCTGTCTTTCATCGGCATCGCCTGAGATTACAGCACGGCTACAAAGGTCGCTTTGAGGATACTCGCCAGCGCGTCGGCGTCCTCGTGTGTAAACGCATCCGGCTGATCGCTGTCGATGTCGAACACACCCAGCAGGCGGCCTTTGCCATTCCAGACCGGCAGCACCAGTTCCGACCGGGTTGAGGACGCGCAGGCGATATGGCCTGGGAAAGCTTCCACATCCGGAACAAGCTGAACTTCTCCGGTGCGGGCCGCGGCGCCGCAGACCCCGCGCGTGAAAGGGATGGTCAGGCAGCCATGCCCACCCTGATACGGCCCGATCTTGAGCAGTTCCGGCCCGGCAACGCGGTAGAAGCCCGTCCAGTCAAAGCGGTCGTCGGCGTGATGCACCTCGCAGGTCACCGTGGCCATCAGGCTCACCTCATCGGTTTCACCGTCAGTCAGCGCGGCGATGGTCTTGGCGAGGGTCGGGTAATCGATCGTCATGTCTGTGCCCTTGGCAAAGCGGGGAAGGGGGCGCTGCCCCCTCGGCCTGCGGCCTCACCCCCGAGGTATTTGTAAAACAGAGAGGTTCAGAGCCGCTCAATCGCGATGGCCGTGCCTTCTCCACCGCCGATGCAGATCGCGGCCACACCACGCTTGAGCCCGCGCTTTTCCAGTGCGTTGAGCAGTGTCACCATGATCCGTGCACCAGATGCGCCGATTGGATGACCCAAGGCGCAGGCGCCGCCGTTCACATTTACGATGTCGCGGCTCAGTCCCATCTCGTGCATGAAGGCCATCGGCACCACGGCGAAGGCTTCGTTGACTTCCCAGAGGTCGACATCGTCCTTGCTCCATCCGATTTGAGCCAGCAGCTTCTGCGCGGCTGGCACCGGCGCGGTGGTGAAAAGTCCCGGTGCCTGTGCATGGCTGGCGTGCCCGATGATGCGCGCGCGCGCCCTGTCACCCGCGGCCTCAGCCGTGGTCAACACCAGTGCAGCAGCGCCGTCGGAGATGGACGAGCTGTTGGCTGGGGTCACAGTGCCGTCCTTGCGGAACGCCGGTTTCAGCGTCGGGATCTTGTCGGGGCGGGCATTGCCGGGCTGTTCATCTTCGGTGACCGTCACCTCGCCCTTTCGGGTCGCGATGGTTACCGGGGTGATCTCATGTTCGAACGCCCCGGATTTCTGTGCGTCGAGCGCGTTAGACAGCGACCGCAGGGCGTATTCGTCCTGCGCCTCGCGTGTGAACTGGAACGCTTCGGCGCAGTCTTCGGCAAAGGTGCCCATCAGGCGGCCTTTGTCATATGCGTCTTCCAGCCCGTCTAGGAACATATGGTCGATTACTTGCCCATGCCCGATGCGCGCGCCGCCGCGCATTTTCGGAAGAAGGTAAGGCGCGTTGGTCATCGACTCCATACCGCCCGCTACGATGGTGGTCGCGCGGCCCAGAGCGATGGCGTCGAACGCCATCATTGCAGCTTTCATGCCGGACCCGCACATCTTGTTGAGCGTGGTTGCCGGCACCTCTTCTCCCAGACCGGCGGCAAAGCCCGCCTGCCGCGCTGGCGCCTGTCCCTGTCCTGCAGGCAGGACACAGCCCATAAGCACCTCATCAACCGCAGGAGTGCCTGCCTGATCCAAGGCCGCGCGGATTGCGGTGCCTCCCAGATCGGCGGCATTTACGTCGGAAAACGCGCCTTGAAAGCCCCCCATCGCGGTGCGCGCCGCACCTGTGATCACAACCTCGGCCATAAATCCTCCACCCGATCATCAGTTATGGGCCTTGCATACCGGATGGTAAGGATTGGCGTCTAGGGTCTGCGGACCAGCAATGCCCGAGGTCTTATGGAACTGATCGTTGAACCGCACGCCGCTGCAACTCTGATCCGCGTGAAAGCCACCCGCATCGACGCGCCTACGGCGCTTCAGTTCAAAGAGGAAATGCGCGCGCTGACCACGCGTGGTGAAGGGCGTTTCATACTGGACCTGAAACAGGTGACATTCATCGATTCCAGCGGTCTTGGCGCAGTGGTCGCTGCGATGAAACGGATGCGCCCCGGTCAGACGCTGGAATTGGCTGCGCTGCAACCCATTGTCGACAAGGTGTTTCGCCTGACCCGGATGGACACGGTTTTTTCGATCCACGCTGATGCGGATCAGGTCATTGTCGGCGATCACGACTGACCGAAGGCCGCTCTTTGCCCAATGCCTGCCGGCGTTGGATGTGGTGACGCCGGAGCTTGTTCAATCCGTGCTCTGCGCGCTGTCGGCCACGCCCGCAGTGGCACTTTGCGATCCAGTGCAGATTGTCCTGAGCGAAGTGCTCAATAATATCGTCGAACATGCGTATGACAGGGCAACAATGGGTGCGGTTGCTGTGCGCGTTTCGCTGACAGACACCGAGCTTGAAATCAGGGTCACCGACTGGGGATGCCCTTTTCCCCCGCAGAGCGGGACAGGCGCTCCACCTGACCCTCAAAGCCTGAGCGAGGGTGGCTATGGATGGTTCCTGATTCGCAGCCTGACATCCCGGTTCAGCTCAGAACGTACCGCCACCACAAACCGACTCACTCTGACATTCGGGCTTGTTCAAGAGGGCTGACCGCTGCTGACGCGTCCCGGTTTCGCCAAGATTGGCCGGATTGTCCACGCGGGGGAAATAGTCTGTAAAATTAAGGGTTTTTCGCCAGTAATCCGGACCAGATGCCAAGGTAAGGCCGCAATCGCTTCGAAATCTGGCCTTGGTTACACGTCATAAAAAAGGTGTAGCTGCATAAGCTTCACCTCGGCGTCACGCCATTAACAGCCCCCACCCAGTGTGTGGCGCCGAGGTACGTCTTTCTTCCCCCTACATAATCGAACAACCGATTGACCATCCCTTGCGTCTGCCTATTTTGAGCCGCAACAGGGGAGGGACAAATCCTATGCGCGATTTCCAATTGCCGGGCCGGTCTGCAGTGATGGCAACAAACGGCATGTGTGCGACGTCGCACCCGCTTGCCGCCGAGGCCGCCATCGACATTCTCAAACGCGGCGGCAACGCAGTAGATGCCGCCATCGCGGGCGCTGTGATCCTAGGTCAGGCGGAACCGGCGATGACCGGGATCGGCGGCGACTGCTTTTCGCTGATCTCTCCGGCTGGGGGCGATGACGTGATCGCGGTCAACGGGTCGGGGCGTGCACCGGCGGCAGCCAAGGCCGATGACCTGCGAAACCGGGGCGAGGCGACGGTGCCTCTTCATGGCCCCGAGGCGGTGACCATCCCCGGTGCCATCGATGCGTTCTGCACCATGTCGGAAAAGTGGGGGCGACTTGGCATTGCCGACTGTCTTGCACCGGCCATCAATTACATGGAGAACGGCCTGCCCGTGGCCGACCGCGTCTCGTGGGATTGGGATCAGAACGCCCATCTGCTCCAAGGTCACGCACGTACACATTTCCTGAATGCGGGTGCCGCGCCCAAGCGCGGCCAACTGTTCCGCCTGCCCGGCCAAGCCGAAGTTCTGCGCCGCATCGCCAAAGAAGGGCGCGACGGGTACTACAAAGGCGAGGTTGCCGAAGACATGCTGGCGACGCTCAATGCACTGGGCGGCGTGCACACCGAAGCCGACTTCGCGAATACCACGACCACCATCGGCACACCGGTCAGCGGCACCTATCAAGGGCGCGAGCTTCTCGAGCATCCGCCAAACGGTCAGGGGGCCGCAGCGATCCTGCTGCTCAACATCCTGTCGCAGTTCGATCTGGCCTCGCTTGACCCGTTCGGCGCAGAGCGCGCGCATATTGAGGCCGAGGCAACCAAGCTGGCCTACGATGCCCGCAACCGCTTTGTGGCCGACCCTGCGCATATGACCAAGCTGGATCACCTGCTGTCGATGGAGACTGCTCAGAAGCTGGCGATGCTTATTGACCCGAAAAAGGCGATGACCGGTCCGGCGGCGCTCAGCGAAGCGGTGCACAAGGACACGATCTACATCACCGTGGTCGACAAAGACCGCATGGTCGTGTCGCTGATCTATTCGGTCTTCCACAGCTTCGGCTCTGGCATCGCGTCCGAGAAGTTCGGCGTCCTGTTCCAGAACCGGGGCGCGGGGTTCACCCTGCAAGAGGGGCACGCCAACGAATATGGCGGTGGCAAACGACCGATGCACACGATCATTCCGGGGATCATCCGCGATGCGGGTCGTGTCTCTATGCCTTTCGGTGTGATGGGGGGGCAGTACCAGTCATGCGGTCATGCAAGGGCGATCACCAATATGACCGATTTCGGCCTTACACCGCAGGAAGCGCTGGATGCGCCGCGCTGTTTCGCCGAGAACGGCAAGCTGATGATGGAGCGCGGCTATTCCGACGAGGTGCGCGCGCAACTGGTCGAGATGGGACACGAGGTTGAAACCCCCGAGGTGGCCATCGGTGGCGCTCAGGCGATCCTGATCCACGAGCATGGCGTTCTCGAAGGCGCGTCCGATCCTCGCAAGGACGGCTGCGCCATCGGCTATTGATCAAGGGCGCCCGGCTTTGCAGAAAGCCGGGCGCGCCCCTTCAAAGGGGCGCCACGCCTCAGTAGCTGTATTCGCTGTAAATCCGGCTGATGTCGCCGTCCCAGTCACCATGGTAATGGTCGATCAACTCGTCCGCCATGGTCTTTCCGGTTTCCACGCTTTCCTTCAACGCATTCAGGAAGTGCGTCTCGTTCGGCACCAGTCCACCCGCGCCGGGACGCGCGCGCGCCACAAGACCGGCCTCGGAAATCTTCAACGCCTCGCGCGCCAGGTCGTGCATCTTGATGCCGTTCACCTCGGCCTGAAGCCCGTCGATAGACGCGGCCACGCGCAGCCCTTCGCGAGTTTCGGCGTCCCAGTCTTTGACCAGATCCCACGCTGCATCGAGCGCTGACTGATCGTAGGTCAGGCCAACCCAGAACGCCGGCAGCGCGCAAAGACGCCGCCACGGGCCGCCATCGGCACCGCGCATCTCGATGAACTTCTTGACCCGCGCTTCGGGGAAAATCGTTGTCAGGTGATCGGCCCAGTCCGATAGGGTGGGTGTCTCGCCCGGCAGCGCCGGGAGCTCTCCCTTCAGGAAGTCGCGGAACGATTGCCCCAGCGCATTGTGGTAGACGCCGTCACGGTAGACAAAATACATCGGCACATCGAGCGCGTATTGCACCCACGCCTCAAACCCGAACCCGTCTTCGAACACGAAGGGCAGCATCCCGGTGCGCGCATCGTCCAGATGCCGCCAGACCCGCCCGCGCCAGCTCTTGTGCCCGTTCAGTTTGCCTTCAAAGAAGGGCGACGTGGCAAACAGCGCGTTTGCCACCGGCTGCAACGCCAGCGCCACGCGCATCTTCTGCACCATGTCGGCTTCACTTGAGAAATCGAGGTTCACCTGCACCGTGCAGGTGCGTCGCATCATGGTAGTGCCGGCGGTGCCGACCTTTTCCATGTAGCTGTCCATCAACTTATAGCGCCCCTTGGGCATCAGCGGCATGTCCTCGTGCCGCCAGATCGGTGCAGCGCCCAACCCGATGAAGCCCACACCGATCTTGTCGGCGATGTCCTTCACGTCGCGCAGGTGGTCGTTCACCTCGTCGCAGGTCTGGTGAATGGTCTCAAGCGGCGCACCCGACAGTTCCAGCTGACCACCGGGTTCGAGCGAGATGTTCGCACCGTCCTTAACAAGGCCGATCAGGTTTTCGCCTTCCATCACAGGCGCCCAGCCATGGGCGTCGCGCAAGCCTTTTAGAACCGCCAGAATCGACCGCTCACCCTCATAGGGCAGGGGCTTCAGGCTGTCTTTGCAATAGCCGAACTTCTCGTGCTCGGTGCCGATGCGCCAGTCTTCCTTGGGCTTGCAGCCAGAGGCGAGGTACTCCGCCAGCTGTTCGTGATGTTCGATGGGCCCGCCGCCGGATTGGGGGATGGACATGGCGCGTCTCCGGTCTGTCTGATCGTCAATAGGGGTCAGCCTTGGGCTGATTTCACGGGGCTGTCAATGCAGGCTCTGGATCCGTTTCTGAAGGTCAGACCTGCGCCACAGCACAATTGGCCCGATACCGTCCTGTTTCAAGGTCGCAGCGACACGTCCGGGGCTCAGCCCAGGCAAACTGGCAAAAGCATCGAACAACACATCCGCACCTTCGGCATTCACGGGAATGTGCAAAGCCGGGCCACCCTCATGGGTGATGATCCAGTGGCGCGGGTGTTCGGTAGGGTCAAGGCTGAGGGATGTGACGGCATCGAGATCCACCAAGCCACCGTTCAGCGGTCCGAAATACCCGATCCGCCGCTCCACAATCTGCACCACACCCGGCCCACCGCCGCCCATGCGGACACGTCCCCGCTGCAACCCGGCGAAAAAGAGTGCCGCGCCAAGAAAGAGTGCCAGATAGCCGATCCATGTAAGCAGCCCCGGCGTGACGCCCACAACCCAATAGAACCCAAGCAGCAGGACCGCTGCCCCCACCAGCGCTTCGCGCCAGCGCAGGATCGACGCACGCACTTCGGGCCGTATAAAGCTCATCGCGGGCCACCTGGTGCAGCACATCCGTCGACGGATGTGCGATTTTCGGTCGACCGAAAATCCGTCACGCCCAATCCCCCAGCGTGCTCTGCCACAGTGTCAGTGCCGCCACCGCCGCCGTATCGGCCCGCAGGATGCGCGGCCCAAGGCTGATCGGGCTGGCGCAGTCCATCCCCCGCAGCCGTTTGCGTTCGTCCTCGGAAAATCCACCTTCCGGGCCGATCAGGATCGCCCAAGGCCCCGGTGCATCGGGCAACTGCCCGGTCTCGCCAACCAAAGCCTCGTCGCAGAAGGCAATCCGCCGAGACGCGTCCCATTTACTCAAGACCCGGTCCAGCTTGGCCAGATCGGCGACCTCCGGCACAAATACACCGCCGCATTGCTCTGCCGCTTCGACCGCGTGCGCCTGCAACCGGTCCTGCCGGATGCGCTCTGAATTGGTGTGGGCGGTCTGCACCGGAAGGATGCGCCGCACCCCCATCTCAACCGCCTTTTCGACGATGAAATCGGTGCGCGCTTTCTTGATCGGGGCGAACATCAGCCAGACATCCGGCGGCATCACCTGCGCCTGCGACAGCTCGCGGCATACGAGGATGCCGCCCCGCTTGCCCGCTTCGGCCACTTCGGCCTGCCATTCGCCATCGCGCCCGTTGAAAAGCGCGACCAGATCGCCAACACCCATCCGCATCACGCCGAACAGGTAATGCGCCTGCTCCCGCGTCAGAGGAACCGGTTGTGCCGC
Organism: Alphaproteobacteria bacterium; assembly: GCA_030425145.1. Taxonomy (GTDB): domain Bacteria; phylum Pseudomonadota; class Alphaproteobacteria; order Rhodobacterales; family Rhodobacteraceae; genus Marivita. Next base: position 39,179 of record JAUHVK010000004.1, on the reverse strand, counting down.
CCCAAGCGGCTGCTCTACAAAAAGCCTGACTTTGGCACGCTGTTTTTCACTCATGGAGCAACACATATGCCCGGACCGCATATTTCACCAGACCAGAGCGGTCAGGTCTCTGATGCCGTCTCGGGAAATTGGGTCGATACTCGTGCCCCCGCATGGACCCGCCCCTATCTGCGGCTGAGCCGCGCGGACCGCCCCATCGGCACCTGGCTGCTGTATCTGCCCTGCGTCTGGGGCGCACTGCTGGCGATGTTCCACACCGGAGAGGCACGCCTGTTCGATGCCTGGATCATCCTCGGCTGCGGTATCGGCGCGTTTCTCATGCGCGGCGCGGGTTGCACGTGGAATGACATCACCGACCGCGATTTCGACGGCAGCGTCGCCCGTACCGCGTCGCGGCCGATTCCTTCAGGTCAGGTCACTGTGAAACAGGCGCTGGCTTGGGCCGTGATCCAATCGCTTGTGGCGTTCTGCATCCTGATCACCTTCCCGGCTCAGGCGATCATGCTGGGGATCATCGCGCTGGTGCCGGTGGCGATCTATCCCTTCGCCAAGCGGTTCACATGGTGGCCACAGGTGTTCCTAGGTATCGCCTTCAACTGGGGCGCCCTTCTGGCGTGGACGGCTCATACCGGCCAACTGCAATGGCCGGCTGTGTTTCTTTACCTCGCCGGGATGGCGTGGACACTGTTCTACGACACGATCTACGCGCATCAGGACAAGGAAGATGACGCGTTGATCGGGGTGAAATCCACCGCACGACTTTTCGGAGAGGCGACCCCGAAATTCCTCGCATGGTTCCTCGTGATTACAGTTGCCCTCATGGGGTTCGCCATCATCCTTGCCGCGCCGCGTGGCGAGATCTTCGCTCTGGTGGTTGCGCTCGGTGGCCCTTGGGCGATGGGCTGGCACATGATGTGGCAGATGCGACGGCTCAAGTTGGATGACACGGACAGGTTGCTTCACCTCTTTCGCTCGAACCGCGATGCCGGTCTGATCCCTGTGCTGTTTTTCGCCACTGCCGTTTTCGTGTGATTGCCATCCGGGACGGCGGAGCGTATCGCTTTGTAAAGCTCAACCGACGCGGACTTTTGATGCGCCTGTCTTCTGTTTTCATTCTCTTCAGCGCATTTGTCTTTGCCGCGGTGCTCAGTGTTGGTGCCGCATGGGTGGCCGCAGGTGCGGTCGAGGAAAGTTCGGAACGCGCGGTGCGGACCGAGTTGGATCGCGACGCACTGACCTGGGCCGACGTGGATACGAACGGCCTGCTGGTCTTTCTGATCGGCACCGCCCCCACAGAAGCCGCCCGCTTTCAAGCTCTGAGCGCGGCCGGTCGGGTAGTCGATTCCGCCCGTGTGATCGACCAGATCGACATCATCGATAGTGACGGCATCACCCCGCCGCGCTTTTCGATCGAACTGCTCCGCAATGACAGCGGCATATCAATGATCGGGCTTCTGCCCTCCGAAGTGGACCGGGAACAACTCGTCGACAATATTGCGCGGGCCGTGCCTGAAGTCCCCTTGGCTGACCTGCTCGAAATCGCGGATTACCCGGTGCCCGATGGTCTTGAAGACGCCCTGGACTACGCGGTCTCCGTTTTGGGTGTGCTCGAGCGGTCCAAGATTTCGATCGAAGCCGGGCGCGTCACCATCAAAGGGGCTGCCGAAAACGAGGATGCCCGCCGCCGCATCGAGGCCGACTTTGCCCGTCGTGCCGGAAACGATCTGCGCCTCGCGCTCGACATCACCGCCCCGCGCCCCGTGATCTCGCCCTTCACCCTGCGGTTCATCAAAGATACCGACGGCGTACGCTTTGACGCCTGTGCGACACCTACCGAAGAGGACCGCGCGCTTATCCTCAAGGCCGCGGCTGATGTCGGCCTCAGTGGCAAACTGGAATGCCGCCTTGGCCTCGGATCACCGACCAGCGAATGGGGTGCCGCAACCGCGATGGGCATCCGTGCCATCGACGCCCTCGGCGGCGGCACCATCACCTTTGCGGATGCGGACGTGACGCTCTTTGCGCTTGAAGGCACGGATCAGTCCCTTTTCGACCGCGTGGTCGGAGAACTGGAAACCGATCTGCCCGAGGTCTTCGTGGTCAACGCCACTCTGCCCACGCCGCCCGAAGCGGCACCCGAAGGCATTCCCGAATTCGTCGCCACCCGCAGCCCCGAAGGCGAAGTGCAGTTGCGTGGCCGCATCAACAGCGAAATCGCCCGCACCACCGCCGACAGCTTTGCCCGCGCGGCGTTCGGCTCCTCCACCGTCCGCACAACCGCGCGCGTCGATGAGACCTTGCCCGCCACATGGTCCAGCCGCGTTCTTGCCGGTCTAGAAGCACTGTCGCGTCTGTCGAACGGCGCGGTCATGGTGACCCCGGATGCGCTCTCGATCACCGGCAACACCGGCAACCAGAACGCCAGTTCCGAAATCGCAGGTCTCTTGGCGGAAAAGCTGGGGGACAGCGAAAGCTTCGAGATCGAAGTCACCTATCAGGAAAAACTCGATCCGCTGCTGGGTATTCCCACGCCCGAGCAATGTGAGGCCCAGATCGTCGAGATCATCGGCGACCGCAAGATTACGTTCGAGCCTGGCTCCGCCACACTCGATGCCGCGACGCAGGACATCATGGATGAAATCGCCGAACTGCTTCAGCTTTGCGGCGACATTCCCCTCATTATTGCCGGGCACACTGATAGCCAGGGCCGCGAAGTGATGAACCAGCAGCTCAGCCAGGAACGCGCTCAGGCTGTGGTCGACGCGCTGCGCAAACGCCGTGTCCTGACCGCAAGCTACGAAGTGCGCGGCTATGGCGAAGAACAGCCCATCGCGAGCAACGACACCGAAGAAGGCCGAGAGGCCAACCGCCGCATCGAATTCAAATTGCGGCGCCCCGAACCTGTTGAAGAGACCGAAACAACGCTGGAAAGCATTGAAGAATCCGCGCCAACAGAAGAAACATCACAAAGCGACGGCGCAGAGGATACCGGCGATGGACAGAACTGAGTTTGTCATCACGACAGCGATCATCCTTTTTGTAGCATTCTGCCTCGGGTGGTTTGCCAATTGGCTTGTGCACCGTTTCACCCGCGTAAGTCAGGCCGACATGGATCAGCTTGAACGCATGAGCCAGGAACTGCACGAGGCCGAGGAAACCCGCGATCAGGCGATCACTTACCTCCAGCAGCGTGAGGCGGAACTTACCAACCAACTGGCCCAAACCGAGGCCGAACTGGCCGCCGCGATGGAAGGCCTGCGCGATGCCCGGCACGAGGCCGAAGAAATGCGCTCTTACGTTGAGCGCATGAACGCCAACTGACCGGGGCTGCGTACCCCGAGCGAATGCCCTAAGCTGACCGCATGGCAGAGGACAGCGCGACTCAGGAAGATCAGACCAAAGCCGCAGAACGACGTGCCAAGGGCGAATTCGTCCGTGGCATCAGCGGCTTTCGCCACACGATTGGCGACCCCGATTTGCCACCCGAACCGGGCCGTTATCACCTCTTCGTCGCGCTCAACTGCCCGTGGTGCCACCGTGTCACGCTGGCCCGCAGCGTTCTGGGCCTGACCGACGCGATCAGCATGGACGTCGCCTTTCCCAACCGGACGGGTGAGGATGATGCCGCTGGTCCCAACCTCTGGGAATTCGCTCCAGACCGCGTCGCATCGCTGACTGGCCATCCGCTGCCGGAATGCACGCCTGAGACTGGCACCGGGCAGGGGCTCAGGCTCGCCAAGCAGTTATACCAACGCGAAGGCTCCGACGAACAGTCGCTGCCTGTCCTCTACGACAAGACCACCCAGCGGATCGTCAACAACGAGAGCGCCGAAATTCTGCGGATGCTCGATGCTCATGCCGACGCCATGCGCGGCGACACGCCCAGCGGTCCAACGCTCTTTCCCGACGACCCCGCCCTGCAATCCGCAATTACAGATTTGAACGAACGCATCTACGTCACCATCAACAACGGCGCTTACAAGGCCGGGTTCTCCTCGGATCAAGAGGTCTATGCCGCCGCCTTTACCGCCTATTTCGACACGCTCGAATTCCTGAACAACCTGCTCTCGGATGGCCGCGCCTTCCTCGCCGGCGACAGCTTCACCGAAGCCGACCTGCGCCTCTTCCCGACCCTTTACCGTCACGATCCGGTTTACTACCTGCGGATGAAGCTCAACGGCGCAAAGATCGTCGACTACCCACATCTGTGGCGGTGGCTTTGCCGGGTCTATGCCTTGGACGGCGTGTCAGAGGCGGGGTCACTGATCCATTGCCGACAGGGGTATTTCGGCCGGTCTTGGAACAATGTCGTTCCCCTGGGACCGACGCAACCGATGCCCTACCCAGAGGCATATATGCACCCGGAGTTGGCGCGCTCCGGGTGACAGAATCACCGATCCGGTAAGGGGATGAACTCAGCATCATCCCCCGGCGGCAATTGGAACCGACCTTCAGCCCAGTCCCCAGCGCGCCACGCTTCTTTGGCCTCATTGATGCGTTCCTTGGACGACGCGACAAAGTTCCACCAGATGTAACGCGGCCCCTCCAGCGTTTCGCCACCCAAGAGCATGACCCGCGCACCCATCGGCCCTGCCTGCATTGACAACTTGTCACCCGGACGGAACACCATCATGCGCCCCGCCTCAAAGGTTTCGCCAGCAATCGTCACCGATCCTTCAACAACATAAACACCGCGATCCTCGTGATTGTCCGGCAGCGGGATTGCCGCCCCGGCCTGAAGAACTGCATCGGCATAGAACATCTCCGACGCGGTCTTGACAGGAGCCTGTTCGCCCCACGCATCGCCAAGGATCAGCCGCACGGATTTGCCTTCACCTTCGAGGAACGGCAGTGCCTCCGCGGGTGCGTGCTCGAATTCCGGTGCGCGGTCTTCGTGGTCTTTCGGCAACGCGGCCCAAGTCTGAATGCCGAAGAACGGCATCGGGTCGGTTTGGGTTTTGTCATCTGTGCGTTCAGAATGGGTGATCCCATGCCCGGCCACCATCCAGTTCACCGCACCGGGTTCGATCCAGGCATCAGTGCCCAGACTGTCTCGGTGATGCATCCGGCCCCGGAACAGATAGGAAATCGTCGCCAACCCGATATGGGGATGCGGGCGCACGTCGAGTCCTTTGGTCGGCAGAAACTCAGCTGGCCCCATCTGGTCGAAAAAAATGAACGGCCCAACCATCTGACGGCGCGGCGCAGGCAGTGCGCGCCGCACTTCAAAGCCGCCCAGATCGCGGGCGCGAGGAATGATAACCGTGTCGATCGCATCGACATCGTCACCGGTTGGGCAATGCGGGTCGAGGGCGGGATTCCAGCTCATCTCGGTGCTCCTTGCTGTGTGTCCGCATCAAGATAGGCGAATCTCAAATTTGCACAATTATCACCTAATGCGGAAAATATGTTCGCATTTGCACATTGAGAAAATCTGGTTACCAAATCCTTTAAAGGTCCGATCCGGCCCTAATGTTTCGCGCGCGAAACATTAGGGCGCACAAACTGACCTATTCCCGACGCTTGCGCTGCGGGACGTCTCAAGGCATCTAGCTGAATCTAAACGGCGACATGTCAAAAGGGAATTGTCATGGATTGGGACTTGTCGGCGCAGCCGCCCATCGTCCAGAACGCGGTCGCGCTTGCGCTGCAAGGTTACGAAACCGCGCTGACGTGGTTGGTCTCTCCGGCGGCATGGTCGCAATTCGCCGTGCTGGTCATTGCCTACCTGTTGGCCGTGGTCATCTCGCGTCGCCTGCGGGAACCTCTGACGCGCATCCTGACCCCGCCTGACGCAAGCAAGAACCTCCTCGCAAAAGCGCGCCGGTTCCTGCTCCCGTTCCTGCCACTGCTTCTGCCGGTCGTGGCCTACATAATGGCGGGGATCGGAGAGCAGGTGATCCGTTCGATCTTCGGTACGGGCAGCTTGATCGCATTTGGCAAACGCCTGTTCCTGCTCCTCGCCGCGCGCGCACTTGTGCGCGATATCGTGTCGGACCCGTTCCTCAAGCTTCTGGGCCGCTACTTGCTGTTGCCTGTTATGGCGCTTTACGTCTTCGGCCTCCTTGACCTGATCACCGACCGCCTGAACGCGACGATGATTTCGCTGGGAAACATCTCGTTCTCGGTCATGTCGCTGATCCGCGGCGTGATCGCCGGGGCGATCCTGTTCTGGTTTGGGCGCTGGTCGAACGATCAATCCGAGGCGTATATCAACCGTCAGGAAGCCATGCGTCCAGCAACGCGGCAGCTTGCAGCCAAGGCGGCCGAGCTTCTGATCTTCGGCTTCGCGTTCATCCTGCTGATGAACATCATGGGCATCCCCCTGACTTCGCTGGCGGTCCTTGGCGGCGCGATTGGTGTGGGTCTGGGTTTTGGTCTGCAAAAGATCGCCTCGAACTATATCTCCGGGATTATCCTTCTGCTCGAAGCGCAGGCGACCGTGGGGGACTATGTCGAGTTGGACAACGGCGAGGCGGGTACGATCGTAAAGACAACCGCCCGCGCGATGATCCTCGAAACCTTTGACGGACGCTGGATCGTGGTGCCGAACGAGGATTTCATCACCACCCGCGTGATCAACTACTCGGATCAGGGCAGCGCCAACCGGCTCGATGTGGCGTTCTCGGTCAGCTACGATACCGACATCAATCTGGTGCCTGACATCATCGTCGAAGCAGTTTCAAAGCATCCAGATGTCCTGAACGAACCCGAGCCGCCCGATGTCGAACTGCGCGGCTTCGGTGACAGCGGCATCGACTTTGGCGTAGAGTTCTGGGTGAACGGTATCGATGACGGCAAGAACAAATATGCCTCGGACGTGCTGTTCCTGATCTGGAACGCGCTCAAGGAGCACAACATCGAAATCCCCTATCCCCACCGTGTTGTCGAGCTGCGCAACGCACCCAAGGCAGAGTGACTGACGCGCTGGTCATCGGCGGCGGGCCTGCTGGCCTGATGGCAACCGAGGCGCTGTTGACGGCGGGGCGGACGGTCACGCTGGTCGAAGCGAAGCCGTCGATTGGCCGCAAGTTCCTGATGGCGGGGAAGTCGGGGTTGAACCTGACCAAGATGCAGGCTTTCGGCCCGTTCCTGTCCTCTTACGGAACTGGACTGCACCCGACGATGCGCGCCTGTCTCAAGGCGTTTGGACCTGAAAAGGTGAAGGCCTGGACCGAAGGGTTGGGGCAGACCACCTTCACCGGATCAACCGGGCGTCTGTTTCCCAATGCGATGAAAGCGTCGCCCCTGCTGCGCGCTTGGCTCGACCGGTTGGATGGTCTTGGGTTTGAGCGCCACACACGCTGGCGCTGGGTGGATTGGGACAAAAACACCTACCAGTTCGATACCCCTGAAGGCACCCGCGTTCTGACGCCGCGTGTCACCGTCTTTGCCCTTGGCGGCGCAAGCTGGGCGCGATTGGGTTCGGATGGCCAATGGGCAGAACATTTCGCTGCGAAAGGGATCAAGGTCACGCCGTTCCAGCCGTCGAATGTCGGGTTGGTCGTGGAATGGTCCGAACATATGGCCCGCCATTTTGGCGCGCCTTTGAAAGGCATCTCTTTGCACGCGGGCGATCAGGTTTCGCGGGGCGAGGTCGTGATTTCCAAACGCGGTTTGGAAGGTGGTGGAGTCTATCCGCTGGCACCGTCCTTGCGCGAAGAGGCGGCGTTGACGCTTGACCTCTTGCCGGACCTGAGCCTTGAAGCGGTGGCGGATCGTCTATCGAAGCCAAAAGGCAAAGCGAGCCTGTCGAACCATCTGCGCCGCGTGCTGAAACTGTCCCCCGCGGCACAGGCCATCCTGCGAGAGTTTGTGCATCCTTTGCCGGATGATCCAGCCGCCTTGGCAAGAGTAATCAAGGCGGTTCCAATCCGTCATGCCGGCTTGCGGCCGATGGATGAGGCGATCTCGACTGCGGGTGGCGTGTCCTTTGATGCGCTGGATGAAAACCTCATGCTCAAGGATCGGCCCGGCACGTTTTGCGCGGGCGAAATGCTTGATTGGGACGCGCCCACGGGTGGCTATCTGTTGACCGCCTGCTTCGCGACAGGGCTTTGGGCAGGCCGACACGCGGCGGAATACGACCGGCCGTGACGTGACGTTGGGGCGTGACACGTCAACTTGGGACGTGTCAGGTGACACCAACGGAGGAGTTCTGCCATGTCACATTATCCGCATATGCTGGCGCCGCTTGATCTTGGGTTCACCACGCTGAAGAACCGCGTGCTGATGGGGTCGATGCACACCAATCTGGAAGAGACCGGCGACTGGAACCGCGTGGCCGAGTTTTACGCCACCCGCGCGCGCGGCGGTGTCGCGCTGATGGTCACGGGCGGCATGGCCCCGAACCGCGAGGGCGGGGTGTTTCCGGGGGCGTCTGGGCTCTTCACCGATCAGGACATCGGGAACCATCGGATCGTCACCGACCGGGTGCATGAGGCCGACGGCAAGATCGCGATGCAGATCCTGCATGCGGGGCGGTACGCCTATGGCAAGGAATGTGTGGCACCCTCTGCGGTGAAATCCCCGATCTCTCCATTCCCGCCGATTGAATTGGATGAGGACGGGATCGAGAAGCAGATCTCCGACATCGTGACCGCTGCGAAACGGGCGCAGGAAGCCGGGTATGACGGGGTCGAGGTGATGGGGTCGGAAGGCTACTTCATCAACCAGTTCCTTGTGACCCACACCAACAAACGTACGGATCGGTGGGGCGGACCGTACGAGAACCGTATGCGCCTTCCGGTCGAAGTGGTGCGCCGGGTGCGCGAGGCTGTTGGACCGGAGTTCATTGTGATCTACCGGTTGTCGATGATCGACCTGGTGCCGAACGGGTCGACCCATGAAGAAGTTGTACAGCTTGCGCAGGCGATTGAGAAAGCCGGGGCCACGATCATCAACACCGGCATCGGCTGGCATGAAGCGCGGATTCCGACGATTGCGACGAGCGTGCCGCGTGCGGCATTTGCCTGGGTGACGAAAAAGCTGATGGGCAAGGTGGGGATTCCGGTCATCACGTCGAACCGGATCAATACACCCGAGGTCGCCGAAGAAGTGTTGTCGACAGGGTGCGCCGACATGGTGTCGATGGCGCGCCCGTTCCTCGCAGATCCGGATTTCGTTGCGAAAGCGGCGGCGGGGAAGGCGGCGCAGATCGCGCCTTGTATCGCGTGTAATCAGGCCTGTCTGGATCACACGTTCCAAATGAAAATCTCGTCCTGCCTTGTGAATCCGAAGGCGTGTTTCGAAACCGAGTTGAAAGTTGAACCTACCGTTAAAGCAAAGCGCGTTGCGGTGGTTGGTGCTGGGCCGGCAGGCCTGTCGGCGGCGATTACGGCGGCAGAGCGCGGGCATCAGGTGACGCTGTTCGACAAGTCCGACGACATTGGTGGTCAGTTGAATATGGCCAAGCAGGTGCCAGGCAAGGAAGAGTTTTGGGGGCTGGTCGACTGGTTCCGCACGATGCTGGAGGAAACGGGCGTTACGGTGTCCTTGGGCAAAGAGGTGAGCGCAGATGATCTGACTGGCTTTGACGAGGTGATCATCGCGACGGGCGTTCTGCCGCGCGATCCGCAAATCTCCGGTCAGGATGGACCGAACGTGCTGGGCTATGTCGATGTGCTGCGCGGCAAGGCCAAGGTGGGCCAGCGGGTGGCTGTGGTCGGTGCGGGTGGTATCGGGTTCGATGTGTCCGAGTACCTTGTGCATGAAGGCGAAAGCCCGACCGAGAACCTGCCCGAATGGATGAAGGAATGGGGTGTCACTGACCCTGCCGACCAGAGGTCCGGTCTTGCGCCGGAGGGTCCGCAACCCAGTGCGCCCGCGCGTCAGGTGACGCTGCTTCAGCGCAAGGCGGAAAAGCCGGGCAAGCGGTTGGGCAAGACGACGGGCTGGATTCACCGTGCGAGCCTGATGATGAAAGACGTGCAGATGAAAGCGGGTGTGAACTACGAGCGCATCGACGCCGAAGGTCTGCACATTTCGTACGGCGAGGCGCGGGAGCGACCCGAGGTGATTGCCTGCGATACCGTCGTTCTGTGTGCGGGGCAGGTGTCGGAGCGGTCGCTGGCGGATGCGTTGGAGGCCAAAGGCGTGACCTGTCATGTGATTGGCGGGGCCGATGTGGCGGCGGAACTGGACGCGAAGCGGGCGATTGATCAGGGCACGCGGTTGGCAGCGACGCTGTAAGGAACGGCTTGGACTTCTGATGCGTTGAGAGGTCAGACGACGGGGCGCACGGCCCCGGTTTGATACTCTTTTCATCAGGAGGCCCAAATGCCCGCAATTACTGACGCAAAAATTCTGCTCATCGCAACGCATGGTTTCGAGCAATCCGAACTGGAATTCCCGCGCGATCAACTGCGCGCCAAGGGGGCCACGCTGCATGTGGCAACGCCTGACGGCGAGGCGATCAAAGGTTGGGAAGGCAGCGACTGGGGGCGCGACGCCGAGGCGGATGCCAAGATCTCGGACGTGTCGGCTGACGATTATGATGCGCTGGTGATTCCCGGCGGTCAAATCAACCCGGACCTGCTGCGCGTCGATGAAGACGTGCTTGAACTGGTCAAAAGCTTTCACGATCAGGGCAAGATCATCGCGGCTGTCTGCCACGCGCCGTGGGTGCTGGTTGAGGCCGGTATCCTGAAAGGGCGCGATGCGACATCGTACCATTCGATCAAGCGCGACGTGATCAATGCCGGTGCGAACTGGATAGACGAACCGGTTGTGGTTGACCAAGGCATCATCACGAGCCGTCAGCCGGAAGACCTCAAGGCGTTTGTCTCGAAAATCGTGGAAGAGATAGAAGAGGGTCGGCACGAGCGCCGTGCCGCCTGATCTGTCGTCCCAATGAGACCAGAAAAGCCGGGCTTTGTGCCCGGCTTTTTTGTGTATTTGCTGTTTCCGGCTGCACGACATTGCCCAACAAAACCCAGATATTGTCTGCGGAGCGCCCAAGTCGCGCCTGATTTGACGGACATACCTTGATGAAAGAAACACGAGGAAAGCTATGGACCGTCTTACCGAAATGGAGGCCTTTGCCACGGTTGTGGACCAGGGTGGCTTCACCGATGCGGCCAAAAAGATGGGGATTTCGAAATCCGCTGTCTCCAAGCATGTATCGTCGTTGGAGGCCCGTCTTGGTGCCCGTCTGCTGAACCGGACGACACGCCGCGTGAGCCCGACTGAGATCGGCCTTGCCTATTACGATCGTGCGCGCCGGGTGCTGAACGACGCGGGCGAGGCGGATGCGCTGGTGACGTCAATGCAATCTGCGCCGTCCGGCCTGTTGCGGATCAGCGTGGCGACCGATTTCGGGGTGAATCACCTGTCTCCGGTGCTGGGGGAGTTCCTGTCGGATTTCCCGGACATCACGGTGAACATGGTTCTGAACAACCGCTTTGTTGAGCTGATTTCCGAAGGCTTTGATATGGCGGTGCGGATCGGGGAGCTGGAGGACAGCACCCTGCGGGCGCGTAAGCTAACCGAAACCACCAAGCGGATGATCGCGGCGCCGTCCTATTTCGAGAAATACGGCCGCCCGCGCCGGATCGACGATCTGAACGAACACAAGCTGCTGCATTATTCGAACCAGTCGAGCGGCAACGTCTGGAAGGTGACCGCACCTTCGGGCGAAAAGCGCCAGGTGCGTACGGCGGGTTGGCTTTCGGTGAATGACGGTCAATCGCTGCTCAACGCCTGTGTGGCGGGTCTGGGTATCGCCTATCTGCCGTCGTTCCTCTACGCCGAGGCGATGGAAAAGGGATTGGTCGAGGATGCGATCCCCGATCTGCCGATCGACACGCAAGGTATCTATGCGGTGTATCCGCCGGGCCGGTTCACACAGCCCAAGGTGCGGGCCTTCATCGACTTTCTGGTTCACCAGTTCGCCGACAAAGGCCCGAAGGACTGGTAAGACAATCCTCCCTCGTCTGTTCGCAGACAACCTCGACGCCCCGGATGCCATAGCCGGGGCGTTTTTTCGTGTCGGTTTCCGGGTTGCGACCTGGCGCTGCCAGAGGCAGAGTCTGGCGACCTAATTCCCTGTCGGAGCGTTGCCATGCCCTTTACCCTTGCCACCTGGAACATCAACTCGGTTCGTCTGCGCGAAGGGCTGGTGGCCAAGCTGATGGCCGAGGAAGGGCCGGACGTTCTGTGCCTGCAAGAGTGCAAAAGCCCGGTGGAGAAAATCCCGCTCGAGCAGTTTCAGGCGCTTGGCTATGGGCACATGATCGCGCGTGGGCAGAAAGGCTACAACGGCGTTGCCATCCTGTCGAAACTGCCGATCGAGGATCTAGGCGACAAGGATTTCGCCAGTTTGGGCCACGCGCGCCATGTGGCGGGTCGGCTGGAGAACGGGGTGACGATCCACAACTTCTATGTCCCTGCGGGCGGCGATGTGCCGGACCGGGAGGTGAACGAGAAGTTCGGGCAAAAGCTCGATTACCTGACCGAAATGCGGGACTGGTTTCATGCGGAGCGTCCTGAGAAGGCGATCCTTGTGGGTGACCTGAACATCGCGCCGCGTGAGGACGATGTCTGGTCGCACAAACAATTGCTGAAGGTGGTGAGCCACACGCCAATTGAGGTCGAGCATTTCGGCGAAACGCAGGATGCGGGCGGTTGGGTGGATGTGACCCGGCAGGATATTCCCGAGGGGTTGCTCTATTCGTGGTGGAGCTACCGCGCCAAGGATTGGGCTGCGGCGGACAAGGGGCGGCGGCTCGATCATATTTGGGCGACGCCGGACATTTCCAACGCCGCGCATTCGAGCCGAATTCTGAAGGACGCTCGTGGCTGGGAGCAGCCCAGCGACCATGCGCCTGTTTTTGCGACGTTTGATCTGTGACGGTAGTCCGTTTCGGGATTATTTCTCAACTATCATCGGTTTGTTGTGAGTAACTCTCAAGCTGCCTGTCTGTCTGAATGAAAATTGGGAAACGTGCTGTGTGATTGTCTGGCATTGTATTGGCAGACATTGAAACACGGAGCACCCCAATGGCAGCCCAAGACACAGATACAGCAGCGCGGCCCGGCTTTTTGCGCGGGTTCATCGACCATCCGGCGAGCGTGAATGAAACCTATCTTCAACATGCCGGGTTTGCGTTTGGGTTTTCCGCACGGCTGTTTCTGGCGTCGATGGCGGCGCTGATCCATGCGGTGATCCCGCCGTTGTTCGAAACCACGGCCAGCCGGATGATCCGTCAGATGCACGCGCGGATCGAAGCGCGTCACACCAGCGCCGGGCACTGAGGATGTGTCGCCTTGCGGCCTATCTCGGGCCGGCGGTTCCGATTGCGCATGTTGTTGTCGATCCAGCGCATTCGCTGCTTGAGCAAAGCCAGCACGCCAATGAGGCGAAACTTGCTGTGCAAGGCGATGGATTCGGGTTCGCCTGGTATGGTGAAGATGGGCAGGGCCCCGGTCTTTACCGGGACGTTCTGCCCGCGTGGTCAGATGGCAACTTGCTGAGCCTGTGCCAGATGATCCGATCGCCGCTGTTCTTGGCGCATGTACGGGCCTCGACCACGGGTGAGACCACGCGGTTGAATTGTCACCCCTTCGCGCATCGCCGCTGGTCGTTCATGCACAATGGGCAGGTTCCCGATATTGACCGCATTCGCCGTCAGCTCGAAGCGCTTTTGCCGGATGATCTGTATCTGGCGCGGCGGGGGACGACGGATTCCGAACTGATTTTCCTGTTGCTGCTGGCGCATGGGTTGGAGCGCGATCCAGCCGAGGCGGTGCAAGCTGTTGTCGCGCTGTTGCAGGAGCATAGCCGCTATGGGCATGGCTGCGAGGAGGCCGTGCGGCTGACTTGTGTGATGTCTGATGGCGAAGCGATTTATGCCTTCCGCCATTCCAGTGATGTGCGGGTACCCAGCCTTTATGCGGCTGAAACGACGGGCGGTGGCTGGATTTTGGCGTCAGAGCCGCTGGATGCGGAAACGCTGGTCTGGACGGAAATTGCGCCGGATGGGCTTGTTTGCCTGTCGCATCAGGGAATGAGCCGCACGCAGTTGGAACTGCGTCTGGCCCGCGCCGCTTAGGCGCGCATACTCAACAAGACTTTGCGCCGGCGCGAGACAGTTTCGCGCCGGTCCTGCGCGCGACCAACGGGGAAACTGCGCGTCACGAAGTCGATGTGATCGCCAGCAGCATCTCGCCTGTGCCATCGATGGCGCGTTGAAGGCGGAAATGTTGGTGCTTCTGGATTTGCGCGGTGCGGAATATCCGGGGGAGCACAACGTCGGTAATTATCAGGCCAAACCGGCTCTGGCCGAGTTCTAAAAATCCATTGACCCGACCAATTCCTTCACCCCCGGCATCGGAAAGATGTCGCATCACATGCGCTGCATGCGGCTTGTTTGTTTAGCCTTGAACTATTTTGCCATGCGCGTAATGCATGGAAGATATGACGTCACCTTACTGCCCCAAGGGAACCGAGCGTGCTAGGAACGCGTTGCATAGTTGAGTAAAGTTGCGATCAAGCTATTTGTTCAACGATAAACTAATGGCCTCAGGCCAGACCAAGGGAAGAGGGATTATGAAAGACAGCCCCCAGGATATTGACCCGGTCGAATCCCAGGAATGGCAAGACGCGATTGAAGACGTGATCCTTCGGGATGGCGCGGATCGTGCGCATTTCCTGCTCGACAAAGCCGTGCAACAGGCGCGCGCTGCCGGAGCAAAGCTGCCGTTCTCGGCGACCACCCCCTATCAGAACACCATCGCGCCGGATGACGAAGTCGACATCCCTGGCGACACCGAGATGGAATGGCGTATCCGCACCATCAACCGATGGAATGCGATGGCGACAGTCGTGAAACGGAACAAGGTCAGCAGCGAATATGGCGGGCATATTGCGTCTTTCGCTTCTTCCGCTGCGCTTTACGATATCGGTCTCAACCACTTCTGGCGGTCGAAATCGGCAATCCACGGCGGTGATCTGGTGTTTTTCCAGGGCCACGTGATCCCCGGTATTTATGCGCGGTCGTTCATGGAGGGTCGAATCAGTGCTGAGCAGCTCGAAGCATTCCGGTCCGAGGTTGATGGCGGTGGACTGAGTTCCTATCCGCACCCGTGGCTGATGCCGGATTACTGGCAGTTCCCCACAGTTTCGATGGGTCTGGGGCCGCTCATGGCGATCTACCAAGCGCGGTTCATGAAATACATGCACAACCGTGGTCTGATCGACATGGGCGACCGCAAGGTGTGGTGCTTCCTTGGCGACGGCGAGATGGACGAGCCCGAAAGCCGGGGCGCTATCGATTTGGCCGTGCGCGAAGGTCTGGACAACCTGATCTTTGTCATCAACTGCAACCTGCAACGTCTTGACGGTCCGGTGCGCGGCAACGGCAAGATCGTGCAGGAGCTTGAAGGCGACTTTCGGGGAGCCGGTTGGGACGTGATCAAGCTTCTCTGGGGCCGTGGCTGGGACGAATTGCTGGAGCGGGATACGTCCGGCAAACTGCGCCAGTTGATGGACGAAACCGTCGACGGCGATTACCAGACGTTCAAGTCGAAAGACGGTGCCTATATCCGCGAGCACTTCTTCGGCAAGTACCCCGAGACTGCGGCGCTGGTCGAAGATTGGACCGACGATCAGATCTGGGCGCTGCGCC
The DNA here is from genome assembly GCA_030425145.1 of Alphaproteobacteria bacterium. GTDB lineage: Bacteria > Pseudomonadota > Alphaproteobacteria > Rhodobacterales > Rhodobacteraceae > Marivita. The sequence goes on along the minus strand of JAUHVK010000004.1, from coordinate 23,553 downwards.
GTGGCGGGCATGATCCGAAGAAGGTGTACAACGCGTTCCTGCGGGCCAGCAAAGCCAAGGGCACGCCGACCTGTCTGCTGGTCAAGACCGTCAAAGGTTATGGCATGGGTACGGCTGGTGAAGGCCAGAACACAACGCACCAGCAGAAGAAGATGCAGTTCGACCAGCTGAAGGCGATGCGGGATCGGTTCCAGATTCCGGTCACCGATGAAGAGCTGGAAAAGGACGTGCCGTTTGTCAGTCTGAACAACGCGCAGAAAGCCTATCTGGCGGATCGCCGGAAAGAGCTTGGCGGGTCGTTCCCGGTGCGGCACTGGCAAGATGCACCGAAGCTGGAGATTCCGGCGCTGGAGCAGTTCAAGGGGCAGTTGGAATCGACGGGCGACCGTGAGATTTCAACCACGATGGCCTTTGTCCGCATCCTGACGACGCTGCTGCGGGACAAGAAGATCGGCAAGAATATCGTGCCGATCGTGCCGGATGAAAGCCGCACATTCGGGATGGAAGGTCTGTTCCGGTCGGCGGGTATCTACAACCCGCTGGGGCAGAACTATACCCCGCAGGATAAAGACCAGATGATGTTCTACAAAGAGAGCCTGGATGGTCAGGTTCTTCAGGAAGGCATTAACGAAGCGGGGGCGATGGCGGATTGGATTGCGGCTGCAACGTCGTACTCCAACCACGGCGTGCCGATGGTCCCGTTCTTCATCTACTACTCGATGTTCGGCTTCCAGCGGATCGGCGATCTGGCTTGGGCCGCAGGCGACAGTCGCGCGCGAGGCTTCATGCTGGGCGGAACGGCGGGGAGGACCACGCTGAACGGCGAAGGTCTGCAACACGAGGACGGGCACAGCCATATCCTTGCTGGCACCATCCCGAACTGCATCAGCTATGACCCGACCTTCAGCTACGAAGTGGCAGTGATCGTGCAGCACGGCTTGCAGCGGATGTTCGTCGATCAGGAAGACGTTTATTTCTACCTGACGCTGATGAACGAGAACTATCAGCATCCCGAGATGCCGATGGGTTCCGAGGAAGGGATCATCAAAGGTCTCTACCGTCTGCACAAAACCGCGAAACCGGGCAAGAAGCACGTGAACCTGGTGGGGTCGGGGACGATCCTTGTTCAGGCGATCAAGGCGGCCGAGATGCTGAAGGAAGACTTCGGTGTCACGTCGGACATCTGGTCGGCGACCTCGTTCAACGAGTTGGCGCGCGACTGTCAGGATGCTGCGCGTTGGAACCGCCTGAACCCTCTGAAAGAGCCGAAAGTGCCGTATATCGCACAACAGTTCGAAGGCGCCAAAGGACCTTTCATCGCGGCAACCGACTACATGAAGAACTATGCCGAGCAAGTCCGCGCATGTGTGCCCGGACGGTACACGGTTCTGGGCACCGACGGTTACGGCCGGTCGGACAGCCGTGTGAACCTGCGCCGGTTCTTTGAAGTGGACGCCAACCACATCGCCGCCGCTGCGATGGTCGATCTCTACCGTGAAGGCGCGGTGACCGAGAAAGACCTGCAACTGGCTTTGAACAAATACGACATCGACGGCGACAAGCCGAACCCGCGTCTGGTGTGAGCGGGAGGAGTAAGAGACAATGACCGTAGAAGTTAAAGTGCCGGATATCGGCGATTTCACCAACGTACCCGTTGTGACCGTTCTGGTGAGTGTGGGCGACACGATTGCAGTCGAAGATCCAATCGTCGAACTGGAATCCGACAAGGCGACGATGGAAGTACCAAGCTCGGCCGCAGGTGTGGTGAAAGAGATCAAGGTTTCCGAAGGCGACAAGGTTTCCGAAGGGTCGCTGATCCTTGTTTTGGAGGCCGATGGCGCTGGTGCTGCGCCAAAGGACGCGCCGAAAGAGGCGCCCAAAGCAGAGGCTCCGGCTGCTGCACCTGCTCCGGCTGCCACAACTGCTCCTGCACCGGCAAAGACTGATGCCGGGTTCGGCAAGATCCACGCCTCTCCATCGGTGCGGGCCTATGCGCGGCGGGTCGAGATCGATCTGGCTCAGGTGAACGGTTCCGGCCGCAAGGGGCGCATCCTGCGTGAAGACGTGGAAAAGGCGCTCAAGGCCCAGACCGTTCCTGCTGCTGCAAGCGGTGGTGCCGCACAAGGTGGCATGGGCATCCCGCCGATCCCGGTTGTGGACTTTTCCAAGTTCGGGCCGATCGAAGAGATCGAAATGCCCCGGATCAAAAAGATCTCGGGCCCGGCGTTGCACCGGTCCTGGCTCAACATTCCGCATGTCACGCATAATGACGAGGCGGACATCACGGAGCTCGACAAATACCGCAAGGAAATGGACACGATGGCCAAGGACAATGGCTATCGCGTGACCCTGCTGTCCTTTGTCATCAAAGCGTCGGTGTCGGCTCTGAAAGAGCATTGGGAGTTCAACTCGTCGATCCACCCGGATGGCGACAAGCTGATCAAGAAGGAATTCTACAACATCGGCTTTGCGGCAGACACGCCGAACGGTCTGATGGTTCCGGTGATCAAGGACGCGGACCGCAAGGGTCTCGTTGAGATTTCCAAGGAACTGATGGAGCTGTCCAAAGCGGCGCGGGAAGGCAACCTGAAGTCCAAGGACATGCAGGGCGCAACCTTTACCATATCTTCGCTGGGCGGGATCGGTGGCACCAGCTTTACCCCAATCGTGAACGCACCCGAAGTGGCGATCCTCGGTCTGACCCGGTCGAAGATGGCCCCGGTCTGGAATGGCGAGGAGTTCGTGCCGCGCCTGATGCAGCCGCTGTCGCTGTCCTACGATCACCGCGCCGTCGACGGTGCCTTGGCTGCGCGCTTCTGCGTGACGCTCAAGACGCTGCTCGGCGATATGCGCAAGCTGATGTGGTAAGGGGGACGATCTGATGGATGTTAAAGTACCCGATATTGGGGATTTCAAAGACGTACCTGTTGTGACCGTTCTGGTCAGCTTGGGTGATACCGTGTCAGCGGAGGATCCGCTGATCGAACTGGAATCCGACAAGGCCACAATGGAAGTGCCGTCGCCAGCTGCTGGCAAGATCACCGAAATCAAGGTTGCCGAAGGGGACAAGGTCTCCGAAGGCACCGTGATCATGGTGATCGAAGGCGCAGACGCCAAAGCGGATGAGGCTCCGAAGGCGGCAGAGAACTCGCCAGCAGCGCCGCAATCTGTTGCGGCAACCGGCACTGCATCCGGCAAGGGCGATGTGCATGCTGAGGTGGTGGTTCTGGGCTCTGGGCCCGGCGGCTACACTGCTGCATTCCGTGCGGCTGATCTCGGGAAGAAGGTTGTCCTGATCGAGAGATACCCGTCGCTGGGCGGTGTTTGCCTGAACGTCGGTTGTATCCCGTCGAAGGCACTTCTTCATGTTGCCAAGGTAATCACCGAGGCCGAAGAAATGTCTTCTCACGGGATCAGCTTCGGTAAGCCGAAGATCGACCTCGACGAACTGCGCGACTTCAAGAACAGCGTGGTTGGTCAGTTGACCGGCGGTCTGAGTGGGCTTGCCAAAGGTCGCAAGGTTCAGGTGGTTCAAGGCTACGGCACCTTCACCGGGCCGAACATGATCGAAGTGATCGGCGACAGCGGCAAGACCAATGTCAGCTTTGATCAGTGCATCATCGCTGCCGGGTCCGAGCCGGTGAACCTGCCCTTCATTCCGCATGACGACGAGCGGGTGATCGACTCGACCGGTGCTTTGGAACTCAAGGACATTCCAAAACGGATGCTGGTGCTTGGTGGCGGGATCATCGGTCTGGAAATGGCCTGTGTCTATGACGCGCTGGGATCGAAGATCTCGGTCGTGGAGTTCATGGACCAACTGATGCCCGGGGCCGACAAGGACATCGTCAAGCCTCTGCACAAGCGGATCGAGGGCCGGTATGAAAACATCTGGCTCAAGACCAAGGTGACGGCTGTTGAGGCGCAGAAGAAGGGGCTCAAGGTCACGTTCGAGAATGACAAAGGCGAAACCTTTGACGATACGTTCGACAAGGTCTTGGTCGCTGTGGGCCGCAAGCCGAATGGCAAGCTGATCGACGCCGAGAAGGCGGGTGTCGCCGTGGACGACCGTGGCTTTATCGCCGTGGACAATCAGCAGCGCACAGGTGTGCCGCATATCTTTGCGATTGGCGATGTGGTCGGCCAGCCGATGCTGGCGCACAAGGCCGTGCACGAAGGCAAGGTCGCGGCGGAAGTGGCTGCCGGACACAAGCGGTACTTCGATGCGCAGTTGATCCCGTCGGTGGCTTACACCGATCCGGAAGTGGCGTGGTGTGGTGTGACCGAAACACAGGCCAAGGCGCAGGGGATCAAGTACGAAAAGGGCGTGTTCCCGTGGGCGGCCTCTGGTCGGTCGTTGTCGAACGGCCGGAACGAGGGGATCACCAAGCTCTTGTTCGATCCAGAGGATGACCGAGTGATCGGCGCCTGTATCGTCGGGACGAATGCCGGTGATCTGATCTCGGAAGTGGCGCTGGCCATCGAAATGGGCGCGGATGCGGTTGATCTGGGCCACACGATCCACCCGCACCCGACTCTATCGGAAACGGTGAACTTTGCCGCCGAGATGTTCGAGGGCACGATCACCGACCTGATGCCGCCGAAGAAGAAAAAGGCGTAAACGCAAAAGAAGAGGGGGCCGATTGGCCCCCTTTTTCGTCGACCCGAGCCTCGGCTTATATGCCCAGGAAAGGCTGCACGATGCGGGGCACCAGACCTTTGAACTTGAGGGGTGCGTCGGTCACCGCAAGGCAGATACAATCTTCGGAAATGTCAGCCACCGGAGTGTGGTTCAGGTCTTCGCTGGCGACCTCAATATCGCCGCGACTAAAGTACCCACTTTCATCCTGAAACGCGCCCTTCAACACCAGTGTCAGTTCCATCCCGTTGTGTCCGTGATCCGGGATCGCGGTGCCAGCGGGGATGTAGAGAAGTCGCGCAGTGGCGTCTTTGGTGGTCGGCAGGACCGCCTGCTTCACGCCCATACCAGCCGAGCGCCAGCGCACGTTTTCGAGACCGCCGCCAACGTAATCGACCAGCGGTGCGGGCAGAACGTCGTCCTTGAGCTTGATCGGTGCGGATCTCTCCTGAACCCCGTTGTCCTGTGTCCGGATCATTTCCAGAACCGAATTCAGGCTGTTCTTCGACATCTCAACGCTTTCGCATGTGCTAAGCACGGCGCCGCCCATAACGTCATAGCTCCCCAAGGCTGCGCGGCAGTCGTCGCACAGAGAGATGTGGGTTGCGACGATCAGGTTGACGGCTTCGGGCAGATCACCTGCCGAATATGCCATCAGAAGATCGTCTGTAAGGTGATGTTTCACTGTCATTTCACTGTCACTTCATCGAGTGGCGCAAGCGTTCCAGCGCCAACCTAATCCGGGATTTGATCGTGCCCAGTGGCAGACCGGTCTGATCAGCGATTTCGCTGTGCGACAGGTCTCCGAAATAGGCCTTTTCGATCAGTTCCCTTTGTTTCTCTGGAAGATCGCGAAGGGCACGACCCAGTTGTTCACTCTCCTGCTGCAACCCGATGACATCCGCCTGATCGGGTTCCGCTTCTGGCCCCCATGGCAAGTCTTCCGGTTCCGGGCGTCGCTGTTTTCGCAGAACGTCAATTTTCTTGTTTCGGGCGATGGTGAAGATCCATGTCGATGGACTTGCCCGACTTGCATCGTAGAGATGCGCTTTGTTCCAAACCGTCACGAGCACTTCTTGTGCGCATTCCTCGGCCAGCGCGGCATCCATACCTGTACGCATCAGGAAAGATTTTACGCGCGGTCCGAAATGGCCAAACACCCGTATGAACGCTGCTTCATCGCGCGTGTCGCGTACTGCAACAAGATCGTCCACCCAAGGGACGACGTCATTTGTCATTCCTGTCGTCAAACTTTCCGTTCCGTCCACGTCTCCCTTGCTGGGATCGCGCATTTTCATCCCCTTGGCAACGGGAGAGGCCTGACAGTCTGATGAAAGCACGGTTGTCGTGAACATGCAGAGTGTACGGTGCGACTGGAGCTTTGGATCACTAGTTTTTTTGCTTTTTCTTTTCATCCGGTCGGTGGGTCGCACCGTAAATACACCTAGACACACCACAAAGTGAGACGACTATGCCATTCGAAGCCTGCGCCAGCGCGCCTAAGAAGATTGCCGTCATCGGGGCAGGGATTTCCGGGATGGGGGCGGCGTATATGTTGTCCGAGGATCATCACGTCACACTGTATGAGGCCGAGCCGAGGCTGGGGGGGCATGCCCGGACGATCGTGGCAGGAAAGAATGGCGATCAGCCCGTGGATACCGGGTTCATCGTGTTCAACTACGCCAATTACCCTCATCTTGCGCGGCTGTTCAAAGCCTTGGAGGTGCCCGTCACCAAGAGCAACATGAGCTTTGGAGCGAGCCTTGATGGCGGCCGTATCGAATACGCATTGGCAACAGTGGGGTCAGTCTTTGCGCAGAAAAAGAACCTCGTGAACCCCAAGTTTCTGCGGATGCTGGCGGACATCGCCAAGTTCAACAAATGCGCCTTGGATGCGGCCCGCGACCGGAGTCTCAGTCTTGGCGACTTCCTCGAACAGATCGGCACCGGGGCGTGGTTCCGCGAGTATTACCTGCTGCCGCTGACCGGCGCGATCTGGTCGACGCCGACGGAAAAGATCATGGACTTCCCGGCGCACGCGCTGGTGCAGTTCATGGAGAACCACGCGCTTCTGTCCGTGTCTGGCCAGCACCAGTGGTACACTGTCGAGGGCGGGTCCATCGAATATGTGCGGCGCCTTGGGGCGTCGATGAAAGAGCGCGGGGTGACCCTGCGCCTTGGTGCGCCCATTGATGCCGTACGTCGCGATGTGATGGGGGCTGAGATCAAAGCGCAGGGCGGCGAATGGGAGCGCTATGACGAGGTGGTGTTTGCCACCCATTCCGACGACACGCTGCAGCTGTTGTCCGACGCGACACCGCTGGAAAAGCGGGCGCTGGGTGCCATCAAATACCAACCCAACCGCATCGTTCTACATGCGGATGCGAGCATCATGCCGAAGAAGCGGATCTGCTGGTCTTCGTGGAACTACACCGAGAGCGAAGCCAAAGAGTTGAACACCATCGACCTGACCTATTGGATGAACAGCCTTCAGCCGATCCCGAAAGACGACCCGCACTTCGTGACGCTAAATACCACCCGCCCGATCCGTGAAGAATTGATCTATGACGAATGCACCCTGCGCCATCCGGTTTACGACCTTGAGGCGTTGGCCGCGCAGGACACCGTGCGCGACATGAACGGCACCAACCGGACGTGGTTCTGTGGTGCGTGGATGAAGAACGGATTCCATGAAGACGGTCTTGGCAGCGCGGTCGATGTAGTCGAAGCGATCCGGGCGCGCAGCGCGGTTGCGGTGGCTGCGGAATGAAGGTTGTCGATCATATCGTTGGCCACACCTATCACGGCCGAAAGGGAAGTACGGACAATGCGTTCCGTTATTCCATCGATTACGTGATGCTGGATGCCGAGGCAGAACCAAAGACGCCATGGCTGTTTTCGCGCAATAAAGGAAACGTGGCGAGTTTGCAGGATAGCGACCACGGCGGTATGCCGGGTGAAGGGCGCGGCGCTGCCTGGGCGCGCGAGGTGTTGGATGCCCATCAAATCCACGCGCGTGGCCGCCTGATGCTGTTGGCGCAACCGCGCTTTCTTGGTCATGTCTTCAATCCGGTGTCGTTCTGGCTGGCGTATGACGAGCAGGACAGTCTGGTCGCGGTGATAGCGGAGGTGACCAACACCTTCGGTGACCGTCATTCTTATCTGTGCCGCAAGCCCGACAATTCTCCGATCACCGCCTGTGACCGCTTGCAGGCGACCAAGATTTTCTATGTCTCGCCCTTCCAGCCGGTCGAAGGCGGGTACGAGTTCCGATTTGATTTCCGGCCCGACAAGATCGGCATCTGGATTGATTATTCGCAAACGGCCGGCGGGTTGATCGCCACGCTGACCGGGCCGCGCAAGGAGATCAGCAATGGCTCGATCCTGCGTTCTCTTTTGCGTCGTCCTTTGGGATCGCGTCGGGTGTTGGCGTTGATTCATTGGCAGGCACTGAAACTGTGGTGGAAGGGGTCGCGCTATCGCACGCGGCCCGAACCGCCCATGGAAGAAGTCAGCCAGTGATGGTTACAGATCGGCAGAACCTTGGCGGCTACGCGATTTTCGCGGCGGTCCTCGCAGCGGCGGGCTTGCCGATCTACATCCATGCGCCGAAATTCTATGTCGATGAATACGGCGTGAGCCTCGCGGCTTTGGGGGCTGTGCTGTTTGGGCTGCGCCTTTTGGACGTGGTCCAAGACCCGCTGCTGGGTAAGCTGGCCGTCGCCGTGCGAAGGTTTCAAGGCATGGCAGTTGGCGTGACGCTGGCCATTATGGGCGCGGCGACGCTGGGTCTGTTTGCGGTGACGCCGCCGACCAACCCGATACTGTGGTTTGCGGTGATGCTGACGCTGGTTTTTTCCGCGTTCAGCTTCCTGACCATCAACTTCTACGCGCGGGGTGTCCGGAAGGCCAAAATGCTGGGCGGCGGAGCGGGCCATCTGCGTGTGGCGCGGTGGCGTGAGACCGGAGCGCTTTTGGGGGTCTGCGCGGCATCTGTGATGCCATCAGTTTTCCTGGCGCTCGCCTGGCCAGAGTTCGTTGCTTATGCGGCAGTCTTTGCGCTGGCTTGTCTGATTGCGGGGCTTGCCATGCACAATGAATGGCACGGGGCGGCAAGCGCTCCCTCTGCCGGGTTCGGCATTGTCCTGAAGGATCACATATCGCGCCGTTTGCTGCTTATCGCTTTGGTGAACGCCGCTCCCGTCGCGGTCAGTTCGACGCTGTTTCTTTTCTTTGTGGAAAGCCGTCTGAATGCGCCGGGTTGGGAAGGTCCATTGCTCCTTCTGTTTTTCGTTGCGGCGGCGGCGGCGGCTCCGGTCTGGGGCAGCGTTGCAGAACGTGTGGGGTCAAAATCCGCGCTTCTGGCGGCGATGGTTCTGGCGATTGTCGCCTTCAGCTTTGCAATGTTTCTGGGAAGCGGCGATACGGTTTGGTTCGCGCTGATCTGCCTTGCCTCGGGCGCGGCTGTGGGGGCCGACCTGACGTTGCTGCCGGCGGTGTTTGCCCGTCGCATGGAGCAGGTTGCGCCGGATGCGTCGGAAGGCTTTGCGCTCTGGGGATTCGTGTCAAAATTTACGCTGGCTTTTGCGGCCATCGCACTCTTGCCGATCCTCGAAGCCAGCGGATTCGTGTCTGGCGCCGAGAACAGTGATGCAGCGCTCAGAACCCTGACCTTGCTCTACGCCGGTGTGCCCTGCGTTTTGAAACTTGTTGCAATCGGGCTCTTGGTGGCCACCCCCATCGGAAAGGAATGACGCCATGGAAGCATTCTTTCTCGGAGCAAGCTTCATGCTTGTTCTTGGGTATCTCAGGACCCGGTATTTCGGTTTCGTCGCGCAATCCCCGGCGGATTACGCAGCCGCGTCGGGTGAACCTTTTGATCTGCGCACACATCTGAACGGTCCGATTGCCTGCGAAGGTGTGATCTATGGCCCGACCGGACGGGTCACGTCCCGGTTTGTTGGCGATTTCCATGCGCGGTGGGATGGCAACAAGGGCGTGATGACAGAGCGTTTCACATACGACAGTGGTGACGAGGTCGTGCGCGAATGGAAGCTGACATTGGGTAATGACGGTCGCATACGTGCGACGGCGTCGGATGTGGTGGGTGAAGGGCAGGGTATCCAGAAAGGCCCAACGGTTCAGTTGAAATACAGGTACAAGCTGCCGGACGATCAGGGGGGGCATGTGCTGGACACTACGGATTGGATGTATCTCGCGCCGAATGGAACCATTGTGAACCGCAGCCAGTTTCGCAAGTACGGAATCAAGGTGGCCGAACTCGTGGCCACGATGCGTAGGAAGGAAGCGGTGTGAGCGATTGGGCGGGCAAACGGTATTGGTTGGTCGGGGCAAGTGAAGGTCTTGGCGAGGCGTTGGCGCACAAGATGAGTGCAGCTGGTGTCCACCTCATTCTGTCTGCTCGGAACGAAGACAAGCTACGCGCGCTGGCCGAAAAACTACCGGGTCGCGCGGAGGTCGCGACGGTTGATGTCTCGGACGCAGAGTCGGTCAAATCGGCGGCTGATCAGGTCGGTGACATCGACGGCGTGGTGCAACTGGCCGGCGTGTATTGGCCGTTCGGTGCAAAGGCCTGGGATGCGGATCAGGCCAACGCTATGGCCGACATCAATTTCACCGGTGCCATGCGTTTGATCGGTGCGATCGTTCCGAAATTCGTGCAGCGCGATGCGGGGCACATCGTTTTGACGGGCTCCCTATCGGGTTTTCGTGGATTGCCGGGGGCGGCAGCCTACACGTCGTCCAAAGCAGGTGTGATGACATTGGCTGAGTCGCTCTATGCCGACCTGCACAAGACCAATGTCAAAGTGCAGTTGGTCAATCCAGGTTTTGTGAAGACGCGTTTGACTGACAAGAACGACTTTAACATGCCGTTCATCATGGAGCCGGAAGAGGCGGCAAGGGAGTTCTTTGAACACATGAACAGCGACGCGTTTAAACGCAGTTTCCCGACCCTGTTTTCATGGGTGTTCCGGGGCAGTCAATTCCTGCCGGATTGGCTCTACTACCGGCTGTTTGCTTAAGATCAAAGTCAAAGATTCTTTTTTCCCCCATGTTTGAATCAACGACATGGGAGATTCGTCATGGAACACATCAGCGTAAACAAGGTCGCAGCCGTCATCGTCATGGCGCGGGAACTGAGTCGTGCGGAGGGTGAGATGCGCGCCTTTATCGACCGTATGGACGAAGAGGAGCAGGCCGCTTTGGTGGCGATCATGTGGATCGGGCGTGGCGCGTTCGAAGTCGACGAATGGGCCGATGCCTTCGGAACGGCGATGAACGAGGCGACCACTCCGACCGCCGATTACCTGATCGGAACTCCACATCTGGCAGATCACCTTGAAGCTGGTCTGGATGCGATGGGGATTTCCGCAATCGACGAAGAAAACCAGTTGATGTAGCGGCTAGCGCAGCGCGCGGCCTTTGAGGATAGCGTCCGGGCCGAATTTTTCCCGGATTGCATCCGTCGCGCGTTCGGCCTTTGCGCGTTTGACGCCTTGTGGGTCCAGAAGGTCGGCCGACATGTCCGCTCCTTCTGCCGTGCTCAGATCACTGATCCCCGCTCCCAAAAGCCGATATGGGCCTTGATCCCCGACCTGATCGAAAAGGGCGCGGGCGGTTCGGTATATGCGGTCGGCGATCTGGGTTGGGTCGCTGAGGGATAAGCGTTTGGTGATCAGCGTGAAGTTTGAACGCTTAAGCTTGAGCGTGATCACGCGCCCAGCCAAGCCCTTGGCTTTGGCTCGGTCGGACACCTTCTCGCACATCCTCCAGAGATGGCCATCCAGCAGGTCGGGATCGTTGGTGTCTTCGTTAAAGGTGGTCTCATTGGAGATGGACTTCATCGGAGAGTTCGCCGAGACGCGGCGCTGGTCCTGACCGCGGGCGAGGTGCCAGAGACGGTGGCCCATGCTGCCGAACCGGTGTGTCAGATCATCCAATTCCCACCGCAAAAGATCGTCGAAGGTGCGAATGCCGGCACGCTCCAGCGAATCCTGTGTTGCCGTGCCGACTCCCCAGATCAGGCGCACAGGTTTGGGTCGAAGGAAGGCTTGGGTTTCGGCTTTGCCGATCACCGAAAAACCGCGCGGTTTGTCGAGGTCGGACGCGATCTTGGCGAGGAACTTGTTGTGGCTGAGACCTATGGAGCCGGTCAGCCATAGTTCATCACGCATCCGTTTTACCAGCCGTGCCAGCATGACGGCGGGTGGATGTCCGTGAAGGCGGGCGGTGCCGGTCAGGTCGATGAAAGCTTCGTCCAGGGATAGGGGTTCAATCGCAGGGGTCAGCTCTTCCATCAATTGTCGGATGGCGCGGGACGCTTCGACATATGCGTCCATCCTTGGCTTCACGATCACCGCATCCGGGCAGAGTTGCAGTGCCTTGAACATCGGCATGGCAGATCGCACGCCTTTGATGCGCGCGACATAGCAGGCCGTCGACACCACGCCGCGCTTTCCGCCACCGATGATCACCGGTTTGTCGGCCAGTTCGGGGTTGTCGCGCTTTTCGACAGACGCATAGAACGCATCGCAATCCATATGCGCGATGCTGAGGTCATAGAGCTCAGGATGAGAGATCACACGTGGGCTTCGGCACGCGGGGCAACGGGCACCAGAGTCGAATTCTGTCAGGCAATCGCGGCACAGGTCGGGCATGTGTGGGTATCCCAAGGGGCAGTCTCAAGATACACCGGCGGAAGATCAGACAAAAGGCGGAGCGATGCAGGATTTCGGAGGAGCAAAGCTGATCCTATTTATTGGGAAGAAGATCGTAGTTGTCCGCCGCGATGACATCCCCGAGATACCCTGGCCAGGACGGCTTGATCTGCCGGGAGGCGGCGGCGAGGGGGGTGAGAGTGCCGAGAGTTGTGTGCTGCGGGAGACCTTCGAGGAAGTCGGTCTCCGTCTGACTGTCAGTGAATTGGTCTGGCGTGATCGGCTCAGACAAGGCGTGTTTTTTGCCGCGCATTTGACACCTGATGCGGAACACCAGATTGTCTTCGGAACCGAAGGGCAATGTTGGTCTTTGATGGACCCGTCAGATTATGTGCGGCACCCGGATGCCATCCCGCATTTTGCGGACATGGTGGGGCGTTATATGGATCACGTGTCGAGCTGAATCGCTCTTTGCATTTCTTTTGTGATCGCCTGTGCGGCTGCGCGCGGGTCTACGGCTTTCCAGACCGGGCGCCCGACAACGATGTGATCCACGCCGTTCCGCACTGCGTTCGCCGGAGTCGCGACGCGCTTTTGATCGCCCAGGTCGGCGCCTTCGGGACGTACGCCGGGGGTCACGATTAGACGGCCATCAGCTTCGGGCAGGGCGCGGATCAGCGCGGCTTCGTTCGGAGAGCAGATCACACCATCCGCGCCAGCGTCAAACGCACGGCCAGCCCGTTCGACCACGAGGTCGGAAACCTTACCGTCTTTGATGAGTGCGCCATCGAGATCGCTGCGGTCGAGCGATGTGAGGATCGTCACGGCAAGGATCTTGGTGTTCGAATTGGCGGCGCCTTCTTTGGCGGCGCGCACGACATAGGGATCGCCATGGACTGTCAGGAAATCGAGTTCGTATTGCGCAAGCCCTCGCACCGCAGCCTCTACCGTGGCACCGATGTCAAACAGCTTCATGTCGAGGAAGATGCGCTTGCCGAGTTCTTGCTTCAGTTCGTTCGCCAGTGCCAGTCCGCCACCGGTCAACATGCCGAGGCCAATCTTGTAGAATGACACCGCATCGCCGAGCTTTTCAGCCAGATCGAGGCCAGCCAGTGCATTGGGCACGTCAAGTGCTACGATCAGGCGGTCATCGGACATGGGGGGTTCCTTCTGCAATCTGGCCCCGTCTTACAACCATGTGTGGAGTCGTCAAGGAACAACACCTCGCGTCAAACGTTCTTTCCCCAACACAGGAGAGATACATGCGCTCAAGAAGCAGTTTGCAGACCAGATTTGCCATTGTCCGACCCTTTATTATCATTACCGCAGTGGTGGTCTTGGTTGCGCTGGCGATATCCCAGATCGGGTCGGGGGCTTACGCGACGTCGACCCCCTATCTTTAAGACGCCGCCCAGACTGGCGCCAGCGCTGGAATTCCCTGAGCGTCCGGTCCGAAAGACGTCGACAACAAAGCCACCTCAAAAAAGCCAGTGATCAAGCCAAGTTCCAGTACTTGAACCGGAGGGGCATTGCCCCCATTTCTTATCCGAAGGCCCTGCCATGGGACGTGCCGCATTCGGGCGTTCCGGACAAAGGGGTGCTTAACGGAAGGAGAATGCCATGAACTTAGAGAAGTTCACGGAGCGGTCGCGTGGTTTCATTCAGGCGGCGCAAACGATTGCCATGCGGGAAAGCCACCAGCGGCTGGCACCCGAACACATCCTTAAAGCATTGATGGACGACGATCAGGGGCTTGCCTCGAACCTGATTCAACGCGCTGGCGGTGCGCCGGAGCGGGTTGTGCAGGCGTTGGATGGAAAGCTTGCCAAGATCCCGAAAGTATCCGGTGACGCTGGTCAGGTCTATCTCGACAGCGCGACGGGCAAGGTGCTCGACGAAGCAGAGAAGATCGCCAAGAAAGCGGGCGACAGCTTTGTGCCGGTCGAACGCATCTTGATGGCGCTTGCCATGGTCAAGAGCCCGGCGAAAGAAGCGCTGGATACCGGTGCGGTTAATGCGCAGGCGTTGAACTCTGCCATCAACGATATTCGGAAAGGCCGCACTGCCGACAGTGCGAGCGCCGAAGACCAGTACGAGGCACTCAAGAAATACACGCTCGACCTGACGGAGCGGGCGCGCGAAGGCAAGATCGACCCGATCATTGGGCGGGACGATGAAATCCGTCGCGCCATGCAGGTGCTGAGCCGCCGGACCAAGAACAATCCCGTTCTGATCGGGGAGCCCGGCGTGGGTAAGACAGCGATTGCCGAAGGTCTTGCTCTGCGGATCGTCAATGGCGATGTGCCGGAGTCCCTGCGCAACAAAAGTCTGCTGGCTTTGGACATGGGCGCGCTGATTGCCGGTGCGAAATATCGCGGTGAGTTCGAGGAACGTCTGAAAGGCATCCTCTCCGAAGTCACGACGGCGGCTGGTGAGATCATCCTCTTCATCGACGAGATGCACACGCTTGTGGGTGCAGGCAAAGCGGATGGCGCAATGGATGCGTCCAACCTGCTCAAGCCGGCATTGGCGCGCGGTGAATTGCACTGTGTGGGTGCGACGACTCTGGATGAGTATCGCAAGCACGTTGAAAAGGATGCGGCTTTGGCCCGCCGGTTCCAGCCAGTGATGGTGCAGGAGCCGACCGTTGAGGACACGATTTCGATCCTGCGCGGCATCAAGGAGAAGTACGAACTGCACCACGGTGTGCGGATTTCGGACAGCGCCTTGGTGGCGGCGGCGACCCTGTCGCACCGCTATATCACTGACCGTTTCTTGCCGGACAAAGCCATCGACCTGATGGACGAAGCGGCATCGCGTCTGCGTATGGAAGTGGACAGCAAGCCCGAAGAACTGGATGCGCTGGACCGCGACATTCTGCAAAAGCAGATTGAGGTCGAAGCACTGCGGCTTGAAGACGATCAAGCGTCGAAGGACCGTCTTACCAAATTGGAAAAGGACCTCGCCGACTTGCAGGAGCAGTCCGCCGAGATGACGGCCAAATGGCAGGCAGAGCGCGACAAGCTTGCGTCGGCGCGCGATGTCAAAGAGAAACTCGACCGTGCGCGGGCTGAGTTGGAAATCGCCAAGCGTGAAGGCAACCTCGCGAAAGCGGGTGAGCTTTCTTACGGAGTGATTCCGCAGCTTGAGAAAAAGCTGACCGAAGCGGAAAGCTCGGACGATGACGTGATGGTCGAAGAGGCTGTGCGCCCTGAACAGATCGCGGCTGTTGTCGAACGTTGGACGGGTATTCCGACCTCCAAGATGCTCGAAGGCGAGCGCGACAAGCTGTTGCGGATGGAAGAGGGCCTGCACAAGCGGGTCATCGGTCAGGATCAGGCCGTGCGTGCCATCGCAAACGCGGTACGTCGTGCGCGTGCGGGTCTGAATGACGAGAACCGTCCGCTGGGCAGCTTCCTGTTCCTCGGGCCGACCGGTGTGGGTAAGACCGAACTGACCAAGGCCGTGGCCGAGTTCCTGTTCGACGATGACAACGCAATGGTGCGGATCGATATGTCGGAGTTCATGGAGAAACACGCCGTGTCCCGTCTGATCGGTGCGCCTCCGGGGTATGTCGGCTACGACGAAGGCGGTGTTCTGACCGAAGCCGTGCGGCGCCGTCCGTATCAGGTTGTGCTGTTCGACGAGGTCGAAAAGGCGCACCCGGATGTGTTCAACGTGCTGTTGCAAGTTCTCGATGATGGTGTGCTGACCGATGGTCAGGGCCGCACCGTGGACTTCAAACAGACACTGATTGTTCTGACGTCGAACCTTGGGTCGCAGGCACTGAGCCAGCTTCCGGATGGCGCGGATCCGAGCCAGGCCAAACGCGACGTGATGGATGCGGTGCGGGCGCATTTCCGCCCCGAGTTCCTGAACCGTCTGGACGAGACCGTGATCTTCGACCGCCTGAAGCGCGAGGACATGGACGGGATCGTCGATATCCAGATGGCACGTCTGCTCAAGCGGCTTGCTGCGCGCAAGATCGACCTGCAACTGGACGAAGCGGCGCGCAAGTGGTTGGCCGAAGAGGGCTACGACCCGGTGTTTGGCGCGCGGCCCTTGAAGCGAGTGATCCAGCGCGCGTTGCAGGATCCGTTGGCTGAAATGCTGCTGGCGGGCGACATCGCGGATGGTGATCTGGTGCCGGTGACAGCAGGTTCCGATGGGCTCATTATCGGAGATCGCGTGTCCGCATCGAACAGGCCGCGACCTGATGATGTCGTGGTGCATTAAGCGAAACGAAAGGCGGGGCGAAATCCCCGCCTTTTTCTGTTTTCAGCTTCTTAACGTCTGCCCGAATAAGCTGTGGAAAGTGGGTAATCATCGTTTGCCAGACACAAGATGTTGGCTTACACATGAGGGCCAATACTATTGGAGGCATGGATGACAGCGGCGGACGATCTGCGCGGGTTCTTGGGTGACGACCGCTTTGGCTGTGTCATGGCTGACCCGCCGTGGCGGTTTCAGAACCGGACAGGCAAGGTTGCCCCCGAGCACAAACGCCTCGCGCGTTATCCAACGATGGAACTGGACGAAATCTGCGCGCTGCCCGTGGCCGAGCATCTGGCCGACCGCGCGCATTGCTATCTCTGGGTGCCGAATGCCCTGCTGCCCGAGGGGCTTCAGGTGCTGAACGCCTGGGGCTTTGAGTACAAGTCGAACATCATCTGGGAAAAGGTCCGCAAGGATGGTGGCCCGGATGGACGTGGCGTTGGCTTCTACTTCCGCAATGTGACCGAGATTCTGCTGTTCGGGGTGCGTGGTAAAGACGTGCGTACGCTTCAACCGGGGCGGTCACAGGTTAATTACATGGAAGCCGAAGAACCGGATGGCGATGTGCTCAAGACCCGCAAGCGCGAGCACAGCCGCAAACCCGATGAGCAATACAAGATCATCGAAGGCTGTTCCTGGGGCCCGTATCTTGAGCTGTTCGGTCGTGGTGTGCGAGACGGGTGGACCGTTTGGGGCAATCAGGCGAGCGACGACTACAAGCCGACATGGAAGACCTACAAACACAATTCCGGAGTCGCGGCAGAGTAAGGGCGTTTCGATCCGTCGAAACGCGATGATGCCGTGACGCTTCATCCGCTGTGTTCGCGTTTCAGGTCTCGATGATCGACGCTGGCAAACCAATTAAGAGAAGCGGGCAGGGGTTGCCGACCCCGCGGTCGATGCGGTCTTTCAGCTTTTGCCAATGGGTTGTCGCCGCGCCGAACTTGTCGCTGACAAAATGCTTGGCAAATGCTTCCGCAAAGGGTGTCCGCTGGTCGATCAACCGTTGCACCGCGTCGCGCTGACGTTTGGTGCGGTCCTTCATTCCGAATGCGGCGACCATGTTCGCCTCATCGATGAAACCGTGCTTTTCGATGCAGCCTTGAATGATGCCCCGCATGTCATCCTGAAGGCTTGCGCCACGGGTGATCAGAATGCCAACCGAGATTGCGGATTGTGCGTGTAGGCGTTGGAAGTTTTCGAGATCGCGATCAAAGAACGGATCCTTGTTGTTCCACTCGATTTCTAGAGCGACTTTTCCCAGTGGGCTGGTCCGCACATGGTCAATCTCATGGCTGTGTGACACCGTCTCGCGACCGTCGACGATCATCCTGAAGTCGAAAGTGTGCTTGGGCCATTGCTCTGCATAAAGACGCCTCCGCAGACGTTGTGTGGATGGCGCCTCGCCCCCGCCGGAGCCGATCAGCTCTTCCGATGGAATAGACAGATCAAGAAGAGCGGCTTCGAGCTCGCCAGCGATTTCGGGAAAATCCACAGAAAGAATGGCGCCCGCATGGTTGCGGGTTTCGACATCAAATCCTGTGTTGCGGAGGCGATCAAACATGGCTGCAGAGTACGGCATTAACCGGGTGCCTCAAGTGGCCATTTTGGGGCGCATCACAAAGAGAAAGGGCGGCCCGAAGACCGCCCATGATTGCGCTTCTTCGCCAGTGTTTTAGCCTTCCGGCAGGATCACTGTGTCGATCACGTGGATCACACCGTTCGACGTTTCGATGTCGGCGGTGGTCACGGTTGCGTTCTCAACCATCACACCGTTGTCGAGGTCGATGGTCACAGAGGAGCCCTGAACGGTCTCGGCTTCCATGTCATCCATGAGGTCGGTCGACATGACTTTGCCGGGGACCACGTGGTAGGTCAGAATTGCGACCAGCTGATCCTTGTTCTCGGGAAGCAGCAGGTTCTCGACAGTGCCATCTGGCAATGCGGCAAATGCTGCGTCGGTCGGAGCGAATACGGTGAACGGGCCGTCGCCCTTCAGCGTGTCGACCAGACCCGCAGCCTGAACAGCCGCGACGAGAGTTTCGAACGTGCCAGCGTCGACGGCTGTGTCGACGATGTCCTTGGAGTGACCTCCGGCGAAGGCGGTGCCTGCCAGCAGCGAAGCGGCAGCTGTGAGGGCGATTGTTGTCTTGCGAAACATGTTAGTCGTCCTTTTTGTCATACGTTGCGATGTGTCACGCACATCTGCTTCGTTAACGTTTGAAAAAGACGGTTGGATTTGTGGGGAAATCCGCCGATGTGACTTGACGAAGAGTGACTGGCGCCTAAGCCGCAAGCTACTGGATCTTCAAGTGAAATTCTTGTGAAATGGCGTCAGAAATTCGTCATCATTCAAGCCCGATGGCGGCCTTTGCAATGCCGTCCAGCCCCGCGTCGAGGATCTCGTTTTCGAGCTCGTAGGTGACGTCGTCGAACGATTGGTCGATGTCATAGGAGATTATGCCGGACGCGGAGACCGCGGATGCCGCGACTGTCAAAGCCAGTGTGGCAAGCAGGCGTTTCATGGGGTTTCCATTTATGCCTATCCTTGCCGTAAGCTGGGCAGGTGAGAACAGTCAAACGTGTTCCTCATTCTAGGTGCAATGAATTGAATGTGAGGTCGGTATGGGCGTCGCTATGTATGCTTTGAATTTTTTGGCGCTTCTGTTTGTGGGCGTGATTGGGCTGGTCGTACTCATGGCCATTGTGCTCGGGATCATTGACCGCACGCAGACCAGCGATGCCATCCGGCGCAACTATCCGGTGCTGGGGCGGTTTCGGTCCTTGTTTTCGACCTTGGGGGAATTTTTCCGCCAGTACTTTTTCGCGATGGACCGCGAAGAGTTGCCCTTTAACCGCGCGCAGCGTGAATGGGTTAAGCGGTCTGCGGAGGGGCACGGCAACACGGTTGCTTTTGGATCGACGCGGAACACCTCAATCGTCGGGACGCCGATTTTCGTGAATGCCGCGTTCCCGCCGATCGATAACCAGTTTGCCAAGTCTGAGCCCAAGGTCATCGGCCCCGGCGCGCGGATTCCGTACACGACGACCTCGTTCTTCAACCTCTCTGGCATGAGTTATGGCGCAATATCGAAACCGGCCGTGCGAGCGTTGAGCAAAGGTGCAAAGCGGGCGGGGATCTGGATGAATACCGGCGAAGGTGGGCTATCACCGTACCATCTTGAAGGTGGTTGCGACATCGTCTTCCAGATCGGTACGGCTAAGTACGGTGTGCGCGACGCCGAAGGCCGACTGGACGAGGGCAAGTTGCGAGAGGTTGCGGGGCACGAAACTGTGCGCATGTTCGAGATCAAGCTGAGCCAGGGCGCAAAGCCCGGCAAAGGAGGAATCCTGCCCGGTGAAAAGGTGACGCCTGAGATCGCTCAGGTGCGAGGGATTCCGATTGGAAAGGACAGCATCTCTCCAAATCGTCACGAGGAGGTTGATGACTGGAACGACCTTTTGGACATGGTCGCGCGGGTCCGAGACATCACGGGCAAACCGACAGGCATCAAGATGTGTGTCGGAGCCGAGGAAGGTGTTGTCGGGTTGTTCGACGCGATAAAAACGCGCGGTGCTGAGGCTGCCCCGGATTTCATCACCTTGGACGGCGGTGAAGGTGGTACGGGGGCGGCACC
Organism: Alphaproteobacteria bacterium; assembly: GCA_030425145.1. GTDB lineage: Bacteria > Pseudomonadota > Alphaproteobacteria > Rhodobacterales > Rhodobacteraceae > Marivita. Next base: position 3,322 of record JAUHVK010000004.1, on the reverse strand, counting down.
GATGCCTTTGATCGATCTCGTCGGCATGAGCATCCGTGAGGCGCTGCCGATGGTCGCCAACCTGCGCAATGCTTATGGGTTGCGGGATCGAATCCCGCTGGTCGCCAGCGGCAAGCTCGTCAACCCCGGTGATGTAGCCTGGGCTCTGGCGACGGGCGCGGATTTCGTGACATCGGCGCGGGGTTTCATGTTCGCGCTGGGCTGCATTCAGGCACTCAAGTGCAACCGCAACACCTGTCCGACCGGGATCACCACCCACAACCCCCGGTTCCAGTCCGGTCTTGTCGTCGAAGACAAGGAATTGCGGGTGGCGGCTTATGCGAAAGAGATCATCAAAGAGGTTGAGACAATTGCCCACTCCGTGGGTGTTGCCGAGCCCCGCCTGATGCGCCGCAGCCATGTGCGGGTGGTTCAGCCCAATGGGCGCAGCATCCTGATGTCCGACCTCTGGCCGCAATCGAGGTCAGTATGACCCGGGGTTTCCAGCCACGCGCCTTGGGCGAAATCGCGATCCGTTGCCGGGATTATACGGCAATGGTTGCCTTTTACGAGCATGTCCTCGGCCTCAAGGTGCTTCCGAACGGCAGGCGCACCGGGCCACAGCAGATCACATTTTTTCAGCTTGGCGAGAGCTTTGGGGGCCACACGGCTGTGCTTGCCCTGTTCGAAGCAACCGTGGCATCTGCTCAAGGGACCGGTGATGGTGCACTGCATCACATCGCGCTAAGCTTGCCCTGGGAGGAGCAGGAGAGTGCAAAGGCATGGCTGGAGGCACAGGGTTATGACGCGCATTATCAGAATTTTGACTGGGTCGGTTGGCGTGGTCTCTTCACGCGCGATCCGGACGGCAATACCGTGGAGTTGGTGGCCAAGGTGCCGGATGTTGACGCTTAGTGACCGCTGCGCGCTGGGTAATTGACGGGACCGCGCGGTTCTGGTCCAAGGCCCCATCTGCAATTGCGATCAGGACGGCCTCGCCATGACCAACACAAAACGCATCGTTCTTTCCAGCGATCACGCGGCAATTGATCTGCGCCAGGCGGTGGCACGGCACATTGCAGATAAAGGTTGGGAGGTGGTCGATATCGGCCCGACCACTCCGGAAAGCACGCACTACCCCAAGCATGGACAGGCTGCCGCTCAACGCGTGGCGTCTGGAGATTGCGCGCTGGGCATTATCTTCTGCGGTACCGGACAGGGCATCATGATGGCGGCGAACAAGGTCAAGGGCATCCGCTGCGGCGTTTGCTCCGACACGTTCTCGGCACGCATGATCCGACAGCACAACGACGCCAATATTCTGTCCATCGGTGCCCGCGTGGTCGGAGAAGGCTTGGCGCTGGATATTGTCGATGCTTTCCTCGATGCAGAATTCGAAGGCGGCCGTCACGCCCTGCGGGTCGACATGATCGAAGGCTGACGCCACCTGCAGACAATGGTCTGCGCCAAGAACATTTCAGAACGACCACGCACACGTGAGACAACTTGGTTTGGTCGTTTGACACACTGCCTCTATGTGTCTGGGGAACCGCAATTGATGAGGTCCCCATGGCGTATCGCTGGAAAAACACTCTGAGTGCAGAAGATGTGACCCCGTATTCTGCTTTCCTGAACCGTCGGCAGCTGATGGCGGGCATCGCTGCTGGTGGGATCGCCGGGGCAACGCCTTTCGCTGCTCGCGCAAAGGACGGCCTTGAACCGAACGCTTGGGAAGAGATCACCAATTACTGCAACTACTACGAATTCGGCACAGGCAAAGAAGACCCGGCCCGCTATGCGCAAGCCCTCACCATCGAGCCTTGGACTTTACGGATCGACGGGCTTGTCGACAAACCCGGCGACTACAGTTTTGGCGACATCCTCTCGCAGATGACCATCGAAGAGCGCATCTACCGATTCCGTTGTGTCGAGGCGTGGTCGATGGTTGTGCCGTGGAACGGCTTTGAATTGGCCGACCTGCTCAATTGGGTGGGGGTGCAATCCGGCGCGAAATACGTCGCCTTTGAAACAGCGCTGCGCCCGGATGAAATGCCGGGTGTCTCGCGGCCTGTCCTCGACTGGCCCTATGTCGAAGGCTTGCGTCTCGATGAAGCGATGCATCCTTTGACCATGATGGCGACAGGCATTTACGGACGGGACATTCCAAAGCAGAACGGTGCGCCGATGCGTCTGGTCGTTCCGTGGAAATACGGGTTCAAGTCAATCAAATCCATCGTCCGCATCTCTCTCGTAGAAGACGAACCCGCAGCAAGCTGGAATATCGCCAATCCGCGTGAATACGGATTCTACAGCAACGTGAACCCCGAAGTGGATCACCCCCGTTGGTCGCAGGCCACCGAACGACGGATCGGTAGCGGTATCTTCGCCAAGCGTGAACCGACCCTCATGTTTAACGGCTATGAAGAAGACGTCTCTGGTCTCTATGATGGTATGGACCTGCGGGAGTTCTTCTGACCGTGGTTGACCAGATTAACGCGATCCTGCGTCGGGTGCCTGCATGGGTGCTTTATGCGCTGGCGCCGATTCCGGTCGTGGGTCTCTTCTATCTCGGGCTGACGGGTGAGCTTGGTATAGACCCGGCCAAGCGGATCGAACACGAATTGGGACTCTGGAGCCTCTGGTTCTTGATCGCCGGTCTGGCGGTCACGCCGCTGCGTCGATGGACAGGTCTCAATTTGCTGAAGTTCCGCCGCGCCGTCGGGGTCGTCACCTTCTTCTACCTGTTGGCGCATCTTCTGACCTGGCTGGTTCTGGATATTCAGTTCCAGAATGTCTGGACCGACATCGTCAAGCGCTGGTACATCACTGTCGGCATGGCCGCATTCACACTGATGATTCCGCTCGCGTTCACATCAAACAACTGGAGTTTGCGAAAGCTGGGGCCGAACGCGTGGCGAAAGCTGCACAAACTCGTCTATCCGATCGCGTTTCTCGCCGCGGCGCACTTCCTTCTCCTGACCAAAGGCTTCCAATGGGAGCCAATCCTCTATGCCGGTGTCATTGCGGTGCTCCTCCTGACCCGTTTTCGTCTGGATCGTCGCCCCGATTTGGGGGCCACGCGACAGGTCTGAACGGTAGGTTCTGTGGTCAGGGTGGAGCTGATCACTACATATAGATTTGACGTAAGGGTGGTTGCGTGAGGCGTCACGTCAGCGAACGATTATTGCGCCAAACACCTGTTTTCAGACGGGAAATGCCCATTTGAAAAAAATTATGATTTGGGTGATTTTTTTGCTTGCGGGTTTTGATTGGTGGCCGTAGAAGGCCCCTCACCGGCGGCGCTGAGGCGCACGGCGGGGCGCCAGACGGGGTGGTTGACTGG
>JAUHVK010000036.1 GCA_030425145.1 Alphaproteobacteria bacterium | reverse complement strand
GACCTTGTCGCCGTACTCTTCCTTGACGGCCAGTGCGCCCTGATGGTGCTGGTAGGTCCAGCCGCCGTCGCCGATGGGGCCTACATAGACGAAACAGGCTTTGGTCGTATCCTGCGCCATGGCAGGCGCCCCAAATGCCAGGGTAAGGCCTGCGGCTGCGGTCGCTAGCAGAGTTCTGCGGATCATGAATAGTCTCCCGGTTGGTGAGGCGTGGATCGCCCCGATTGAGTGTATGCGCCCGGTTGTGTCACCGGGTCGCGTGGAAAGTCTGTCCAAGGTTCGCGGGCGCATCATGGCTGCTGCGGCTGCGGTTGGACGAGATGAAAACAAGCACGAGGATCGTTATCAGATAGGGCGACATGGACAAGTACTGCACCCCCCATGTCAAACCGGCGGCCTGCAGATTGAGTTGCAGCACGGTGATGCCGCCGAAAAGATAGGCACCCACCAGAACCCGACCCGCGCGCCAGCTCGCAAAGACCACGATGGCAAGCGCGATCCAGCCCGCACCGGCGGTCATGCCCTCGGTCCATTGCGGCACACGGACGAGGCTGAGATAGGCACCGCCGAGACCCGCGCAGGCTCCGCCGAACATGATGGCGAGCATCCGGACCCGGATCACCTTGTAGCCCAGGGCGTGCGCGCTTTCGTGGCTTTCCCCCACCGCGCGCAGGATCAGCCCGGCGCGGGTGTGTTTCAGGAACGCCCAGACGGCAACGACGATAGCGAGGCTGAGATAGACCATGATGTCGTGGGAAAAGAGCATGCGCCCCACCACGGGCAGGTCGCTCAGGATCGGAATGTCGAGCTTTGGCAGGGCGACGGTTTTCTGCCCCTCATAGGGTTTGCCCAGAAGCGACGACAGCCCCAGCCCGACGAGCGTCAGCCCCAAACCGGTGGCCACCTGATTTGACAGGAAAATCTGCGTGAGCACGCCAAAGGCCAGCGACAGCACCGCGCCGGCGATGGCGGCAGTGGCAAATCCCAGCAGCGGTGCGCCGGTGTTGATGGCAACGATAAAGCCGACCACCGCGCCGGTGATCATCATGCCCTCGACGCCCAAATTCAGCACGCCGGATTTCTCGACCACCATCTCGCCAATCGCGGCCAGCAGGATCGGCGTGGCCGAGATCATGATCGACGCGACCAGAAGAACGGGATTGATTGCGCTCAGGTCCATCACGCCACCTCCGCCGCGCCGAACCGGACGCGATAATTGGTCAGAACATCCACGCCCAGGAGGAAGAACAGCAACATCCCCTGGAAAAGCTGGATCGACGCGCCCGGAACCCCCAGCATGAGCTGCGCCAGCTCGCCCCCGATATAGGTCAGCGCCATCAGCAGGCCTGCCAGCAGAATGCCCACCGGGTGCAGGCGGCCCAGGAATGCCACGATGATCGCGGTAAAGCCGTAGCCCGAGCCAAAGTCGATGCTGATCTGCCCCGCCGGTCCAGTAACCTCAAACAGTCCCGCCATCCCAGCCAGCGCCCCTGCCAGCCCGAGGCAGAACAGGATGGTGCGGGCAGGCGATACGCCCGAAAACTTGGCGGCGCGGGGCGCTTCACCCGTCAGGCGGATGTTGTATCCCTGAATGTGCCGGGTCAGCAGCACATAGGCGAGGATCACCGCAATGAACGCGGCCAGCACACCCAAGTGCATACCGGTATTCGGGATCAGCTCAAGGTTCTGCGACGACGACCATTGCGACAGGTTGCGCGAGCCCGGAAAACCCATGCCTTCCGGGTTCCGCAACAGGCCCGAGGAGACCGAGGCGAGGATATTCTCCGCCACGTAGACAAGCATCAGCGACACAAGGATCTCATTGGTCCCGAACCTGACCTTCAATAGCGCCGGGATCATTGCCCAGGCCCAACCGCCCAAGGCCCCCGCCACGATCATCAGTGGGAGGATCATCGCCGACTCCATCGGGTAGAGCGCAAGACCCGCACCCGCGCCGCAGATGGCGCCCATGATGTACTGGCCCTCGGCCCCGATGTTCCAGATCCCCGCGCGGAAGCCGATGGAAAGCCCGATGGCAATCAGTATCAGCGGCCCCGCCTTCACCAGAAGCTGCGGGCGCGAAAAGCCGGAAAACTGCGGGTGAAACAGCGGATCCCAGAAGATCGTCCGGATCGCCTCAACCGGCGAGGTGCCGATCAGGCCGAACATGATACCGCCGAAGATCATTGTCAGGATGACCGCAAGGATCGGTGTCGCCACCGTCCAAGCCTTTGAGGGCTGTGGCCGTTTTTCGAGCCGGATCATTGGCAGACTTCCCGTGACGCAAGGCGGCTGCTGTTGGAGTTTGCATATTTGGAAAAAGAAGAAGCAGGGGAGTAAGAGCGCTGCCCTCGCTTCTTCTTTTCATAAATATGCATTTGCACGGTCGCCGTGCGGCGCCGGTTTTGGGAAAAGGCATCACGCATCCACATGGGCCACCTCCATGTCATGCGCGCCGCCCATCATCAGGCCGATTTCGTCGATGCTCAGATCCACTACCGGCTTGAGCGCAGACAGCCGCCCTTCGTTCAGTGCGCCGAACCGGTCGGCGATTTCCATCAATTCGTCGAGATCCTGGCTGACCACGAGGATCGCCGCGCCTTGTGCTGCCAGATCAAGAAGCGCTTGCCGGATCGCGGCGGCGGCGGCGGCATCGACACCCCAGGTGGGCTGGTTGACCACAAGGATGTCCGGGTTCTGCGCCACTTCGCGCCCGATGACGAATTTCTGCAGGTTCCCGCCCGACAGCGCCCGCGCGGCCACGTGGGTGCCGGGGGTGCGCACGTCGAAGCGTTTGATCACGTCCTGTGCAAAGCCATCGGCGCGTTTCCAGTTGATGAAACCGTTCTTGACGAGCCGTTGCCGTCGTCCCGCCGTCAGCACCGCGTTTTCCGTCAGGCTCATGTTGGGTGCCGCCGCGTGGCCCAGCCGTTCCTCGGGGGCGGTCAGGAAGCCCACCGCTCGGCGTGCCACGGGGCCGTCGCGGCTCACATCCGCACCTTTGACCCAGATCGTACCGCGCTTGGTGGTGCGTTCGCCGGACAGCGCCAGCAGCAATTCGTCCTGGCCGTTGCCTGCGACCCCGCCAAAGCCCAGCACCTCGCCTGCGCGCAACTCGAAACTGATACCGCGCAGCGGTGTTCCGAATGCGCCGGGGGCGGGCATGGTCAGGTTGTCGACCCGCAAGAGCACCTCTCCGGGTGTCTTGGCCTTGGCTGCGGGGGAGGCAAAGCTGGAGCCGACCATCATTTCGGCCATCGCGCGTGCGGTGGTCTCGGAAGGTGTGCAGGTCGCCACCTTCTTGCCCAGCCGCAGGATCGTTGCATGATCACAGAGCGCGCGGATCTCTTCCAGTTTGTGGCTGATATAGAGGATCGCGGTGCCTTCGGATTTCAGCTTGCGCAGGGTTTCAAAGAGGATCTCCACCTCCTGCGGTGTCAGCACCGAGGTGGGTTCGTCCATGATCAGTAGCTTCGGCTCTTGCAGCAGGCAGCGGATGATCTCGACCCGTTGGCGTTCGCCCGCCGACAGTGTGCCCACGGTGCGGGACGGGTCGAGCGGCAGGCCGTAGGTTTCTGACACTTCGCGGATCTGGCGGGCCAGATCGCGCGGCTTGGGTGGGTTTTCCATGCCCAGCGCCACGTTTTCGGCCACGTCGAGCGCGTCAAAAAGCGAGAAGTGCTGGAACACCATCGCGACCCCGGCCTGACGCGCCGCACTGGGCTCGGAGGGCGTATAGGGTTTGCCGCGCAGCGTCATGCTGCCCTTGTCCGGCTTCACCAGCCCGTAAATCATCTTGACCAGTGTCGACTTGCCCGCGCCATTTTCTCCCAGCAACGCGTGGATTTCTCCTTCGCGGATATTGAAGGACACGTCGTCATTGGCGACGACGCCGGGATAGGCTTTGGTCAGGCCGTCGAGGCGAAGGAGGTCGTCGGGCAAAGGGCACCTGATTTGGTCGTTGCGAGGGTCAATAGCTGGGCAGCCACCCCGACGGCAATCGCCTGAGGGTGCTTTCCGAGGGATTTTTGCCCAATTGGGCAGCAAATGCGTGAGATCTGGGCGTCGGAATGTCCCATCTTGCGCAAGCGGGAGGAAAAACGGGCCCACTTCGTATCGGATCCAATCAGACCGGTGAACCCGAAGCCGTGATGCAGGAGCGCATCACAGAGGCTCAGATCCAGCGCGTGGGAATAGGTCAGGATCAGATGCGCGGCGTCTTGCGGCGCATGGGGTACGACGCGCAGCAGGTCGCTGGCGGGCAGGGCGTTCACACGCTCTGGGATGCTGTCGGGAAAGCGGTTGGGCGCGGTGTCCACCCAGGTGATCTCGATCCCGGGGATCGGGTGGAGCACGTCGATCAAGGCTCGCCCGACATGTCCTGCACCCCAGATCCAGACCGGTTGGGTCGGTTGCGCCACGGGCTCGACAAACCAGCCCTGCACCATGCGCGGGCGCAGGTCCACACCCTGATTGCGCGCGCAGGTGGTCAGGCGTTTGACGGCCAGCGGCATCTCGCCCGGCCCCCGCGTGATAACGGTTTCACCGTCCAGCGTGGCAAGCCTGTCGGCATCGTAAGCTTCGGTCAGCAGCGTCACCGCCCCACCGCAGCACTGCCCCAGCTCCGGACCCAGCGGATGGCGGCTGAACCCTTCGCGGGCGAAGGCCTGTTGCGCCGCTTGGTATTCCAACGCGCCGCCGCCGATCGTGCCGGATTGCCCGCCGTCCCAGACCAACATCGCCGCCCCGACTTCGCGTGGGGAGGAGCCTTGCACTTCGGCGATCACCACGCGGGAGACCCGGTCATGCACCGCCACGGCGGCGCGCAAGGTGTTGAGGTCAAACGCCATTCCGTAGCCTCTCGATGGCCGCCAGCACTCGTTCCGGCGTCGCAGGGGCGTCGAGTGCCGGGTAGTCTTCGCCGCAGGAGGCCACAGCGTCGGACAGGGCCAGGAACACGGACATGCCTAACATGAAAGGCGGTTCACCCACCGCTTTGGAGCGGTAGATCGTGTCCTCCCGGTTGCGGCCGTCCCAGAGGGCTACGTTGAACACGTCAGGCCGGTCCGAACAGGCGGGGATCTTGTAGGTCGAGGGCGCGTGGGTGCGCAGGCGACCGCTTTCGTCCCAAACCAGTTCCTCGGTTGTGAGCCAGCCGGCGCCCTGCACAAATCCGCCTTCCACCTGCCCGATATCCAAAGCTGGGTTCAGGGACGCGCCTGCGTCGTGCAGGATATCAGTGCGCAGGATGCGGTACTCGCCGGTCAGCGTGTCCACCGCCACTTCGCTGAGTGCCGCGCCATAGGCGAAGTAGAAGAACGGTCGCCCCTGACCTTTGATCCGGTCCCAGCTGAGTTTTGGAGTGCGGTAGAACCCGGTGGCCGACAGGCTGACCCGCGCTTCGTAGGTCATCTGCGCGACCTTGGCGAAGCTGTAGGTCTCGCCCTGCACGGTGACTTGGCCATCGGCAAAAACCACGTCGCGCGCATTGCATTGGTGCACGCTTGCCAGATGGTTGGCCATCCGATCTCGGATCGTGTCGCAGGCGGCTTTGACCGCCATACCGTTCAGATCCGACCCGGAAGAGGCCGCTGTGGCTGAGGTGTTGGGCACCTTGCCGGTGTCGGTGGCGGTGATCTTGACCATGTCCAGCGGCACACCAAAGCGGTCGGCGGCCACCTGCGCCACCTTCTGGAACAGGCCTTGCCCCATCTCGGTGCCACCGTGGTTCATGTGGATGGAGCCGTCCTGATACACATGCACCAGCGCGCCCGCCTGGTTGAGATGGGTCAGGGTGAAGGAAATCCCGAACTTCACTGGTGAAAAGGCGAGGCCCTTCTTGATGACGGTATTGCCGGCGTTCCACTCCGCCACGGCAGCGCGCCGCGCCTCGTAGTCTGCGCCACCAAGCAGCCGGTCGGTCATGTCGTGCAGAATGAAGTCCTCAACCACCTGCCCATAAGGCGTGGTCTGGTCCGCAATCGCCCCCGTGGCGCCGGTGTTCTCTGCCAGTTCTTCGGACCCGCGCGAGGTGATGTCCTGCTCCGTCTTGCCGGATGAATCCCCGGGGTGCCCCGCAGGTGCGGCGGGCTGGCCCCCACTGACCTCGGCTGCATAGTAATTCGCCCGCCGCACTGCGACCGGGTCGAGACCCAGATCATGGGCGATGTGGTCCATCACCCGCTCGATCCCCAACATCCCCTGCGGCCCGCCAAAGCCCCGGAACGCCGTGGCGCTCTGGGTGTTGGTCTTGAGCCGGTGGCTTTCGATCCGCACATGCGGCAGGTGATAGGCATTATCGGCGTGCAGCATGGCGCGGTCGGCGACGGGTAGTGACAAGTCCTGTGCCCAACCGCATCTTGTGTATTGCTCGAATTCGATACCCGAGATCACACCGCGATCATCAAATCCGACGCGGTACTCGATGCGGAAATCATGCCGCTTGCCCGTGATCATGAAATCATCGTCGCGGTCGTAGCGCATCTTAGCCGGACGGCCGGTGGCCGAGGCCACAACGGCACAGGCAATCGCCAAAGCGTTGCCCTGACTTTCCTTGCCGCCGAAGCCGCCGCCCATGCGCCGCGTCTCAACCCGGACGGCGTGCATCGGCAGGTGCAGGGCATGGGCAACTTTGTGCTGGATTTCGGTCGGGTGCTGGGTCGAGGCGTGCACCACCATGTCGCCGCCTTCCTGCGGCAGGGCCATGGCGGACTGGCCTTCGAGGTAGAAATGCTCCTGCCCACCCATGTCGAGAATGCCGCTGATCTGCCGGGGTGCGGTGTCGATGGCCTCACCCGCATCACCCTTTTCCCAGATGCGGGGGCCGTCCTCGAAGCGCGAGTCGGCGGCCAGTGCCTCGTCGATGGTCAGGATCGCATCGCGCTCGGCATAGGTGATCTGCCCCAGACGTGCTGCCTTGCGGGCGGCGAGATGGCTGGTGGCGGCGACCAGAAAGATCGGCTGACCAAGGTAGTGGATTGTCGCGCCCGACAGCATCGGCTCGTCATGGGCCGAGGGGGAGCAATCGCAGTCGCTGGGCAGGTCTTTGGCTTCCCAGACACCCACCACACCCGGTGCTGCGCGCACGGCGTCGAGGACAATGGAACTGATCCGCCCGGCGGCAATGGTGCTCAGGCCAAAGGCCAGATGCAGCGTGCCTTTCGGCGTCGGGATGTCGTCGACATACCGCGCCTGTCCGGTCACGTGCAGATGCGCCGCGTCGTGGGGGAGGGGTTTGGCGACCGTCATGCCGACACCTCCAGCACGTTCGACGCGATGCCCTGATCCTCGTGCCAGTAACGCAGCAGCATGTTTTCCGCCGTCCGTAGCCGGTAGTCGGCCGAGGCGCGCATGTCGGACAGGGGTGTGTAATCCTCGGCCATCTTGGTCATCGCGGCGCGGATGCTGGCCTCGGACCACGGCTTGCCAATCAAGGCAGTCTCCACCGAGCGGGCGCGTTTCGGGATGCCCGCCATACCGCCGAAGGCGATGCGGGCCTCTGTGACGGTGCCGTCCGTCACGGCGATATTGAACGCACCGCAAACGGCGGAAATGTCTTGATCGAAGCGTTTGGAGAGCTTGTAGACCTTCAGCGCCGGGGCGTGGCGCGGGATCGTGACGGCCTCGACAAACTCGCCCTTGGCGCGGTCCTGTTTGCCGTAGTCGATGAAGAACTCTTCTAGGGCCATGTCGCGGCGATGGTCGCCCGCCCGCAGATGCAGCGTCGCCCCCATCGCGATCAGCGCAGGCGGGTTGTCCCCGATGGGCGAGCCGTTGGCGATGTTGCCGCCGATCGTCGCCGCCGCGCGCACCTGGGTCGAGCCATAGCGGCGGATCATTTCTGCGTAGGATGGATGCAGGTCTTTGACGGCTTTCAGAACCCGGTCCATCGTGACCCCCGCGCCGATGCACAAGGAGTTGTCGGTCTCCTCGATCTGCTGCAACTCGGCGCAACGGTTGAGGAAAATCACATCGTCCAGATCGCGCAGGGATTTTGTGACCCAGAGGCCCACATCCGTTGCCCCTGCAATCAACGTTGCATCGGGACGGGCGGCGTAGGTTGTGGCGAGATCATCCAGCGTTTCTGGGGCGTTGACGCTGGGGGGCTGTCTGCCCCCCAGACCCCCTGAAAGGTATTTATGAACCAGAGAAGCAGGGGGTGTGTCCTTGAGCCAGTCGGGGGCAGGTTGGTTGGAGGCGGCTTCCGCAGCGCGGATGATCGGGGCATAGCCAGTGCAGCGGCAAAGGTTGCCCGCCAGCGCGTCGTCGTGGTTCTGGTCGCCGTTCAGATGCGCCACCGCCATCGACACGACAAAGCCCGGTGTGCAGAAGCCGCATTGCGATCCGTGGTGGTCGACCATCGCCTGCTGCACCGGATGCAAGCTACCATCGGGGGCGCTGATGCCTTCAACCGTGCGCACCGCGCAGCCGTCCAGCTGGGGTAGGAACAGAATGCAGGCATTTAGGGCGCGTGCGCTGCGCGCATCTGTGACCATCACCGTGCAGGCGCCGCAATCGCCTTCGTTACAGCCTTCCTTGGTGCCAGTGAGGCCGCGCTCCTCGCGCAGCCAATCGAGCAGCGTTGCCGTGGGGGACACGTCGCGCAGCTCCACGCTCTCTCCGTTCAGAAGAAAGGTGATATCCATGTGAAAAACCTGCCGCCTTACCAATATGCCCCGTTTTGTGCGCGCCCTCGATGCGGCGTAGAAAACGCGCGGGGATGTCCCTGTTGCCGACAGAGGCTAGGCAAGCGAAAGGCGGTTTGGCAAGATATTTTGTGCCCAAATCATGGTCGGTGCAGGCGAAGTGCCTGTTTCAAAGGCGTTGAACAAGGGTCGCCAACTGTTCAAGCGTGGTGCCCCAGCCGTCGAAAAAGCCCATTTTTTCGTGTTCGTCGCGCTTGGCCGAATCGGAATGCATGACATGCGCGTGATAAAGCGTGCCTCCATCCTGCGGGATCAGGCGCACGTCTGCGGTCATGAACGCCGGGGTCGGCGCGGGGCGGAACCCGGGTAGGACTCCGTCGGTAAAGACCAGCCGGGAGAACCGGTTCGCGACCAGAAAACAGCCGTCATTCTCCATCAGTGTGCCGTCCGGCAATTTCATCACGTTGAAGGCGCGGCCACCCGGGCGCAGATCGTTTTCGACCTCCGTCACTTCGACCGGGGGTGGCACGAACCATTGTTTGAACAGTTCCGGCTCTTCCCAGCAGCGCCAGATGGTTTCCGGGCTGGCCTTCATCAGCCGTTCGATCTGAAGGTCGGTTTCGGGGTTGAAGCTCATGTCAGGTCTCCTGAGCGGATAAGGCTGTCCAGACGGTCGAGGCCACTGGTCCAGCCGGATTGGAAATCGTCCTGCATGTCCTCGCCAGTCATGGACGCGACGGCGACATCGACGGTGAGAGTTGTCGCCGGACCGTCCGGAGCAAGGACATAGGTCACCAGAGATACGCCGAACCGTTGCCCGCCCGCGATGATCGTCTCGGTGAAGCAGGCGCGGGTGGGGGCGTCGATGTGATGCCAATGGGTGTCGACAGTGAATTCCGGGTTGTCCGCAGGTCCACAACGGTGCCGTTCTTGCCCGCCTTCGCGCAGGTCGGTGGTTTCCAGCACCAGCACAGCATCATCCGAAGGCGCGCCCCAGATCTCGCGCGACTTTGCGTCGGTGAGCAGGTGCCAGAGGCGGTCTTGCGGGGCGGCGATGTTGCGCGTCAGGCGGAAGGTGGTGATGGGGGCGGTCATGTCTTGGGCCTTTCAAGAGCTTCGGCCAGCGCCTGCAACCGGTCCAGACGGCCTTCCCACAGCCTGCGCTGTTGGGTGAGCCAGTCTTCGGCAGCGGCCATGGGGGCGGCTTCGATGTGCAGGGTTCGGGTGCGGCCGGTTTTTTCGGAACGCACCAGCCCGGCCCGTTCGAGTTTGTTCAGATGTTTGAGGAAAGACGGCAGCGCCATGTCATGCGGGCCATGCAGGTCAGACACGCTGGCGGGGCCGTCGAGCAGGCGCTCGATTACCGCCCGGCGGGTCGGGTCGGCCATTGCGGAGAAAATGGTATCGAGTTGATTAGCCATGTGGCTAAGTAACAGTGTCCGCGTAATCGGGCAATAATAACTTATCCATATGGCTAAGTTTTTCTCAAACCCCGAACAGGAACACCGCCAGCGGAACCGGCAGGACGGCTATGGAGATCGTCAGGAGGAACTTCGGCAGCGTGAACACATCGCTCAGCCCAGCGGCAAAGGACAGGCCGCCACCGCCGCCGACCATGGCATTGCCCGGCGTGTTGATCAGCAGGGCCAGCGCAACATAGCGATAAAGTGCCAGCCGCCGCAGCGCCGGGTGGCCGGTCGAGTCGATCAGCACGTTTGGCCGCTCTTCCTTGGGGGCCTGGCACAGGGTTTCCAGAAAAGAGGGCAGTTTCACCAGCCCTATCCGGCGCAGAAATCCTGCGGTCTTTTCCAGCGACACCACGCGCCCGACCGAATAGGCCAGAAGCAGGCTCAGGATCGTGGCGAGATAGATCAGCGGCGCCATCTGCGCGCCGAATACGGTGAGCAGGGTCATCCCGATCTCGGCCCCCGGAACAAAGGGCAGGGCCGTGAGCAGGATATAGGCGATGAGGCCAAGCAGGATCAGCTTGCGCATCATCTCTTCGTTGTCGGGCCTCACGGCAAAGCCGATGGCCTCTTTCACCTGCGCGGCGAAATAGACCGCCGTCAGCAGCAGGATTATCAAACCGATCAGGCGCAGGGCCAGCCCGACGAAGAACCGCGTGCCGGTGGGCGGGGCTGTGGTCATGTCCCGGACAGAGGCTCCGCCTGATGGCTGGGGAGGGTGTTGCCACATGCGGGCACGCCATTTGCGCAAGCGTCGCACACACTCGCAATGATCCCTGTCATGGGCGGTCTCCTTCGCAATCAGCTTAGGGGAAAACCGCCCATGCGCATAGGGCCAGAGCGATCTGGATCAGAACGGCAGGAACCCGTCGCCCAATTCGTAGGATTTGACCGCAAGAAGCGGCTGATCACCCTCATAGGAGAACACGAACACATGCGCGAGATCGGCGGCCAGCGTCATGCGGCAGAAATTGGCGTCGGCGTCGAACTCGGCCGGACAGCCTTCGAGGTCGACATGCTCAATGGCGGTTTCGAAGATTTCGTAGGTCAGGCCGTTGGCCAGGTAGGCGGTGCCGTCATGGTGCGTTTCGCCGGGGCCGGAAGCCAGTGCGGCGCTGGTCAGGGCAAGAGTTGTGAAGAGGGATGTCACTGTCCGGATCATTATTCCGATTCCTTTTGTCAGGTATTGTGCGGCGATATCTGATTATTTTGGTCAGAATTGTAAAGCGTAATTTGCTGGGTACCCACAGGTTGGGCTTTCCACCAGATCACGGGCTGCATATCGTGGGCGCATGGCTGATCCCCGATTCATTCACCTGCGCGTCCATTCCGAATATTCGCTTTTGGAAGGGGCGGTGCGGCTCAAGAAGCTGCCCGATCTTTGCATGTCCAAAGGCATGCCGGCGGTGGCGCTGACCGACACCAACAACCTCTTTGCGGCGCTCGAATTTTCGGTGTCTGCGGCGGGGGCAGGGGTGCAGCCGATCATTGGCTGTCAGGTTGATCTGAGGGTGGCCGAGCCCGCGCCGGGCGAACGTGCCAAGCCCCCTGCTCCTGTGGTTCTGCTGGCACAGTCGGAGACCGGGTACGAACATCTGATGAAGCTCAATTCCTGCCTCTACCTGCGGCGGGACGGGGAACTGCCGCATGTCACATTGGACGAACTGGCGCAGCACAGCGAAGATGTGATCTGCCTGACTGGCGGGCCGGAAGGTGCCGTGGGGCGTATCCTGCAGCAAGGCAATCGGGGCGCGGCGGAGGCTGTGATGCACCGGCTGGCAGAGATTTTCGGCGACCGGCTCTATGTCGAATTGCAGCGCCATCCGGGCGAAAATGGTCTGCCCGAAAGCGAGCGTCTGACTGAGCGTGGTTTTGTGGAAATGGCCTATGCGATGGGTCTGCCGCTGGTGGCGACCAATGATGTCTATTTCCCGAAATCCGACATGTACGAAGCGCATGACGCGCTGATCTGTATTGCCGAGGGCGCTTATGTCGACCAGCAGGAACCGCGCCGCCGCCTGACACCGCAGCATTACTTCAAGTCGCCGCAAGAAATGGTGACGCTCTTTGCCGACCTGCCGGAGGCGATCGAAAACACCGTCGAAATCGCCAGGCGCTGCGCCTTCATGGCCTATCGCCGCGACCCAATCCTGCCGAAATTCGCGGATGACGAGGTCGAGGAGCTCAAGCGGCAGGCGCGCGAGGGGTTGAAGGCCCGGCTTGCGGTGATCCCGCACGCCGCTCCGGTTGAAGAATACGAGAAACGGCTTGAATTCGAGCTGGGCATCATCGAAGGCATGGGGTTTCCCGGCTACTTCCTGATCGTTGCCGACTTCATCAAATGGGCCAAGGATCACGACATCCCGGTCGGGCCGGGGCGGGGCTCCGGTGCGGGCTCTCTGGTGGCTTATGCGCTGACCATCACCGACCTTGATCCACTGCGCTATCAGCTTCTGTTCGAACGCTTTCTGAACCCGGAACGTGTGTCGATGCCCGACTTCGACATCGACTTCTGCATGGACCGCCGCGAAGAGGTGATCCGCTACGTTCAGGATAAGTACGGCAAGGACAAGGTGGGCCAGATCATCACCTTCGGTGCGCTTCTGTCCAAGGCTGCGGTGCGCGATGTGGGGCGCGTGTTGCAGATGCCCTACGGGCAGGTGGACCGTCTGTCGAAGATGATCCCGGTCGAAGGGGTCAAGCCCGTCAGCATTGAAAAGGCGCTCAAGGACGAACCGCGCCTGCGCGAAGCGGCGCGCGAGGAAGAGGTGGTGGACCGACTTCTGACCTACGGCCAGCAGGTCGAAGGGCTGCTGCGTAACGCGTCGACCCACGCCGCCGGTGTAGTGATCGGGGACCGCCCGTTGGACGAGCTTGTTCCGCTCTATCAGGATCCGCGCTCGGACATGCCGGCGACCCAGTTCAACATGAAATGGGTCGAACAGGCGGGTTTGGTGAAGTTCGACTTCCTCGGCCTCAAGACCCTGACCGTGATCCAATACGCGCTGGACATGGTGTTCAAGACAGGCCGCCCGCTGCATGTCGCTGCGGACGGGACAGAGTTGTACAAGCCCGCCGATGGGGCCGAGAACGACATCGGGCACATCCCGCTGGATGACGAGGCGACCTACAAGCTTTACGCCGCTGCGAAAACGGTCGCCGTGTTCCAGGTGGAAAGCTCGGGCATGATGGATGCGCTCAAGCGCATGAAGCCCACCTGTATCGAAGATATCGTTGCGCTTGTGGCGCTCTATCGTCCCGGCCCGATGGAAAACATCCCGACCTATTGCGAGGTCAAGAACGGGTTGCGTGAACGGGAATCCGTGCATCCTCTGATCGACCATATCCTCGAGGAAACCCAAGGCATCATTGTCTATCAGGAACAGGTTATGCAGATCGCGCAGGTCATGGCGGGCTACAGCCTTGGTGGCGCCGACCTGTTGCGCCGCGCGATGGGTAAGAAGATCAAAGAGGCGATGGACGCCGAACGCCCGAAATTCGAAAAGGGCGCGGCAGAGAACGGCGTCGAGGCTAAGAAAGCCTCCGAGGTGTTCGACCTTCTGGAAAAGTTCGCCAACTACGGCTTCAACAAGTCCCACGCCGCTGCATACGCGGTGGTCAGTTACCAGACGGCATGGCTCAAGGCCAACCACCCGGTCGAGTTCATGGCCGGGGTGATGAACTGCGATCTTCACCTGACCGACAAGCTTGCCACCTATTTCGAAGAGGTGAAGAAAGGCCTGAGCCTGCCATGGGTGCCGCCGTGCGTGAACCGCTCTCAGGCGATGTTCGACGTGCAGGACGGTGCGTTGGTCTACGCGCTGGGCGCATTGAAGAACGTTGGTGTCGACGCGATGAAGCTGATCACCGAAGCACGCGGTGAGAAACCATTTGTTAACCTTTTCGACGTGGCCCGGCGGGTCGATCTGAAGCGTGTGGGCAAACGCCCGCTGGAAATGCTGGCCCGTTCAGGCGCCTTCGACCAGCTTGATCGCAACCGCCGCCGTGTGTTCGAAAGCCTCGATGCGCTGGTGGGCTATTCCGCCGCGATCCACGAACAACGCGCCTCGGCGCAGGTGTCGCTCTTTGGCGAAGCGGGCGACGACCTGCCTGAACCGCGCTTGTCGCCGGTCTCGGACTGGCTGCCTGCCGAACGCCTGTCAGAAGAGTTCAAGGCCGTGGGATTCTATCTCTCCGGTCACCCGCTCGACGATTACATGACGGCACTCAAGCGCAAGGGCGCGATGACGCTCGACGATGTGCTGGCCAAGGCGCAGAACGGGCCGTGCGTGGTCAAGATGGCTGGGGTTGTGGCTGGCCGGCAGGAACGCAAATCCGCGCGCGGCAACCGCTTTGCCTTTGCTCAGCTCAGCGACCCGACCGGGGCTTACGAAGTCACGCTTTTCTCTGACACGCTTGAGGCGGCGCGCGATCATCTGGAGACCGGATCCAAGGTCATGGTCACCTGCGAGGCGACGCTGGAATCCGACCAGCTGAAACTCCTCGGGCGGTCCGTCGCCCCCGTGGATGTCGCCGTGGCCGATGCCGTCAGCATGGGGCTGCGCATCTTTGTCGATGAGGTGGACGTGGTCGCCCATGTGGCCTCGGTCCTGACCCGCGCGGCGGACCAACTGCCCAAGGCGGGCAAGGGGCCGATCCGCATCTGCTGTCTCAACGCGCCGGGCCTGCCCGGTGAGGTCGATGTGGCGCTTGCCCGCGAGTTTCCGGTGACGCCGGAAATCAAGGGGGCGATCAAGTCCTTGGGCGGCGTTCTTGACGTCGAAGAGCTGTGATCCGCGCCTGTCGGAATGCTGCGTTTAGGCCGCTGGACGAGGTGCCAGCACCCCGCTAGGGTGCCGCATCGGTGTTTGGGGGGAATGCATGATCCGTTTCGCAGCGATCCTGATCGCGGGCAGCCTGCTTGTCGGCTGTGCCGAAGACCCGATGCGCGACGTGCCGCGTCTGTCTGACACCGATGTCAGCGAAAGCGAAATCCGGGCCGCCTTGCGAGGTGACGTCGATGCCCCAGCCGAAGAGGTGAGTGCGGCGGCCGAACCGCAGCGCACCGGCTTTTTCGGGCGGTTGTTCCGCGGGGCAAGCGATGCCGCCGCTGACGCGCCCGAAGTGGTGAGCGACGAGCCAGTCACAGAGACCGAGAGCATTCCCGAAGCGACCAACATAGTAACGACGGAGGCCGAGACCCCGGCTCCGGTCGTCGCCGATCCCCCGCGCCGGGGATTGCTCGGCTTCCTCAGCCGCGCGGCGCAATCCGCGCAGGTCGAAGAGGGCACCCAAGTGGCCGCAGCGCCGCCTCAGATGCAAAGCGATGCCGCGCCTGTCCGGGGCGGGCCAAGCCCGGACGCGCCTGACTACCGAATTGTCCCGATGGGCACAGTTCTGCCTTACGGCGTTCTGGCGCGGGTTTGCGATGTGCCGGATCGCAAGTTGGGTAAACGGGTCGAACGCTATCCCGAGCGTGGCAACGCTTATGCGATCTATGACAGCGAACCGGGCAACACAGCGGCACATACGTTTTTTGTGACTGGCTTCGACGATGGCTGCGCGCGGCAGTTCACGGCCGCCCTGGCCATGTTCGGCAGTCCACAAACACACGAGCAACTTCGCTACGGCCTGCCGTCCAAGGTGCAGCCCTATTCCTCGACCGATGCTGCGTATGAGACGCTGAAATCCCGGATTTGCCGGGTTGGCAAAGGCAAGCCCTGCGGTTCGTCCATGTCGCGTCTTGCGCGCAACACCGCCTTTGTCAGCGTCTATGAGCGGTTCGGGTCAAACCCGGTCTGGAAAACCATCCTGCTGCATGACGGCGAGGTCATAGAAACCGACATTCGCGGCAACTGATCCGGTTGGATCAGTAATGCGGGGGGCGTTCGTCACCGATGACGACACCGCCGGTGCCCTCGGCCTCGCGTTCCGCTTCGCGCCGCATCAGCATCTCGACCCGCGCGGTCAGGCGGTCGATCTCTTTGGCCTGCGCGGCGACGGTATCGGACAGGTCGTCCGTGATCCGCATCAGATGGGCGATACGTTCTTCTAGCTGTGTCATGTCCATGCTCCACAGATGCGCATGACCGTCGTGGAAGGCAAGAGGGGAATAGGTCCGCAGACGGACCTATTGTTTCGCACGCGAAACATTGGGTCCGATCCGGCCCTTTTAACCTTTTGTTAGAGGTTCACGTCCGGCGTTTTCCGCCGCGCTGCTTGCCCCCTCGGGTTACAGCGTTTAGAGGAAGCGCGACACGCAAGCCCAAGCGGGAATTGATCATGGCCAAAGAGAAAAAAGCCCCCAAGCCCAAGGCGCAGACGCCCAAGGGCTTCCGCGACTATTTCGGCACCGAGGTGACCGAACGCGCCGAGATGCTGGCGCAGATCGCCGGGGTCTATCATCGCTATGGCTTCGACGCGCTGGAAAGCTCGGCGGTGGAGACTGTCGAAGCGCTGGGCAAGTTCCTGCCGGATGTGGATCGCCCAAACGAGGGTGTGTTCGCGTGGCAGGAAGACGAGGATGGCGACAAGGGTGATTGGCTCGCCCTGCGATATGACCTCACTGCCCCTCTGGCGCGGGTATACGCCCAGCACCGCAATGACTTGCCGCTGCCCTACCGGCGCTATGCGATGGGTCCGGTCTGGCGCAACGAAAAGCCGGGGCCGGGGCGATATCGCCAGTTTTATCAATGTGATGCGGATACAGTTGGGTCCGGCTCCGTCGCGGCGGATGCCGAGATTTGCGCGATGCTGGCGGACACGCTGGAGGTCGTTGGGATTCCGCGTGGGGACTACATTGTTCGGGTGAACAACCGGAAGGTTCTGAACGGTGTGCTCGAGTCGATGGGTCTGAATGACGACGCCCAACGCGACGCCGTTCTGCGGACCATCGACAAGTTCGACAAAGTTGGCGAAGGCGGTGTGCGCGAGCTTTTGGGCAAGGGGCGTCTGGATGCGTCCGGCGCCTATATCGACGGTGTGGGTCTGAACGATGCGCAAGCCGAGCCTGTTATCGCGTTCTTAACCTCCAAAGGCGAGACTGCTGCGCAGACGATCGAGAATCTCAAGGCGGCAGTTGGTGACAGCGCGATTGGGGCAGAAGGTGTGGCAGAGCTTGAGCAGATCGCTGATCTGCTGGCGGCTGGCGGATATGGGCCGGATCGCATCGTCATCGACCCGTCTGTGGTGCGCGGTCTTGGTTATTACACCGGCCCGGTGTTCGAGGCCGAGCTTACCTTTGAAATCCTTGATGAAAAGGGCCGCAAGCGCCAGTTCGGATCGGTCGCCGGTGGCGGACGCTATGACGATCTGGTCAAGCGCTTTACCGGCCAGCCGGTCCCCGCCACAGGGGTCAGCATCGGTGTGGACCGCCTGTTGGCCGCTCTGCGCGAAAAAGGTCGGATCGGCAGTCAGAGCACGGGCCCGGTGGTGGTTACCGTCATGGATCGCGATCGCATGGGCGATTACCAGGCAATGGTGGCGGAACTGCGCAGCGCAGGAATCCGGGCCGAGGTCTATCTGGGGAACCCCAAGAATTTCGGCAATCAGCTGAAATATGCGGACAAACGCAATTCGCCCGTGGCCGTGATCGAAGGCGGCGACGAAAAGGCCAATGGCGTGGTGCAGATCAAGGACCTGATCCTTGGCGCAAAGATCGCCGAGAGCGCCAGCCTTGAGGAATGGCAGGACCGTCCCAACCAGTTCGAAGTGCCGCGCGACCAGCTTGTGTCCAAGGTGCGCGAGATCCTCGAAAGCTATTCCTGATGCCGCAAGACATTCCCAATAAGTCGCGGGTCAGGATCGAGGCCGAAGCCATCTGCGACGGCTTTGTGGCCGGCGGCGCGGCGCGGTTCGAGACAGATATCCTGTTGCAAGCCGAGGTTCTGCTCGACCTCTATGGCGAGGACATTCGCGCACGGGCCTATGTCACGACGGACCCCGAACGCGGCGAGATGATGTTGCGCCCGGACTTCACCGTGCCGGTGGTGCAGTACCACATGGAAGGCGACGGTCTTCCCGCCAGCTACACTTATTTCGGCGAGGTGTTCCGCAAGCAGGAAGATTACCCCGACCGCCGCAGCGAATACATGCAGGTCGGCTACGAGGAATTCGGCGGCTCCAACGCGGCAGTGTCGGATGCAGGTGTGTTTGGACAGTTTTCGGATGTGCTGGCCCCGCTGGGCCTGCGCGCGGCAACGGGCGATATCGGCATCCTGACCGCGATGGTCCGTGGTTTGGCCACGACGGAAGACCGACGCGTTGCATTGATGCGGCACATCTGGCAGCCGACGCGGTTTACGGCGCTGGTCAAACGCTTTGCCGGGCAAACCCCGGTGCCGCCGTCGCGGGCCGCGCTGCTGGCTTCGGACGTGCCGTTGCAAGACGCGGGCGTGATGATCGGGCTGCGCAGCGAGCGAGAGATCGAAACCAGGATCGCAGCCCTGCGCGCGGATGCGGCGGAACCGCCGCTGTCGGCAGAGATCGTCGACCTGATCGCCGCTGTTCTATCGGTGTCGGAAACCTGCCCGAACGCGCTGGAACACCTGCGGGATATCGCGGTGGACATGCCGGGCCTTCTGCCCGCGCTCGACCGGTTCGAGGCACGCTGCGATGCGATGGCTCGGCGCGGTGTCGATGTGGAAAGCCTGCCGTTCGAGGCGTCTTACGGGCGCACGTCGATGGAATACTACGACGGGTTTGTCTTTGGCTTCTATTCCGAGGCACGACCCGACCTGCCTCCCGTTGCCACGGGCGGGCGCTATGACGCGCTGACACGTCGGCTGGGACAGGGGCGCGAAATCCCTGCCGTGGGGGGCGTGATCCGGCCTGATCTGGTGCTCGATCTCGGGGGGCTGCCATGACGATCAAGCTGGGTGTGCCGTCCAAAGGACGGCTGATGGAAAAGACTTTTGGCTGGTTCGGCGCGCGGGGCGTGACGCTCTCGCGGACGGGGTCGGAGCGCGAATATGCCGGCGCGGTGGACGGGGTCGATGGGGTCGATCTGGTATTACTCTCGGCAGGGGAAATCCCGCGCGAACTGTCAGCGGGGCGCATTCACCTTGGGGTGACGGGCAACGATCTGATCCAGGAAAAACTGGTGCAATGGGATCAGAAGGTCGAACCGCTGGCACCTTTGGGTTTTGGTCATGCGAACCTGATCGTGGCGGTGCCGAATTGCTGGGTCGATGTGGACACGCTCGATGATCTGGACGGCGCAGCGGCAGCGTTCCGCGCGCGGCACGGGTTCCGGATGCGGATCGCCACCAAGTATCACCGTCTGGTGCGGGACTATCTGCGCCGGGGCGGGGTTGCGGATTATCAGCTGGTGGACAGTCAGGGTGCCACCGAAGGCACGGTCAAGAACCTGACGGCTGAAGCGATTGCGGATATCACCTCGACTGGCGAGACCTTGCGGGCCAACCACTTGAAAATCCTTGATGAACCGCCGGTACTGGAAAGCCAGGCGACGCTGTTCCGGAGCAGGCGCGCCGAGGTGACGGAGCAGGAGCGGGCGGACCTGCGGGCTCTGATCGACCGGCTGGCGGTGTAGCGCTGGTCAATCCGTCGACGGATTGACGAAACGCGTCGACGCGTTTGGGTGCATTATTCGTAGCGTTGGAAGAGGTCGCGCAGGGTAACGTGTGCGCGCAGGCGGGT
The DNA here is from genome assembly GCA_030425145.1 of Alphaproteobacteria bacterium. Taxonomy (GTDB): domain Bacteria; phylum Pseudomonadota; class Alphaproteobacteria; order Rhodobacterales; family Rhodobacteraceae; genus Marivita. The sequence goes on along the minus strand of JAUHVK010000036.1, from coordinate 21,402 downwards.
GGCAAGCAGGAAAAGCCCGGCGGCCTTGCGTTGCAGGTACAGCACCTCGGTCGGTGGAATGTGCTGTATCGAGCGGTCGCGGCCAAGCGCCATGCCCCGGTTGCGCAGGTCCGAGACGAGGGATGTGTCGCCGAAATCGAAACCGTCCGGGTGCAGCATTGGGGCGTTGGCCGTTTCGACCATGCTCAGGATCTCGTTGCGGGCCTTTTCCGGGAGCAAGTCCGACAGCAGACCTAGAGTGTTCAGCGCGGCGGCGATACCGGGAAGGTCATTGTCCAGCGCGGGGCGCAGGATGGCACGGGCGCGGTCCACAAGCTCGGACGTCAGGCTGCGTGTTGCGCCGAAATCGAGCAGGACAAGTGCCCCTGTTTCGGGCTGCCAGCGGAAATTGGCGAAGTTGGGGTCGGACTGGACGAGGTGGAACTCGAACACCTCGCGCATCATCAGGGCGATCAGGCGCTCCGCCATCCGGTTGCGGGTGGTCTGATCGGCATCTTCCAGCGTGTGGATGGGGTCGGAGGGGATGAACTCCATCGCGAGGATGTCTCGGGTGGAGAGGTCATCGTAGACCACCGGGACGACAAAATGAGGATCGTCTTTCAGGAGGTCACCGAACTTGCGCAGGCTGTGCGCCTCCTGCTGGTAATCGGCTTCTTCGTGCAGTTGCGCACGGGCGTCTTCGAGAAGGGGGGTGAGGTCGAGCCCCTTGGGCATCAGGCCCGAGAGGCGCATCAGGCTGGCGAGGTTGCGCAGGTCGCTGTCGATGCTGTCGCGGATGCCGGGGTATTGCACCTTGATCGCCAGATCGCGGCCATCGTGGGTCCGGGCACGGTGGACCTGCCCGATGGAGGCGGCGGCGATGGGGCGGACGTCAAATTTTTTGAACCGTTTGGTAAAATCTGCACCCCAGGCCTTGGTCAGCACCTGTTTGAGCTGCGGGGGCGGCATGAAATGCGCCTGCGCCTGTAACGGGCGGAGGACGGCGGCGAGTTCGGGCGTCAGCAGGTCGCCTGCTTCGAGAGACAGCAGTTGACCCATTTTCATCGCCGCACCGCGCATCTGGGAGAGCTCGCGCGTGAGGCGTTGGGCGTTGGACGGCGTGAGGAACATGTCGCGGGGCGATGGCTTGCGGCCCTGGAACAGCGTGCGCGCCCCGGCTGCGGCGGCGGAAGTCAGAAGGCCACCGGCCAGCCCACCCATGCGGGCAGCGCGGGCGGCGCGCCCGGTAGGCACGGGGCGGCTGCGGTTGTCGAAATCATCCTTCATGTGGGCCGAGATAAGGCCCGGTCGGGATGCGGCAATACCCGCGCGCCGGGCGTCCCGGCGCGCGGTGGCGTGTCATTCGGCGACTGCGAATCTGTCTTGCGTTTTGGTGTCAAAATCCGACGCGTCGTGGCGCTCGCGTAGCTGTTCGCTGGGGTCGCCAGAGGTGCGGTTGACCATGCGCCCGCGTTTGACGGCAGGGCGGGCGTCGATGGCTTTGGCCCAGCGGACGACGTTGGTGTAGCTTTCGACGTCGAGGAATTCGGCCGCGTTGTAGAGGCGGCCCAGAACAAGCCCGCCATACCACGGCCAGATCGCCATGTCGGCGATGGTGTAATCCGGGCCACTGATAAATTCGCGGTCGGCCAGTTGCCGATCGAGCACGTCGAGCTGGCGCTTGGCCTCCATTGCGAAGCGGTTGATCGGGTATTCCATAGGCTCGGGTGCGTATGCGTAGAAATGGCCGAAGCCGCCGCCGAGGTACGGCGCGCTGCCCATCTGCCAGAACAGCCAGCTGAGCATTTCAGCGCGGTGCTCTTTCGGCCCAAGGAAGGCGTCGAATTTCTCGGCCAGGTGCATCAGGATGGCAGCGGATTCGAAGACGCGTACCGGTGTATCGCCGGAGCGGTCCATGAGAGCCGGGATCTTGGAGTTCGGGTTGATGTCGACAAAGCCCGAGCCGAACTGATCGCCATCGCCGATCCTGATCAGCCAGGCATCGTATTCCGCGCCGGTGTGTCCGGCCGCCAGCAGTTCCTCGAACATGATGGTGACCTTCTGGCCGTTCGGAGTGGCGAGGCTGTAGAGCTGGAACGGGTGCTTACCGACCGGGAGGTCCTTGTCATGGGTTGCACCAGCAATGGGGCGGTTGGTGCTGGCGAACTTGCCGCCGTTTTCCTTGTCCCAAGTCCAGACTTTGGGGGGCGTGTAGCTGTCGGTCATGTCGGTTGTCCTGTTCGCTGAAGGGGTCAGCCCAAACTATGTACTGATCTGTAAATCACCAGTGCGGTTGCGCAGGTCGGCTGTGCGGGAGGGTCAGAGCACACCGATTTCTGCCAGCGCGCCAGCCAGTTCGGGGGGAAGTGCATCGTCGTTCTTGCGCGATTTGCCGAGATCGGGTGGGGCGTCTTCAGGTTTGAGATAGCGCCATCCCTGAAACGGGCGTTTCGGTGCGGTGGCGGTGCGGATCAGTTCCGGATCGAGCACGATGCCGCAGCGGCGGATGCCGTCATCGCCAATCATCTCTTCCAGCCCGATGATGCGCTGGCGGGCTTGCACCAGTCCCTTGACCACCCAGTAGACCGAGCCGCCGTTGAGCAGCTCATTCTCGCGTTTGGGCCACATCCGGGTCAGGTGGAAATACTGGCTGTTCACACGTTGCTTTGAGCGGTTCTGCTGCCAGTCCTCGATCTGCTCGACGCTGTCGGAGCCGACCGAGAGTTTGATGAGATGGATGATGCCTGTCATGGCCCGAAGATAAGCGCCGCGCAGAGGAGGTCAATTGGCTTTGCGCGGGTTATCCGGTCAGCGGTGCGCCTAGGGTCATCACGATGGGACGGTGATCGCTGGGACGGTCGGTGCGGGCGCTGCCGGTGCCGGTGATCTGGTCTTCAAAAGGATCGTGGGCGATCTCGGCATGTTCGACCCAGGGTGTCAGGCCGGGCGACACCGCAAAGTGATCGAGTAGCAGCGGGCGGTCGTCGATTTCGTCCACGTAGTCATCAAACCGCGCGGTAAAGAGCGACGGGGGCGGGACATGCGCCAGCAACGGGTGGCTGAAGATCAAGTCGGGTGTGAAGGTGGAGCCCAGCACGATGTCGGCGACGTTGTGGGTGAGGTATTTGCGTTCGAAGAGATCGCGGCCGGGGCCGTCATTCCAGTCGCCGGTGACGACGATGCGAGCCTGCGGGTCATCTGCGACCAGAGCGTCGAGATAGGTGCGCAGGCGAAAGCCTTCGGCCGAGATGCGACGGCGCGCTTCGAGCGCCTGGACGATGAACTCCTGCTGGCGCGCGGGGTCGTTCCATTTGCTTTTGCCGAATTGAACGTATTTCGATTTGGTGTGGAGCACGACCATGCGGATCGGGGCGCTGCCGATCGGGTCAATGTCCACGACCAGCGGCAGGCGCGTGAAGTCGTAGCCTTCGAGCATCATGTCGCCGTTCACATCGGCATCCCAGAGGTCTTGCAACCCTTCGGTCAGCGGATCGGTCGCCCGGTCCATCGCGGCGATGCGGCCGTCTTTGCGGCGCAGGACATAAAGCTTTTGCGCGCCGCCATCGGTACCGATGATGGCGTCGTAATGGGATGTGGTGCCATCACCCAGAAATTCGGTCAGGAAAAGGTCCATTTCCGCAATCGCACTGGGGCCTTCCTGAAGGCAGATCAGGTCGGGCGCGACGGCATTGATGACCGCTGCGGCCTTGGTGGCGCAGATGCGCGCTTCGTCGGCGGTCAGGATGTTGGAACCCCAGCGCGGCGTGTCATTGCCGGAGAACCAGTTGTTCATCCATTCGAGATTCCAATTCATGATTTTCATAATGTACCTCGTGAAAAAATGCGGTTCGAAAAAGCACGCCAAAATGAGCGCAGGCTGAGTGTAGCACAGATTTGCGACTGATTTTTTCTCCACGGGTTTGCCCACAGGGTTATCCACATGGACTACAGAATGTGGTAGTTTGTCAGTCAGGGATTGCAATACGTTGTGGACTTGTCGCCGTTCAGTCTATGTTGTCGGTCTGCCGCTAGAAGGGAATCGCTGCCATGTCTCGCTTTACCGCTCCGATCGCTGAACAGATCTGGGATATGAAATACCGTCTCAAGGATGCGGACGGCACCGCCGTGGACCGGACGGTGGAAGATACGTGGCGACGGATTGCGCGATCCTTGGCCGAGGTCGAGGCTGAACCTGCGGTCTGGGAAGAGCGGTTCTATGATGCGCTGGCCGATTTCAAATACCTGCCCGCCGGGAGGATCACTGCGGGGGCAGGCACGGCGCGGTCAGTGACGCTTTTCAACTGCTTTGTCATGGGCACGATTCCCGACAGCATGGGCGGCATCTTTGAGATGTTGAAAGAGGCCGCGCTGACCATGCAGCAGGGCGGCGGCATCGGGTACGATTTCAGCACGATCCGGCCCAAGGGCGCGGATGTGAAAGGTGTGGCGGCGGATGCCTCTGGCCCGTTGTCCTTTATGGACGTGTGGGACGCGATGTGTCGGACCATCATGTCTGCCGGGTCGCGCCGGGGCGCGATGATGGCGACGATGCGCTGCGATCACCCGGATGTGGAAGAGTTCATCGGGGCGAAGGCCGATGCGGCGCGGCTGCGCATGTTCAACCTGTCGGTTCTGGTGACAGATGATTTTATGGAGGCGGTCAAGGCGGACGGGTCGTGGGACCTCGTCTTTGACGGCAAGGTCTACCACACCGTGCAGGCGCGCGACCTGTGGAACCGGATCATGCGCGCGACCTATGAGTATGCTGAGCCGGGTGTGATCTTCATCGACCGGATCAATCAGGCCAACAATCTGAGCTATGTCGAGACCATCGCGGCGACGAACCCCTGTGGAGAGCAACCGCTGCCGCCCTACGGTGCGTGCCTTCTGGGGTCGATCAACCTCGCGCGGCTGGTGACGGACCCGTTCGAGGATGCCGCAGCTTTGGACGAGGACGCGCTGAATGAGTTGGTCGCGACCGCTGTGCGTATGATGGACAATGTGGTGGACGCGTCGAAATTCCCGCTTGAGGCGCAGCGTGCCGAGGCGCAAGCCAAGCGGCGGATTGGCTTGGGTGTGACGGGTCTTGCGGATGCGTTGCTGATGTTGGGCCTGCGCTATGGCTCGGACGAGGCGGCGCGCCAGACCGAGCGCTGGTTGCAGGCAATTGCCCGCGCCGCGTACCTGGCGTCGGTCGAATTGGCGAAGGAGAAGGGCGCGTTCCCGCTGTTCGATGCGGAGAAGTACCTCGCGTCGGGCACCATGCAGATGATGGACGAGGATGTGCGCGACGCGATCCGCGAACACGGCATCCGCAACGCGCTGCTCACGTCGATCGCGCCGACAGGGACAATCTCGCTTTACGCTGGGAACGTATCCTCGGGTATCGAGCCGGTCTTTGCCTATGCCTATACGCGCAAGGTCTTGCAGAAGGATGGCACGCGGACCGAGGAAGAGGTGGTCGATTACGCAGTCCAGATGTGGCGCGATAAATTCGGCGACCGGGAACTACCCGACTATTTCGTGAATGCGCAAACGTTGGCGCCGCTGGAGCATGTGAAGATGCAGGCCGCGGCGCAGAAATGGGTGGATTCGTCGATCTCCAAGACGATCAACTGTCCCGAGGACATTTCCTTTGAGGCGTTCAAGGACGTCTACATGGAGGCATTTGAGACCGGCTGTAAGGGCTGCACGACGTATCGTCCGAACGATGTGACGGGGTCGGTTTTGAGTGTGGCGGAGGAGAAGAAGGCCGAGGCGCCCGAGGTGGTGACGTCCTCCGAGGAGGAACCGCAGCAGCCGCACGGCGACGTGATCTACATGTCCGAACCGCTCGACCGCCCCAAGGCGCTGGAAGGCGCGACCTACAAGCTGAAATGGCCGGACAGCGAGCACGCGATCTACCTGACGATCAACGACATCATCGTCGGTGGCCATCGCCGTCCGTTCGAGGTGTTCATCAACTCCAAGAACATGGAGCATTTCGCCTGGACCGTGGCGCTGACGCGGATGATCTCGGCGGTGTTCCGGCGCGGGGGGGATGTGTCCTTCGTCGTCGAGGAGCTCAAGGCGGTGTTCGATCCGCGCGGCGGGGCCTGGGTGCAGGGCAAATACATCCCGTCGATCCTTGCGGCCATCGGCGGGGTGATCGAACAGCACATGATCGCCATCGGGTTCCTTGAGGGCGAAGGAATGGGCCTGAAATCGGACCCGCAGGCACAGGTGGTGAACCTTCAGGGCGGTCGCGGCAAAGCCTGCCCGTCCTGCGGCCAATACGACATGCGCATGATCGAAGGATGCATGACATGCGGCTCCTGCGGCCACAGCAAGTGCGGGTAAACTAAGGGGGCTAGGACCGAGAAACACCATATCTGTGCGCAAATGACAGCATAAGCGTGCGCAAAGTATGTCAAGGGTTTTGTCAACGTGATGCTGGCGCGCGTTTCATTCGATGTTGACCGGTCGGGCTTTGTGATCGGCCCTACCGCCGATAGGTCGAATGATCCTCAGTCATGGACAGAACTGGGTCAGAGTTGTCTATCTGGGCTGGATCTAGTGCGTCGATCCGGGTCCTACGGGCCCGAAGAGTTCCGCCGACGCTCCAGCGGCGATCATCGACTAAAAGGGCGTATTCTGTTCTCTAATCTGTCAATGAACTTCTCCTAAACTTCGATGTCAGAGGTTGCCTTCGTTCTCTTCGAGCTCTTGGGCTCACGATGGGGTTGGCTGGGGGTAGGTCAGCAAGGTTGAAACCGCAATTTGGCGAAAACCGTTGCGACAAAATACACGCCGTGTCCTACGCCCTCCCTCGGGCATCGTTCCCGCTGGGAACTGTTGGTTGCAATCCTCGTTGCGACCGTTTTCAGGCCGCTTTGAAGTTCGTTTGGTCCCGCATGATGGCATGGAGAATGATTGCGAGCCGTCGTGCCAAGGCCACGCGCGCCTTGCGCATCGTTGAGCGGGCAGCAATGCCGAGGGCCCATGATTTGAGCTTCAGCGGTGCTGCACACCTCGTCAGGATGACATTGGCCGCCTCGTAGAGAAGTGTCCGAACTTTCACATCGCCACGTTTCGAGATACTGCCACTGTAGTCGATCTCTCCCGATTGATATCTCTGAGGCACGAGACCGAGATATGCTCCGACATCACGCGATTTCTTGAACCGATGCGGATCATCGATCGCCGCAGCAAATGCCATTGCGGTAATCGGTCCGACGCCTGGCACCGTCATCAATCGCCTACAGACCTCAGATTTTCGGGTCATTTTCTTGATGTCAGCATCTATCGCCGACACGGCGGTCAAGATAGCTTCTCGGGCTGCAAACAGCCCGCACAGTGCCGCATGAAGACCGGGGACACCGTCGCTGACCGCGAGCGCGGCTTGCTTGAACGCGGGCGACAGTGCGCGTGGCAATCGCACACCGAACACGACAACCAACCCGCGGATCTGATTATCAATCGTCACGCGCTGTCCAACCAGCTTCTTCCTGGCTGCGATGAGTGACCGAACTGCATGGGAGGATAGCGATTTGACGTGGGTCGGCTTGTAAAAGCCGGTTCGAGCCAGATGCGCCAATCCACGGGCGTCATTTCGGTCGGTCTTATGCCCGGACAATGTTTTTAGAGCCTGATACGCCTGCCTGCTTTCGATGCACTGCACGGGAACGTAACGTTCGACGAGACCGTGGTACAGCATGGGTGCCATGCGCCCGGTCTCGAAGACAACACGCGCACAGTTTGGACCTGAGGCCAGGAAGTCACTTATCGCTGCCGGCGACGTCGATGTCTTTCCTTCTCTGATTACGGTGCCTTCACGATCCAAAACGCAGATATGCGTCTCCTCCATTGAGACATCCAAGCCAGCAAAATAGTTCATTTCTCAACTCCTCAAAATGACATCGAACCCTTACTCTACCACGGCACTTTCGGGCCGGGCTGTGATTACGCCATGTTGAAAAACTCGCCCTTGATCGGAGGGCCGTCGGCTGATTCAATTCCTGTAGGGGATGGGAGGATTGGCGATGATGGGACGGCGGCAGGAGGCGCAACCGGCGCTTTTTTATGAGTTCTCGCTCGAGGATCATGTCCCGCAGAACCACCTGTTGCGGTCTATCGATCGGTTCGTCGATCTGTCAGGGATCCGCAGCTACCTCGCCGATTTCTACAGCCATACCGGGCGGCCGTCCGTCGATCCTGAACTCCTCATCAGGATGCTGCTGGTGGGCTATTGCTTCGGCATCCGGTCGGAGCGCCGACTCTGCGAGGAAGTCCATCTGAACCTGGCATATCGCTGGCTTTGTCGGCTTGATCTGAGTGACCGTGTCCCTGATCATTCGACCTTTTCGAAGAACCGACATGGTCGGTTCCGTGACAGCGAACTGCTACGGCATTTGTTCGAGACGACGGTCTCCCGCTGTATCGATGAGGGCCTGGTCAGCGGCCAGCGCATGGCGGTTGATGCCAGCCTCATTGAGGCGGATGCCAACAAGCAGAACTCGACGCCGAAGGAAGAGTGGGATCCGGCGGAGGTCGATCCGGCCGACGCGCCCCGCGCTGTGCGTGAGTATCTCGCCACCCTGAATGAGGCGGTGTTCGGTGCCGCGAGCGAGGTGCAGCCCAAGTTCACGTCCCATTCCGACCCGGCCAGCCAATGGACGGCCGCCCGCAAGGGCCCGGCATTCTTCAGCTATTCCGACAACTACCTGATCGACACCGACCATGGTGTCATCGTGGACGTTGAGGCCACGCGCTCAATCCGCCAGGCCGAGGTCGGTTCGACCAAGACCATGCTGGAGCGCGTGAAGACCAAGTTCGACCTTCATCCAGAGCGGCTGATCGCGGATACCGCCTATGGTACCGCGCCGATGTTAGGATGGTTGGTTGACCGCAAAATTGCTCCGCACATCCCTGTCTTCGACAAGTCAGGGCGCAATGACGGGACATGGACCCGCGCCGACTTTGAATGGGATGCGAAGAACGACCAATACATTTGCCCTGAGGGCCACGAGCTGAAGCAGTCCCGCCGGAACTACTCCGATCCCAATCGCGGCCCGACCGGCAAGGGCGTCGCCAAATACCGGTGTTTGAAGCACACCTGCCAGGCCTGCCCATCAAAGGCGCGCTGCTGCCCGAACATGGGCTTCCGGTTTATCACCCGCGAGGAACATGAAGATGCTCGGCAGGTCGCCCGCGACATTGCAAAGACCGACCAATACGTGATCTCGATGAAGCTGCGAAAGAAGGTCGAAATGCTCTTCGCCCACCTCAAGCGGATCCTTGGCCTGAACCGACTCCGATTACGTGGACCATGCGGTGCGAATGACGAACTCCTGCTCGCCGCCACCGCCCAGAATCTCCGAAAACTGGCCAAGATCTTTCCTGCACCGCAGAAAATGCGAAAAGCCTGACCAGAAAGGCGCTCGCTCGCTGTGCAGATCACCACTTTCTGCGCCAGAAACACGTTGTTTTTCCACAGAATCGGCGGGAAGCGGTCCTTCTCTGCGGATGCAGCGTCCAGGAACCCCACGTCTAAGAGCAGCCATTCAAAGCGGCCTTGGTAGTTTCATCAGTACGCCTGTAGGGTCTGGTGGGGAACTGCCGTTCTCGGTAAGTGCAGTGTACCGGCTAGAATACTTCGCAAAAGAAACGCGGGCATACTCATTGGAGCTTTTTGGATCACCGCTTTGTCTAGATTAGAAAACCTCTCAGACGTGGATTTCGAAGACCTATGCAGGGACATCGCGCAGGTCGAAACCGCACTGCGATTCTCGGCGTTTGGGCCCGGTCCGGACGGCGGGATCGATGGGCGGCACGCGAAAGGTGGTATAAAGACCATCCTGCAGAGCAAGCACTATATTGGATCAAGCTTTTCCCAGCTCAAGTCGGCAGTAGGCAGGGAAGTGAAAAAGCTGCACACGCTGAAGCCGGACCGCTATCTCCTTTTTACGTCGCAATCGCTTACTCCGTCTCGTAGTGACAAGATCGCAGCCGTGCTCGGCGATTTTTTGAAGGAACCAAACGATATCTGGGGGCAGGAAGATATCGAAACCGCACTGCGCAATTATCCCGACATCGAGAAGGCGCATCTCAAGCTTTGGCTTTCCAGCGCCGCCGTTCTAGAACGGATATTGCACTCCGGCCTTGAGGCATACACGCAGGCGACCAAACAGGAAATCCTAGACGAGCTAAGAGTCTATGTTCGCAACGAGAGTTTCGATGAAGCGTCCAAAAAGCTCGAAGAGCAAAGGGTGCTTGTCATCTCCGGGCCGCCGGGCGTAGGCAAGACGACGCTCGCAAAGATGCTTTCCTATTACTACTTGAACGAAGGTTGGCAGTTCTCCGCGATCAAATCATTGGATGAAGGTTTCGCGCAAATTAACGACGACACCCCGACTATATTCTTCTTTGACGACTTTCTCGGTCGCATCCAGCTCGACCGGCAATCCTTGCTCCAACGGGAGTCCGCACTGGCGACGTTTGTCCGGCGGGTTAGAGCCTCAAAGAATGCACGCTTCGTTCTGACAACGCGCGCGCATATCTTCGAGGAAGCGCGCCGGATATCCGACTACGTAGATGATAAGCGCTTCCAGCTCGCCAAATACCTGCTGGATGTCGGGTCGTATACCCGCAAGATCAAGTCCTACATTCTGTTCAACCATCTGGCGGCATCGAGCCTGACGCGCGACCATTTCGCGGCGCTGCTGGAAGGCGACTGGCTCAAGAAGATCATCGACCACAAGAACTATAACCCGCGCGTGATCGCGTCGGCGTCCAGCGATAGCCTGGATGATGTCGCGCCGGATCAATACCCGGCCTATCTTTACAGCGCACTGCAGAACCCGGAGCTGATCTGGAGCAAGCCGTTCAGGGCATTGGATACGAAATCGCAGAACCTGCTGATCTCGATGTTTTTTGGCAGCGATTTTGGCGAGAGCATTATCGATACGAGGACGAATTTTTCAGAGCTGCACAGGGCGATCAGCGCACATTACGGCCAGCCGACGACACCGACAGATTTTGAGGACGCCCTGAAATCGCTGGAGTCGGGATTTGTATCAATCTCGGGAAGTCGTGTCTGGTTTGTAAACCCGTCACTCCGCGACTTTCTCAAATCCTTTCTGAACGACAAAGAATTCCTTCTCTTGCTCCCTGGTACGGCGCAGCGCGCCGACTGGGCGCGCGGGTTGTGGTGGCACATCAGAGAACTCTTCAAGACCCATCCGGAATTTCTGAAACAGTTCGCCACTGCCTTCTCTGCGTACTCTGATCGGATTGACGCCAAGCCGTCGATGAAAAAGACCAAAAGCGACGGTTTCTGGACATTGTCGCCGGACGATATGCCAGTGACAGCGCGGGTCGAACTGCTTTTGCAATGGTGGGAGGCGTCCGGTCAGGACAAGTTTATCGAGAAGGCCCTTGCGCTCTTTCAGGACGGCAAACTTGACCTTGTGTCCTGGCGGGACGGTCAGTCATTTCCCGAGTTGCACTGGTGGGTTTCCAATTTTGTCGATGACGAGCATCCGGTTCGCGCCGATTTGCTTGCCGCTATTTCAGCCCGTTTGGTCGAAGCTATCGAAGGCGGCATGGCGGTAGATGACCTGATCAACACGATCCAGAACGTCCGTGAACACATGGATGATGATGTCCCCGCGGGGGTTGATGACGCAATTGACCGGATGGTTCGGTACGAGTTCACTGATACCAGAGAGGCTATCAGTCACCTGGATTCTGAGCAGAGCCTCTCGGAGCATCTCGAACATCTCGACTCTTTGGCCGAGCTCACCGGATACGACGCTGCCAATGCCAAGGAAGTCGTCTCTGACCGGCTCGCCGAGTTTGAAGAGCCCTATTACGGCGAATACCGGCCCAGCTTTCCTCGACGCGGCGACGGCACTTCTGAGGAATTTGGCGATGCAGCGGTTGCCAGTCTTTTCGGAAGCCTGGTCAAGTAGCTAGCGGGCCAGGCCAACAATTTGTTGGATTGCGACCTCCTCAGCTTCGTTCAGCCAACCCTCTTCTCACGATCTGGGTCACATCTCGAAACCACTGGACAACCGTAAGCGGTGCGTCTCCCCCACACTTTCGAGCTGACGTGTGATCTGCGATTCAGAGACTTCTTTGGTTTGTGGGGAGTTTCTCGATGGGAGCTATAAGCGAGTTTCTGGCAAGTGTTCCGCGTCGGACGGATGGTAAACGGAATTGGCCCGCCGAGTTGAAGGCGCGGATTGTGGCTGAGACGTTGATTGAGGGTGAGACGGTCAACGCTGTCGCAAAGCGATACGAGTTGATCCCCAGTACGGTGTCTGATTGGCGACGGATGGCCCGACAGGGCAAGCTGGTCCTGCCAAACTTGGATGGCATGGATTTTGTGCCTGTTGAGATCGAGGCGCCTGCGCCTTTAGCCCAGCCTCTGCCGGTCGCTTCCGCCAGCACGATTGATGTGATCAGAGGCGACGTCATTGTTCGTCTTGATGCTGCGACGCCAGCCCCGCGGGTCGCCGAGATCGCGCGGGCCATGACCACGTGATCACGCCATCCCACAAGGTCCGGATTTTTGTTGCCAGTGATCCGGTCGACTTCCGCAAGGGTCACGACGGGCTGGCCGCTCTGGTGCAGGGTCATTTGCGCCAGAAGCCGTTTGATGGGTCGGTTTATGTGTTCCGCGCCAAACGGGCGGATCGGCTGAAGCTGATTTACTGGGACGGCAGCGGGCTGGTGATGGCGTATAAGCGGCTGGAGGATAACAGCTTCAAATGGCCCGCGATCAAGAACGGGGTGGTGCATCTGGAACCAGCCCAGTTTGAAGCCCTGTTCGCGGGTTTGGATTGGCGGCGCGTGCAGCCCTTGGAGGTCGCAGCACCGTCTGCGGCGGAGTGACTCACGGAACCCTTTGCAGGGGTCATTCTGCCTCTGTTTTGTTATGGCATCGGGCATGGTCACGCCTGATGAATTGCCCGACAATATTGCCGAGTTGAAGGCGATCATCCGTGCGCAGCAGGATCAGAATGCCCGACTCGAAGTTCTGGTTGCCGCCTTCAAGAAGGCGCTCTTCGGAAGCAAATCCGAGAAGATCGATCCAGGCCAATACGAGCTGGAACTCGAAGACATCGAGGGGGCCATCGCGCAGGTGGATGCTGAGATTGATGCTGACCCGCGCACTGCGCCCGTGCGACCACCAAAGCCGCGTCAGACCAACCGGGGGTCACTGCCCAAGCATCTGGAGCGGGTGGAAGTGGTCATTGAACCCGAGTTCTCCTGCGCCTGCGGAGCCGAGCGCCATGTCGTCGGCGAAGATGTCAGCGAACGGCTGGATATCATTCCCGCCCAATTCGGGGTGATCGTCACCCGTCGCCCCAAATACGCGTGCCGATCCTGCGAAGGCGGGATCACCCAAGCTCCGGCACCAGCCCACATCATCGCAGGCGGCATGCCGACCGAGGCTACCTTGGCCCATGTGCTCGTCTCAAAATATGCGGACCACTTGCCGCTCTATAGGCAGGCGCAAATCTACAGCCGCCAAGGGATCGATTTGGATCGTTCGACCTTGGCCGCATGGGTCGGCAAATCGGCTTTCGAATTGACCCCTGTTTATGATGCCCTGATGGCTGATCTGAAGCGCTCCACCAAGCTCTTCATGGACGAAACACCTGCTCCGGTTCTGGCCCCAGGGCGCAAAAGCACCAAAACCGGTTACTTCTGGGCGCTGGCCCGTGATGACAGGCCATGGAAAGGCGATGATCCACCCGGTGTCGCCTTCTCCTATGCACCGGGACGCTCTGGCCAGCATGCAGACAATATCTTGAAGGGTTTCAGCGGCATCCTGCAGGTTGACGGCTATGCTGGCTATAATCGCTTGCTTAAACGCCCGACCCAGGATGTGACATTGGCATATTGCTGGGCGCATGCCCGCCGCAAACTGCATGATGTCACCCAATCTGGCACTGCCCCGATTGCGCAGGAAGGTCTGGCCCAAATCCAGGCGCTCTACCGCATCGAAAAAGATCTGCGCGGCCTGCCTGCAGACCAGCGCCATGACGCTAGACAGGATCGCTCAAAACCCCTCATCGACGCCTTCGAAATCTGGCTCGCCCAGAACCGTGCCCGTGTCTCGGCAAAGTCGCCAACCGGAGAAGCCCTGAAATACATCGCCAAGTACTGGGACGGGTTGATCCTGTTCCTCGACGACGGTCGCATCGAACTGGATTCTAACCCCGTCGAGCGCACCATCCGTCCAATCGCTCTCAACCGCAAAAACGCGCTCTTCGCAGGTCACGATGCTGGCGCGCAAAACTGGGCCGCCATCGCGTCTCTGATCGAAACCTGCAAACTCAACGGGATTGAACCCCATGGCTATCTGTCCGGTGTCCTGATCGCCATTGCTGGCGGACACAAACAAACGGACATCAAAGAGTTGCTGCCTTGGAACTACGCCAAACCCGTGTGAACGGCGCACCGCTTACGGACAACCTCGTCATCCGGATCAATTTCTCGGAGCATTGCAGCGTCCATGAGCTGTGCCGCACGTTCGTTCAAGAGTCGCTTCGCAGTGCCAATGCCCATGTCGGGAGCGAGTTCCGTTTGCTTGCTAGCTAGGCTGACCAACAATGGAACATCAGCGAAGTCGGATATTTCGACTTCGACACCCAAGGCGTCACGAATAGCAGTTGGATGCAAATAATTCTCGGTTTCCCGTTTAGTCGTAAGGCGGGCTGAGTTCGAATCCTCGGCATCGTTTACCATGGCAACATGAGCTCCATAGCCTGGTTGGTCATCCGGGCCACAGTCTCGATCATATACGTGATACTCGACACAACCAGTACCTTTCAAATATCGCTTTGAAACCCAGTGCTTGAGGTCCGAGCCACCCATGGGAACTATCGCAACGTTCGGCGAGACACCTAAGTCGATCACGTCGGGGGCGATCCCCGCAACAGCACCATAGATGTTTCGAAAGAAATTCACGTCATTAGGCCCCTCGACCATCACGAGGGCAATCAATCGGCTATCAGGAAGGACCCCAAGTTCGCTAGCTATCGACTCAAGAATATTATCAGCGTTGGGCTCACCTTCGACAACCTCTTCAATGATCGGAGCCTGATCAGCGGCTTGCTTGCGGACAAGCTTCAACGAAGCAACCGGTAGGCTTTGAGCGACCAATGGCGAATGAGTTGTCAGCACTACTTGAGAGTTTCCACTCTGAGACAATTTCTTGAAACTATCAAGCAATAGCCTTTGATTTTCAGGATGTTGTGAGCTTTCAGGCTCTTCAAAGGCATATATAATACCCCTGCCATCCTCCTCTGACCGCCGCTCTGCCTCAGCCCGGAAGAAATTTAGAAGTACAAGACGCTTCGTGCCCGAACCACGCTTGTTGAATGGAATGTTCCCTTCCGTCTTAAGGGTTGTTTTAAAGCCGTCCCATTTGGGTTGGCCAGCAATGTCAGGCGTTAGTCCGACAGCAAGCTCTGGTGCCATCTCTTTCAGTTTTTCGAGAGTTCGCAGGACCAAATCGGTAGCTCGCTCCTCCACGCCCTCGACGATCTTAGCGATTTCTGCTTCACGCTCAGCGATCGCGATTTTTGCGGCGGCGGCCAAAGGATTTTTTGCTTCATGGTCTTGATCAGAGCTCGCTCGATCTACCTTAAATAGACAAAAGTACGGGATATGCGGTTTTATCTGATCCCACACTCTCTTTGCGTCGTCCTTGGTAATCGGAACTTCGACTTCTACAATTGGAGCAGCTAAAAAATGGTCAAAGATCGCAGCGCGCCATGGAGGGTTCTTAGTCCTATCCGCTCTTGGGATCGCATCCTCGAGACCTAATTGGCGGCCTAGATTCCGCAGATCATCCTGCTTCAAAAGAATAGGGTGCTCGACGCCGTCGATCTGAGGGGCCATTGCCTGAATGAAGACTTCAGCGGCTTTGCCTTGTGAGTAGCGTTTGATGATCCGCAGAAGTGGGTCATAGCCGTCACGGACGTACAACAGCCTTTCACCGGATAGGCTGGTTGTTGACGTAGCATCAAGTACGATTTCCTCGGGGAAATCACTAAATTCGGCAACCAGCTCGACTTGTGCAACATCGTCCGCAACACATAGATCATCCTTTTCAAGCTTACCGGCAGCATCGAAAAATAGCTCCATCGCATCCATTAAAGACGACTTTCCTGCGTCGTTCTTCCCTACAAAGGTCGTTAGCTCTGAAAATGAGACGCTTCGTTTCTGGCGGTACCCGCGGAACCCATAGATTTCGAAAGAGGCAAGCTTCATGACATCACCTTGAACTGAACCGCCATTGTTCATCAATCCTGAGCAAAATCCACATTCAAATCGCTATGTTCGCCCGCTAACTGTGAACAAACGAGGGTTTGGATGTTCTCACCCCGCATCTGTATCATTCATCGCGGATAGATGCTCTCGCAAACCGAGCAGATGCAGCGAACGGCAGTAATGCGGACTGCTACTGCAGCAAAAGAGCGCAGCGTCTAAAGTCGGCTCTGGGCCGCTCGTGTAGGTCGGTGTCCGTGTCCCCCGGACGCTCACATTAGCTGTGGGTAGATAGAGTGTTCAAACAGCGTTCTACTGAGCCGCGCGCGAATATCCGACCGTAGTCCCGATTGTTTTCTTTGAATTTTGTAACGCCATGCCGGTCAAGTTCTACCCGCAGGCTCTGCCAGCTCCTGCGATAGGCGTTCGCCATCGTGCGGGGCGTGAAATACTTCGCATGAAACGCCTCGGCATCCGCAGTCGTGATATAGAACTGCTCCGCGTTCGTGCGGGGGTTGATCGCCCGGGTCGCGGGCGTGTGCCCATCGAGGATAAGCCGACGCAGGCCCGCAGGCGGACCGGCACCTACAGACTTCGCGAAGGTCTCGATGCTGTGCCCTGGGGCAGCTTCACTACCGAATAGTCGTGCGACTTCATCATGGTCGACATAAACGGCGGAATATCCGGTCCGGCC
Source organism: Alphaproteobacteria bacterium (assembly GCA_030425145.1). Classification (GTDB taxonomy): domain Bacteria; phylum Pseudomonadota; class Alphaproteobacteria; order Rhodobacterales; family Rhodobacteraceae; genus Marivita. The sequence goes on along the minus strand of JAUHVK010000036.1, from coordinate 4,463 downwards.
CTCGAGGTTTCCGACCCGGCGTAGCCGTCCGTCCATGATAGCGCGAACGATAACACCGGGTCTGATCTTCAGGCGCTGCGCGGATTTCGAGATATGTTCCCAGCTGTGCTGGGGTTGGCGAAGCTGAACTGCGCCTCGCAACAGTCCAGCCAGAAACTCGGCCCCGGCCCGGGGATCCCATACGGACTTCGTCCCCGATGTTTCAAGCGCCGGAGCCAGAACCCCGTCGGCGACCAGTAGGTCGAACTGGGACCGGGTCGCGCCGAGGATGTCCCGGAACTCTTTGGCAGGAACCAGGACTGTCAGGTCGTCCAGGATGGGCGCCGCCTCAGCAGCGTCGAATACCGCCCAGGAGTCCGGCAGATTGTCATCTTCGGCCAGTAAACCTGCGGCGACCAAGAGCTTCCGCAGTCGCCGCGGATCGACGCCTGTTTCTTGGGCCGCTGTCGTGACGGAGTGCAGGCGACGCTCGTGAACCGGTTCTCCCATGAGTTCATCTCCCGGGCCCAGCGGCCAGCTCGCGGCCATATGATCCCGAAGAATGCGCCGGAATTCGGCATAGTCCGGGTCGTCTGCGTAATCATGCGACAGCCGGTCATAGAGGGCCGGGTATATCTTTTTCGGGCCGTCCTGTGGGGTTTCGACCAGATTTTGAAGGCGAAGTAGCGCACGGTGGATGGCTTCCTCACCCCCCTGCGCCACTTCAAATCCCTGATCGTAAAGAGCGTGTCGCGAGTCCTCGGCGATATGATCCAGCCTCAACCCGTCCAGTCGCAGGAGGGATATCCCCAGAAGTCGGCAGAACACCGACGCGGCATGCAGCGGGTGGCTGGAAAGCCAATCCGAACCCGGGCCATGAGCGAGCCGGTCGTCCAGCCAGTCCTGGAAGCTGGTAGGAAGCTCGTGAGGGCGATCGAGGTCCCTGTCGATGATCGCTGGGGCGATGGAGGTGAGATGTCGAACGTGATCGTATCGTTCCGTGGCATGGGTGTCGCGATACAACGGAACAAGGGGGTGGTCATGCAATCGACATGTGGCGACGTGGGGTACAGACCAGTGTCCCCGGATCCCCATTGCTTGAGCCGGGGGCAGTGGGCCAGTACTGGCATCATCTCGCAAACATAAAGGGCAGCCCCGTGTCTCAGGATTTCTTATCGTCTTCCCGTTAAAGATGTGACCGCGGAACGAAATCCGGCGCCCTCCAAGCGATACCGGTGACCAGTCCGCCAGATGGGTCGGAGAAACGCCCCCGAGATCGGCTATCGTTCTTATGGCCGAAGGGTCACCATCCACAACCGCCCGGAACGACATGCCGAAGTCCCGGCAGAACGCAGCAGCCGGCAGCCCGTTCCGCGCCGCGAGGCGCGCTGTGTAGGATGTTGCGGTCTCACGCCATAGGAGCGGAACGGTCAGTGGTAGCATTTGTGACATCAGGCTCGTACCGGTTTAACCTTCTCGCGGGAGCTACACCGCGTAGTGTTGATGCGCCCACTGCTTCAGATCGGTTCGCGGCCACCACACAGTTACAGGCCGCGTCTGTAGGTTTTCAGCATTCCGAGGGGGCTTCAATGCTGATCGCCACGTAAGTGTTTACCCGTCTTGTATTATAAGAGAAAATCACCTTGGATGGACAAAAACGTCGATGGATGGGCGATGTGCAGGGCGAGCCTCTACGGGCGCGCATGCCCGCATCTGGTGAATGCTGACCATCGAACGGATGAAAAAGGCGCAGCCTATCGGAATTAATAGGAACAATAATGATCTCAGCATACCCAACCCCCGGCGCCGTCATCAATTTACGTTCGGCAACGTGGAAGGTTCTGAGCACCTCGATCCTCAAGCGCGGCTTCAGAGAGGTTCACTGTCGAGGCCTCAACGGTCTGGTGCGCGACAAGGAAGCCCGGTTCGTCTGGGATCTGGAAAAGGGCGCACGGGTCGTCGACCCGGCGGCGGTGCATCTGGTTCCGGACGCTTCCTCCGGTCTCATCGACACGAAACTCCATCTCGAGGCGGCGTTCCGGAATACCCCGACCACAACGCGGCAGCCTCTGACCCTCGGCCGGGCCGCGATCGACGACCTGCCGTTTCAACACCTGCCGGTGGAGCGGGCTCTCGCGCAGGACCGGGTCCGGCTGCTGCTCGCGGACGACGTCGGCCTCGGGAAGACCCTCGAAGCGGGCCTGATCACGTCAGAGCTGGCGCTTCGGGGCCGGGCGGATCGGATTCTCGTTGTCACGACACGGGCGATGCTCACCCAGTTCCAGAAGGAATTCTGGACCCGGTTCTCGATCCCGCTCTCCCGGCTCGACAGCGCCGCGATCCGGCGCATGCGGAACAAGATCCCGGCCCACTATAATGTTTTCGATCAGTTCGACCGGTCCATCGTGTCGATCGACACGTTGAAACGCGACGCTCAGATCCGGGATGCGATCAAGCATTCGTACTGGGACCTGATCATCATCGACGAAGCGCATAATACGGCAGCCCGGAAGGCCGCCGCGGGGTCGAACTCTCAGCGGGCGGAGCTGGCGCAGCTTCTGTCCAGGCGAACCGACTCGCTCCTCCTGTTGACCGCGACCCCGCACGACGGATCGCAGGAGAGTTTCGCAAGCCTGATCGAGATGCTGGATCCGACGCGCGTTCCGGACCCGACCCGGTTGCACCGATCGGATATCGAAGATCTGGTTATCAGGCGGTTCCGGTCTGACAAAAACGTGGCGGCTGACATCGGACAACAGGTCCCCAAGCGGGAACTGATCCGCAGAAACTTCCCGCTTAGCCCCGAAGAGGAAATCGCCTATCAGTCGATCGCCGAGCTGCACCTCGATCTCGATGAGCAATTGACCCGGGGCCGCGCCATCGACCTGTTCCGGACCACGCTGGCGAAGGCAATCTTCTCAAGCCCGGCGGCTTGCCTTGAAACGCTCGAGCGGCGCATTCGCGGGATCGACAACGGAACCGCCCGTGGCACCGAAGAAGACCGGCTTCGGCTCCGAGACCTCGCAGATCAGGTGGCCGCGATCGATACAGGGGCCTTCCGGAAGTATCAGGACCTTCTCAAAATGTTGCGGGATCTGCGCTGGACCGGGAAAGCCCCGCGGGACCGGATCGTTATCTTCTCTGAACGCATTGCCACTGTGTCCTGGCTCGCAGAGCGCCTTCAGGCGGACCTGAATTTGGCCGAGGGTCAAGTAGCGCGCGTGGATGGGGGGAGCGTCGAAGCGGATGTCCGGACCCAGGAGGTGATCGACGCCTTCGGGCAAGAAAAGTCCCCAATCCGCATCCTGATTGCCTCCGACATGGCGTCCGAGGGGCTCAACTTGCACTTCCAGTGCCACCGCCTAATCCATTTCGACCTGCCTTGGTCACTCCTGCGGTTCCAGCAGCGTAATGGCCGGATCGATCGTTATGGTCAGGACCGCCCGCCGCTGATCACCTATTTCGTGGGCGAGAGCACGCACCCGAAGGTGCGGCAGATGTGGGTTTTGGAAAAGCTCGTCGAAAAAGATGAAGCCGCCCAGTCCGGGGTTGGAGACCCGGCCGTGTTCCTCGGGAAAGGCGACGCTGACGAGGAAGAGGCTGTCGTTGCGGAAGCGGTCTCAGCCGGGATCGGCGCGGATGCGTTCGACGCCCAGATGAACGCCCGCGCGGCCGAGGCGAAGACACAGATGTCCCTCGATGACGAGTTCGCGGCCCTCTTTGGGGACTACGCAGCCCCGGCCGAGACAAAGGCGCATGGAGACACCGCCACCGAGGTTGCGCCGCCGCGGCTCTTCCCGGATACATTCAGCTATGCGGCCGCGATGATCGGCCGATTGTCTCGCGCCGAAGAGCGGGCCTTCCCGTCTACGCCTGACATCTCTACGGGGGATCGGACGATCCGGATCGCGATCCCGGATGACATGCGGGCCCGGGATGGTTTCGGCTATGCGAGTGAGGGCGCGGTCGATGGACGTTTCATGCCCGAAGAGGCTGTCGGCGCCGGGGACCGGGTCGAGTTGACCGATCAGGCGCAGGTGATCAACCGGGCGATCGATCATGCCAAGATGCAGGATCGGTCCTGGCCGACCGTGCAGTACCTCTGGGATGGGCACCCGATCCTGAAATGGTTCGCGGACCGGGCCAGCACCTTATTCCCGGAGCATTCCGCTCCGGTCGCGCCTCTGAGTGCCCTTTCCAAGGGAGAGGTTGCAGTGGTGATGCATGGTGCAATCCCGAACGCGAACGGTGCGCCGGTTGTCGACCGGTGGGCTGTCGTGGTCCAGGGGGCGGACGGGGATCTCCGTATCGAAGAGGTGCCGGACTTCATCGCCCGGGTCCGTCTTGCACAGGATACCAGAGGTGGTCGCGGGAATTCGGACCAGTTGCTAAGCTCTGGCAACTGACGAAGGACGAACACTCAAGATGGCGACACAGAAACGCTACACATCAGAATTCAAGGCCAAGGTTGCCTTGGAAGCCAT
>JAUHVK010000093.1 GCA_030425145.1 Alphaproteobacteria bacterium | reverse complement strand
CTGGAAACTCATGGTGTCTCTCCTCCAATTGGAGGCAAGCTACGCGACCGCTCCACCTCGCACAATTTTTTCGAAATTATTTTTCATATTTTGAAAATCTCTAAATTCACTTAAAAACAGACACTTATATTTTTCATATTATGAAATTATTTTTTGAAAAATGAAAAGCGCACCCGTTTGGATGCGCTTTTCAGGTAGATTTCATCAGAATCGCAGCGCCTCAGCGTGCGGTACCCAACCGCAAAGGCATGTGCCGGTTCACATCCTTGTAGAGCAGGTACCGGAACCGCCCCGGCCCGCCCGAGTAACAGGCCTGTGGGCAAAAGGCGCGCAGCCACATGTAATCCCCGGCCTCCACCTCGACCCAATCCTGGTTCAATCGGTAGACTGCTTTGCCCTCCAGAACATACAGCCCATGCTCCATCACATGGGTTTCGGCAAAGGGGATCACCGCGCCCGGCTCAAAGGTCACGATGTTGACATGCATGTCGTGCCGCAGATCGTTCGGCTCGACAAACCGCGTTGTCGCCCATTTTCCATCGGTGCCGGGCATCGGGTTCGGTGCCACTTCCGCCTCATTGGTGACGAACGCCTCAGGATAGTCCAGCCCGTCCACTGCCTGATACGCCTTGCGCAGCCAGTGAAAACGCACTGGATCCGTCCCTGTGTTGCGCAGCGTCCAGCCAGATTGCGGCGGAAGGAACGCATAGCCACCCGCTTCCATCTCATACGCCTGCCCGCCAACAGTCAGGGTCATGGCGCCCTCAACCACGAACAGCACACCTTCTGCCTCCGGATCGGTCTCGGCACGGTCGGACCCGCCACCGGGGCCGACCTCCATGATGTAGTGCGAAAAGGTTTCGGCAAAGCCGGTCAGTGGCCGCGCGATCACCCACAGGCGGGTGTTGTCCCAGAACGGCAAAAAACTCGTGGTGATGTCCCGCATCGTGCCTTTGGGGATCACCGCGTAGGCTTCGGTGAACATGGCGCGATCCGTCAAAAGCTGGTTTTGTCCCGGATGCCCACCCTTGGGCGCAAAATATGACGTAGTCATGCGCGATACCCTTTTTGCTGATGCCTCAAGTATCGCGCTGCAACGGCTGCGCGACCATGCCTTTCGGCAATCAAGACTTTTCGGCTTTCATTGATAATCGCGGCTGATTGCCTTGCAACTGCGATCAATCGTCAGACTTGGTAGTAGTCCCGATACCACGCCACGAACTTTGCCACCCCTTCGCGTACGTCGGTCTTGGGTGCATATCCCGTCAGGTTCCGCAGTAGCGACGCGTCAGCCCATGTGGCGAACACATCACCCTTCTGCATCTCCATGTAATTGCGCTTGGCCGCAATCCCGGTCTCGGCCTCAATCGCCTCGATGAAATCGAGCAGGCGCACCTTGTCCGAGTTGCCGATATTCACGATCCGGTAAGGCGCCGCTGGACTGAGCGTATCGCCCTCGACCACCGTTTCCGGCCCACCGGGAACCGCATCCATCAAAAGCCGAATGCCCCGCACCAGATCCTCGACATAGGTAAAGTCACGGTACATGTCGCCGTGGTTGTAGATATCGATGGGTGTTCCCTCGAAAATACCCTTGGTGAACTTGAACAGCGCCATGTCAGGCCGCCCCCACGGGCCATAGACGGTGAAGAAGCGGAACATGGTGGTGGGGATGTTCCACAGATGCGCATAGGAATGCGCCATGCTTTCATTGGCCTTCTTCGTCGCTGCGTAGAAGGTCAGTTGTGTATCCGCTTTGTCGGTCTCGCGGAACGGCATCTCTTCGTTTGCGCCGTAGACCGACGATGTGGACGCCATGAGCAGATGCTCCACCTCCAACTGCCGCGCCACCTCCATCACGTTAAATGTACCAACGAGATTGCTGTCGAGATAGGCGCGCGGGTTCTCCAGCGAGTACCGAACCCCCGCCTGCCCGGCGAGATGAACAATGATGTCCGGCGCGAACTCGGCAGCAACACGTTCAAACGTGCCGTCCTCTTCCAGCGTCGCATGGGTAAAGCTGTAGCCCGCAGATTGCAGCAACATCTGGTTGCGGCGTTCCTTGAGCGTCACATCATAGTAATCGGTGATCGCGTCATAGCCGTGGACAACAAAGCCGTCCTCGAGCAAAAGCCGCGCAAGATAGAAACCGATGAACCCGGCGGTTCCGGTAACGAGAACACGTTTCATAAAGCCTGTTCATCCATGCTGGCCCAATTTACGCCTGCGCGCCTAGCACGAAAAACAAGGTTGGACCACCAAGCGAAATCGCATTCCGGCCTTTGTATTGACGATCCTCGCCCCATATTCCCCTGTTGAACCGCTCGAAAAACTGGCAAAAGCCGCACGTTCAAAAAGAAGTCTGCACAATGTTTTCCAAACTCTTCGGCAAACGTAGAGCGCCCGAGCCCAAGCCCGTCTTCGATCCCGTCGCGCCCGAAGCGCAGTTCTGCGTGATCGGAGACATTCACGGCCGCTTTGACCTACTGACAACACTGGTTGACGCGCTGCCCGAAAAAACCGCCATCATCTGCGTCGGTGACCTCATCGACCGTGGGGATCACAGCCGGGACGTGCTCGAGTTTGTCATGGGCCATGATCGGATCACGCCGATCATGGGCAACCACGAACAGCTGATGCTGAACTTCCTCAAGTCGCCGGAAGCACATGGACGCAGATGGCTGCGCAATGGCGGTCTGCAGACTCTGGCCAGCTTTGGTGTGTCCGGCGTCACCGATTCCTCTGGCGGCGACGCGCTGCTGCGCGCACGCGACGCGCTTTATGAGGCCATGGGCGAACAGATGGTGACATGGCTGGCGGGGCTGGAATGCATCGCGTGGTCGGGCAACATCGCCGTGGTCCACGCCGGCGCGGACCCGAACACGCCCCTGGAAGAACACACGCCCGACACCTTCATCTGGGGCCACCCGGAGTTCCGCAAGACTCCGCGCAAAGACGGATTCTGGATCGTGCACGGCCACACGATTGTCGACAAACCCAAGATGAAGGACGGGCGGATTTCCATCGACACAGGGGCCTATGCCACCGGCCAATTGACCGCCGCCATCTTCTCGAAGGACGGGGTTGAATTCATTTCGACCTGAGCCACTGATTGCGGCAATGTATACCACTGTATGCTGTTTACGACTCGCTTGGTTTGGCCTATGGCATGGGCAAATCATGAAAGGCGTGACCCATGGCTGACACCAACAATCCCGACATCATCTACACCAAGGTGGACGAAGCGCCCGAGCTGGCCTCGGCGTCGTTCCTGCCGATCATTCAGAAATTCGCCAGCGCCGCTGGTGTGTCCGTCGGCACCAAGGACATTTCGCTGGCAGGCCGCATCCTCGCGACCTTCCCCGAGCACCTGACCGAAGATCAGCGCCAGTCTGACGACCTCGCTGAGTTGGGCCAACTGGTCAAAACACCCGGCGCCAACGTGATCAAACTGCCGAACATCTCGGCCTCGGTTCCGCAGCTCGTGGCCGCGATCAAGGAATTGCAGAGCCAGGGCTACGCGCTCCCCGACTACCCCGAAGCGCCCGCCACCGACGCAGAAAAAGCGATCCGCGCCAAGTACGACACGATCAAGGGTTCTGCCGTGAACCCGGTGCTGCGCGAAGGCAACTCCGACCGCCGCGCGGCGAAAGCGGTGAAATCCTACGCACAGAAAAACCCGCACCGCATGGGTGATTGGTCTGCTGACAGCAAGACTCGCGTGTCCTCCATGTCGGGTGGCGATTTCCGCTCCAACGAAAAATCGGCAACGCTCGCCGCGGAAAGCACCGCGAAGATCGTTCTGGTTGGCAAAGACGGGTCCGAGACCGTTTTGAAAGACGGCCTCAGCTACCCGGCAGGTACCGTTGTTGACGCGACCTTCATGTCGGCCAAAGCGCTGGATGCGTTCCTTGCCGACGAGATCACCAAGACAAAGGAAGAAGGCACGCTCTTCTCGCTGCACCTCAAGGCAACGATGATGAAGGTCTCCGACCCGATCATCTTCGGCCACGCGGTGAAAGCCTATCTCCAGCCGGTGTTCGATGCACATGGCGACAAACTTGCGGCCGCAGGCGTCAACCCGAACTCCGGTCTGGGCGACATGATGGCCCGCGTCGCCGACATGCCCGAAGTGAAGGCCGACATCGAGAAAACCCTCGCTGACCGGGCACCGCTCTACATGGTGGATTCCGACAAGGGCATCACCAACCTGCATGTCCCGTCGGACGTGATCGTTGACGCGTCGATGCCGGCACTGATCCGTGCAGGCGGCAAGGGCTGGGGTCCGGATGGCAAGGAACATGACGCCAACTGCGTGATCCCCGACAACTCCTATGCACCGGTGTACGAAGAGACGATTGCCTACTTCAAGGAAACCGGCAAGCTCGACCCGGCCACCGCAGGCACGGTGCAGAACATCGGTCTGATGGCGCAGAAGGCCGAGGAATACGGCTCGCACCCGACCACCTTCGAAATCCCGCACGACGGGACCGTGAAGATGATCCTCGGCGACGGCACGGTTCTGCACGAACACGCCGTCGAAGCAGGCGACATCTGGCGCTCGGCCTCGACCCGCAAAGCCCCGATCGAAGATTGGGTGCAACTGGCCATCGACCGCCAGCGCGCCGAAGGCTGCGAAGCGATCTTCTGGCTGAACGCCGACCGCGCGCACGACGCCGAGCTGCTCAAGTACGTGAAACCGATCCTCGAGGCCAAGGGCGTTGCCGACAAGTTCAAGATCATGGCACCGCGCGAAGCGACCCGTGCATCACTGGAAACCATCCGTGCCGGCAAGAACTCGATTGCTGTCACCGGCAACGTTCTGCGCGACTACCTGACCGACCTGTTCCCGATCCTCGAACTGGCGACTTCGGCCAAGATGCTGTCGATCGTTAAACTGATGAACGGCGGTGGCCTGTTTGAAACCGGTGCGGGCGGCTCTGCGCCGAAGCACGTCCAGCAGCTGATGGAACAGAACCACCTGCGTTGGGACAGCCTTGGCGAATTCTGTGCGCTTGGTGAAAGCCTGCAATTCCTGGCCGATGCCCGCGGCAACGAAAAGGCGCGGGTGCTGGGCAAGGCGGTGGATGCCGCAACTCAGGGCATTCTCGACAACAACCGGTCGCCGTCGCGCAAGGTGGGTGAACCCGACAACCGCGACAGCCACTACTGGTTCGCGCGGTACTGGGCCGAAGCCCTTGCAGCACAGGGCGACGATGCAGAACTGGCCGCGTATTTCGCGCCCATCGCATCGGCCTTGGCTGACAAGGAAGCCGCCATCCTCGCGGAAATGGCCGGCGCACAGGGTGCAGCAGCGGATCTCGGTGGATACTACCACACCAACGACGCCAAAGCCGCCGCAGTCATGCGCCCCTCGGCAACGCTGAACGCCATCATCGGCTGAGGCTTTTGATCCGCGTGCAAGCCTGCTGGAACAGGCTTGCACGCATTTTCGAAAATGCGTGTCCGCGCGGACGACCGTACTTGGGGCGCAGTTTCGGAACCGCGTGCTCGGCCTTTCGACAGACCGTCCACCGTACGCAGGAT
>JAUHVK010000035.1 GCA_030425145.1 Alphaproteobacteria bacterium | reverse complement strand
CAGCCCTCAGAGCGCGGCAGTTCTTCGGTGTGCAGCAGATGCCTGTTCGGCAAGGGATGGGGCAGACGGGTTCCGCAGGAGGCACAGGATCCGCAGACTCGGGGTCAAAAATGCTGGCGCAGCTGGCAAGACTGGGTCGACTTGGACGCCGGTGACGGCCCAAAGCGGACTCCCAGAGTAGCCGTCGGATGCTGCGGTCGCAGCCCGCTTTCTAGACATTCGCCGCAAGAGCATACTGGGCGACGATTCGACCTCGCAGGCTGGGGGAAGAAGAGCGCTTGAAGTTCATACATCCAATTAGCCGTTCGGCTTATTTCATCCCGCGGTCTGATAGCGGCTCTTTCGCCTTTCGCCGAGATCAAGCTAACTTGGGCAATCTGAGTGGCTGAACAAATCCTTGAATGTGAACTGGACGAGAATAGTGCTCCGCAAGATATGATAGGACTCGCCAGTTCAGATCGACTGCCCATCGTGTCTTGGCATCTGTGAACACACGATCCTCATCTCGGTGAACGTTCGGAATGTTCACGTTCGACTGGATGTGGATTTTGTTTCGATATTTTCGGAGCTTATGAAGTTCGTCATAAATGTCCGCATCCATTCCATCTAAGATGTGATATTTTCGCAAGTTGTCGATCACCACAGCAAATTTATCGATTTGCTTGTCTTCGATCTCTTGTCGATCTGCTTCCGACACGTTCGGAACGCCTTCAAGATTATAGTTTTGAGCCCGGTAGAAGATTTGAATGGCGGCGACCTCAATCAACGAGGCCGCTTGGAGAAGAATGGGCTTGTTGAACTTGCCGCCTTCGTTCGCTTCCACCAAATTACTCAGAAGCTCAGAGTTGTAACCGGCGTTGTCTCCAGCTTTGAAATCCCCGAAAATGTTACATTCAAGCTCGTCTAATTCAAAAGGCATCAATCAATCCATTTTCCAGGAGGCCATGCATTCCGTATTGAGCAAAGCCGTGCGCTGGTGAATTATTCACATTGCAGGATACGCGCTCTAGCGCGTAACTGTCATTAACTTGCCGCTTTCGGTAGGTGAGCATCAAACTGACGAAATAGGTCCGAGAGCGCTTCGTCAGTCTCAGAGAGCTTTCGGAGCAACTCCCATGTCCGATCACCACCGATCTCCTTAATGATCCTCAGACGTGTATCGCCACCTTCGATGTCTGCAATCTCCAACATGCTTGCAAGCAGGTCCACGTAAGCCGCGCGGCACTCTAGGAATACTTCACTCCACGTCATCGCTCGGATTCGCCTGTCATTCGCTTTGAAGTTTGTCGTGTTACCAACCAAAATCCCCGAGAGCTGTGCCTCAGCACGCTGCGCTTGGATGAAATCCAAGTAGGCGACGAGCTGTCTCTCTTGCTCCACGCCAAGTGGTAGGTCTGGTTTCTTGATTTCAACGACCTTTATTGTCTGGTCGTTCGGTGAGGTCAAAAAGACAAAGTCGGCTCGCTGTTCCGCCGACATCCCTTGGATAAGCTGCGCGGGATCGTAGCGACCCGCGTCATCAGCTGCGGCAGCAGCTGCATCAATCGTCGTCTTAAGATGTCGGTCTGCCGTCAGGAGGTCACCGCGAGGCTGCAGTATCCAGGGAAACTCAGTAACAAGTTTCTGCAAGTCCGTTTCGGACCGCTGGTGTACGAGATCATGCAAAACCGTCAGTGCGAATGCTCGCTGCGAAAATGTGAGGGCTAGCCCCATCTTTTCCGGTACAGAATGAGAGGAAAGCTGCTCGACAACTCGGCCTATTTGATCAGGAGAAGCATCGGCTTCCAATAGGCTTGCCCAAAGATCTCCAAGAAATTGACGGGTTGGTTGGTTGATCCAAGCTTTAGAAACGGCGATCAACAATTCTTCACGCGTCTGCTCTGCTGACTTTGTTTTTCCAATGGCTCTCGTGGCGTCAGAAACCAAACCAACAATTTGCTCATTCTCCGAGGGAGAATATGTGTTGACGCTGCCACTAGATCGCAGAACGGCCGCTTGGTTTCTAACTTCCTGATCTTGCTTACTCTTTCTGTGCTTCTCGTATTGAGATATCCAGCTACCCACCTTCGCTTGACCCCAAGCATAGAATTCGCTCAGTTCAGCATGGCTCCAGTCCACCGACGTCCTATCGGTCGAGATCAAATCATTCTCAACTTCATCGATCCAATCGGCTTCCACTACTGCGTACAGATAGCGCTGAAAGACCTCCTTGCCTTTTGATCCGAAGAAGAAAGGCCGAGACTGGGCGATTTTGTTATGCGCGAACACGCCTACTCCGGCCTGGTCTGAAGACCATTCCGCTTTTTCGACAAAACCCACCCAGAATTTGACCTCTTTGCCGCCCACATTTTCGGTGATCTGCCCACTTCCCTCCGGAATCCGAAATTCAAACTTCGGCAGTGCTTCAGCTTCGCTTAAACGGTCACCATCAATCGAAACGACAAAGTCATCGCGCAACAAGACAACTGTGAAACGACTTCCGAGCTCCGATGCAACTTCGCTTTTTGATGGAAGATGATTTGCATCAATCGATGACAAGATAACAAGCGTACCAGTCTTTTCAGCGTCATCGAGGCATAGTTCCACAAAGCCCGCCACTCGCTTGGAGATGTAGTCGTCTTCCCAGGCAATACCAGAACTTAGTTCTGCTTCCCGGACGTGAAATTTGGGTGGGTAGGCCCCTTGTTCTCCGGCTTTGAGGATTTCATCGAGGTCCAAGGTAAACCAGTTCAGGACTCCATCCGAGATAGTTGCGACATCCACTACTCTCGCAATCCCAAAGGGCGCGAGCTTTCCAAGGCCCTTTCGTCCCATTGGCTTTCGTCCGCCTGCCGAGGTTTCGCTTGGCCTGCGGCGTTTGGGCTTTCCAACGTGGAGGTAATGATCCTTGATCTTGGCGTATGACATGCCGCAACCGTCGTCGCTGATTATGATACACCCGTTGCCCAAAAGACCACCGTTTTGGTCTAAAGTAATCTCTACATTCTTTGCATCCGCATCCCAGCAATTCGCCAATAACTCTGCGAGAACATTCCCCGTCTTGTTCTTGTAGAGCTTTATTCCTAGGTGCTCGATTACATTATGGGAAAACCGAAGTTCAGCATCGCTGTCGCTACTCATTGAAAAACGTATCCTAAAATTGCATCATGAACGAATGTGCACTGCAAGGTTATTGCCTCTTAATTGACGTAAACCCAGACTCCCTCATCATGGTGCCGTCTTTTTCGATACGCGTCATCCTTTGGAGGTCCGCTCCTTCATAGCGAGCAGAGAAGTGTACATCAAAGATCTCCGCCTCCCGCCCGCCGAAACACCTGTGCATAGCGGAGAGTATCCCGACCTTCTCAATAGGCTGAGGTTTCGGCTGCGGATTATTGCGAGGAGACGGCACCGTCGAAGGGAACATATAGATACAAGGCGGTGGTAAAGCGTAAGGTCCAATCTGCTGAACGCGCTCAGGAGAACTCAACAATTTCGGACAGGGTCTTCCAACTGTTCCGCAGACAAAGTCCCAGACTACTACTCCGTCGATCCGTTGATCTCTGTCAATCATTTCGGCGCTGAGCCGAGTGTGGAGTCCAGACCAGACATTTTTCTCTGGGTCCGCCGAAGCGTTGGTGCACACCGACCAGATGATAAACTCATCAGCGTGTGGCGGCCTGGTGAAAATGTTTGTGTTGTTCCCGTCCAAACAGCCCTTGAGCTCAATGGCTGCTGTTGAGCCGTCATTCAAAGTAACGGAGTAGTCGTGTCTGTTTGCCGCCCCTGCAGAGAGCCAATCCTTTATGTGCCCTTCGTCCGCCATGTGGTTCAATACATGAGCCACAAACTCGCGCTTAGGTGTCATCGACGCGACAAACTCGCCGCGGATCTGCTCAACCGCTCCCCTGAACAAACCGCTATTGTAGAACTCGTGCTCGTCTAGTCCGTGATTGCCCAAGGTGTGGGCTTGTGTCTTTAAGACTTCAGCTAGTTCGGAAACTTGTGCCTTCAGGGCAGCATTCTTCTTGCATGGTGTTGCCCCGGTCATTCGTAAAATCCCCATCATTGCCTTTGCACTTGACGATTGGCTCGAAGATGCTTTTCGCAATATGTCGAACTACTGGCACGGCAACCCCGTCACCTGTCAAATGATATGCCTGATTGTACTTTTCAGGCAATTTATAGCTATCAGACAAACCCATCAACCGAGCGGTTTCACGCGTCGATATGAGTCGAGACCTAATCTTTTTGCCTTCAACAATCATAATCAGCTGCCGAGAAGAGCCCCCGGCGGGCGTTCTCAAACATCCAGCTATATCATCGAAACGGATTTCTGCGCGTTGAACCTTAATGCCGTGTTCCCATCTAGTCCGCTTATAGATGGTGCCAACCATTCGTTTCTTGGCTGCTTTGGCCGTCTCGACCTTTGCAAGATTAACCTCACTCATCATGGAAAGCAGCGCCGTTGTCTCTGCAGAAGAATGCCATTCAACGCTATCCGGCCGATCTTCGACAAGATCTGCGAAATCTAAGGTCCTCTTTCTAGGTTTGGGCATGGACCACCAAATCCAATCTTCGCGGAATTCTCGAGGTAAGTTTTCGAATGCTCGTTTCAGCGCCGAGGTATGCCACGGATGTTCTGGGCTACTACCTTGAAGACCAAGCGGAATGGTCACGCTATTATGAACCGCGATTACAAAAAGACGCGGCCTGCTTTGAGGTACAAACAAGGCGGCGTCCGCCACAAAGGCTCCAAATCGATAGCCTAGCTCCTTTAAGACCCGACAAATGGCTTGGAAGTCTGAGCCCCCATGCGAAGTGAGCGTACCAACAACATTTTCCAAGGCTATGATCTTAGGTGCTCTGCCACCTTCGTTGAGCTCGCGCATTATCGACATGAAGGGGTAGAAAGTACCGCTACGGTCACCCTTCAGCCCAGCACCACCACCGGCGAGAGACAAATCCTGACACGGAAACGAACCCCAGACCAAGTCCGCCACTCCAGGCAGATCAGCAAGACCCACATTTCTAACATCATCGACGATCAGATGGTCGGCACCCCAATTCTCGGCATACGCGCTGCCCTTTTTCGCATCGAAGTCGTTCGCAAATTTGCAGGTCCAACCTGCTCCCAAACCGGCACGGACCATCCCTCCGCCAGCGAAAAACTCAAAAAAAGTTGGCAATGCCCAAACCTCAATTTTTGTTCATGTAAAGCACACTCGATCGGCTGTGCCAACATTTTCTGGTGCATGAAGGATGATATGTTCTTAATTTGTTCCAGTCGAACGCAAAAGTCAATCTGAAGAGCTGCGGCATAGACAGCTTCGCTTACTGAGCCAACGACCGCTTGCTTATTGAGCAGAACATCCTTTTGCACCTGCAGCGAACGGCAGCTATCCGCCGTCCCTGAAAGATGGCGATGCACACCACGCTATCGAGCAACCAGCTTTTCGACATCCCCCTCTCGCAGCATCGCTTCCATATCGTCCAAGCCATCAACGGCAGAGCGCATCTGCGCCTCATCATCCACCCCCACTGTCTCGGCATCCGCAAGCTGTCCCCCAAAATCCATCTCCATCTGGCGCTGTTCCTCGGCGATAACGGCTTGAACGACAGGCGCGGTCTTCTTTGGAACTACATCAGATTGCCCTGACGGTTGACCGTCAACGCCCTCGCGTGCCCGCTCCACATCAGCTTCAGAACCACGGGGGCCGTCCGGTGGCTGTGTCATCGGCATGGCGCGCATGCTCAGCGGCAGCGTGCCCTGCGACCCACCTCCCCCCGGTTCCGGGAACGGCAACTCGCCCGTCTGCGCCGCGTGGATCGCCTTGAACAGCCGATCGTCAAAATACTGGATTCTCTTCGCACGTACGGGCATCTGCGCATCGATGACCATGACGATCTCGTCGAGCGGCAGGCGGCGCGCCTCGTCTTCGGGGAGCAAGGAGCTTTCTTCGGTCCGTGTGGATTGGCTACGGCCCTCGAATGGGTTCTTGCCGATGGACTGCGAACGCGTGATGACGGTCTTCGTGGTCTTGCCAACCGCCTTGCTCAGCTCTTCGACGGTTTTTTCATCCGAGGGCGTGAGGTAGAGCTTCACGCCCGCGTTGCCCTGCAGGGCTCGGCGGGTGTTCTCGCCATAGATTTCATCAAGGGCGGGGATGGTTTGGGTAACCACGGCGAGGTGACCGCGATACGTCCGCAGGGTCTCGATGCTCTCGACCACGATGGGCATCTTGCCCAAACGATTGAACTCGTCGAGCATGATCATCACCGGCCAAGGCTCATCCGGCCCTGGGTCCTTTTCCTGCATGGCCGAGAGGAGATCGGAGAAAAAGAGGCGGATGAGGGGCGCGAGGGGCTTCACCATAAGCGGCTGGACCACGAGATAGACCGAGAAGGGTTTCTTGCGGATCGTCCGGAAATCAAAGTCCGACACCGCCGTCGCCTCATCGATCGCAGGGTTCTGCCATTGATCGAGCCCCGAGGTCATCAGGAGCGAAACGTATGAGGTCAGCGTGTCGTTGTTGGTCGAGGCCAGACGCGTGAAGATCAGCTTGGCGGCCCTGTTCTCCACCTCGTGGCCGCGCGCAAAATACTCCTTCTGCTTGTTCCCGCCCGAGGCAGCGATGCGGTAAATCTCGCCCAAGGTCGGGCGCTTGCGCTGGAAGGCCAAAAGCCCTGCCGCCACGAAGAGATCGATCCCGCCCTTGAGGAGGCCCTGCACCCGGTCGTTGTCACTCTGCAGGAACAGCGTCGCCAAGAGCTGCAGTTCCATCTGCTGGCGCGCAGGATCTTTCAGCTCGAAGATACGCAGGAGCGGGTTATAGCGATGGGTGCGCTTGCTCTCCCAATCCGTGGGAGCAAAGCGATAGACCTTGTCGCCCTGGGCTGCGCGGTGCCGCGCCGTGGCCTCGAAACACTCGCCCTTCACATCGAGCGTCACGGCAGAGCCTTGCCAGGTGAGCAGGTTCGGAATGACAAAACCCGTGGTCTTGCCGCGACCCGTGGGGGCCACGATCAGCGCATGGGGAAAGACCGTCGAGCAGATGTATTTCGCGCGGGAGCCCGGCGCCCCAAGTTTACCGAGGATGAATCCCGTCCCGGGCGCGCCGAAGAACCCATTGGCCTTCATCTCGCGGGAGGTCTGCCAATGGGTCTGACCAAAGCGTGTGAGGGCCGATCCCGACAGAGCGAGGCTCAGCATCATTCCGGCGGCGGCAAAGCTGCCGATGATCAGGTGGATGAGTTGCGCGTCCTCCGGGCGGCGATCGAGGATCGCCAGATAATTCTGCGCCATATAGGCAAAGTCGATCTCGGCCCCGAAGCCGAGATCCTGATAAGAGAGCACCGCCGAGGCGATGGTATAGCCCATGGCCCCGGTCACCAGCGTGACGAGAAGCACACCGGTCGCGATCCGCGCTTTTCCCATGGCGGCGCTCAATGGACCTGGCCCCGCTCGGTCTCGCCATCCACGTCTGTCGCGCGGTGTTTTTCATACTCGGCATCGGCCAGTTCATCGACCACCTGGCGCAAGGCCTCCGTGTTGGCCGTGGCGGCATCGGATTGCAGATAGGCCTTGGCGACATAGAGCCGGTCGAGACGGTCCTCGAGAACCTTGTCCAGTGCATCGGCATCGCCGGATGTGAGCCGCTCAAGTTGGCGAACGTCCAGCGCCCGCGCGATCTCGTCGCGGAAGGCGTCCCGCTCCGCCTCGGTCTCGAAGGGCGCGGACAACTCCCCCGCCCGCTCATGGTCCAGAACACGCGCAATCTCCTCTGCGAGACGGTCGGTACGGTCAGACTGCGGCGCAGTTTGATCGCGGGTTGCGAGCAGTTCGTCGCGTGTCCCAACCCCAAGCCCCTCGCGCAACTCGTTGTCACGGCGAACCTGATTGATGGCCTCCGTGTCCCGGATCTCGACGACGGCGGCATAGGTCGCGCCGAGCCCACGGGCGAGATGGGACGGCATGTCCGGATAGCGCTGCTTGAAGTCATCCGTGACAGCATCTGCAACGGGCGTGCGGAGGTCGCGTGCCTCCATGATCCGGTCGACCTCGCGCGTGATTTCGCTGGCGCGGGCCGCATCGGTGATGGTCTCCCTGTAGGGTTCAGACCGGTCGATCACATCGCCAGGACGGGCGATCAAGTCCGGATGCGCCTCGAGATAAATGCGCTGCTCCGTCTCGATCCGACGCTCCGCCCTTGAGGCAACCTCCCAGTCCCGGTCCTCGATCTGCTGCGTTGTCAGACCGTCTGCGCGCATCTCCTGACGGATTGTCCCTTCCATCATCCGGACCGCGCCCTCGTGATAATGGAACCGCTCACTGACAGCTTCGGCTTCCATGACGCCGTCCCGGCGCAGCACGTTTTCCCGCTCCAACAGCGTGCCAAGTTCGACATGCACGTCATTGAGAATGTCGCGCGCCTGGCCCAGATCGGCGCGGCGTTCAAGGTTCAGATCGCGCGCCTCAGCCACCTTGGAGAGATCATCTGCGATCCATTGATGTTCGAGCGCTGCATTTGAGGCGCCCGTCTCGATGCGCGCCACCACTTCCGCTGTGCTGATCCCGGTTCCGCGCAGGGCGGTGTCTATGCGCGATCTTAGGTCGGGCTCGGCCAGTCGCTCGCGCTGGCTGGCGTCAATATTGGCCTCGGAATAGATCCCGCCCTCTGAGGGGGTCTCTGACAGCGTGTTCGAACGCAATCCGAGCGGCTGCATGTGCTGGACCTGCGTCTGGATCTCGATGAGGCGTTTTTCCAGCACGGGACGTTCGGCGTCAGACTTCTCGGCGATCATTCCCTGCACCCGTGCGAGCTTCTCCGCATAGAGGCTTCTCAGATCCTCGAAACTTTGATCCTCGGCCATATAGACATCTCCTGTTCGATCCACCTGCCCGCCCCGCGCCAGCACCTCGCCCGCGCGGAAGAGGGCTGCGGCAATATCCTCGCGGGCCTCGCGGGAGGCTTCCGCGGCAAGCGAATGGTAGACGGTTCTGGTATTGGCGATCTCCGCCAGCGTCCGGGTCAGGTCCTGCCCCACACGTTCGCGCTCGCGGGGCGGGCGGCCCTCGTCCTTCGCGGCATAGACCTCGCTGGTTCGGGCCGGGTAATGCATGAGCCCCCGATCCACCCGACGCGTGGCCTCGAGGCGCACGCCACACTTCTCCGCCTCCTCGACCATGGCGAGGCGGAAGTCGTCATAGTTGAAGCGATGGTTGCGCCCGAGGAAAAAGAACTCGCCTTCTTGCGAGCGGCGGTTCAGCACCAGATGCGCATGGGGGTGATCGCGGTCCTCATGCACCGCGATGATGTAATCGAAATGCCCTTCGTCCGTCTGGAAGAACCGCTCGGCCACATCCGTCGCGATGTCGCGCACATCCTCGCCGCGCGTGCCGATGGGGAAGGACATGAGCATGTGGGTGGTCTGCCCAAGCTTGGGTTTGAAGCCCGCATCCCACCGCTTGGCAAAGCGCTCGGTCAGATCCTTGATGTCACCCGCCTCGAGCTTCGCCTTGCCATCCAGGAACCCGCTACTGTCCACGATATGGGTGGACTTGGTGGTGAGGTAATCGAGCTGGTTCATCAGCTGCGATTTGGTATGCGTGCCCCCACCCCGGATCGCCTTGAAAACCGCCGGACGGTGCCCGGCTGCCGCGCGCACAAGCTGGCTCTGCTTGGCCACATGCAGCCCCTGCATCGAGCCCCGGATCCGGCTCCAGCCGTCCCGAAAGACCTCGCCTGTGACAGCGTCGACGGCATCATTCAGCCGCATGGGCAAACTCCCTCAAGGCGGCCGTGGCCTCGAGCTGCATCGCATCCCGACGGCGGCGCAGGAGCAGATCGATCTCGTCAGCGGAATCCAGGATGAACCGCGCCAGCCCGCGCATCTGCGCAAGGCGCAATTCGGTGTACTCCGGACCGACCCCCTCCCCCGTCCGGTTGGCCTGCGTCATCTGCTTGGCGATCTGCGCGACCCCATTGCCGACCTCGTGCAGCGAGGCCCTGTAGCGCGCCATCTCTGCCGCCATCTGCGCGTCCGGAACGAACACCCCGCCTGCCGCCTGGATGAGCCGCCGAAGCCCCTCGGCACGGCTCTCGATCCCCGCCTTCGCCAACACCTCGTCGAGCGCCGCGAGCTCCGCAGCCGTGACCTTCACACTGACTGCTGAGATCGGGATCGCGGCATCGGCCTGGCGCTCGGCATCAGCTTTCAGGACGTAGCGCACGGCCCGCGATGTGACCTCGAAACGCTCAGCCAGCTCAGACGTCGACATACCCTCCGCGGCCTCGCGGACGATCTGCATTTTCTCGATCTCTGTCAGGCGTTTTGTTCGGGACATGCGGAAGAAAGACCCCCTATTTCCTGCCACCTTCCACCAAGGCTGACCTCAGCTTACGATAATATACCTAGCTGTCTATTATATACTTACGTCGCATTCAGGCTCAGGCAGCCTTGGTGTCCGCTTCGCGCCGCGGCCCGCAGGGACGCGGCTCTGCCACCCTCACCATCGGGCGACCCACCTGTCCAATGGGTCCCCTTCCCCAGCACCGCCCGAGGGTCTGGCCGAACACGCACGTGTTCGGACGGAACCGCGGGCGGGCGCAAACCCCACCGACAGGGCGGACAGTCAGGGTCAAGGAGGGCCAGATTTGGCCCCGCCAAATCTCTGCCGCAAAAACCGAGAGGCCCTGGCCGATAGGTTTTTGTGGATGGCCCCCTTGAGGCTGACTGGCCGGTCTGTCGCGGCCTGATCATTCCGAGCGGCGATCGTCCTTTGAGCGCGCAGTGTTCAGAAGCAAGGCGAGGTCGCCTCAGGCGATCTGACCGCCGGACCCGGCATCCCTGGAACAGGGGTCGGGCCGCCCCAAGATCGTCCTGGGGCGGCCCATCCTCGCCAGAGGATCTAGTCCTGGGGATCTTTCGCACTCGGTGGGAACATCACCAACTCCGAGACCGCGACCGGGAAGTCGAGCTTGAGACTGAAGAACTCCGATCCATCCCCGTTGCGGGTGTTGCGGAACATGGCACCCACGCGTTGAAAGCGGGTGCGCTCCTGGCCATCGGTATCGGTGAACTTGACGGGGACGGTGGCGACGTAGTGGTTGGTCATTTGGGTTACTCCTTGTTGCGATGGGGATCACCCGGCACGGGGGCAAAAGGCCCGGTCGCAAGCGCAAATGCGGAGGGTTCGCGGCTCCGCCGTGGAAGCCGTATTTGTGCTTGCCGAAGCGTGAGCTGAGGGCACGAACGGGCCGACCCCGTGCGATCCACATGCATGAGCCAAAAAGGAGGGACCCGAATGACCTGTGCCATCACGCAGTCGCCACCATCCGCGTCCACGTCCTGCCGAACCTGGCCGGGGTGCTGATGACGCCCGCCCGCGTGGATGCGATGTTCCGAAACACCACCCGAGGGTTGTGCAGGTCTTCAGCCTCATGTGCGACGTCTCGCCCCCTCGGTCTTGCGCTGCTGACGATGTGCTAGGTGCGCACCATCCCCAGCCCGTATCGATGCGGATGGGCCGAACTCTGACGGGCTGGGTAGAGAGATGACGGTGCTGGACGCCGTGAGATGCAGATCAAGTGTGACCGATCGCACGCGCCATGAGATATGACGAAAGGACCGCCCGAAGGCGACCCGGTTATGGCCATCACGCGCCCAAGCTGTCGAGCATCCCCCTGGTATCAGGCATTCGCTTCAGCGAGTTGCCGATGTGTTCCCGCCAGCGCGGCCCAACCTCCATTGCGGTGGCATAGGCCCGAGCCAGATCATCGGGCCGGTCCTCGGCCATCGCTTCGATAAGGAAAGCCGCCTGCTCGCGATCCTTCGCGGATTTCAGGCTCCCTGCCCCATCGCGGCGCCGGTCGGCAATGATCAGTTTGTGGACTGCATAACGCTCCGGGCGGGGCACCTGCACCAGAACGCCGGATCTATAGATCGCCGCCGCGTGGATCGGCTCAGCGATCAGGAAGTTGAGATAGTTCAATCCTTGGGCGTTCACGCCCAATGCTGGCAGATCACGGATGGTCTCATCTCCGAACGCCGGTGTGAGAAACTCGACCAACTGGCCGCTGCCACCCTGGGCCCATCGCCATGTCCGACCTTGGTCAAGAGCTGGCAGAGGATCGAATTTGAGCGCCGAGAACGTCTCGGCAAGACCCGGGTCGACCTGATCCTGCAACGCAACGCTGAGCTTCTCGAACTGCGCGATGTCGATGTCGCCAGTATTGGCCATACCGCCAATTGGCAGACGGATACCAAGCTCGCCTTCATAGAGGCGAAATGCATTGGTTCCGACGATGGTGCCACCCAAACGGAAGGTTCCGGCTGCGGCCATGGCCGACAGGATGGACCCAGTTGCCCGGTCGGTGGGGGTCATGCCTTCGGCGCGCAAGAGGCGGACAAGCCGCGACCGTTCCGCCTGCCGATCCTTGGCCGTTGCGCGCAGCTCTTCGATCCGGTCGATGCGCGCGCGCGTCTCGTCGCTGTCTTCGCCGATATAGATGAACCGCATCTCCGTCCCGACACGGCGCGCGGCATACCAATAGGCCTTATCCCCACGCTCCTTGAGCGTGGGCTTGCCTTCGACACCGGACAAGGCGTCGTCCTTCAGAAGACGCACCAGGTCGGTATAGGCGCTCATCGCGATGCTGCTGAGGGGTGTCATGCCAATCATTTCCAAGTTTTGCTTGGCATTCATATACCTATCAAAACAGGAAATTGCTAGGCAAAGTGATTTGGAGGACGTCCACACCCATAAGAAACGACGAAAGGGCCGCGCCAAGCGCGACCCCCTCTCTTCAATCTTGCGACGCCTTCTTCGCCGGGTCAGCAACCCGCATGACCGTCAGGCCTTTCGCTTCCGCCTTCTGCCCGAGGTTCAGCGCGACTCCGTTGCCGCCGAAGAGTACAACCCCCGTCGCCGCGAACTTGTCGTCCAGCATTTCGTCATTGCACTTGAACGGTGCCGCCCGTCCATGCGCGGACCAGCGCGGATCGAAGCGCGCCTGTGCTATCCCGCGTGCCCGGGCCCACCGAGCCGCAATCATCTCCGCCCCGTGCTTGCCACCCTTGTGGCAGAGGAAAATCTCCTGATTGCGGTTCTGCTTGATCCGTTCGCGAACCTTGTCGAGCGTGTTGAAGATCACATCGACATCGGTCCAGTCGGTGGCGCCTGAGACGATCAGGGGCACCCCCTTGACTTTCGATTTCTCGGCGGTTTCGCGGTCGTGCTGCTCCAGGAGCTGCCGCGCCTCGAAGACCGCCCCGGTCTCTTGCGCCCGGACGCTTGCGCGCGACCCGGCTGCCGGGATGAAGGCGTGGCCCGTCTCGATCTCGTAGCATTCCGCCGCCGCCTCGCTCATCACCTCGATGGCGCAGACGATCTCGCGCAGCTGCAGGAAGCGCGCCTGCGCTTCTTCGAGCGCGGTCTCGGCGATCTCCGATCCGTCGTGGGATTTTGCCAGCGCGCCGATCTTGTCGGCGGTGCGGTCGACCTCCTTGCCGAGTGCCACCTTGCGGCGCTGCAGGATCGTCGCGAGCCCATGGGCCAGCGGTTCGATTTCTGCTTCAAGGCCGGTCCCGCGCAGCGGACCGAGCAGAGCCTCGAAGCTTTCGCGGATGATGTGGTCAGTCAGGATGTGATCCTCGGGGATCGGCAGCTGCGCGTCCTTCTCGGTCAGTCCGAAAAGCTCGATGGTCTCGTAGGTGTTCGCATTGTCGTAAGCCATGTCTGGTCTCCAGTGTTCGGTTCCAAGGCCACCACGTGAGTGTGGGGGCATGGCCGAATGCCTGGTTTCCGAATCTGCCCGGGTCAGGGACGGCGCAGCCGCCGGCTTGCCGGGCGCAAAAGTTTTCCGAGCGCGACCCCCGACACAAGCGTGCGCTCACGCACGGGACCGCCCCGCGCCACAGGCCCCGCCCTCGCCGAAAAGTTTTGCGATCCTTGACGCGGGCTGATTTGGGGGCCATCCGGAGGATATGCTTCCGCACTCATGTGTGTGTGTTTTGACGGTAGGTTTGCCCGACCCGAGCAGGCAAACGGCCCGACCGGACGCGGAAGACGGATGAAGCGGCGGGATCGTTTTGGCCTCGGGCCAAAAAAGACCAGAGCGCAATCCGGCGGAGCGGCCGGGGAGGGACGTGCTCGCGAGGCGGGCAAACCGGAATGCCGGGCGCAACGCCGCGGTGAGGCCGCATGGCCGAATGCGCGACGGACCGAAGGGCCGTTCTCCCCTGCGACACGCGAAGCCGAGCAGGGGAGGCCGTAAGGCTCTGGCCAAGGTTAATGTGCAGGGGCTACGCTTTAGACTATACGGATTACGTCTCCAAGCTTGCGACGTGATGGGCGGAAAGCCGTCTTTCGGGGCGGCTGCGAATCCAAAGCTCCACCTTGGCGAAAGCAGCCATTCAAACCCTATCGGAACTGAAGCCTCTTGCTGCGATGGATGCCAAGGTTAGCAATGAGCAGAAAGGGTGCGTGTCACAAAGACACGCACCTGACAATGGGACGGCGAGGCCAAAACGACTATGCAACGATAGGAGAAGTTGGCCAGCGGTTCCGGCTACCGTTGCTCACGGCTAAACTTTGACCAGTTCGGCAATCTTGATCGCGACGTCGGTCATGCTTTCATCAGCTGTATTCAGGCCCGCTCGTGACGCCAATAGCAGACTGACCTTTTCGAGCTCTTCGTAAGTCGTTTCGTGCACGATTGGTATGAGCCGTTCGCGCCTCAATAATGCCGACAGTTCTTTGTCGGCTACACCTTCCGCGGGTAGACGCCGCAACATTGCTGGCGTGACCAGCACGATCCCAACCCTGGAATTGACCAAGCCCTTGTCAATTGCCCGCATCATAGGCACTCCCAGCCCAAGGTCCTTTTCGCTGAACCAAACTCGTACACCCCGTGCTTCGAGAAGGTCATGAAGTTCCTTCGCCGCGCCTTGCCTGTCGTCCCAAGCATGGCAGAGAAAGGCGTCACGGAGGTCTGGCTGGGAGGACGCAAGTTGCTCAACATTGTCCCTTATAGGAGTGAGGGCTTGTACTTGTGCTTGAGTGTAGGAAACCGTCGACGCGCTTCCTGACCAACGCGGTTTTTTGGTGCTGCGTCCTGTTCCGCTTCCGGTACTTGTGCTGCCACCAGCGGCGAAAGACATACGGGACGGTGGCGAGAACGAACCGTAGCTATTCGTTCTGCGACCATATCCGCCGTAACGGTTGCGACACGCTGGGCAGTTCGCCGCAGCAGCTGCTGAACTATGCCCCCTAACGGGAGCGGTACACCTTGCCATCTTTTCTGTCGCTCCTGCTTTTCAGAAGTGTAGGGACATCCTTTACGGGATGAACGTGAAGTTATTTGACCACCCGCAGGCGTTGCGACGCTTGCGGCAAAGGATGAAGTGAGCGAAGATCTTCTTCACTCGAACGAAGTGCTTGGGCCAAATCAGATACATCATATCCGAGCTCTTCGATATGGAGGCGCACGATCTCAGGCAAAACAGTTGGCATTTCAACTTTGAGATCAAGTTCGGGGGGCTCAGCTTTGCGATAGCCCATGGAACTCATTTGCCGCCATAAATACTGGCTTTGATTGTCGGTGATTGCCCCAATTTGCTTCGCTCGGTAGAGGAGCGCTGCCATTGATGTGCGCCACACTGGTTTCAAGGCAGCCAGGGTTTGAACCGTGAGGCGCCTTGATGAAAGCTGGGGGCGAAGGTCTCGTGCGGGCATTAGCAAAGCAGAGGCAAAGACGTTTGCTTCATTCTCCATGTCAGGAGATGGAACTTGATGCATAACGACGTGGCCGAGCTCATGCGCCAGACTGAAACGTTGCCGATCTGCCGGCATATTGCGGTTCAAGAATATGCACGGTGGCATATCCGGGATTTGAACAGTAAACCCGTCGACTTTGAGGGCAGCAAAGTCGCAATGCACGACAATGCAGCCCGCTCGCTCCACCCACTCGACAAGATCTCGGATAGGCCCCGAGGGGACAAGCCAAGTACGCCTGATGAGGTCGGCAATCCGCTCTGGATCGCCACCAAATTCATCTACATCCATCCGTGGCAGTGACAACTCGGGCTCAAGATCAGCTGCATCCAGTAGTCTTCTGAGGTGCAGTATCCTTATGTTGAGTTCAGCTTCCAGGCGTTCAATCGCTTTCTGTCCAACGCTGGCACGCTTCCGATATTGCACGCTCATTGGAAGGCCGATGACCCTATCATGTTGAAAAAAGAATTCTATGGGGAAGCCCAACGCTTTACTGACACTATCCAGAACCTCATCTGTCGGGCCGATCAGGCCGTTCTCAAGTTTGGAGAGATTGGCCTGCGACACACCTGATTTTGACGATAGTTCTGATTGACTCCATCCACGGGCCTGCCGCGCTATCCGCAGCAGGTCTTGATTGAAATTGTCGGTCATTAGTCTGTGCTTTTCTTGCGGTCGGAAGCTCTGCCCTTGAGTTTCACGATGGAGGCGGCCGGGCGAACTGGCTTCGGATCGGGAAGCGGCAGCGGCATGGTCGCTTCACCCGCATCCAAGAGGCTATACTCCCACGCAACCCGATTGCTATCCCTTGCAACTACGCAAATATCCGCGATCTGCGTTTCAAGCTGATTGAGTTTGTATACAATCTCAACGCGTTGAACCTCTGGAAGATTGAACAAATCCTGATCATGATCGTGAAATGCCAGAGCGAGTTGCGTGGCGACGTTTGACGAGCGGCCCGTTTCGTCGGCCTTCTTGAATCTGAAAAGCACTTTGTCGTGGACAAGAAACTTCATCGTTTCATGCCCGTCAATAACGTGTACCGCGTCGTGTCCCAACAGGTCGCTGTTCACACGTTCAATGATCTGCTCCCACACAAAGTTGGCGCGGCTACGTTTACAACGCCACACGCCGTTGAAATCGCTGGACAGCCAATCGTCCCAAGCGCTTCGAATGGCTGAGATGATGGGTTCGCGGATTTCGTTCAAGATGGGACGGACTGAAACTTCACTGGGGATCGGCATGCTCAAGCCTCGATTGTTTGATCACCTTGTAGCGGTCGACATTTACAAATGCAACAGCAAATTATTCACTAGTTGATTTCCTCCTTGAGCCTCGGGGCAAAGGTCCCCGCCGGGAGGCGCCTTGGGGTGTCCAGAGGGCGGGCAAGTTGAGTGCTTCGCTTTTGTCCGTGCGAGTCGCACTCGATGGAGGGGGTTTTGGGGAGGCGAGCGAAGTCTCCTCCGACCGGGCGCAGGGAGTTCAGTGGGAGAGCAAACCGATGACCCTGATCCGGCGGAAGCCTTCCGCGGAATGCGCAGGGTCCCGGGGAAGCGCCCCGTTCGAACGATAGACCGAACAGGGGCTCCCTCGGGGCCGAAGTGCGATCTGGTTAGTGGATAATTTCACCTGCAAGACCTCCCGGCCATTCGTGTCGGGGTGAAGCTGCACCGCCGTGTTGAGCAACAGTGTGAATGGCAGAACAGGGGATTCCGCACCGCGGCAAAAGCCACTCAAACGAATGTCCGGAGAGGGCCGACCACGTCTGGCGTACCGCTTCAGTCCAGATCGACGCCGCCGAGGCGCGGCGCATGTACATGCGTTCGGATTAGGAACGCAGCGACCGCGCCGGCGATGGCACCGAAGAGGTGCGCTTCCCACGACACGCCGGGTTGGCCCGGAAGAACGCCCCAGAGAATGGAGCTATAGAGGACACCGACCACCAGTGTCGCGCCCAGCGTGATCAATGAGCGATCCACGAAGCTGCGCGCGACGAGGAAGCCAAACCAGCCGAAGACCAACCCTGACGCCCCGATATGGATGGCGGAGCTTCCGAACAGCCAGACGAGTCCGCCGCCGAGGCCGATCACCACTGCATTCACCGGCAGCAAAGCCCTCGTGGTCGAGGCCACAAGCAGCCCACCCATCACCAGGAGCGGCGGCGTATTGGCCATCAGATGCGCGAAGCTTCCGGGCAGCAGGGGCATGGCGATGACACCATCCAATCCGCTGCCGTGCCTGGGGATCAGGCCGAAGGCCGGGATCAGGCCGTAGCCGGTGATCCAATTGACGACTTGGATCGCCCAGAGCAGCGCGACAAAGGCGGCAAGCGCCGCGGTTCGCCGGAAGAAGACGCGCATGTGATCCCGTTTCATCATGTTGGCGACAGTAGTCGTCCCCACAGCGCCTTCAACGGCTTTCGCGCGCTGCACAGGGTACCACCTCCGGGAAAGAGGGTTTGAGGCGGCCAACCTCGGTACGGCTCAAGCCAAGAGAATGGCTCCGGTCTTACACGGTGTTCCCCGGGCGAAAGGGCTGCGGTTCACGCTCGGGGCGCTTCAGGGCTTCGGCGTATTTACGGGCATTGTCATCGATTGTGCCGTGCCAAAGCTTCGAGACGAACGCGCGGGCGTCTTGGACCGTCATGTCTTTCAGCGAAGAGGACAGCGCCATGAATAGCTCATCCTCGCTAATCGCGGCGGCGCGGTGCATGGCATCCGCGTAAAATGATGGGTCGTTGAGAACCTGCTCGCGCAGCGGCATCCGCGCGAGGTTCTCCTCCGGGATCGCCATGAAGATCGTGTCCTGCAGGTCGGTCAGATACGCACGCCGCGATGTGGACACCGGCTTTCCCGTCGCCTTGGCCTCCAGAAATGCCTGCCTTGTCCTGTCGAGCCTTGCCCTTGCATGGGTCATGATGACATCACGCTGTCGTTCAGGCAGCGCAAATCCGGTGCAACGCTGGATATGAGCAAGTAGCTCTTCAACCTCGGCGTCTACATCAAAGCTCACGAACCACGGAGCTTTTCCCAGTCTCGCCATCATGCGCCTACCTTCGTCCATACAATATTATATTATCGTATATCATATTCAGCAGATCGCAAGCAGATGGCGCCCGTCATGCAGCCAAACATGGAAAAAGGGGACCCGTGGTCCCACGGCTCCCCTTTCAGTTCACATCGTCTCCCCCTCGCGCGCCGACTAGGCGACCAAGGAGAGCCCCGCGCCCGCGTCTTGCGCTTGATCACCGCTGTCGATGAACGGAATGATCGAGAAAGTCTGGCCACCGCGCTGTTCTTCGTTCTGGACGGCGTTGACACGCAGGTCGCCATCAGGCGTGTTGATCAGCAGCGACAGGTAGTCATTGCCCGTGCGGCTGCTCTTGGCCATCCAGGCCGAGCCGACGCGGATCGGCGTGCCCCGGGGCGAGCTGACTTCGATGCGGTAATCGGGGTGGGTCTCCTCGGTCTTGTAGCTGTTCTCGATCAGCATGAACTCCAGATCGAACATCATGTTGGCGATGTAGCCGGTGAAGGCGTTGTCGGCGTCCATGGCGGTGAGCTCGCCCGAGATCGAGCCGGATTTCATCAGGCCGTTCGAGACCAGCGGGATGATCTCGAATTCGCCGCTCTTGGCCGCGCGCGCCTCTTTCGTCTGCACCGCGTTGACCCGGAAGGGACCAAGGCCCACATCGATCTGCATCGAGATGTAGGGGTTGCCGCTGGTCGTGCCGGTTTCGTTCCAGGCCGTGCCGATGCGCACCTTGCGGCCCGACTTGTTGGTCGCCGTTACGTCATAATCCGGGCTGCGCTCGGACATCTTCGGGCGGGTTTCGAGCTGGATGGCAACATCGAAACGCGTCGAGTGAATCATGCCGGTGTATTCGGCGGCGGCGGTCTCGACATTGCGGGTAAGGGTTCCTGCGAACATGAGATGGTTCCTTTTGGATTGGCCGGTGCCTGACGTTCTTGCCAGCGCATCCGGGATTGCTTTCTCGACCCCTTGAGGGATCACAAATCAGAAAGCCTGCTTTCCTTTCTTCCCCTCCCCTCGGTCAGAACTGCCGCCCGAGTGGGAATGCCTCCGCGCCTCCGGGTGCTACGCCCCTCCCCTGCCCGTCTGGTCTTGCTTGGCTGCCCGAACGCCGTCCTCCGACCGCGCGATGAAGAACTCCGCCGATTTTCCGTTCAACCGGTGCGCTTCCCGCTCGGTCAGGCCGATGCAGCTGCCGTTCGGCATATAGGTGATCAGGTACTGACCCAGCCGGTCCTTGTGGACAACGTAGCCGGTATTGGCCCAATGCACGGTCTGGCCGGCATCGACGGCCGCCTTGATGTCTTCGAGTGTCATGCGAACCTCCTCAAGAAGAATGGTGGGTAAACGCCGCAAGAAGCCCGATCTTCCGACCAGGCTTCTATGCAGCATTCGTTTGGCAAACGACCGAGAGCTGTCAGGCGCTTTACGTGGCTTGCGTCGCGCGCGCCGCCATCCAATCTTTCAGGCCAAGAACCGTTCGTCCGGCGGCGACCTCGGAGGCCCAGGCAACCCTTGGATCGCCGCAGGGCTCCCCGCTGACGTGCTGCTCGATATGGCCATTGGCCATCCATGGCTCGGGCTGGATTCGTCGCAGCCAGTCCGCCATGCTCGGGATGCGGCCCTGGCAGTCTTCGCGGACATGCTGCTCGCCGATCCAGCGCACGGGGATGTCCCGACCCGCGCTATTGGTCAGGGTCAGGCCGAAGACACGTTCGGCCTCGAACAGGCCTTGGGTATGGTGGCGCAAGGCCCGGTGCGTGAAAAGCGCGAGATGCTCTTTCGAGGCGTCAAACCAATCGTGGACGGCCTGATAGTCAGACGGCACCCCGCCGAATTTCCGGGCAGAGCTTTCGGCATGATGAAGCGGATGGGCCATCTCAAAGCCCCTCTTCATAGCTGTGCGAGCATTCGACATAGCGGTCGGCGTGATCGAGGGTGATGCTGTCTGCTGCAATGTCCCAGGTCAGCGTGCCGTAGCCGCCCTCGTTGTTCTCGAACCCCGGGTGATGGTGATAGGCGAGCGACCAGGCGAAATCGCCCACCTCGGTGGCAAGCGGTTCCGGCAGTTTGGCCTCCGCAGGCTGCACAATCACATCTTCGACATTGCCGGAGTCGCCATAGCCTTCGTATTCCGCAGTGACCTCGCTGATGCCGAGCGCACGTAGTTGTGCGATCAGCTCCGCTCGGGATGCCTTCAAGGTGGTTTCTCGCTCTGCGCGCCACTGAGCCGCCATTGCGGCATAGTCGATCTGGGGATTGGTCATGGGTCTGTCCTCTTGTCTGAATTTGGGACGAGCGCAGGCGTGCCATTGGCCTGCCCGCGCACCAAGAACGCGCAGACCGGTCAAATCCCGATCCGCGACGCCCGACCCAAAGCCCTCTTTGACTTTTCAGGCGGCTTGGTCCGCCGCTCTGGGGGTTCCCTGCCCCACGATCCGTGCCAGAATGCTGACCGTGTCGACACCGTCCCCATGCGGGAGGAACACCCGCAACTGGAAGGCGATGATCTCGGTGAAACAGCCAAGCGCTTTGAGGCTTTCGATCATACCCCGATCCGCACCGCCCAGCTCGAGGCGCATCTCGCCTGCGACACGGCGACGGGTCAGGGTCAGACCCCGGCCAATATCGACAGGCGCTGTAGTGCCAAGAGCGACGGTCATCATCTCCTGCGGTGTTTGCGGGTTGGAGACGAGGAAGCGGGAGCGCAGCGCGGCCGCCCCTTCTTCGCTCAGCGTGCGCCCGATCATGGCGGTCGCCCCATCCGGCGTGACCCGATAGATGCGCTCATTGGTGGTCGGGATGTCCTTCCAGATCGGTAGCAGAAGCCCGGTCAGCAGGTAGAGCTTGGTCGTGGTGGTTTTTGGCAGGGACGCAGCCTCGGCATCCCAAAGCCGCGCAAACTCAGGCTTGCTGATCTCTTCCCAGGCAGAAGACCCGAACCGCGCCTCCTCCAGGTAGCTCGACCCGTTTGGCCGCACCGCCTTGCGCATCAGCGTGACGACGTCCTCGTCATACATCTGCATCGGCCGCGCCGAGATCAGCGCCGCGCGACCGGAGGCGCGATTGACCATCGGCAGCTTGTCGGGGTTGAGCGACAGGGCGTCATCCGCCGACAGCACGTGGACAGGGTCGGTAACCTCAAGTCCAATGATCCGTGTCACGGCACCGGATTTCGGGCAGGTCCAGAGATCCTCTGTGGAGACCTGCTCGATCCTTTCGCCACGCAGGGTTTCCACGCCGAGATCGAGCGTGCCTGCCGCGCGCGCCCGTTCGGTCTGATCAGCGATCCGCTTCATGAACTCGGCAAAAAGCGCGTTCTGCATGTGGATGGGCAGGGCCAGAACCCGGTTCAGAAACCGCTGGATCGGCGGCAACTCCTCAAGGAGCACCCCGTCCTTGTCGATCAGCCGCAGGGCCGTCCAGTCGGTGAAGCTCTCGTAGCTCATCGCCTCGGCCCGCCCGGCGGCAAGATCGGCGAAATACCCACGCAGCGCCGCTCGCGCGATTGGACTTTCGAGATTGTCCTCCTCGCGGAACATGCCTTGCGAGCCGGTCTCGCGCTGGCCCTTCGTCAAGGCACCCAGCTGGTCGAGGCGTTTGGCTATAGTTGAGGTGAAGCGCTTCTCGCCATGCACATCGGAGGTGCAGACCCGGAAGAAGGGCGCGCTGACCTGGGCCGAACGATGCGTGCGGCCGAGCCCCTGGATGGCCGCATCGGCGCGCCAGCCGGGCTCCAGCAGGTAGTGCCGCCGCCGCTTCTGGTTCCTCGCCGTTTGCGCCGCATGATAGGAGCGGCCCGTGCCGCCCGCGTCAGAAAAGACCAGGATATCCTTCTCACCATCCATGAAGGCTTGGGTCTCCGACGAATTGCTGCTAGCGGCGCGCTTCTCGATGAAGAGATGACCATCCTCGGCCTTGAGGGGCCGGATAGATCGCCCCGTGACCTCGGCGACAGCCTCGTCGCCAAAGGTCCATAGGATCTGGTCCAGCGCCGAGGGGATTGGGGCCAGCGTCATCAATTCCATCATGGCCGCGTCACGCAAAGCGAGCGCCTCGCGCGAGACAACGAGCGCGCCGGTCTCGTCCCTGAGCGGCTCGGCCACCATATTGCCGTCGATCTCGACCAGCTTTTGCGCGTGGATCGGGAAGGCCTGTTCCAGGTAGCCCAGAACATAGTCGCGCGGCGTCAAGGCACCCTCGACGAGCTCGTCTTCCGCGTCCATCGTTTCAAGCCGACGTTTCAGCAGGCTCTCGCCGGTCGAAACCACCTGGATGACGCACGCGTGGCCCGTTGCCAGGTCGTCCTCGATGGCGCGGATGATGGTCGGTGCCTTCATGCCCATCAGAAGATGGTTGAAGAAGCGCTGCTTCGTGCTTTCGAAGCGGGACTTGGCCGAGGCCCGGGCGGCTGACGCATTGGTCTCCCCCGAGGCGTCATTGACGCCAGTCGCAGTCAGTGCGGCTTCCAGATTGTGGTGGATCGTCCGAAACGCGGTCGCATAAGCATCATAGATCTCGATCTGGGCCGGGGTGAGCGCATGTTCGAGCACGTCATACTCCACGCCATCAAAGCTGAGGGCACGGGCCGTGTAGAGGCCGAGCGTCTTGAGATCGCGTGCGACCACCTCCATGGCGGCCACGCCGCCTGCCTCCATTGCCGAGACGAAACCTTCGCGGCTCGGGAAGGGATATTCGGGGCCCTGCCCCCAGAGCCCCAGTCGTGCGGCATAGGCGAGGTTGTGGACGCTCGTGGCGCCCGTGGCCGAGATGTAGAAGACGCGGGCGCGGGGTGACGCGAGTTGCAGCCGGAGGCCTGCGAGGCCCTGCTGGGAGGGTTTGACCCCCCTGCCCTGCTCGGACCCTGCCGCGTTCTGCATGGCGTGGGCCTCATCAAAAGCGAGGACGCCGTCGAAATCTTCGCCCATCCAGTCGAGCATCTGGCTCAGCCGCGTGGTGCCGCATTTGCCCGCGGAGCGCAGCGTGGCGTAGGTAGCAAACAGGATGCCGTCACCCATCGGGATCGGCTGGTCCGGTTTCCATTTCGAGAGCGGCTGGATATCTGCAGGCGAGCCGCCAAGATCTGTCCAGTCACGGATCGCATCCTCGATCAGCGTGGCGGATTTGGAGACCCAGATCGCCTTCCGACGCCCGGCCAGCCAGTTCACGAGAATGAGCCCCGCGCATTCGCGGCCCTTGCCGCAGCCGGTGCCGTCCCCGAGGAAATAGCCAAGACGATAGGCCCGCGCCACGGTGTCATCATCGGCGCGCGTTAGCTTGGTCTGGTCGTCATCGATGGTGAACCGACCGGGCAGATCACGCCCATGGGCATCATGCGCCATGATGATGGTCTCGAGCTGCGCCTCGGAGAGATGTCCCTCCTCGATCAATCGTGCTGGCAGGCACAATTCCGAACTGGCGCCACCCGAAGGCACGGGTGGCGCGACAGAGGCCATGGCGATGCTCTCGACCAACGGCGTGGGATGTTCCTGCGTGCCTGCAATCTCGATTCGTTGCGGGCGGTAGCGCGCATAGATGTCCGAGACGGGGGTGTTGTCGCGCGGGACATCGAAGCTTGTGAAGCAGAGCGGGCGGACGGCATTGGCCCGTGGTTTGGAGGCGGCGACAGGCGCAGCGACGGTCTTGCGCGGGGCAGATGATGGAACGGTTGCTCGAGCATGAGGGATTGCTTCAGCCGATTGGCCGGGGCGTATCTCGAGCCGGGTCGCGGCCACGGCGTCGATAAAAGGAAGGGCTTCATCCAAGTCCCGGACACTGGCGCGGATCATCTCGCCGTCCTCCTGCACCTTGTCGAAGACTATCAGCTGAGTTTCGACAGAGGTTCCGAGCTTGCGGTAGACCTGCCCCGGCATCGTCAGCGCCAAGCGCGGCGTCAGGAGACCGCAGGCGCGGGACCAATGCGCGGTATCGCGTTCGGGCGTGAATCCTGGCGGCATGATCGCCACCAGCCGCCCACCGGGCGCGAGACGCTTCGCTGCCGCAATGAGATGCTTGGCGGCGATGTGCTTGTCTCGCGAGCGATCGACCGAGGAAGCGAAGGGCGGATTCATCACCACGACGTCGGGCAGAACCGGCGTCTGCAGCAGATCGTCAATATGCTCACCGTCATGGCCCGTCACATCGCCGCCAAAGACCGCGCGCAATAGGCTCTGGCGAAAGGGGTCTATTTCATTGAGCAAAAGCGTGGCACCGGCCCGGGCGGCGAAAGCGGCCAAGGCGCCGGTGCCAGCCGAGGGCTCCAGAACGGTCTCGCCCTTGCGAATGGCTGCCGCCCGCACGGCCATTGCCGCGAAAGGCAACGGCGTGGAAAACTGCTGCAGCCGGATCTGTTGCTCTGACCGGCGCGTTTCCGTCAGGAGACGTGACGCAAGGAGTTTTGCGGCGGAGTAATCATCCTCACTGTTGTCGCCACGTAGCAGCGCCTGCACAGCCGCCGCCTGCATCAGATCGTAGGCCATGCGCCAGTCCCACGCGCCGCTGGCATCGCTGCCATGAAACGTCTCGCGCATGATGCGCGCGAGCGCTGAACTGCGCAGGGGTTGGTAGTCGATCTCCGCGCCGATTTGCGCTAGCGCAGAGGCGAGATCAGCGTCGGAGATTGGGAAAGGCGGGTTTGCCGGATTGGGCTTGGTCATGGGGGTTTTCCTTTGGATCAGGGTCTGAGTTCCAAAGGACAAAAAGCCCACTTTCGCTTTTCGGGGTGATGAGGTCAGACCAAGAGGCATCCAATCGCCGACCGGCCAATCAAACGGTTTGTCGGAGTTGGTTTAGAAAACTGAAAAACCCGCCGCAATGCGACGGGCTTTTGCTTTCTTTGTGCAATGAGGGGAGGCATAGTGCCCGCAGTCTCAAAGCTCATGCTCTATATGGCACCGAAAGTCTTTACTGTCAATGTATCCACCGTTCACGGCTGATGAAGAACACCACCTTCCGAACGTCTTATCCGCACCTAGGTTTGCGACCTATCTGCGCGAAACCGGCAATGATAGGACGCGGGCTCTCCACCTATACCACTGGAATCTTCAAGTATCAGCCGCGTTCATGGTTCCACTCCATGTTTTGGAAGTTGCGCTGCGAAACGCGATCGTGGAAGCAATCGAAGCTGTCCACGGAGGAACATGGCCTTGGACACAAGGCTTCATCCGTTCGTTGCCGAACCCGCGCGGTCCGGCATACAGCCCCAAACGAGACCTCGAAGGCTGCGCAGCACAGCAACCCACTGCCGGAAAGGTAGTCGCCGAACTGAAGTTCGTGTTTTGGGAGAAGATGCTGACAAACAGGCACCAAGGCAGACTGTGGGACGATCATTTCTACGCAGTGTTTCCGGACGCGCCTCGTGGTGTCGCTGCCAACCAGCGCCGATCTGAATTAAGGTCTGACATTGAAGCCGTGAGGAGGCTCCGCAACAGAATCGCACACCATGAGCCTGTTTTTCCGCGCGCCCTTCAGGATGATTTTGATCGGATCATCCGCTGCATAAGATGGCGCAACGAAACGACCAGCAACTGGGTGCTAGAAATCGAGACGGTACGCGCACTCCTCGCAGTGCGCCCCTAAGCGTCCCGCCCCGCGAGATACTCCGCCAGCACAGGACTGGCCTCGCCCTTTGCAGAGCTGAGCAGCTCCGAGCCGGCAAGCGAGGCTTTCGACAGACGCACGAGTCCACCGGTTTCCTCGATCCGATAGCAGCGCCGCTTTTGCCGCCCGCGCCTGTAGTGGGTCACTGTGACGATCAGGCAGGTGCTGCCATCGGTGAGAGCCACAGGCGCGGCGAGCTTGATCCTGTCCCCCTCTTGATAGTCAGGGATCGTGGCCCAGTCCCGGCAGCGTTGGCGCCAGGCATGGGCGTAGCTGTCCGGATCTTTCAGGTCGGACAGCAGGGCCAACAGGCTCAGTGGCGCGCGGGATTCGACCGGTCCCGCGCTTTCCTCCATGTCCTTGTAGCCCCAGCAGCCGTCATTGTATCGGGTGAGGAAGACAGCCCCGAAAGTGATGGAGCCATCCGCATCGGTCACATAGGTCGCGTCCTCGACAGGGGTGCCGTCGAGATTGGCGACCCTTGCCGCCGCATACCAGGTGGAGCCGACCTTACAGGCCTTGACCAGTTCGGTTTTGCGCCTGTCGCCCTCGAAAGTGCAGAGCCGGGCAATCTCCGCTTTCTCATCTGCGTAGCTCTGGACGCGGCCGTCGGTGTAGAAGAGCCAACCCATCACGCCACCCTCCGATCATCGAGTTCCATCAAGGCATCGAGCGGCACGCGGTAGGGCTGCATGGCGTCGAAATCCTCGCAATTGCCGCAGTTCTGCACGATTGCGAAGGTGTCGCAGGCATCCTTGAGGATGACCCGGAAGGTGCCGCCAAGACCCGAGGGTACGTCGTATGTCCCGCCGATGAGGTAGTCCGAGGCCCGGCGCACGAAGACGCGGATGCTGTGGCCATCGGTGGCAAGCCGGATCGCGCCCTGCCCCCGGTCGATGAGCACCTGCACATCGTCGAGAATGTCCGTGTAGAACTGGCCGGTCAGATCGCGAAACGCCATGCGGCGCTGCGCCATCCAGTCGGTGTCCCGAAACGGGTTCATGCCATCGGCGAAAGCAAAGGACGGATCGGCTTGCTCGGTCGTGACGATGCGGGTGGTCGTGCCGTCGATCCCGTTCGAGCGCAGATGCACGCCATTGCCAACGATGAGGATCAGGGCGGGCCTGTCCACGGGTCCGTTCCAGTTGGGCAGGAAGGTTTTGCAAGAGCGTGCATGGGCGATCTGCGCTGCGACGGCGGAGGCAGAGAACTTGAGAATAGCCATGGAGATGTCTTTCGGTTGAGTGTGGGAAGGACGACCCGCGCGGGCGAAATGCTTCGCGCGGGTCGCGTAAGGCCTCAGGCCGCTTGCGCGGCCTCGCTGTCAGGCTCCGGGGTTTCCGCAGTGGTCTCCGCCTCATCAAAGGCGACACCGTTGGTCTGCATCATCGGCGGGCACCAGGCGTCCACAGCAGCGCGCTGCGCGTCGGTGAGGGTGGCGAAGGGTTCGGCGAAGAGCTTGTCGCAAAAGGCGACGATCTCTTTCTTGCTCGACGAGGCCAGCGTCACCGACTCCTGGGCGAGACCCAGATCCTCGCCGAGGATTTTCAGGAGCCAGGCCTTCTTAAAGCGATTGAAGAGCGCCGCAGTCGGCGTCCAATGGACGCGGATATCGGGCATAATCTCGATCTCGAAGTCATGCATCAGGCTGTCGCGCTGGCGGTCCCGCGCAAAGCAGGACTGCGTGGTGCTGGCCGTCGCATATGCGACGAGCTTGGCCTTCTCACCCGCATCGAGCGCGCGAAACGCCGCATACTGATCGGCAGGCGAACGCGCGTCATCGAGCCAGGACAGATCGAGCGCATCATGCGCCGCCGCCACCTGCTCGAGCGAGGTCTCGTCGATCTCGTCCATCTTGGCGTGGCTGCGGTAATCCTTGCGGGCCTCGACCTTGATGGCCTGCGTGACGCTCATGCCGGTGCCCAGAACGTCGCTGACCAACTTGAAGAGCGTCAAATCGAGCGTGGCCTCGGGATGCAGCGCCATTGCAGCGCCAAGGGCCATCGCCCGCTCCGTCTTGAGGTCTTCGGCCAGCGAGGCCGGGTAGGTGATCTCGCCCGCTTCGGACTCGTGCTTGCCGCCCTGTACACTTGAGGCGCTGCGCGCTGCCTCTTGCTTGTCCTCGGGGCGCACAAGGCCCACATGAATCGTCACCTTCCCATTCGACCACGAGGCGATAACCCCGGCCCGCGCCAGATCCTTGGCGCTATAGGCCTCCTGCAGGTCGCGAGCTTCGTCTTCCAAAGCATCCACGCGGTCGCAAAGCGCGTTGTAGGCTTCGTCCTCGAGCCCCTCATCCTCCACCTCAAGCTGGAGTTGCTCGAGCGCGGCGGTGATCTCATCGATGCGCTTCTGGGCAGCCTCATCCGGCTCGATCGGGCCGGGATAGACGCGGCCATAGTCGGCCATGGTCGCGTAATCATAGCGCACCATCGCATCGGCCCAGGCAAAGCCCAGTTTTGCGCGGGCTTGCTCAGCGGCGGCACCGAGCTTCTCGAGCAGGATGGTTTCGACCAGCGCCGCATCCTCGAGCACGGAATGCTCTTCCAGAAGGTCAGCCGCAATGGCCCCGCCGCGCGCCTCATAGACCTCACGCACGAATGCCCCGATATCGTCACTGACCTGCACACCACGCGACTTGAGCGCCTGCCGCACCGTGTAGGCCTGCAGGTAGCTGTCCTCCTTGGTGAGCGCCTCATAGACTTCGCGTTGCACCTCCTGGCTCGGATGCTCAGCAAAAGCCTTCATCGTATCGAGCGTGATCGTCTTGGCCCGGGCAGCCGCGCGGATGTCGGGGTGGATCAGGCCATAGCGCAACCGTCCTTTCACGGCGGCAACCGTCGTTCCGAAGGTCTTGGCGATCGTTTCGGGCGTCTGGCCGTCGACCTCCATCATCCGCGCGAAGGCCTCGAATTCGTCGATGGCATTCATCGGCGCTTGCGTGATGTTCTCGGCGAGCGACAGAGCCGTGGTGACGTCGCAGTCCTCAGGGACAAGGCGGCAGTCGACCTTGGTTTTCGCCGTGAACCCCTTGGTGGCCTTATCGGCGATCAGCTCCTTCAGCGCGGCATGGCGCCGGCCACCGGCCAGCACGGCGTATTTGCCGTCGACCTGCTGGACCAGAAGCGGCTGCAGGAGGCCCAGTACAGCGATGCTGGCCTTGAGATGCGCGATGTTCTCGGGGTCATAGGTTTCCGGTGCGTTGCTGCGCACATTGGCGGGGTGGGCGACAAGATCGCCAATGGCGACGGTGAGGGGGGCAAAGCTTGTGGTCATGGGATATCCTTCCAGATGGGTGAGCTGTGGCCCGCGCGCGCGGGCGTGACCAATCCCCGGCTTCAGGGATCACCACGACAAAAGGCCCACTCTCCCTTTGAGGGGCAGCGGGCCTTCCGTGTCGGTTGTGTGGGTATTGAGGCTAACCCCTGCCCTACCAGTCGCGCGCCAGCATTATGGTCAGCACGCGCACGGTGGTGGCGGGATTGTCCGGGGCCTCGGCACCATAGCGGAAATCCGAATCCGCCTCGTAGAGATCGATTTTCCAGAACACGGTCTCGCCCCGGATCTCGACTGCCCCGAAATCGTGCCAGCCTTCTGGATCATTCTCGGGCTCGAACGTGGCAAACTCGCCGGCGGCCTTCACCGCCTCGGCCATGAAGCCGTCGCCGGCCTCCATGAGCGAACGGGTGACGTGCATCCGGCCCTGGATGGGCTGCGCGGGTGGTACCCCGAGGCAGGCAAGCTTGCGGAACGCGTCGTTCTGCGCCGCGATCACGGTCGGATCTGGACGGTCTGGCTGGGGTTGAACGATCATGGACATAGGGATCTCCTTTGAGAAGTTGAAACACCCTTCCCAAAGCCAGCTTTTTCTTTTCCGCTTGGCGGAAGGACCGAAGCAGAAGGTGCCCTACCCGAACAGCCCCTTGGGTCTGTAATTCGGGTTGGGGATGGTTTCGATCCAGCCGCCCTGGTCCGTGATGGTCTCGAGCGCTGCCGAGAGCGGATACGCGCCCT
The DNA here is from genome assembly GCA_030425145.1 of Alphaproteobacteria bacterium. GTDB lineage: Bacteria > Pseudomonadota > Alphaproteobacteria > Rhodobacterales > Rhodobacteraceae > Marivita. The sequence continues at coordinate 12,238 of JAUHVK010000035.1, read as the reverse complement.
CAGACGCGCTCCACCAATAGGCACCGCGTTTGAAGGAGATGATCTTGCGGCGGCCGTCGTTGAAGCAGGCCACCCGCAGCGTCTTGGGTTCTTTACGTGACATGGGAGTCTCCGTTTACTCGGATGTCAGGCGGCCTCGGCGCGGCCCCCTGCCCTACCCGCCTCAGATTTGGCGATCAGGTAGTCGCAGGCGCGCTGCGCATCCGCAGCGTGCTTGAAGATTGCGCCCTTGTCCGACCGAAGGACGCGCAACCAGTTGTGGAGGTAGGCGGCATTCATCTCGAGCGTATGCGCGGTGAAGCCAAGCGTTTGCCCCAGGAACACCGAGGTCAGTTCCGCGACGATCTCCTCGCGGGCGTAGGAGGTATTGCCGAACTTCGAGAGCCCGAAATCACGGTTCAGCCGATGCGGTGCTTTTGTGGCATGGGCCAGCTCATGCGCCCAGACCCCGTAGAAATTCCGCGGGTTCTCGAACCTGGAAATGGATGGCATGAACACCTTGTCCACGGGCGGCAGGTAGTAGGCTTCCGTCCCGGTGAAGACGGTCGTGATGTCGATGGCGTCGAAAAACGCCTGCATATGCGGGATGGGCTCGGACGGCGGATGTTCAGACACTGGCTCCGGGTCCGGATAGAAGCTCTCGGGCAGGCCCTCGATCTGGCAGGCATTGAACACGCGGTAGGATTTCTGGAAGCGAAAGATGCGGGCTTCCTCGGAGTGATCATCCCCGTCGCTGCGACCGTCCTCATCGGCGGCGTTCGTCCGGCTTTGTCCGTAGTAGACGACGACGGAGGATTTCTCTCCCTTGCGCACCTTTGCGTCCAACGCATTGGCCTGCGGAATTGTCATCCAGAAGGGCGAACTGTGGCCGGCCATCACCGTTCGCATGGTCAGCAGAAAGTTGTTCACGCCCTGGTAGGGCTCACCGCCCACGCGCAAGGGGCGAGCGCTGCCACCTGCGGTCCAGGGCTTGCGCCACGGCAGCACGCCGCGTTCGATGATGCGGATGATTTCGTTCGTGATGACCTCGGAAGCATCGAATTTGGGCGTGCGGGATCGGGCCATGGCTGGCCTCCTTTCGAGTGTTGGTGAGAAGATTGGGGATCAGATTGACCGACAGGGCCGCGGATCGTTGGCGATCCTGGCACCGAGGGCTTCGACCATGTCGATGTAGGTGGTCAGCGAGACAGACTGGCCGGCACCTGAATGGTCAGGGTCGACAGATCTGTCCCGCGCCACCCGCGGCAAGTTCGCGAATGCGATGACATCGGTGACGGGTCGGATATCGATGAACGGGGTCCCTCGTGCGACCGCAAGAGCGGCCAAGGGAAAGCGTTCGATCGGCGCGAAAGTCGACACTGTGGTCCAGCCGAGATGAAGGAACGTCCCACCCTCCCCGCAGATCACATGCGCGTTTGGCAATAACGCCGCCTGCTTCAGATGGCCGAGATCACGCATGACGGTCTCGCTTTCGAGCCGCTTCGCCAGCCCCGTCTGGCCAGTTCGGCGCAGTTCTCTATGCCGCCACCAGGAGGCAGCGGTCGCGCGCAACACGCGCAAGACACCTGTTTGCATCGGAATGCCCTTCATCAGGAAAGACAGACCGGAATCCGGCCCGGACCCATCTGAGGGACCCCAAAGGCCCTCATCCGTCAGTCACAAAACCCGAAGAACACTTTCACTTTTCGTGGACCAAACCCATGAAACACCCAACCGCCACCGAACTGTACTGGTACGACGGGATCAGAACTTCCACAGGGCCCATCGGCTAGACCTGTGGCGGTTCCTTCTTCACGAGATAGCCCAGACCGCTCAATCGGCCCGCAACTGCCAACTTCTTCGTAAAGCGTGCTGATGCTTTGGCTTCCCGTCGATGTAGCGGATCGGCACCCTGGAAAGGGAAATCATGTCGATGAAGGCTGTTATGGGCATGATTTCTCATCGCGAATACCAAAAAACGCAATAACCTATTGTTATTAAATCATTTTCCTCCATCTGACGGATCAGATCATTCCGCAGCCAACGTCAATGCACTCTTTTGAAGAGTTCGGGTGTCATGAAATCAAGAGATTGAGTTGCAACCGCTGTTCTGCGATGTCCTCGTCGTCCACTACGACCAAATCAGCGGAACGCGGGACCGCTGGCAACCAGCTGCTGCGCTTGAGGAACCGATTGCCTCGTTGGCCATGTCGCCATTATCGAAGTGACTGAGAAGTTACCGGCTCCCCCTTCCCCGCGCGCGGGAATTCGAGGATCGAGCCCTTAGTCAAACGGTTTTGGCAACCATCGATCGTCTGCTCCTTGTGCGCTACGGCCCGTAGCCACGATATCATGCAACAGACATCCACAACCTACCTCTCAGGCATTAGCACCGATGAAGGCCAAGCGAATATCCGAGGCCAGGACCCAAATCGCCGTCAGCAGGCGCCGGATAGCGTAGAGCCAATTGTTGAGGGTATTCATCATCAGATCTCAGACATCGAAAAGGGCAGGGGCCGCGGAGGCGCGCAACTGCTAGGTTGGCTGCAGCGCAACGCTCTGTATGTTCTTCGCTAGCCGCCTTTGCGCTACTAGCAGCGATGGTCACCAGCTGAGGTTTTACCATGATGATCGGGATGCCCTCGTCATCAGAGCTTCGCCGGGACGAAGGCGAAAGCCACTTTCACGATCTCAAATACCGCCACACCTCAACCCCCTAACTTTTCTCTCTCGAACACCGTTTGTGTGCCGAGAGCCTACTTAACAGCTGTTAAGTTATGCCATGCCAGCCGCACGAGATCGGAGTTTAACAGCTGTTAAGCCGCGTTCCGCCGGCCAATCAATGCCATGACCATTGGGCCACAGGAAAACTCGCCTGCCGCAGCTTTGGCAGTCAGAGCTCGCAAGTATCCACCAGGCGATCTTATGTCGGCGAAGCGTTCCAGCATTGCAGCAACGACGATCGACGCTTGCTCCGGACCCATGAACCGCTGTGCTTCTTCCCATGCAGACGCACTGATTCCCATGGCTGGCCGCACATGGCACGCCGCATCGAAGAGCTGATGCCAATGCCGGATCTCACCTTGGTAGAAGGTTTTAAGCGAGGGACATGCCGCGATCACTAGGTGCAGCGGGATCTTTGGCAGGTGTCTTGTGTCCTGTTCATCGACGTCAGCCACAGCCTCATCCGTGTCCACATCTGGCACACCCGCCGCCGCCCCGCTTTTTTCTAAAGCAGGTTCAAGATCTATAGATTCTTTATTTGAATTATGATGGTGACGCTCAGAATGGGCATCATTGGTGTTCATTTCTTCTGTTTCAGGGCCATCAATGATGTTGCGTGCCTGGTCAAGGAGAGCTTCAAGGTCGGCTCGATAGGCCGCGAGGTCCTCAATTGAAAGCTTGCGGCGAAGCGCGCGGGCTGTGAGTGCGGCCTTGTCGCGAAGCTGATCCCAGAAGCCTAGGCCGGGCTGTATCTCGTCTCCGAACTCGGCGAGGGCCGCGAGGTCGCGTCGCATGAGGCTTACGACCTCTCTCAGGCGCCTGACGCGCTCCTCAGCCTCACGTACGGCCTCTGCGGCCCGTGCTATCTCCTCGGACTGACAGTAGAGCGGGGAAAGATCGAAGCCAAAGGCAACGCGATCTTCGCCGTGCTTGCGGACGTAACGCTTCCCGTTGGGGCTATCGCGCCGCTGGAGCAAGCCAGCCTCGACAAGACGCGCGAGGTGACGACGCATCGTGGAGCAGGGCATACCATTCAGGCGCTCACAGATCGCCTTGTTCGAGGGGAAGACGACCATCTCGGCGTTCCCGCCAAGCGCATCGTCCGGAAAGAAGCTGAGGAGCCCCTGCAAAACCGTCAGATCACGTTCCGAGACCCCAAAGGCCGCTTGCGCCTTGGAGAGCTCGCGCAGGAGTTCCCACTTGTTAACGGGTCTGGCTGGAACAGATGCCTCGGGTCGCTCAATAACGCGCAAGTGGGCGTGCGAAATCGGCCGCATAAACGGCGAGATTGGTGTGTACTCCATGAAAATGTCCACGAAGACAAAAATTCTAGGGCCCGCGAATCGCTTTGCGCTTGCGGGGTAGGGGCCAGAACGCTACATTCAGAAGTGCGAAAACTGAGATTTTGTAGCGGGCTGATCCCGGTGCGAAACCTTACAAAGGTCTCGTGAAGCTAGCTTCTCGGGGCCTTTTTCTTTTTGCCTGTATCGTGCCTCCTTCTTGTTGGTTGCTCTTCCTCAGTCTCCTGAACGCTTCCAGCGCTCATGAAGCTCGGTAATCAGCTTTGGGGCGTTGCCTTCCAACCAGCTGATAAAATCAGGTTCATCCGTAGTTAGATCAAGTTTGAGCTGCTTGCCTTGGCGGCCGGTCTTGACCGTCGCAGCTCCAACACCGGGGATCGCCAAAGCAGGCACACCCTTTCTAGACGGGCTTGCTTTCTTCTCTGCGCTCTTCGCAGCTGCCAGAACTGCGAGAAACGCACGCTCAGAAACCTCATCGACCGAGCCGGAACTTCCGGACTTGGCTGCATGAGCTATTGCTAGCAGTTGGTCCCGATCACCGTCGTAGGCACCCAAAGCCTTTTTGAGCTCTTCCCATCTCGGGCGACCAATCCCAGGAGCTGCACCAATTGCCTGGATGAGATCCTCGCCGACCGTCCGAACGACACTCAAGAGCTGTGAAACCCCAGCTTCGTGGAGGTTAAGGACTTCGGCGACACCACGATTGGTGCGCTCAGCCCCTTCCAAATGGTCGCCGTCCAGAAGCGCCGTCGCTACAAGCGCACGTTCAATAAAGCTCAGATCACGACGCTCTTGGTTCTCGAGAAGCTGATCTCGAAGCGCTTGATCACCTTCAACCTCTGTGACGATGGCTCGAACTTTGATACCGAGTTCGCGACATGCTTCCAAGCGTCTGCGGCCATAGATCAGGTTGTAGCGATCGCCTTCCAGTGGGCGGACCAAGACAGGCACACGCTGACCGTTCTTGGAAATAGAGTTCTTCAGGCCCTCAACTTCAATCTGAAGCCTGTCATCCAACCGTCCTTCGGTAACAATCTGCGCCGGATCGATCTCAAAAACACCGCCACGCAGTCGGCGCCCTTCAAGAGCGTCAGGAGCGTTGCGAAGGGTCTGCAGCGGCAGGCCAAGTTTAGGCTTTCTTGCCATTCCGCCCCCATGTGTTCTGGATGATTTCAGCGATCTCATCGTTCACTGCATTCATAGATTCGATCGCACGATCAAACGTCTGACGCGTGAAGTCCTTCTTGTCAGCTTCGTAGAGCGTTTGCTTGGTCAAGCCGGCATCAGAAATTGCGGTCGACTCAACCATGTGATTAGTCAGGACCGACCTCCCAAAGAGCCCGCGAATGAAGGCGATGACTTCGGTCTGTGGCGCGTCGCCCACTTTGTATCGCGTTGGCAAGAAGCGAAGCCAATCGAAGCGCAGATTTGCGCCTGCATCCCTGATTACTCCAAGAAGATCCGCAGTCATTCGCAGGAATTGGGACATCGACATAAGGTCAAGCATCTGCGGGTGAACCGTCACGAGCACACCCAAGGACGCGGAAAGTGCTGACATCGTCAAGAAACCAAGTTGCGGCGGACAGTCGATCACAACAACGTCGTAGTTTGCTTCAACACTATCGAGAGCATCATGAACTCTCGCAAAGAACGCCTTTGCTCCACCTCGCTGGATCGCAGCAGGCGTCTCGTGCTCGAACTCCATGAGTTCAAGGTTGCCCGGGATAAGATCAAGGCCGCGGATGTAGGTCTTACGGATCACTTCGGCGATCGGAACCGGATCGTCATAGCGAACGGCATCATAGAGGGTTCCGCCTTCCATGAGGTCGAGTTCCGGCTGGATTCCGTGAAGAGCCGAAAGAGATGCTTGGGGGTCGAGATCGATCGCAAGAACCCTGTACCCCTTGAGCGCCAAGCGCTGAGCAAGGTGAGCAGACGTCGTCGTTTTGCCGCTACCGCCCTTGAAGTTCACCACTGAAATGACTTGAAGCTCGTCACCGTCGCGACGTCCAGGCACGTAAGTTCCAGCCTTTTTTGCGTTTCCTTCAAGCGTCTGCCGGATTTCCCAGATATCGTCGAGCGTATAGCGGCGATGACTTCCAGCCGTCGTCTCTACGTCAACGATCTTTCCTTCTCGATGAAGCTTCCGAAGATAGGTATGGTCGACGCCAAGGAGCTCAGCAGCTTCGCCGCTGGTCAAAGTGCGCATCACCTTCTTAGCATCTGGTGGGAAGTGTGCAGCGCGCTGAGCATGCAGGTTCGACGCGAGAAGTTCCGCGTAGTGCCCGATGGCGATATCTAGATCCTGTTCTGCTTCGCTCATGTCTGCCCCGATCCGTGGGCGCGTTTTTTATGTGACCGCGCGTTATTTTTCGAGACTATTGCCCGAGCAGCCAGATTCGTGCAAGCACTTTCTAGATTTAGTGGCAATCCGTTAGGCCAACACAAGTGTCGTGTTCAGAGGAGCCCCAACTTTTCCGCACGCTCAAGCAGCATTTTGACCGAAGACGGCTGCCAGATAGTGCGCCCTCGGGGGGTGCGCTCACGCATCGATTCCAGCCGGTTGCAGATCGCCTGCAGTGTTATTTCGGGGTCCGAGCCTTTGATGGCAGCCACGATAGCCGGCAGGCGGTCATCGGTTTCGCGGCGTCCGGCGCGGCCAAGCACTGCATCTGGTAGAAACCCGTCGCGGACATAGGCTTTCACAGCGCGGAGCAGGCGGCTTTGTGTCCAATGGCGATCTGGGGGCAGGGGGCCATTGATGATCCGCAGCAGGTCTTCCCAGGCCATATCCGGCCGCAAGCGGCGCACATGGGGCACCCAATCCTGCGCGGTCTCGTTGAGGCGCTCCATGTAGCCGTCCTGTCGCGCCAGCCGCACCTTGCGCAGCGCAGCGGGATCCTTGGCGCGTAGCCCAGGATTGCCACCAACGCGCCCTTTGGCGCGCGCAGAGGCAAGCCCGGCCTTTGTGCGCTCTCGTATCAGCGCGCGCTCGAACTCGGCCGCGGCGCCCAGAACCTGCAATGTGAACTTGCCCTGCGGGGAAGCGGTGTCGATGGGGTCCTGTAGGGAGCGGAAGAAAGCTCCCTTGGCCTCCAGACGTTCGATCACCTCCAGCAAGTGCGACAGAGATCGCGCTAGCCGGTCGATCCGCACAACGACCAGCGTATCGCCGCTCTGGACGCGTTCGAGCACGCGTGCCAGCACCGGTCGCGCGCGATTGCCGCCCGAGGCGTGCTCTTCAAAGATCTCGCCGCAACCCACAGTTTGCAGGGCCTCTGACTGGGGCAGGGGGGTCTGATCTTCGGTCGAGACGCGCGCATAGCCTATCAGGGGCATGAAAACGAGCCGTTTGCAATTTAAGGTATTGCTACTAAACGACCGTTTGTAAACAGAGGCAAGGGCGCTCTTTGTGGTGCTGCAAATCAAAAACCCCTTGGTTTTCATATGCTGAGCGCGATCAGAGAGATATCGCAGACCACCGCGCGCGCGTGCTATATAGGGTGTGCAGGCGCACCCTAACAAAACACTTTGGTAAAATGCAAAAGCGCCATATTTTGCACATATGAAGCCTCAAGTACCTACGCAGTATAGTAAATTGGACGGTCCTCTAGTTGATGCGGAGGGGATTGAAGAGACGTCCGAGGACGACCTGTGGTTCCTTCCCGGTCCGATGGAAGTGGAGCCGGATTATCTGCTGCCCGGGCCAAAGGCAAAGCCGCGTGAAACCGCAGTCCTCGACGATTGGCGACGCGCCGAGGCGGGCAGTGCCGCCCGTCTCGCCCGTGTGGCTGGCCGGATTGGCGCGCTGGATGATCGTTTGCGGCGTGGCCCGGAGGGCTGGCGGCACAGGCTCGCGCTGATGGAGGCGGCAGACCTCAGCTGGTTTGTGGGCGACCGAATTGGCCCGGATCGGCTGGCACTCTGGATATCCATGCGCTTGTCCGGGGTGCAGGACGACACCGCAGCGCTCGCGCGTGTCGGATGGGCGGTGCGGCGCCTTACAGGCGGTCCCGGCCCAGAGGTGGACCTATCCGCTTTCCTCGATCGCCGTGACCCTGAAAACATGGCGGATGAAGCCGAGCCCTTTGCAGATCGCGCAGGCGTTTGGCTTGACCTGATGGCGCAAGCCGCCGACCTGCACCCGATCACGCGCGCCTGCATGGGGTTTCACCTCTGGAGCCTTGCGGGCCTCGGGCAACAGGGCGACCGTATGGAAGCGGCGGTTACCGCCGCACGCATTGCCGCCAGCGAAGGCGCGAATTCGAATGGGGGGGCCATCTTTGCGCCTCTGGCTATGCGCGGGGCAGGGGGGCTGCGCGCCAGTGGCCCACCTGCCGAGCGCATGCAGCGTTGGCTCGAGGGAATGGAAACAGCATGCCTGACCGCGATGCGGCACCTCGACGATATCCAGGCATGGTCAGCGCGGGCGGACAACATGATGGCACCGCTCTCTGGCAAGACACCACCTGCATTGCGCGCGGTGCTGACCGAATGGCCCGTCGTCTCCGCTCCAATGGCCGAGACCCTGACCGGTGCCAGCCGCGCCGCCGTCCAGCGCAACCTTGCTTGGATGGAAGCGCAAGGTCTAATCCGCGAGGTGACCGAACAGGTGCGTTTCCGCATGTGGCGGGCGATGCCATGAAACACCTCTAAAGAAGCACTCGTTTTGGTGCGTAACATCTGTTGATTGTTCAACGGAGGACCAGAATCGTGACAGACCAAAAATATGAGACAGTCGATTTCGACGTGCGGCTCAGAAATAGTAGTCAGATGGATTTGCGGTGTTTTCACCTATCTGTGGGATCCTCTAGTCGCTCTAGCCTCAAATTCTTTATTTCGAAATCACGAAAGAATAAGTCTCTTGGGCGCACAAACTGGGGCACGAAAATTGCGATCTCCCCGTGGACAGACGGGGTCAGTTTATAGAGCTGGGCGACCGCCCCATGAAGCCGAAACAGCCGATTACCGCTCAGATCTTGATCAATGCCGCCGTCGCGTACATGAAGGCGATGCCGCCCAGAAGCCCGACCAGTACGGCTGGTGACATCAGCGCCGCCTGCCTGTCGGCGTTTTGACGTACAAGGTAGGCGCTGACCTCGACCATGACTTGCAGGATCGCACCCGCTCCGACGGCGAGTGCCAGTGCCGACCATTGCGGCGCATAGGCAAGGCTGCCCGCCCACATTCCGAGGATGGCCGGGCCACCGGCGAGCAGGGTCAGAGCGGCAAACGTCCAAAGCGTTGGCCGGGCACGAAGCATCGGGGCGGCGATGCCGATGCCCTCGGTGACATTGTGCAAGGCAAAGCCTAGGACGAGGAAAGTTCCAAGCCCCGCCGACCCGGCGGCGAATGCGCCGCCGATTGCCAGCCCTTCGCCGAAGTTGTGAAGCCCGATCCCGAGGGCAATGTAGAACGCAAGCGCGATGCCTTCCGGATTGCCGCGCCAGCGCCCGATAGCCATCAATAGAAGAAAGCTTGTAAGCGCCGCCAGCCAGACCATGGCAGAACCTTGGAATATCGCGGCCGCTTCTGCCGATAGCTCCAGTGCCTCGGATATGGTGTCGATCAGCAGGAAGGCCAGCAACCCGACCGTCAGCGCCAGCAGAAAGTTCATCCCCCTTCGCCCGACGCCCTTCATGGCCGGATAGAACATCAGGCCAAGCGCTACCGGCAAAAGGCCGACGATCGCCCCGATCACCGCCTGGAGCCGAAGTTGCCCCCAGGTGGGACTTGGCGTCGAAACTGCAACCGCGATCTCGTGCCCAAAGGTCGCGCCTGTGTTCGTCAGCAGATTGACATGATGGGCCTCGCCAAGGACCCACGGATAGGGAATGCGCAGCCAGACCGCATCGCCGCGGGCAATCGGCCCCGCCGGTTCCTGCGTGAAGGTCCAGTATGCATCATCCACGGCAACCTGCGCGACCACCATCGCTTCCGATCCGCCGGCGCGCACACTGAGCGAAATCCCCGACCCATCTAGGATCGTCCGTTCGACGGTCAACGCCTCGACCGGGGGCGCGCCATTGTTGAAGCCGCGCAGCGGATCGAGCGAGGCAATCCACACGAAAGCCCCCAGCATGACGGCCAGCGGCACGAGAACGAAAAGCAGGCGGGTCATTGGCGGGCGGCTGTGTTCGCTCTGATCGGTCATGCTCCGGCCTCCCGCACGTCGAAAAAGCCCATCCAGCCTAGTTCGGTGAACTCGGCTTGATGGGCATGGAACATGTACAATCCATCCTCGTGGTCCGCGAAACTGAACTCGAGGATGCCGCGCTGCGCCTGACACTGCATGATCACATCGACCGTGCGCAGGGTCGGCGTGAGTTGCGAACCGGTGTCGTAGTAGTCGAAGAAATTGCCGTGCAGATGGAACGAGTTGATCGGATCGAACTCGGTCGCATTCATGAGGTAGATACGGACCGGGCGCGACTTGTCGATCCGGATCGGCGCGTTCATGTAAGCCTGGCCGACCGTGTTGACGGCATAGACCTCGTTTTCGCCGTCGAAATTGGTGTCAAAGCCGTTCATCACCATCGCCAGTTCCTGCCATTCGGCGTTTTCCGGGCTGCCCAGCACACGCGACGCGGCAACAGCCGCAAATTCGGGGTGGCGCGCCGGATCTGGATCGACCACGAACAGGCCGTACATGCCCTTGTGCATGTGCCGTTTCAGCGGCAGCGCGTGGCAATGATAGAGATGACAGCCGAAGGGCTTGGCATCGAACTCATAGACGAACTCCTCGCCCGGATCGATCAGCCCGGCGCCTTGAACGCCGTCCATTCGCGCCGAGTGAATGCCGTGAAAATGCATGGAATGGGGATGTGAACCGAGGTTGCGGAAGACGATCCGTAGCCGTTCGCCCTCCTTTGCGCGCAGGGCGGGGCCGGGCACGCGACCGTTGAACGTCCAGGCGGGAAAGAAGACGCCGGGAGCAATCTCGATTTCCATGTCGATGGCTTCGACCTCAAAGGTGCGCAAGGTGCGACCATACGGCATGATCTCGGTCCGGCCGACCTCCCAGTCGGTCAGCATGGCCGTCGGGTTAAAGCCGTTCCCCGCGTGATCCACCTGGCCGACCATCGTCATGTTGCCATGCGCCATGCCACTGTCATGGGCCGAATACGGATCGACCGCCCCGCCGGGCATCGCATGCCCCGCCATCGGGTCGGGCGTTGCCTGGGATTGCGCGCGGCTCGCGGCCACGGCCGCTCCGCCGGCAGCCACCAGACCGCCGACCAACAGCGCGCGTCGCGACGCCGATACTGGCTCCGTGACCATCGCAGGTGGCGCTGTGGGCCGAGATGTCTCCACGGCGGACGACACCTCGCGCCCTCGCTTGCTGGTATCGACAGGCATGGACGTTGTCCCTTCAGATGACACGCAGGCCAAAGTCCCGGCGCAAAAAGTTAGCATAGGCTAATAATCATCGCTCAGGCTTTACGAGTCAATCCTGATCGTGCGAAGGTGACGGCATGACGGATGATGAGAACCTTGAATCAACCGAGGCAGAGGCACGTGCGGTCGAATCCCGCGCCGAGGCCTTCATCGGTGTGCGCGAGGCGCGGCGCAGCGAAGTGGCGGAAGATTATGTCGAACTGATCGCCGAACTCATCCACGAGAACGGCGAGGCCCGACCGGTCGATATCGCGGCCCGGATGGGCGTTACCGCGCCGACGGTCGCCAAAACCCTCGGCCGTCTGGCGCGGGACGGCCTGATCACTCGCGCGAAATACCGTTCGGTCTTTCTGACCGAGGAAGGCCGGGCGCTTGCCAAGGAATGCAGGCACCGCCACGAGATCGTCTTGCGGTTTCTCCTGAGCCTCGGGCTCGACCCCGAGACGGCTGAACGCGATGCCGAAGGGATCGAGCATCATGTGAGCGAGCGCACGCTTGCCCTGTTCGCGGCGTTTGCCCAGCGGTCATAGGCAGGTGGTTGCCGCTACAACAAGTCGGTTGGCCGAGGATTTGAACGAGCCAATCTTTGGATGTTCCAAGAAACGTGATTTTGTGCCGCTGGTGTCACGTTGCCCTTAAAGGCGAGACGGCAAACCTAAAGAAATCAACGGCGAGGCGTTGCCCTTAAATCTGATATTTTGCCTTTATAGGGGAGTGGGCAAAAGCTGGTGGTCAAGCGGCCCGCTTTGAGACACCTAGCCTGCCGTCAAGGACAGCAGCCCGCGTAACAGCAACGCGATGCGCGCCCCGTGGTGACCATCTCATGCGCCGACGTT